>JAZKAT010000021.1:0-3440 GCA_040389045.1 Pseudomonadota bacterium | reverse complement strand
GCTAGCAAGTTGCGTGATACCAATACCGTTAATTGATAAAGCGCCTGAACCAACAGTCACATTACCTAAAGATATTGCACCGTTATTAAAGAGACTGACATCATGAGCGCCACTATTTGACAGAACAACACTGCCCGTGAAGCTGTTACCGCTATTGCCCAAGGCAATGACGCCAGCATTACCTGTAAAGGTTGCAGTACCCGCACTGGCAGCTTGGGTAATCGCTGTGCTAGCTACTTGGGTAATACCAATCCCATTAATCGATAATATACCTGAACCCACAGCCACATTACCTAATGACAATGCGCCATTATTAAAGAGACTGACATCGTTAGCACCACTATTTGATAATATAACGTTACCCGTCAAGCTATTACCACTATTAGCCAACGTCAATACGCCTGCATTACCCGTGAAAGTAGCAGCGCCAGCACTAACAGCTTGCGTGATCGCCGTACTAGCAGTTTGCGTAATACCTAAACCATTTAGAGTCAACGTGCCGCTACCTACACCCACGTTACCTAGTTGCAATGCTAATGAATTCCTTAAACTAACATTATTCGCACCACTATTTGATAACGTAACAACGCCCGTCAATGCATTACCACTATTAGCAAGCGTAATACCATTTGCACCCGCCGAGAAGCTTGATGTACCTGACACTGTCATCGCACCGGATTGGCTAATTGCACCGGTATTATCAATGGTTAAATTACCAAACCCTTGACTGATACCACCGATACTCAAGGTTCCCATATTAGTTAATTGAATATCGCCAGTCGCGCTATTGGTTGCATTAAAGCTAGATAATGTATTCGCACCCATTAAACTTTGTGCCCCAGCGGAACTGGTTGTCAATGAGCCGGTCACTGTGCCACCATTTTCTGTAATCGTACTACTGCCAGTTAGAGAAACTGAACTGCCGGTTATCGCTCCAGTAAGAGATAACGCACCCGTATCATTCACAGTAACAATGCCAGCACTGCTGACCGTACCTAAGGTAAGATCAATCGCATTCGTCAGACTAATGTTATTGCTGCTGCCGGTGTTGTTAAGATTGACTGTACCCGTCAGATTATTAGCATTCCCTAAGGTAATCGCTCCTGCGTTACCGATTAAGGTAGCAAGACCTGCACCGGCAGCTTGCGTGATTGTCGTGCTACCCGATTGTGAAATACCCAAACCATTTAAGGTCAACGTACCGCTGCCAACATTAACATTGCCTAGGCTTAATACTGATGAATTCTTTAAACTAACATTGTTCGCACCGCTATTGGAAAGCGTAACCGCGCCCGTCAATGCATTGCCACTATTAGCAAGCGTAATAGCATTCGCACCTGCTGAGAAGCTTGATGTGCCAGACACGGTCATCGCCCCGGTTTGACTAATCGCGCCGGTATTGTCAATTGTTAAATTGCCAAACCCTTGACTGATACCACCGATACTCAATGCTCCTGAATTCGTTAATTGAATGTTGCCTGTCGCGCTATTGCTTGCATTAAAGCTAGATAATGTATTCGCACCTGTTAAGCTTTGTGCACCCGCGGAACTTGTTGTCAATGATCCGGCCACTGTGCCGCCAGTTTCGGTAATCGTACTACTTCCAGTTAGCGAAACTGAACTGCCGGTTATCGCTCCGGTAAGAGACAATGCACCCGTATCATTCACAGTAACAATGTCAGCACTGTTAACTGTACCTAGCGTAAGATCAATTCCATTTGTTAAACTAATGCTATTACCGCTACCGGTGTTATTAAGATTTACTGTACCAGTTAAATTATTGACATTAGTTAATGTGATTGTGCCTGCATTACCGGTAAACGTAGCCGCAGATGCGCCAGCGGCTTGGGTAATGGCCATGCCGTTAGCTTGAGAAATTCCAATACCATTAATACTTAATGTGCCTGTACCAACATTAACGTTATCTAACGTCAATGCACCATTATTAAAGAGATTGACATTGTTCGCTCCGCTATTTGATAAGGCAACATTACCTGTGAAGCTATTTGACGTATTCGCAAGGCTTAATACGCCCGCATTACCGATGAAGCTAGCAAGACCTGCACTTGCCGCTTGGGTGATAGCTGTTGAAGCCGCCTGCGTGATACCAATGCCATTTACTGTCAAGGCACCCGAACCAACACTGACATTACCTAAAGTCAATGCACCATTATTAAAGAGACTGACATCATTTGCGCCACTATTTGATAAGGCAACCGTACCTGTGAAACTATTTGTCGTATTTGCTAGTGTTAACACACCCGCATTACCGATAAAATTAGCAAGACCTGCACTTGCTGCTTGAGTAATAGCAGTTGAAGCTGCTTGGGTGATACCAATGCCATTGACTGTCAAGGTCCCCGAACCAACGCTAACATTACCTAAAGACAGCGCACCATTATTAAAGAGACTAACATTATTCGCACCGCTATTTGATAACACAACCGTACCCGTCAAACTATTACCGCTATTTGCCAGTGTCAATACGCCCGCATTACCGGTGAAAGTAGCAATGCCAGCACTTGCAGCTTGCGTAATCGCCGTGCTAGCCGCTTGGGTAATGCCTAAACCATTCAAGGTCAACGTACCGCTACCTACATTCACATTACCTAATTGCAATGCTATAGAATTGGTTAAGTTAACATTGTGCGCACCACTATTTGTTAACGTAACTACACCAGTCAAGGAATTACCACTATTAGCAAGCGTAATGGCATTTGTGCCCGCTGAAAAACTTGACGTGCCTGAAACTGTCATCGCGCTGGTTTGGCTAATCGCGCCAGTATTATCAATCGTTAAATTACCAAACCCTTGAGTGATACCACCGATACTCAATGCGCCAGTATTAGTTAATTGAATGTCACCACTAGCACTATTGCTAGCGGTAAAGCTAGTTAAAGTGTTTGCACCATTTAAGGTTTGTGCGCCACCAGAGCTGGTTGTCAATATACCGGTAACACTACCACCATTTTCTGCAATCGAATTACTTGCTGTCAACGAAGTAGATGTACCACTAATAGCACCTGTTAAGCTTAACGCACCTGTATCATTAACTGTTACGGTACCAGCGCCACTGGTCACTGTACCCAATGTCAAATCAATCGCATTGGTCAGACTAATATTATTTCCCGTACCACTGTTATTAAGATCGACTGTACCCGTCAGATTATTAGCATTTCCTAACGTAATCGCTCCTGCGTTACCAATAAAGGTGGCTAGAGCTGCACCTGCGGCTTGCGCTATTGTCGTGCTGCCTGATTGTGAAATACCTAAACCATTTAAGGTCAACGTGCCACTACCTACATTTACGTTACCTAATAACAATGCCAATGAATTGGTTAAGCTAATATTGTTAGCCCCGCTATTTGATAAGGCAACCGCACCTGTCAGAGCATTCGCGCTAGTTAAAGTAATCGCATTTGCACCCGCTGAGAAGCTGG
>JAZKAT010000020.1:0-23950 GCA_040389045.1 Pseudomonadota bacterium | reverse complement strand
GAATACATCCCTGTAGGCTCTGGAAAATCATCCCTGATTTTCAAGGTTTGGAAATCCATAACCTCACCTCTTACCTAAGCAGTTTTGAAAAGTTATGAATGGCTCGAGGATAAAATCGTAGCTTTTGTAGGTTGGGCTGAACGCAGTGAAGCCCAACAGTTTTTAGGGTACGCATGTTGGGTTTCGCTGTGCTCAGCCCAACCTACTGTTCTACTGTCTCATCTCTGCTATACTGCGTCCCCATGACAACTTCACTAAACCTCTTCGCCACCACCCCCAAAGGTCTCGAACTACTTTTGGTGGATGAATTAAAAGCCCTGGGTGCAACCAGCGCCGCCGAAAAACTCGCTGGCGTGGAATTTACCGGCGATTTGCAATTCGCTTACAAAGCTTGCCTATGGTCTCGATTAGCAAACCGGATTTTACTGCGTCTGGCGCGCGTACCCGCTGCGACACCCGAAGAATTATACGAAGGCGTACAAACTATCAATTGGGCTGACCATCTTGATGAAAATGGCACGTTAAGCGTTAATTTCACCACTTCCCAATCCAATATCACCCATACCTTATTCGGCGCGCAAAAAGTTAAAGACGCTATTGTCGACCAATTCCGCGAGAAATCTGGAGTACGACCCAGCGTCGCAAAGGAAAACCCCGACCTAAGTGTGAACGTACATCTACACCGCGACTTAGCTACCATTTCAATAGACTTATCCGGCGACAGCCTGCATAGACGCGGTTACCGCCTCAGCGGCGGCGCCGCTCCACTAAAAGAAAATCTCGCCGCTGCCATCTTAATCCGTGCCGGCTGGCCAGCCATCGCCAAAACTGGCGGCACTTTACTAGACCCCATGTGCGGCTCTGGAACACTGTTAGTCGAAGGCGCCATGATGGCCGGGGATATCGCCCCCGGCTTAGATCGCGAATACTTTGGTTTTTTAGGCTGGAAACAACACCAACCGAAATTGTGGGATCCTTTGGTAAGAGATGCGCTGGCTCGTAAAGCAGAGGGTTTGAAAAATCTACCCGTTATTGTCGGTTATGACGCAGATCCCGAAGCGATAACCAATGCTTTTGAAAATATAGAACGCACCGATTTTTTAGGCCGGATTCATGTGGAAAAACGTGAGTTAGAAATTTTAACCATGCCGCCAAAAGCGCAAACCGGATTAGTAATAGTGAATCCGCCGTATGGTGAACGCCTGGGGGAAGTTGAAGAATTAGCGCCGCTTTATACGTTGCTAGGCACCAAGCTCAAAGAAGTTTTCAGCGGCTGGCAAGCGGCAGTTTTCACGGGCAATCCGGATTTAGGCAAGGTCATGGGTTTACGCGCCAAAAAGTTTTACGCCTTATACAATGGGCCGTTACATTGTAAGCTTTTATTGTTTGATGTATCGCCGGAAAAATTTATCGACCGCAGCAAGCATTCTCTCACCTAAAAGCGTTTCCCCGTATTCCGCTGCGCTGCATACGGGCTAGGATAGTTAGTTCAGCTGTCATTCCCGCGCAGGCGGGAATCCATCATGAGCAGGACACGATATTGGAATTTTCCAGGAATGGATTCCCGCCTGCGCGGGAATGACAGGGTTGGTGTCATGCCAGCGTAGCTGGCAACCCCTAGCTCCAATCCTTACGCGATAATCAACGTGCAAAATTGCATCAATTTCGAGCGTGGTTTTCTCTACTTTTTCCGCTCATTTTGCTGTTTCAAATCCGCGATTTATGGTACACTTCTGCGGCTTTAATTAATCATTTTTATCACCTATTTTAGTAGTGCCAAAATAAGCGAATTTATCTATGGAAACACCAGTTCCAATCGCCAGAGAAATCCAGAAAGTAAGCCTGGAAGCTGAGCTAAAGCAGTCTTATCTCGATTATGCCATGAGCGTTATTGTAGGCCGTGCATTGCCCGATGTGCGCGATGGATTGAAGCCCGTCCATAGACGCGTGCTGTTCGCCATGCACGAACTCGGCAATGACTGGAACAAAGCCCACAAAAAATCCGCCCGCGTTGTCGGTGACGTCATCGGTAAATACCATCCCCATGGCGATACCGCTGTTTATGAAACCATAGTCCGCATGGCGCAGTCGTTTTCCATGCGCTATTTACTCGTAGACGGGCAAGGTAACTTCGGTTCCGTCGATGGCGATAGCGCCGCCGCCATGCGATACACCGAAATCCGCATGTCACGCCTGGCACATTCCCTGTTAGCTGACCTGGAAAAAGAAACCGTAGACTACTCACCCAACTACGATGAAACAGAACTCATTCCCGTCGTCATGCCCACCCAAGTCCCTAACCTGTTAGTGAATGGGTCATCCGGAATCGCCGTTGGCATGGCAACCAATATACCGCCCCATAATCTTACCGAAGTCATTAACGCCTGCGTCGCCTCGATTGATAATCCGGAACTTAGCATACAGGAAATCATGCAATATATTCCTGGCCCGGATTTCCCTACCGCCGCCATCATTCACGGCCGCGGCGGCATCGCCGAAGCTTATCGCACCGGACGTGGCCGAATTATTGTGCGCGCCAAAACCAATATCGAAGTCGACGAAAAGTCTTCCAAAGAAAAAATTATCGTCACCGAATTACCCTATCAAGTTAATAAAGCCCGCTTGATTGAACGTATCGCTGAATTAGTCAAAGAAAAGAAAATTGATGGCATCACCGCTCTGCGTGATGAATCCGACAAACAAGGCATGCGTATGGTCATTGAAATACGCCGCAATGAAAACTCGGAAGTCATTTTAAATAATTTATACGTACACACCCAGCTGCAAACCGTTTACGGTATTAATATCGTCGCGTTAGTGGATAATCAACCGCGCATACTTAACATCAAAGAATTGATCGACGCTTTCCTGCGTCATCGCCGCGAAGTAGTTACCCGTCGCACCGTGTTTGATTTGCGGAAAGCCAAAGAACGCGCGCATATTTTAGAAGGCTTGTCGGTTGCCTTGGCGAATATTGATGAAATGATTGTGTTGATCAAACAAGCCAAAGACGCTGCTGATGCTAAGGAAAAATTATTGGCGCGCCCCTGGCAGCCATCAACAGCTGTTGACATTTTAACCCGCGCCGATGGCCAGAGTTTAATTATTGCTGACGGCGGCCGTTATGGCTTGATGGATGATGGTTATCATTTATCGCCAGAACAAGCGCAATCCATTTTAGAAATGCGTTTGCATCGTTTGACGGGATTAGAACAAGACAAAATTACTGCTGAACATAATCAGTTAAAAGAATTAATTATCGATTTAACTGAAATTATTACTGACACCAACCGCTTGTTGCAAGTCATTCGCGACGAACTTATCGCCATCAAAGAACAATTTGGCGATGAGCGACGCACGGAAATTATCGACAGCGAAGGTGATTTTAGCTTAGAAGACTTAGTTCCTGAAGAAGATGTAGTCGTTACCGTTTCTCATGAAGGCTATGCAAAAACTCAGCCAGTCGAAGTTTATCAAGCACAGCACCGCGGCGGCAAAGGCAAATCTTCCAGCAACATTAAAGAAGAAGATTTTATTGAACATCTGCTGTTAGCTAATACACACGACACCATTTTGTGTTTCTCAAACGCGGGTAAAGTTTATTGGCTGAAAGTCTATCAATTGCCGCAAGCCAGCCGCAATTCTCGCGGCAAACCCATTATTAATTTATTACCGTTGGCGGAAGGCGAACGAATCAGCGCTATTTTACCCGTGCGGGAATACCGTGAAGATCAATATGTCTTTATGGCAACCGCACAGGGCACAGTGAAAAAAGTCGCGCTCACGGAATTTTCACGCCGCCGCTCATCGGGCATCATTGCGCTGGAATTAGCAGAAAATGACAGGCTAGTAGGAGTGGCGCTTTCCGACGGTAATCATGAAGTCATGCTCTTTACCAATGCCGGAAAAGTTATACGCTTTACCGAAAGCAGCGTACGTCACATGGGCCGTACCGCCCGCGGCGTGCGTGGCGTAAAATTACAAGATGGCCAGCGGGTTATTTCCCTGGTAGTCATCCGCGGTAATGGCGATATCCTTACCGCGACTGCGCATGGTTTTGGTAAACGTACCGCAATTGATGAATATCGCGCGACTGGCCGTGGTGGGCAGGGCGTTATTTCAATCCAGGTAACAGAACGCAATGGCGAAGTAGTCGGTGCCATCCAAGTCAATGCAGAAGATGAAGTTATGTTGATCAGCGATAAAGGCACTCTGGTGCGGGTACCGGTCAGTGAAATTTCATTAATAGGCCGTAATACCCAGGGCGTTCGCTTAATTCAACTGACTAATGACGAGCTATTAGTTAGCCTGGAGCGGGTCGCAACCTTACAAGTCCCTGAGGAAAAAACGCATGAATGAGCTACCTCCGGTAGTCACTATTGATGGGGCCGGCGGGACTGGCAAAGGTTCCGCGGGCCATGCGCTGGCTAAAATATTGGGCTGGCATTTATTGGATAGCGGGGTTTTATACCGGGTCCTGGCCATGGCTGCCATGAAACATCATGTCACCTTTGATAATGAACCCGTGCTGGAAGTCCTGGCTACCCATCTGGATGTGCAGTTTATTGAAACCGATAAAGTCGGGCTGCCGCCACGAGTTTTGCTTGATAATGAAGATGTTACCGATGCCATCCGCACGGAAAAAATGGGTAATGCCGCTTCTAAAGTCGGCACGCTGGCGACAGTACGTATCGCCTTGCTGGAACGGCAGCGCGAATTTCGTAAATTACCGGGCTTAGTGACCGATGGTCGCGATATGGGCACGATAGTGTTTCCGGATGCGGAGGTAAAAGTATTCCTAACCGCCAGCGCCGCCGAGCGCGCCCGGCGACGTCATATCCAGTTGAAGGAAAAAGGTATTAATGTTAACCTAGACGACCTTGTGGAAGAGCTACGTGAGCGCGATAGACGAGATTCAGAGCGTGCGGTGGCCCCCCTTAAGGCGGCAGAAGATGCGCTCATGATTGATACGGATACTTTAACCATTGATCAAGTAGTCGAAATCATTCTGACGGAAGTAAAAAAATGGCAACAAGGCGCGATATAATTGTTATATCGTTTTATTAATTTTTCACTATGCAAACAGGTTTTTGAAAGTCTCTTTTAAAAATCCGGGAAAATCACATTATGTCTACTGGCGAAAGTTTTGCTGAGTTATTTGAAGAAAGTTTAAGTATTAGTCCTATGGTTCCAGGTGCAGTTATCACCGGAACAATTATCCGCGTTGAACCTGACTACATCGTTGTCAGTGCGGGTTTAAAATCCGAATCTATTATTCCTATCGAGCAATTTTACAATGAACGCGGCGAACTTGAAGTTAAAGTCGGCGATGATGTCAAAGTAGCGCTTGATACAGTTGAAGATGGTTTTGGCACGACACGCTTATCGCGTGAACGCGCTAAACGTCTTGAGTCATGGATTTCTCTCGAAGAAGCTTACGAGAAGAAAGAAACCGTGAAAGGTGTTATCCAGGGCCGTGTTAAAGGCGGATTCACCGTTGAAATTAATAAAATCAGAGCATTCTTGCCAGGTTCATTGGTGGATGTGAAACCAGTGCGTGATCCAGAAGCGCTGGAAGGCAAAGAATTCGATTTCAAAGTTATCAAGATTGATGCCAAGCGTAACAACATTGTAGTTTCACGCCGTCTGGTGATGGAAGCTGAAAACAGCGTTGAACGCGAAGCTTTACTCGAAAATCTGCATGAAGGCGATGAAGTGAAAGGTATCGTCAAGAACCTTACCGATTACGGCGCGTTTATTGATTTAGGTGGCGTTGATGGCTTGTTGCATATCACGGATATGTCCTGGAAGCGTATCAAACACCCAAGTGAAATTCTCAATATTGGCGATGAAATCAAAGTTAAGATCCTGAAGTTTGATCGTAACAATGCACGTGTTTCTTTAGGCTTGAAGCAATTGGGTGAAGATCCATGGGCTGACATTAGCCAACGTTACCCGATAGGCAAACGCTTAAGTGGTAAAGTTACCAACATTACTGATTACGGTTGCTTTGTTGAAATTGAAGAAGGCATTGAAGGTTTGGTGCACGTTTCTGAAATGGATTGGACCAACAAAAATATCAACCCGAACAAGGTTGTACATTTAGGTCAGGAAGTTGATGTTATCGTGTTGGATATTGATAGCGAACGCCGTCGTATTTCTCTGGGCTTGAAGCAATGCACTACTAACCCATGGGAAGAATTTGCTGGCAAACATCAGAAAGGCGATAAAATTTCTGGCAAAATCAAATCGATCACTGACTTTGGTATCTTCATTGGTCTGGATGGCGGCATAGATGGTTTGATCCATTTATCCGATGTTTCCTGGAATGAAACTGGCGCTGAAGAAACAGTGCGTAAATTCCAGAAAGGCGATGAACTTGAAACCGTTATTTTGGCGATTGACGCTGAACGTGAACGCATTTCCCTGGGCTTGAAACAATTAGCCGATGACCCGATTGCGAACTACCTGAATGAAAATGAAAAAGGTAGCATAGTGACTGGTAAGGTTATTGAAGTTGAAGCCAAGTCTGCGGTCATTGAATTAGCGGAAAATGTTCATGGCACTTTGCGCGCCACTGAAATTGCGGCGGAAAAGGTTGAAGATGCGCGTACCCGTTTGAATGTTGGCGACATGATTGAAGCCAAGATTACTGGTACCGATCGTAAGACCCATACCATTACGCTTTCCATGAAGTCCAAGGACAAAGAAGCTGCGGCCCCGAAAAAAGCCAAAGCATCTGCCACGACGACTAAAAAGAAAGATAAAGGCACTGACCCCATGAAAACAACCCTGGGTGATTTGTTCAAAGAAAAAATGGGCAAGGAAGGTGATAAAGAGTAATTCTTTTTCAAGTCCTGCGAGTGAAATCAAAAACGGTATCAGTGATGATGCCGTTTTTTTTTGTCCCCTGTCATTCCCGCGCAGGCGGGAATCTATTATGAGAGTCACAAATGTTGCCGATGTTAGGAATGGATTCCCGCCTACGCGGGAATGACAGTCGTCGGGGAGAGGTGAAGAGAGGGTTCCCCACCATGTTAAGCGTAGGCGGGAATGACAAGGATGCGGGAATGACAGGTGCGGAGAATGACAGTTACCTTTGCAAATGTTATGCTTTCCCTAGTTTTATAAGGGTCTTCAGGAGTCATGCGTGCGTATCTTTAGCTACATTTTCGTTATCTTAATTATTTTATTGGGTATTAGCTTTGCTACGCTCAATTCGGGAACTATTGATATAAATTATTATATCGGCCACAAAGTAATGCCAGTTTCGTTATTAATCGCGATGGTTTTTGCGATAGGTTGTCTATTGGGCATAATCGTTGGATTGTGGATACTCATTAAAACCAAACTCAAAAATTATCGTCTCAAGCAAAAGCTAAAGTTGGCGCAAAAGGAAATCGAAAATTTACGTGCCATACCCTTACAGGATAAACATTAATGAGTTTGTGGTGGTTTCTTTTAAGTTTAACAGCACTGTTTATCGCCTGGTATCTAGGTTACCGGTCGCGTGACAATAACGCTGTGTCGCAAAAATTTAATTTGCCACGTGATTACCTGGTAGGTTTGAATTTTTTATTAAACGAAGAACCTGACAAAGCAGTGGATGTATTCATCAAAATGCTGGAAGTGGATAGCAGCACCGTTGAAACCCATTTAGCTGTGGGCAAATTATTCCGTCGCCGCGGTGAAGTAGATAGAGCCATTAGAATTCATCAAAATTTAATTGCCCGTCCGCAGCTTGATAAAAACAGCCGTGAACAATCGTTATTTGAATTAGGCCAGGATTATTTAAGTGCGGGAGTGTTAGACAGGGCGGAACGCATTTTTCTGGAAGCGGTGTCGCTGCGTGAATATGCAGTACCCGCCTTACGCGCCTTGCTCGATATTTATCAACAAGAAAAATCGTGGGAAAAAGCTATTGAAGCGGCCACCAAATTAGCGGCAGCCACCCGTAAAAACATGCAGCCGGTGATTGCGCATTATTATTGTGAATTAGCCGAAGCCGCCGCGCAAAAAGGCCACTATGAACAAGCATTTCAACAATTAAAACAAGCCCTGGATGCGGATTCACAATGTGTGCGCGCGAGTTTGCTGCTGGCCAGTGTGGAAATGAATAAAGGTGATTACAAGTCAGCCTTGAAAAATTTAAAACGTATTAAAGACCAGGATTCTAACTATCTTTCCGAAGCGATTGAAGCGCTGGCGTCCTGTTATGAAAATTTGAATGAAGAAGAAAAACTGGTAAGCTATTTAATGAAAGTCCTGGAAGAATATCCAAAAATTCCTGTGGTGTTAATTCTTTCCGATCGCATACGTAAATGGAAGGGCGATAAAGTCGCGGCAAAATTTGTCGCCGATTATATACGTCGTTATCCTTCGTTATCGGGATTACATTTATTTATTAATTTATATGTTTCCAGCACGGAAGGGCGCGCGCGCGAAGATTTGTTAATTTTACATGGCTTGACTAACAAGTTATTGGCTGATAAACCAGAATACCAATGTGTTTCTTGCGGTTTTTCTGGCAAGTCCTTGCATTGGCAATGCCCTGGCTGTAAACAATGGAGTTCAGTAAAGCCCGTGCATAGTTTGGAAGAAGCTTAGTTTATGGTCGCGGGCTGCTAGTAGTATTATTTGACGGTTGCCAAGGGTTAAAGCTCTTTGAGAAGATGCCAGCAAAATTGGTTTTAATTTGATCAGTTCTTCCCTATTTATTAGAACTAATGTACTGCATAAAATATATTCTTTTATGCTACAATTACCCCCTAAGTTCTGCATAAATAGAATTCTTGCTCATGCCTATAAACCGCAAAATTGCCATAGCACCGATGATGGATTGGACGGACCGCCATGACCGTTACTTTTTGCGTTTAATCGCGCCGGATGTGTTGTTGTATACGGAAATGATCACCACGGGTGCCTTGATATATGGTGATTATAAGCGCTTTTTAGCGTTTGACCCCTTGGAACATCCGCTGGCTTTGCAATTAGGCGGCAGTGACCCTTTGGCATTAGCACGTTGCGCACGCATGGGTGCGGACTTTGGCTATGATGAAATAAATTTAAATATCGGTTGTCCTAGTGATAGGGTAAAGTCGGGTCGGTTTGGCGCGTGTTTAATGGGCGAACCACAACTGGTGGCTGACTGTGTCAGTGCAATGTGCGGAACAGTGCAAATACCGGTAACGGTCAAATGCCGGATAGGCATTGATAACCAGGATTCTTACGAAGAATTGCAGCACTTTATTAGTACGGTGGCGAGCGCAGGGTGTAAGGTATTTATTATTCATGCTCGTAAAGCCTGGTTGAATGGTCTAAGCCCCAAGCAAAACCGTGAAATTCCACCGCTTTGTTATGAGGTAGTGCGGCGCATTAAACAGGATTTTCCGCAGTTAACGATTGTGATCAATGGCGGTATTAAAACCGTGGCGGACATTACCGAGCAGTTGCAGTTTGTTGATGGAGTGATGATAGGGCGGGAAGCTTATTCAAATCCCTATTTGCTGGCGGCGATCCAACAACAATTTTACGGACGCGTTGAAGATACTAATACGCGCGAACAGATTATTGAAAAATTATTACCTTATATAGAACAACAATTGAAAAATAACGTTAAATTATCCAGCATCACCCGGCATATTATTGGTTTATTCCAGGGTGAAAAAGGTGGCCGACGCTGGCGGCGGTATTTGAGTGAAAACGCGCATAAGGAAGGTGCGGGTGCGGCGGTGGTGAGTGAGGCGTTAAGAGTAGTGGGAAGAGTAGATTGAAACCGCAAGGCCTGAGACTCAAAATAATGGATTCCCGCCTGCGCGGGAATGACAGCATTGCATGATAGTGTTAGTGGCGTTGCTCAAATAAAACCTTTACAATACAACCCTCACAAATAGGAAGATTCTTTTATGCATGACATATTACTCAAACTCGCCGATCCGGTCGGTATTATTGGCGTTGGCTTGATTCTGATTGCTTATTATTACTTAAGCATAGGCCGCTGGATTGCTGATAGCATGTTATTTCAATTTATGAATTTTCTCGGTGCCTGGTTAATTCTTTATTCTCTTTATTTCTATCCAAACACATCTTCGATAGTCATAGAAATTGCCTGGATTATCATTAGCATGGTCGGCATGTACCGCGCAGTGGCAAAGAAAGCTCCCTCAGTTTAACCCGTACCGCTACTGCTACTGCCATAACTCAAGCTGGATGATGAGGTTTTATCGGATTTCTCATCATTCGGGCTTTGGCTGGACGCAAGGTTGGGATTCTTTTCATCGGGTACAGCTTTGAAAAAGCCAGGTTTAATTAACTGATTAGGTAAATCGGCGGTCAGAATGGCGAGGAGTTCGCTTACTGTCACGGAGGTTTGTAACGTATTTAAAATGACTTTATTCACCGTGGTTATGGTTTGGGGATCTCTTGGTGTGCCTACCTTGTATAGTTGTTCTACCAGCAAATCAAATATTTTATGTATTACTTCCTGTTGTTTCGCTTCCGGATTTGCCACGAAATTGTCTACGCAAATACTACTATAATCAAGTTTAATGGCAGCATGACAAATGCGGACGTTATCGTCGATTAGATAAACTTGTTCTTTCAATATAAAAGTGCCAAATTCTTTTTCAATAATTTGGCGCGCTTCTTCCATGGCATAAAGCGCTTTGCATTGAAAAAATTCTTCCTTTAAATAAGTTATCTCGTTAGCAACGATAACAGGGGGGTAACCGGGAGGCGCGTTATTATTTTGCAGTGCTGCAAGATGTGCCGGCTTAACATTTTTACTTAATTCTTCCAGTTTTTCACCCAGGAAAAAAATAAGTTTTGGATCAATGAATTCTTTTAAATGATTACTGTAACTACATTTAGTAATTAGTTGCCAGTATTGGTCTGCCATAATTTGGGCGTAAATGATATCCCCTATTAAATTAGCATTATCTGTTCTATTTCTTTTTTTGAGGGTGGCTATGCCATAATGAACTTCTATGCCTTGCGCTTTTGCGGTTTCTTTAAATTTTCTGAGACATGCTACCCAAGTGTGATGACCGCCAGTATAGGTAATCATTTCAGCTGGGGCGTAATCTCTGAATGCAACTAGAGTTTTATCAATGTCTAATAATACAATTATATGCTTGGTGAGAGGGGGCAACTCAACTCGTGGTTCCATGATAATCCTTAGTAAAAAAAATCCCGCGACAGTGCGCGGGATTTTTTAGGGTCTAGGCCCAGTTAAAAAATCTATTCATCCCAGTTCAATGCGCCGCCAGTTTGATATTCCGTGACCCGGGTTTCAAAAAAGTTCTTTTCCTTTTTCAAATCCATCATTTCACTCATCCAGGGAAATGGATTGCTCGCGCCAGGAAATTGCTGTGGCAAGCCTATCTGTGCGCAACGGCGATTGGCGATGAATTGCAGATATTCCTTAAACATTTCCGCATTCATACCTAAAATCCCGCGCGGCATGGTATCTACAGCGTAAGAGTACTCCATATCCACACCTTCTAATATCATTTTCAGCATTTCCTGCTGAAATTGTTCCGTCCATAAATGGGGATTTTCAATTTTGATTTGATTGATAACATCAATACCAAAATTCAAATGCATGGATTCATCACGCAAAATATATTGCAATTGTTCGGCGGTGCCAGTCATTTTATTGCGACGGCCCATGGAAAGTATTTGGGTGAAGCCAACGTAGAAGAAAATTCCTTCAAACACGACATAAAATGCGACTAAATCACGCAATAAGCGCTGGTCCATTTCAGGTGTGCCGGTATGGAAGTTGGGATCAGCCAGGCTGCGAGTGTAGGGAATAGACCAGGCAGCTTTGCGGGCGACCGAGGGCACTTCACGGTACATATTAAACATTTCACCTTCATCCATCCCTAAACTTTCAATGACATGTTGATAAGCGTGTGAATGCAATGCTTCTTCAAATGCCTGACGCAATAAATATTGACGACATTCCGGATTGGTAATATGTCGGTAAACCGCCAGCACCAGGTTATTCGCAACGAGTGAATCCGCGGTAGAAAAGAAACCCAGGTTACGTTTGATAATGGTGCGCTCATCTTCCGTTAAACCATTAGGGTCTTTCCATAAAGCAATATCGGCAGACATGTTAATTTCATTGGGCATCCAATGATTGGCGCAAGCGTCCAGATATTTTTGCCAGGCCCATTTATATTTAAAAGGGACTAACTGGTTAAGATCCGCGCGGCAATTAATAATACGTTTATCATCAACCTGTATACGGGCGGCCCCCATTTTTGGATTTTCCAGAGTGGGCATTACGCCACCACGATCTGCTATAGACATAACTGTGTTCCTTAAAAAATAATTACTGACAAGCTTCGCAATCAGGGTCCGTGATCGAACATACTTTTGGATCATTCACGGCTGGCGCCATGGTAACGGCATTTAACGCATTATCGGTGGTGACCGTTGATTTTTCTGTATTGGTCGCCCCCATGCTGCGTAAATAATAAGTTGTCTTCAAGCCGCGTTTCCAGGCATAACGGTAAAGATTATCGAGTTTTTTACCGGATGGTTGCGCCATGTAAAGATTTAGCGATTGTGCTTGATCAATCCATTTTTGACGGCGTGAAGCGGCGTCTACTAACCATGAGGGATCAATTTCAAATGCGGTCGCGTAACGTTCTTTCAAGGCGGCTGGAATACGATTGATTTTGCTAACACTGCCATTGAAATATTTCAAGTCATTGACCATGACATCATCCCACAGTCCTTGTGCTTTTAAATCCGCGACCAGGTAAGGATTAATGACCGTGAATTCGCCCGACAAATTGGATTTGACGAATAAATTCTGGTAAGTAGGTTCAATGGATTGTGACACACCACAAATATTGGCAATGGTTGCTGTCGGTGCAATCGCCAAAACATTGGAATTGCGCATGCCAACTTTTTGAATGCGTTTGCGCAGAGTGTCCCAATCCAGCGTTTGGGAACGGTCCATGTCAACCGCTTCACCACGATTACGTTCCAGGATATCAATTGAATCAATCGGTAAAATTCCCTGGCTCCATAGCGAACCTTTAAATGTCGCATAAGCGCCGCGTTCTTCGGCCAGCATAGTGGAAGCTTCAATGGCGTAGTAACTAATCACTTCCATGGAACGGTCAGCAAATTCAACCGCTTCCGGCGAAGTATAGGCAATGCCTAATTGATATAACGCATCTTGAAAAGCCATAATGCCCATGCCAATAGGACGGTGTTTCATATTGGAATTGCGTGCTTGCGGCACCGAGTAATAATTCACATCGATGACATTATCCAGCATACGGATGGCGGTGTGGATAGTACGGCGTAGTTTTTCCGTATCCAAGCCATTTTTAGTCATATGCATAGTAAGATTAACACTGCCAAGGTTGCAGACCGCGATTTCATCCAGGGATGTATTCAAGGTAATTTCGGTACACAAATTGGAACTGTGCACAACACCCGTATGTTGTTGCGGGGAACGCAGGTTGCATACGTCTTTGAAAGTCATCCAGGGATGACCGGTTTCAAATAGCATACCTAGCATTTTGCGCCACAATGACAACGCGGGCAGGGTTTTGGTATTCGGGATTTCACCACGTGCGGCTTTCGCTTCGTAAGCAGTGTAAGCTTTTTCAAAGGCGGCGCCATACAAGTCATGCAAGTCTGGCACATCGTTAGGTGAAAACAACGTCCAGTTGCCTTCCGCGTTAACGCGTTTCATGAATAAATCAGGGATCCAGTTTGCCGTATTCATATCATGAGTACGTCGACGCTCATCACCGGTATTTTTACGTAATTCCAAAAATTCTTCTATGTCTTTGTGCCAGGTTTCCAGATAACCACATACCGCGCCTTTGCGTTTGCCGCCCTGGTTCACCGCGACGGCGGTGGCATTGGCGACACTGAGAAAAGGGACTACGCCTAGTGATTTTCCATTCGTGCCTTTAATGCGCGCGCCCATCGCGCGAACATTGGTCCAGTCATTGCCAAGACCGCCCGCGTATTTCGACAGTAAGGCATTATCTTTGATCGCCGCAAAAATACCATCCAGATCATCAGGTACCGTAGTCAGGTAACAACTAGATAATTGTGGACGTAAGGTGCCAGAGTTAAACAAGGTGGGTGTTGAACTCATGAAATCAAAAGAGGACAGTAAATTGTAAAATTCAATCGCCCGTGCTTCTTTGTCTTTTTCATCCATAGCCAAGCCCATGGCTACACGCATGAAAAACATTTGGGGTAATTCAAAGCGGGTGTTGTGACTGTGAATGAAATAACGATCGTATAAGGTTTGCAAACCTAGATAGGTGAATTGCAAGTCGCGTTCGGATTGGATGGCTGCCGCGATTTTGTCAAGATCGTAATTTTTCAAGCGTGGGTCTAATAATTCCAGTTCAATACCTTTATCAAGGTAGGCGGCTATATAGTTGCGATAGAGCGGCTTCATTTCTAAAAATGTGGGGCTGCTGTTAATGCCTAAAAAAGTTAACGCTTCGCTGCGCAATTCGTCGGCCAACAAACGTGCGGCGACATAACTGTAATTGGGTTCTTTTTCAATTAACACCCGAGCAGCCATGATTAATGCGTTACTGACTTCTTTGATTGGGACTTTATCAAATAAATTGCGTTGCAAATCGTCAAGTACCAGCTTAGGTGAGACATCATTTAACCCCAGGCAGGCGCTATCCACTAGTACCGCAAGGCGTTTTACGTCTAACGGGACGATTTTGCCATCATTTAAAGTTACATTAAGCTGACTTGGATTAGTTGGCTGTTCAGCTTGTTCAGCACGAACTTTGCGGCGTTCTTCACGATACAGCACATAAGCGCGGGCAACTTTGTGTTCGCCTTCACGCATGAGAATTAATTCAACCTGGTCTTGAATATCTTCGATATGAATAGTACCGCCCGATGGCAAGCGGCGGGTAAAGGTATGGGAAATCGAATCAGTCAAATGAGTCACTTTTTCTTTAATGCGCGATGAACCCTGGGCATTTGGGCCTTCAACGGCTAGAAATGCTTTGGTCATGGCGATGGCAATTTTAACACCGTCAAAAGGCGTGACCGTACCATTCCGGCGTATCACTTTTATGTGACCCGGTGCATTGGCGTTAAGATCAGGTGTGGTGTTGCGGGTAGGTGGGTCGCGTAATTCGATGATTTCCGTACTCATGTTGCTCCTCCGAGCGTGGTTCGTAAATAAGTAATATCTTAATAAGGGCAGATTTTGACAACTCTTCGGTTATTAACAAGTTTTTATTAAACTACTAGATATAGGTGTTTTTCTCCCCTGAGATACAAGATAGTGTATATTATCGGGAAATGCAATAGAACAAGGTGTGCGAAATCTGTGGATAGTTTGTGGGAAAGTTGGGGGTATAAATGTAAGCTTAAATCCCAGCGAAAATTTAAACCATTTTATTTGTAAGCTTTCTTTCCGTTAATGGCACAGAAGGTGTTTTCCTGTTTAATTGGGGTTAGTCGCAACCCCCTTTTTTAATCCTACCCACCGTAGCTGCCATAACGTAGTGAGGTAGGAGTCGAGGTTTTTTGTTCGGACCCTTTTGTTTGTTTACCTAAGCTATACAAGTCATTATGTGAATGTGAGTATTGACGGGACAACACGGGACTTATTTGATCGTTCTCGCTATCAGGAGAAGAAAGTGGAGAAGAAAGTGGAGAAGGTGTATCACCCGCTGCATCCGATCTCCTGGCTGGTGAGCCAGGAGTAAAAAGAATTTGGGACAAGCCTAAACGATTCATACTGGCTGCAGTGTCCGCATTGACCCCATTCTTTTTCGTTCGTGAAAATAGTGCGTGAGGTGAGCCACCATGTAGTGTTGTAGGGGAGGTAGGTTGTGAGGTAAGCCCAGGAGAATCCGGCGAGTAAAGCAAATCTTTCTGCTCCTCTTCCGGCTGAACTTTAATGCTAATGACCTCTTCATTACCGGCGTTGACGCCAAATTTTTCTTCAAGCGCCTGGAGTAAGGTTGGGTTGAACAAATGCTCGCCGTTAACATGGGGTTTTGTTTGATTGTAATAAGCATACATACCATCAATTGCTAATGTAAATCGGGTGAGCAGCAAGCGCCGCAAAGTCATTTGATCATCAAAGGGCAGATGATGATAAAAATGTAATAATGAAGGTGCTGCTATTGCATCATCAAATAATTTCCAGTCTTTTGCATTGCGTCCAGCGGCTGTCGCGCCGGTCATAGACATGACACCTAAGCCTTCAAAAACCGGTACCGTTGCGATGGCCATGCTAATAGGTATTGGTGCGACCTCGATCAGCGCATATTTAAGCATGGCGCCAGCTTTGCCGATAGCATAACCGGTGGAAAGAAAGATAATAGCGGCCAGTATCATTTGTTCATGAGAACTTATACTGCTGAAGCCGGAAACCAGAAAGATCGGCAAAAACTTTTTGATAGTGGTGATTAACTCGTGGCAAGAGCGGCTATTAATAATGGAATTAACGGCCCCGGAGGTCAATCCAAAACACATCATGCCAAAGAGAAAGGTTCCGTAAACTTCCCACGACTGCTCTAAGAAATGGGTAAAAAATTCATTAACATTTATTTCCGGCAGATAACCGCCGGTAATAAAGTTTGGCACTTGCAAGCCGGCTTTTGCATTCATGGCGCTGGCGAGTATGCCAAGCATAACGCTAAGTACATTGTCAGTGTTTAACCATGCCCAATCCTTTGCTGGATCAAATAAATTGGAACCCGCGGTGGTTTCAGTTATTTGCAGTAACTGCAAAATGGTATCTTGATTTTGTTCTGGGGTGCTGTGAGCAGTATTACGGAGGATTAATTGGCGGAACCATGTGCCGGTTCCTAATCTTTCAATAAATGCATCAGGATTTTCTGAATTATTGGCGAGCTTGTTGACTTCATCTTTTGCTTTAGTGAGCAGACGAATAATGGCGAGATCATTTCTGACTTGGTGCATAGCCAGCAATCTATCGTAAGTAAAATTTTCATTAACGAAAAAGGAAGAGAAAAAACTGAAAGTGCTAAGGGTATAGGATGCTGTGCCAGGAAGTTTGTATTTTTTACTCATACTATCAAATACCATTTTAGCGGAAGCAAACCCGGTCAGGGTCACACCCGTCAAAACAAGTTTTTCACTGAGACTTAATTCCTGCATATACTCATGGTTTGGAGTAGAAACCATACGTGAGAGTCGGCACTGTACGTGAATAAATGATTTGGCAGTGAGCGAAGCTTGTGTGCATAAGTTTGCAACTCCCACGATGATTTCCACACCGTCTATGGCATAGGCGTAGTAAGACACGTCAGTATCCATTGCTTCACCCGACTCAGGTGGTTTTATGCCGAAAACTTTTTCCTGCAGGCCCTCAATAAAGCGGTCACCGAAATCTTTGGAAGTAGAGCAGGCGCCCACCACCGCGAGAAATGCCGCCGCGGGAATCCAATATTCTTTGCCTTCCAAGGGCCTGCCATTGTCGAATGCTTGTTTTAATACGTTTTGATCGAACCTTTCCATGGGCGTAAGTTCTGGATTGTGATCAATCTTAACTTTAGTATCACCGGGCTTGAAGTCTTCAACTTCGCCTTGTTCAGGCATGAAATTTCTTTTTTGCAGTGAAAATCGTTTATTTTTTTGGTGACGATTACGTTTTCTTTTGCGTTTAGTGCGTTCTTCGATGAGTTCATATTCGTGACGGGGCTGTGTGGATAAAAAGTTAAAATTCATATTTCGCCACAAAGCACCAAAAAAATTGTGTCTAACGAAACTGAAACTGGCAATGATGCTGGAGAAAACCGAACTTCCCACGCTTCGGCGATTATTATTACTCATTTTATCCTCGTAGCCTGGGGCTCTTATTTATTTTATTAATTCAGACTTAGATAGTCTTGAAAGTTGGCTAAGTTTATATAACCAAACCTTAAGTGAACCTTAAGGCTTTATGTTTAAATTTTTTGTATATAAATTAAAAGGATAGCAACAATTTTAAGGGGAAAAGTTGAATTTTCTGGTTTGAAAAAATGATTTGGGGCACAATAGGTGTTAAATTTTGATCGAGGTGCAGGATGGAATTGCAAGAACCAACTGAATTATTGCCGAAATTACAAAAGCCGCGCGGGATTTATTTATTACCCAATTTATTTACGACGGCAGCGCTGTTTGCGGCTTTTTATGCAATTATCGCGGCGGTGAAAGGGAATTTTGATGTGGCCGCAGTGGCGGTTTTTATTGCCATGATTGCCGATACGCTGGATGGCCGGGTGGCGCGCATGACCAATACCCAAACGGCGTTTGGCGCGGAGTATGACAGTTTATCGGATATGGTAGGGTTTGGTGTGGCGCCCGCGGTAATAGCCTATACCTGGTCATTGACGAACCTGGGCAAATTAGGTTGGCTGGCGGCCTTTTTATATACCGCGGCCACTGCATTGCGGTTAGCGCGTTTTAATACCCAGGCGCATGATCAAGATAAACAATACTTTCAGGGTTTGCCCTGTCCATCGGCAGCCGCGGTAATTAGTGGCGCGGTATGGCTAGGTTATTCCAATGAAATTGTGGATGGTGGTTTATTTGTGGCGATACCCTTAGCGGCCTTAGTGATTTTTATTGCCGCCTTGATGGTGAGCACGATTCGTTATCATAGTTTCAAAAAATTTGATTTACGCGGCAAAATCCCATTTATCATGGTGATTATTGTGGTGTTGATCATTTCCACGATTGCCCTGGACCCACCAGAAATTTTATTCTCCGGCTTTTTTCTTTATGCTTTGTCAGGGCCAGTAATGACTTTGTGGCAATTGCGTAAAATGCGTAAGGCGGGTAAACGGTTTAAGAGTCAAAGCTAAACTTAGCGGAGGCAGTATGAACTTGAATACAGTAGTGCGGATTGCAGGTATGGTAGTGTTAGGCGCGTGGGTGTCGACTGGTAACGCCGCTACTTTGTTGGCTAGCCACAAAGTAGTCCCGTTGCAGGTGGTTAATCTATTTTTTCCCGAAGTTACTGAGCAGGCAAACATAGGTAAAGACACGACGGCTGTCGGTAACCCTAAAGCCACTCGCAGCGTAAGCTATGCGAATAGTGATGGTTCGAAGAAAATCACCATCAGCGTAGATCAATACCCGCATTCCAGCGTGGCGTTTTCCGCTTATCAGGAAGCTATGCAAAAAAGCAAAGATGTTCACGGATTCAAATTGATCCAGATTCCAAAAGTGGGGCAGCGGTCTTTTGCCGGTACGGTAACCAAAGGGGCGGAGACGCATATTGGTTTGGGCGCACTGGACCGTAAAGAGATTGTAGGAGTGACACTGGCCGGATATGACAATACCCCGCACAATGTTGCCAAGCTGGTTGCTCTGGCGCGTAAGCAAGAAGAAGCTGTGCGTCAGCAATAAGTCTCGCTTTCTGTCTGATATTTCTTTAATCATTAATCAAACATTAAATATACCTAGAGTTTTGTAATGAATTGTAAGTTTTATAAAAAGGTAAATGATCTTATTAAAAGGGTATACGCTAAAATGACCTCTAAAGGCAGAACAGTGCACAGTAGTGAGCAGCAATGATAAAGTATATTCTGAAGCTAAGTTAATCAGTGTTTTTTTTCGTTATGTGCAATGGAGTCTAGCCATTGGTACTGATAATAGAATAAAATTAGCAGAGTTTGTTGTTTCCTATTTAAAAAACGCCACGGTTTCGAAGAAAAATAAGGAGTATGTAAAAAACAAAATTAAATTTGAAAAAGAAAAATTTGATAGCAAAAATTGGGGAGTTGAAAATCCAATGTTAGTACTATTTGATAATCATCCAGAGATGGTTCAGTTGGTGGGGTGAAAGATTTATTTTCGCTGGAGTAAAGCTTAGATAAATTTCCATTAGTTATTCTATTCTTTATAAGTTGTCTTTTTTGTTGAAACCCAATCTAAAACTTTTCCTAGCTCATCCAAGAATAGTTCAAATGGCGGAAGATAAGGCATCTGGTGTCGAAGTTGAGTTGCCCATTCTGATTCAAGCAATCTGCGGTTATCATGGTTTTCAATTAATTCTTTTTTAGGAAAAGGAACCGATCGAAGTTCGCACTTCTTTTGAAGTGTTTGATTGATTAAGTGCACATTTGTCGTTAAATCTTTTTGTTGAAAAAGATGAACCACATCATATAAGTCTCTTGGCCGCAATCGTTGCACAAGAGCGCGTAATTTCTCTGCGAATAATTCTTCATAGGAGTAGGCCAAAATTTTCTTTCCCTCCTCTAGCATGTCAGAATATGAATGATCGACTTTTTTTATTTGTGGCTCAAGGACTAATGGTTCATCAAGGGTCAGGTCTATTTTAAGTCTTGGCAATCGGGTAATGCTTAAGTTGCGGTAAATGGGCCCACGATAAGTTAATTTACCTTGAATTGATGTTGAATTTCTTTTGTTTGTAAAAGCTTCAAATTCGATTCCTTGCAGTGGTAGTTCATTGCCCGAATTGTTGTAAATCCATTGTCCTATTTCAATAAAAATATTTTTATAAAATTTTTCACTTAATTCCCTTGTCTCTCCTTGATAAGTAAAGTCGAGGTCTTCTGAAAAACGGTATGTTTCAAAATAACATTTTTTAAGGCATGTACCACCTTTAAATATCCAGGAATTTTTTGTGGCAGAATGATTATGAATACCTGCTAACACCCAGCCAAGAATGTAATCTTTTTCTACGATGTCCATTCCTAATTTTTTTGCAGCGGCTATTTGCTGAATTTCTTCTTTCAATATCACGAGTAATCCTTAGTAAAAGACTTTGGTATCCATAAATTCCACTTCGTTTCTAGTCGTTCTCCGGCAACAGCTGGATCTAGCTGAGAATAACCGGATTTTAAATTACTTCTACAGGCTGATACTATAGTAGCTGTGCTATCAAGCTCTAATAATTCAATGAGAAAGCCTAGTCTCTTATAAATGGCGCTATTATGCATAGCCTTTGCATATTCAAGCAGCTCTTTTTGATTAAAGTCTTTCGAGTTAATGTATTCTGAGAGAACATCAATCACCATTCTAATGCCGCCTAAAACTGCAGGATCATTTAATCCATCAATGACTGTTCTGGCAGGATCAGAGATGGCTATTTTTACTTTTCCACTCCATATAGTTTTTGTACCAAAAATTCTTTTGGGTAGAATCGTCTTAACTTTAAAAGTGACGCCTTTCAAATTTTGATCTCGCAAATGTACTTTTTTCGACGTCATGACATAAATAGAATTGAATATCTGTTCGGTTAACCCCCAGTGCTGAGCTGCCGTCCATCCCCCAATGTAACAAGGTGAAAAAAGCTTATATGCTATAAGCCAAGGTTCTTCAGGGATGGTATCAGTGTTGGTGGCATGTAGGGGGATAGGAATGTATAGACCTCTGCGGATACGATGCAGCCAACCATTTCTCACCCACATAGCAAGAAGTGATGCCGCTCGATACCGGCTGACATTTAAAATTTGGGAGGCCTCTGCTACTGTAAAGCTCTCTTTGGAGGCTTGTATCAGCTTACCTAGCATTTTTCGGCCTGTTGCTTTTAATCCGCGGAGTTCAATTTTCATACTATATATTTTATTCCATTTATTATATACTAGTCAAGTATTAGAATAAAAAGTATAGTTTTTGTTGCCTAATAATACCGCTAGGGTTACTATAGGGCTGCTCTTGAACAGGTGTTAAAAATTAAAGGTTATCCCTATGCCAATACAGATAGCATTAGATCATCCAACCCGATTATTAAAAAATAAAATCCAGGAAGTTAGTAAAAACTTTTTGGGGGCGTTTGGATTTTCTTATTTTCAATATCTTAGATGTTTTGCCAATGGCTCAGCCAGTTTACTGACAAATAATACCGGCCCCTTTGAGCTGATGGCGGAAATGGAAAATACGCCGGTAATTTTTTCCTCTTATGAAGAAGAGCATGAAAAAGCGCATTCTTACTGGTTTTTATGGGATGAGGAATTGCCCGAATTTCCAGTGGGTATAGCTAGAGAAAGATTTAATGTTCATTGTGGATTGACTTTGGTGCGTCGTTCAAAAACTTATTACGATATGATTGCTGTGGGCTTGCCAAATGATGTGGCTAATCCCGCTGGTTTTTATCTTAATAAACTCCATGCGATTGAGCAATTTGTTAAGGAATTTGATTACGATAATAAAGATTTAATTGAATGCATGAATAAAAATCCTATCGCCCTGCCCAAACCTTATCGTGATGTGAATTACCAGGATATTTGTTTAACCGAAGGTAAAATTGTGGTGGCCGGTAAAACCGGCATGACGCATATTACCGCGCAGGAATTAGCTTGTTTAAGACTGTTATTACAAGGTTCTCCACTTAAAAAAATTGCCAGGACTTTAGCTGTTTCACCCCGAACGGTCGAAACTTATCTGCAAAGAATCCGGTTGAGAACGGGGTTTGCTACCCGGGCTGAGCTTGAGCGTATGATGTCGCTTTGTTCGGCTGGGTAATTCCTGTTGTCCGTGCTGGTGCCGGACAGATTTTGTATTTTTCTATCACTATAATCCGCTATGAATACTATTTTATTAGAGGATTATTTTATGAAATTACCCGAAAAAAAACTGGCGGAACAATTGTTAACTAAATTTTGTGATGGCTATAAAAACCGGGACTTACCGGGTTTGCTCAAGCTCTTTACCAAAAACACGAATATGTGGGGTTCAGGTGTTGATGAATACAGGGTGGGCTTAAAGCAAGTTGAAGAGCAATTAAAACGTGACTGGAGCCAATCTGAAAAAGGTGAAATTGAAATCGTCTCATTTGTTCCAGCACCTGTGGATGCCTTGTGGGCCGCGGCCGTTTGTAATGCCAAGCTCACTATTGAAGGAAAGGAATATACCTTTGAACATTTGCGCGGCACTATTGTAATAGAGAAAGATGAAGACGGTTGGAAAATTTCCCATATGCATGCTTCATTTCCCGATTATAGAAATGCGGAACACGGGTCTTTTCCTGTCGGTGGGAATGATTTGTTGTAGTGATTGGTTTTGGTGGATTACGGCTGCGCAGTAATCCACCTTACATTCAACTAGTTACAAAATGTCATGATTATCCGTTAATTTTCGGTTATATTCCCTCAACAAAAATTCTGTTGCTTTGAATGAGGAGTAAAAATATGCAAAACCGATCGGCAATTATTCTATCCTTAGGGATGCTGCTTGAGAAGGTGGATGTCAGTGGATTTATTGGTAAATTAATCTTGAAAGCGATGGCGAAAAATAAAGATTTTAAGTTTACGCCAGCGTTACAAAAGCAGGCATTTGATTTAAGTGAACTGTATAACCGTAATGGTGTTGAGGCGGAAGACTTTAGAGGTCAGGTCTTGCAACTGTTAGGTTTGGATCCGGCAAGTGATGTGAATGAAAAAGAATTTTGGGATGCATGGCAGCTTATGGTAACGGTAGGTGATGTTGCTGCAAAAATTAAGGAAGTGCAGGATGTAGCAGCTAAACACTATTCAATAGTGTACTTAGCCAGCGATACCAATGGCCCCCATGTAGACAAGATAGTTGATGAAAGCGCGAAGCATAACGTTATTTTAGATATAGACAAACAACCCAGAAAATTCGGGCCTTTTCAGCTTTATCTTTCTTTTGAGTTGGAAAAAAATCGCCTGGATTTAATTAAACATATTGTTGAAGTGGCGAATGCACAGAATTTTAAACCAGCGGGGATTGTGTTAGTGCTAGGCAACCCGGAAAATATTAAAGACGCCAGTCAGAAAAAAGTGGTGCAGGCTGAATGCGAAGCCATTACTAAATGGTGTAGTGAAAATAATGTTTCGGTTAAATTATTGGATAATACAATGAGTCTGGGTAAAAATCTGGAACAGATTTTCACGCCAGAAGTCACATCTTCAAATACACGCACGATGGCAATGTCATAAGCTGGAACGTTGTCATTCCCGCGTAGGCGGGAATCCATTGT
>JAZKAT010000019.1:2910-76991 GCA_040389045.1 Pseudomonadota bacterium | reverse complement strand
CAGGCTTTTATTCCTAAAACCCCTTGTTGAGAAATCAGCAGGGGGTTTTTTTTTGCTTTGCTACTAGTTGCAAACCGCCTTTGATGAAGGTAATGTTTACTACTTTTTATAACTAGAGGTTTATTTATGAACTCACGTATTAGACGAGAAATGGGCTCTATCATAGACATGATCGTAGAAGTGGCGCTCCAATATCCTAAAGTATCTTTAGACGATATTTCTAGTGAAGTCCTGAGTAACGATTACTTTGTTGCAAACCGGGTTATTCTTTATCCAGTAACTAATATCAATTACAGTCAGCGAATAATTGATAGTTTTCTTTCCCTGAATCAAATAGTTGAATTCTACCTACAGGAAAAACATGCAATCCCTCAGTTAATTGAAAAAGCAAAATCTGAACGAGCCAGTGAATTAGAATACTTAAGAGCACAACCCTTTAAATCTGATCTCGTTAAAAAATTAATTAATCAATTGAAACTCCCATTGAGCGATGTGCTTGAAATAGTTAGACGGATTAGCTATACACAAATTAGAGTTCTTTCAAAAATTAACTTATCCTCAATGCAGGCCTTAAATGAAATTATTGAAAACTTAATGTTCCATGCTATTCCTCTAACTTGTAACAACTACATTGATGCAACAAATGTAATGCGTCCCTTAGAGGAAGCGGTGGCCCAAATTAAAGCGGTAATTAAAGGCCAACCTGCGAGCCTGGTCGCGCATGATGACTGGTTTTCCGAACAACCCTATGATTTTGTCACCAAAATAAAAGATTACGGCATAACAGAAGACCACTTATTATTACTATCCTCTAGCGATAAGACTTTTAAAACTAACAGTTATCTTCGTATGCAGGAACGTCAGCAGCGCGATAACTTGTTTCCAAATATGCGACCAAAACCAGTTGATAATGAGCAAGGTGATTTAATTGATGCAATGAATTCCGCAATGCGGGAATTGGTAGTGCTTGGTTATGATTGTCTTGATCTTGAAAAAAGAATTTATCGCTTGGCAACCACTGAAGGTAATTCCATATCCACAAAGATACATAGGATTGAAGAATTTGTAACACATGAAAAAAATATAAAGATCGAGAGCCTGCCCCAAACTGAGCTTAGTCCATTCAAAAACCGCCGCTTAATGGCTGGTTCCTCAGTTGGCTTAGCTACCAATTCTGCTCCATCACCCTACGCAACACCTTTTGATTTCACCTTGCGATTTATTAAATCCACAATCAATTCTGTTACTTCACTGCAAATTCAAGATTTGCTGACAAGTGCGGCAATCTATGGCGCAGCGACTTTGTTGCCTAGCATTACTAGAAGCAGTGTAGGATTTTTTGTAACAGCTGTTAACACCACGGCAGCAGCAGAACCAACCTTCAGCACCGCATTAACTTGCGCTTATCGATAAAGAGAACTCATCATGCAAGCACATTCATTATTTAGCGTAACTAAAACCCCGGCCGAACTTTTTCGCGATGAAGTTAATAAGTATTGCACCGCGCAAGGTATAGCATTGACTTTAACTCAGAATGAATTAGCCCAGTTAAATTTATTTATGACCAGCACAATTGTCACTCCTGAAGTAGGTGACAAAGCTATGTATGATCCATTGCATTTTGAAATCAAACGCGCGCTGGCGCGACGGTTTAGTTTTGAATTATTGCTGCAAGGTGGCGAAGCGGCCCATCAAAAGTTTATAAAAGAACAAAGCGAAACAGCGCGTATTACTCTAGAAGATTTTACGATGTTAGCGGAGGAAGCCAAGGCGTTAAGTGAAGATGTTAAAATAGTGATTAGAGTAAGTTGTTTTTTATCTATCAATGAACAAAGCAAAACAATGTTGGTTAGGTATAATTTATCAAATGACAGTGAAGAATTCCTCACCCAACTTGCCGATCTTTTGAATAAAGAAGATATCAAACATTTGTTGCCCATCACCCAAGAGTTAACAGAGACACAACTGCAACTCTTGCGAAAAATTTATTGGCCTAAAATGCATTTGCGTGGCATGGTGCAAACTGAAGGTTACGACAATATCACCGCTAACTTTCATCAAGGCATTGCGAGTGGAGAATTCAGTCATGCGGATTTTAAGGCCTGGAAATGGCGTTGGATTACGACATCCTGTGGTTTTGCCGCCGGCAGTGGCGCCAAATATTATGATACCAATATTCATTTTCTTACTATGCTGGTTAGCCGTGAACTGGGGAAAAGTTTTACGACCCCCAACGCTTATCTGGACGGCTATTTATTAGACAGAGCAAGATTGGCCGGCTTAACTAATAAAATGCTGTACCCCAATGAAAAATATTTGCTAGGCCATATGGTAGCTTTTTCCAATAAGGTCCACATCTTAAACCCTGAGCAAGGCGACATCGTTTTTCATGCTTACCGGGAATATCGCGGCGAATCTCAAGACGAGGGGACGCTGGCCACCGTATACGAAAACATTCGCAAAAAGCCGGAAGCGGTTGCGGCGACTTATGTAACGAGTGTTTATAGCAATTCTTATGACATTCTATATAACGAACAAATAGCTGGGGGGGCCCGTAGCGTAGATGCCAGCGCTGCCGCCCTCAAAGAAAGTACCCTTTTTATGTTCTACCTGTTGGCGAAGTTATATGACCTCCCCTGTGAAAAGCGCGCTTCTATGCAAAAACTGGCCATGATTACCACTTTAAAGCCCATTCTGGCCGCGTGGAAAAAAGACCATCAAAGTCTGGAATTGACAATAAATGAACAATCTGAGATAGTAGCGCAGAATAAAGTAGTTTCACACCAACATATAAGTAAGCCCTAGAATGACAGAAAAAACAATAAATTAAGTTTGCTATTAATTTTCTAATTTCATAGAATTGCTGACCAGCTTTTCAGGGATAGAACCAATAAAGCTAAGCTGGCGTAGCTCAGTTGGTAGAGCAACTGATTTGTAATCAGTAGGTCCCCAGTTCGAATCCGGGCGCCAGCACCACACACAGTATTGTAAGACTGTAAGAATTACATGAAAAATAATAGTATTTGTTGACATAAAAATATTCCTGACGCAAAATTCAGGGCTTCAATTTTTTTGGAGGGATACCCGAGCGGTCAAAGGGATCAGACTGTAAATCTGACGGCTCTGCCTTCGAAGGTTCGAATCCTTCTCCCTCCATACCAAGAATAAAGTGTTCAAGGGACAGTACACGAAAGCGGGTCATAAGATATAAAATGAATAATAAAATGAATATCTTAGCTTAGCATAAGGATAAAAGTTTGATCGATGTGCGGGCGTAGTTCAATGGTAGAACTTCAGCCTTCCAAGCTGATAGTGTGGGTTCGATTCCCATCGCCCGCTCCAGCTTAGAAGATATAAGGACAAAAGACGGCAATGCAAACCGCCATTTTTCCTCTGTCTTCTGAACGCCCACATAGCTCAGTCGGTAGAGCACTTCCTTGGTAAGGAAGAGGTCATCGGTCCGATTCCGATTGTGGGCACCAGTTATGTAAGGTTTTTTGTACTGATCAAGAGTATAGGAGCGAATCCAATGGCAAAAGCAGTATTTGAGCGCAACAAGCCGCATTTGAACGTAGGTACGATTGGTCACGTTGACCATGGTAAAACCACGCTAACCGCTGCCCTGACCAAGTGCATGGCGGAAAAGTTTGGTGGCCAGGCGATGGCGTATGACCAGATTGACAAAGCGCCAGAAGAACGCGCTCGTGGTATCACCATTGCGACTGCGCACGTTGAATATGAATCTGCTAAGCGCCATTACGCGCATGTTGATTGCCCAGGCCACGCGGATTATGTGAAAAACATGATTACCGGCGCAGCCCAAATGGACGGCGCGATCTTAGTCGTGTCAGCAGCTGACGGCCCAATGCCACAAACCCGCGAACATATCTTGTTAGCGCGTCAAGTAGGCGTGCCATATGTTGTGGTTTTCCTGAATAAAGCCGACATGGTAGATGACAAAGAATTATTAGAATTAGTTGAAATGGAAGTGCGTGATTTGTTGACCAGCTATGAATTCCCTGGTGACAAGACTCCAATCACGATTGGTTCTGCATTAAAAGCGCTGGAAGGCGACCAAAGCGAAATTGGCGTACCAGCCATTCTTAAACTGGTTGAATCCATGGATGACTACTTCCCACAACCAGAACGTAAGATTGACCAACCGTTCCTGTTGCCAATTGAAGATGTATTCTCCATTTCAGGCCGTGGTACCGTTGTTACCGGCCGTGTTGAAAGAGGCATCGTAAAAGTTGGTGAAGAAATTGAAATCATTGGTTTGAAGCCAACGGTTAAAACGATTTGCACCGGCGTTGAAATGTTCCGCAAGCTGTTAGACGAAGGCCGCGCGGGCGACAACGTAGGGGTATTGTTAAGAGGTACCAAGCGTGAAGAAGTAGAACGTGGCCAGGTATTAGCAAAGCCAGGTTCAATCACGCCGCACACCAAGTTTGAATCGGAAGTTTATGTGTTATCGAAAGAAGAAGGTGGTCGTCATACGCCGTTTTTCAAGGGTTACCGTCCACAGTTTTACTTCCGTACCACAGACGTGACCGGCGAATGCCAATTACCGGAAGGCGTTGAAATGGTAATGCCAGGTGACAATATTCAAATGGTAATAACGCTAATCGCACCGATTGCGATGGAAGAAGGGTTACGTTTTGCAATCCGTGAAGGCGGTCGCACCGTAGGTGCTGGCGTGGTCGCGAAAGTTTTAGAGTAAAAGGCGCATAGGCCAGTAGCTCAATTGGCAGAGCGGCGGTCTCCAAAACCGCAGGTTGGGGGTTCGAGGCCCTCCTGGCCTGCCATTGATTAAGACGGCGATAGCGGAATTTAGTAATCGAAAGTCAAAGGCAAGGCATAATGGCGTCAAGAATAGAAAATCAACATGAAACAAAGCTTAACGGGTTAAAGTGGTTTTTAGTTGCAGTGTTAATTGTTGCAGGTTTAGCGGCTAATTACTATTACAACCAATTACAATGGCCATTGCGTTTATTGGCATGGCTGTTTTTGCTAGCAGTGTCCGCCGCTGTTGTTTTCCAGACGACTCAGGGAAAGCAATTGGTGGAATTTGCGCGCGAATCACGCATGGAATTACGTAAAGTCGTATGGCCAACGCGTCAGGAGACAATTCAAATAACACTGTTAATAGCCGGTGTTGTGGTTTTACTTGCCCTCATTCTATGGGGTGTTGATGGTATTTTATTGCGCGTAGTCGGTTGGCTTACCGGGCAAAGAGGATAAACATGACAGAGCAGAAAAAAAAGCGCTGGTACGTTGTTCATGCATACTCTGGCTATGAAAATTATGTGAAACAAGCCTTGAGTGAACGCATTGTGCTTGATCAGATTGACGAGAAATTCGGGCAGATTTTAGTACCTACCGAAGAAGTCGTGGAATTGCGAGCAGGGCAAAAACGCAAAAGCGAACGCAAATTTTTTCCGGGCTATGTATTGGTTGAAATGGATATGGATGACCAAACCTGGCACTTAGTGCGCTCGATTCCAAAAGTATTAGGATTTATTGGTGGCACTAGCGACAAGCCAGCGCCAATCAGTCCGAAAGAAGCAGAAACCATTTTGCAGCGTATGCAAGATAGTACTGACAAACCGAAACCAAAAGTTCTCTTTGAAATTGGTGAATTGGTTCGCGTCATTGACGGACCTTTTGCTGACTTTAATGGAACCGTTGAAGAAGTGAATTATGAAAAGAACCGCTTACGCGTAGCGGTGCTGATCTTTGGTCGTTCCACACCGGTGGAATTGCAGTTCGACCAGGTTGAAAAAGGTAGTTGATGTATTCATTCAGTCATCGTGACTGGATGCGAGTAAAACAGGGGAGCTTTTAAAAGCGCTAATACCCAAAGTGGAGAAATAAAAATGGCTAGTAAATTAAAATCGATCATCAAGCTGCAAGTGAAAGGCGCAGCTGCAAACCCCAGTCCGCCAGTAGGTCCGGCGCTTGGTCAACACGGTGTGAACATCATGGAGTTCTGCAAAGCGTTTAACGCGCAAACCCAGACCCCGGATCGCGCTGGCAAACCGTTGCCAGTTGAAATCAGTGTATTTGAAGATAGAAGTTTTAAATTCATCATCAAAACACCACCCGCTTCCCATTTAATTAAAGAAGCTGCTGGGCTTACCAAGGGCAGTAGTGTTCCTAACACCAATAAAGTTGGCAAGCTGACCCGTAAGCAAGTTGAAGAAATTGCGTTGATTAAAATGCCTGACTTAAACGCCGCAAGTTTAGAAGCCGCTATGCGTTCAATCGCTGGTAGCGCACGTAGTATGGGCGTTGAAGTTGAAGGAGTGAAATAATCATGGCACATGTCTCAAAGCGTACCCGTTCCATCCGTGAAAAATTGCCAGCTGGCAAAGTTTACTCGGTAAAAGAAGCAATAACCTTATTAAAAGAAATGCCCGCGGCGAAATTCCGTGAAAGCGTGGATTTGAGTATTAACCTTGGGGTTGATCCACGTAAATCGGACCAGGCAGTGCGTGGTGCTGTGGTATTACCAAAAGGTACCGGCCGCGAAATTAAAGTTGCGGTATTTACCTCAGGCGCAAATGCGGAAGCCGCTAGCAAAGCTGGCGCTGACTTTGTGGGCCTGGAAGATATGGCTGAAAAAGTGAAAGGTGGCGAAATTAATTTTGACATCGTGATTGCTTCACCCGATGCCATGCGTATTGTCGGTCAATTAGGCCAGATTCTTGGGCCACGTGGTTTGATGCCAAATCCAAAAGACGGCACGGTAACGGCGGATGTTGCTACCGCGGTCAAGAATGCCAAGATGGGCCAGGTTCGTTATCGTACTGATAAAGGCGGCGTCGTCCATTGCACTATCGGCAAAATAGATTTTAAAGTTGAAGATTTATCAGAAAATTTTGAAACCATTTTAACCGCCTTGAAAAAAGGCAAGCCCAGCAGCGCGAAAGGTGTTTACTTCAAAAAAGTAACCATTTCCAGCACCATGGGCCCGGGTTTGCAAGTTGATGTTTCAAGCGCAGGTGCTTAGTAGTTAGAAAGACTTTGTGAAGGTTGTTGTCGCGTAATACGCCAATAACCGTCAAAGACCGTAGGTGCTTTTGCTTAATCTATCGTATTCATAGGTCTCAACATGAATAGCAGATTAGCCTACGCAGACGGTGATGCCTCATGGTATTGCTGTACGTCAAAAAATATTGCCAGTTGGCAGTATTAAGTTTAGGAGGTGTTTGAGTGACCCTGAGACTAGAAGGCAAAAAAGCCATTGTGGCAGAAGTTGCAGAGATGGCGAAGAAAGCCACTGCTGTTGTAGCTGCGGAATATAACGGTTTAACCGTTAAGCAGCTTACCGCGTTGCGTAAATCCGCACGCGAAGCTGGTGTGGAAATGCGCGTCGTGCGTAACACATTAGCCAGCCGCGCATTTGAAGGAACGAACTTTGCGTGCATGCAATCAGCTTTGGTAGGTCCGTTACTATTGGCATTTTCACAAGTTGAACCAAGTGCCGCGGCGCGTTTAATCCGCGACTTTGCTAAAACCAATGAAAAGTTGTTAGTTAAAGCTTTATCAGTTGATGGAAAATTACTTCCAGCAAGTGATCTGGCCGCGCTGGCAAGCTTGCCAACACGTAATGAAGCTATTGCTCAGTTGATGTCAGTGATGTTAGGACCAATTACCAAATTGGTGCGCACACTAGCAGAACCACATGGCAAATTAGTACGTACCGTGGCAGCTATTCGCGATCAAAAGCAACAAGCTGCATAACATTTAATTTATAGTTTGGAGTGATGAAAATCATGGCCGTTAGTAGAGAAGAAATTTTACAAGCAATATCTGATATGAGCGTTATGGATGTGGTTGAATTGATTAAATCCATGGAAGATAAATTTGGTGTGTCTGCTGCGACTGCTGTCGCCGCTGCTGCTCCTGCTGCGGCTGCTGCTGCGGTAGAAGAAAAGACCGAATTTAACGTAATTATGACCAAATGCGGTGATAACAAAATCAACGTTATTAAAGCTATCCGTACCATCACCAGCCTGGGTCTGAAAGAAGCGAAAGATCTTGTTGAAGCTGCGCCAGCGGTTGTTAAAGAAGGTGTTAACAAAGCGCAAGCGGCAGAAATCAAGAAGCAGCTTGAAGATGCAGGAGCAACTGTTGAAGTTAAATAACAGCTTTATCGTAAATGATACGATTTTTAGCTGATTAAGTTACAGCCGGTGGCTTAATGTCGCCGGCTTTTGCTATTTTCCGGTTAGCGGAAAGTAGTTTGGGCACGCTTTACAGATCAATCATGCAGAGGTACTTAATATGGGTTCAATGTACTCATACACCGAGAAAAAGCGAATTCGCAAAGATTTTGGCAAGCATCCTAGCACCATTGAAACGCCACCATTACTTGAGCTGCAACTTGAATCTTATGCCAAGTTTTTGCAGACCGGCGTTGATGCCAACCATCTTGCGTCCCATGGATTACATGGCGCATTTAAATCCGTGTTTCCAATCACGAGTTTTTCCGGCAATGCTGAACTGGAATATGTAAGCTACCGCTTGGGTGAGCCTGTATTTGATGTGAAAGAATGTAAAATGCGCGGTTTAACGTACGGCGCATCGCTGCGGGTGAAAGTACGCCTGGTGCATTATGACAAAGAGTCAGGTGCCGACAGCAAAGTTGTTAAAGATGTTAAAGAACAAGAAGTCTATATGGGTGAAGTCCCATTGATGACTGAACATGGTACCTTCGTTATTAATGGTACCGAGCGCGTTATTGTTTCTCAGTTACATCGTTCCCCAGGTGTATTCTTCGAACACGATCGCGGCAAGACCCACTCCTCAGGCAAATTGTTATTCTCAGCGCGAGTCATTCCATATCGTGGCTCATGGCTGGATTTTGAATTTGATCCAAAAGATTCTATTTATGTTCGTATCGACCGACGCCGCAAATTACCGGCTACCATTTTGTTACGCGCGCTGGATTTCACGGTCGAAGAAATTTTAGCTATTTTCTTTGAAAATAATGTTTTCCATATTGATGGTGATGAATTCAGTCTGGATTTGATTCCAGAACGTCTGCGTGGTGAAACCGCACCGTTTGATTTCAAAAAAGCGGGCAAAGTCCTTATCGAAAAAAATCGCCGCATCACGATGCGTCATATTCAACAATTGGAAAAAGCCAAGATTAAAAATCTTGATGTGCCAGCGGAATACGTGCTCGGCAAAGTACTGGCGAAAACCGTTGTTAACAAAGACTCCGGTGAAATTATCGCGAATGCGAATGACATCATCACCAATGACATGTTAAAAGCTTTTGTCGAAGCTAAAATCAAAACCTTTGAAACGCTCTATATCAATGATATCGACCATGGTTCTTACATGTCCGATACCTTGCGCGTAGACCCAACCAACAGCCCGCTGGAAGCGCTGGTGGAAATTTATCGTATGATGCGTCCAGGTGAACCACCTACCAAAGACGCCGCGGAAACATTATTCAAAAATCTTTTCTTCGCACCGGAACGTTATGATTTATCCGACGTAGGCCGGATGAAGTTTAATCGCCGTGTCGGCCGCACTGTAGAAACCGGCCCTGGTGTATTAACCAAAGATGATATTATTGCAGTGTTAAAAACACTGATCAGCATACGTAACGGCCAAGGCACAGTAGACGATATCGATCACTTGGGTAACCGTCGAGTGCGTAGCGTTGGTGAAATGACTGAAAACCAATTCCGAGTTGGCCTGGTTCGTGTTGAACGCGCGGTCAAGGAACGTTTGAGCTTGTCCGAAGCTGAAAATCTCATGCCTCAGGACTTAATCAATGCGAAACCTATTACTGCGGCGATCCGTGAATTTTTTGGTTCAAGTCAGTTATCGCAATTTATGGACCAGAACAATCCGCTTTCAGAAATTACGCATAAACGCCGTGTGTCAGCATTAGGGCCGGGCGGTTTAACCAGAGAACGCGCCAGCTTTGAAGTGCGCGACGTTCATCCTACCCATTACGGCCGGGTTTGCCCAATTGAAACACCGGAAGGTCCAAACATTGGTTTGATTAACTCGCTGGCGGTTTACGCTCGCACCAATTCATTTGGGTTTTTGGAAAGTCCTTATCGTAAAGTGGTTAACAGTAAAGTAACCAATGAAGTGCAATTTCTTTCTGCCATTGAAGAAGGCGATTACGTCATTGCGCAAGCCAATGCCACAACCGATTCCAAAGGCAAATTGACCGATACGCTGGTGCCAGTGCGTCATAAAGACGAATTCACATTGACTACCCCCGATCGCGTGCAATTCATGGATGTATCACCCAAGCAAATTGTATCGGTAGCCGCAGCGTTAATTCCATTTTTGGAACACGATGACGCAAACCGTGCTTTGATGGGATCGAACATGCAACGTCAAGCCGTGCCCACGTTGAAAACTGAAAAACCACTAGTCGGCACTGGCATGGAACGTATTGTTGCCAAAGATTCCGGTGTAACCGACGTTGCTAGACGCGGCGGTAGTATCGACTATGTCGACGCATCGCGTATCGTGGTCCGAGTTAACGATGATGAAGCAGAATCCGGCAAAACCGGCGTTGATATTTACAACCTTACCAAATATACCCGCACCAACCAGGATACTTGTATTAACCAGCGTCCCTTGGTGCAGATCGGTGACACTATCGCCAAAGGCGACGTGTTGGCGGATGGTCAATCAACTGACTTAGGTGAATTAGCGTTAGGCCAAAACTTATTGGTCGCGTTCATGCCCTGGCACGGTTATAACTTTGAAGATTCCATTTTAATTTCCGAGCGTGTAGTGCAGGAAGACCGCTTCACCAGCATTCACATTGAAGAATTAACCTGCGTAGCGCGTGACACCAAATTAGGTGTTGAAGAAATCACGGCTGATATTCCTAACGTTGGCGAAAGCGCACTGTCCAAGCTGGACAATTGCGGTATCGTTTACATAGGCGCGGAAGTGAAATCTGGCGATATCCTGGTGGGTAAAGTCACTCCTAAAGGTGAAACCCAATTAACGCCGGAAGAAAAATTATTACGCGCGATTTTCGGTGAAAAAGCTTCCGACGTTAAAGACACTTCCCTGCGGGTTCCAACCGGCATGGAAGGGACGGTCATTGACGTGCAGGTATTTACCCGTGAAGGCGTGGAAAAAGATACTCGCGTACTAGATATCGAAAAGAGTGAGTTAGATAAAGCGAAACAAGATCTCACCGACGAATTACGTATTCGTGAAAACGACGTATTTCAACGTATCGAAAAACTCCTCACCAATAAAATGGCGGATGGCGGTCCTAACAAGTTAAAGAAAGGCACCAAGCTCAGCAAAGCGTATTTAACCGAAGTACCACGTGAAAAATGGTTTGAAATCCGTTTGCGTGATAACACCTCCAATTCACAATTGGAAGCTGCGGCCAAGCAATTGAAGCAAGAACGGCTGGAATTTGAAAAAGCTTATGAAGCCAAACGCAATAAAATCACCCAGGGTGATGATTTGGCGCCTGGCGTATTGAAAATTGTTAAAGTGTACATGGCGGTTAAACGTCGTGTTCAACCAGGCGATAAGATGGCAGGCCGTCATGGTAACAAAGGGGTAATTTCCACTATTGTTCCCGTTGAAGACATGCCGTACATGGCGGATGGTACACCAGTTGATATCGTGTTAAATCCATTGGGCGTTCCTTCACGTATGAACGTGGGACAAGTATTGGAAACCCACTTAGGCTGGGCGGCAAAAGGTTTGGGATTAAAGATCGGCAAAATGTTGAATGATCATCAATCCGTTAAAAACCTCCGTACCTTCCTGGCACAGGTTTATAACACCGATACCCGTAAAGAAAATCTGGCTAGTCTTTCCGATGAGGAAATTACTAGTCTGGCGAAAAACCTGCGTGGCGGTGTGCCCATGGCGACACCGGTATTTGATGGTGCGACGGAAGAAGAAATCAAAACCATGCTCAAGCTGGCTGACTTGCCGGAAAGCGGTCAAACCTGGCTTTACAATGGTCGTACCGGTGATTTGTTTGAACGTCCGGTCACCGTTGGTTATATGTATATGATGAAGTTAAACCACTTGGTCGACGATAAGATGCACGCGCGTTCCACTGGTTCTTACAGTCTTGTTACCCAGCAACCATTGGGTGGTAAAGCACAGTTTGGTGGCCAGCGCTTCGGAGAAATGGAAGTGTGGGCGCTAGAAGCCTATGGTGCTGCTTACACCTTACAGGAAATGTTAACGGTGAAATCAGACGACGTGGGTGGCCGTACCAAGATGTATAAAAACATCGTGGATGGTGATCACTACATGGAGTCCAGCATGCCGGAAGCATTTAATGTATTGATAAAAGAAATTCGTTCGTTAGCGATTAACATCGAACTTGAATAGCCACTGATTGTAATGAGGGGGAATAACCGTGAGAGATTTACTGAATCTAGTTAAGCAGCAAACCCAATTAGAAGAGTTTGATGCGATTCACATCGGCCTCGCGTCTCCAGATATGATACGTTCCTGGTCCTATGGTGAAGTGAAAAAACCCGAGACCATTAACTATCGTACATTTAAGCCAGAACGTGAAGGTTTGTTCTGCGCTAAAATTTTTGGACCGGTCAAAGATTATGAATGCTTGTGCGGAAAATATAAGCGTCTGAAACATCGTGGTGTGATTTGTGAAAAGTGCGGCGTTGAAGTCACGCTTTCCAAAGTGCGTCGTGATCGCATGGGACATATTGAACTCGCCACGCCTATCGCGCATATCTGGTTTTTACGTTCATTACCTTCCCGTATCGGCTTGTTGCTCGATATCACCCTGCGTGATATTGAACGCGTGCTTTATTTTGAAGCTTATGTGGTTATTGACCCAGGCATGACCCAGTTAGAACGCGGTCAACTGCTTTCTGAAGAAGCGTATTACGATGCCATTGAAGAATATGGCGATGAGTTTGACGCTCGCATGGGCGCGGACGCGATTCAGGAATTGTTAAAAGCGATAGACCTTGAAGCTGAAATCGGCAGAATTCGTGAAGAAATCGCCGGCACCACTTCCGAAGCCAAACTGAAGAAATTGACCAAGCGTCTGAAGTTAATGGAAGCATTTTTAATGTCTGGCAACAAGCCAGAGTGGATGGTGTTATCGGTATTGCCGGTGTTACCACCTGACTTGCGTCCATTAGTTCCTTTGGACGGTGGCCGTTTTGCTACTTCCGATCTTAATGATTTATATCGTCGCGTCATCAACCGTAACAACCGGTTGAAGCGCTTGCTTGATTTGAATGCGCCCGACATTATTGTTCGTAACGAAAAACGTATGTTGCAAGAATCGGTTGACGCATTGCTTGATAATGGTCGCCGTGGTCGCGCTATCACCGGCTCCAATAAACGCCCATTAAAATCACTTGCCGATATGATCAAAGGTAAGCAAGGTCGTTTCCGTCAAAACCTGTTAGGTAAACGCGTAGATTACTCCGGTCGTTCCGTCATCGTGGTAGGCCCAAGATTGAAATTACATCAATGCGGTCTGCCGAAAAAAATGGCGCTGGAATTATTCAAGCCATTTATTTTCAGCCGTTTGCAATTTCAAGGTTTGGCTTCCACTATTAAAGCCGCGAAAAAAATGGTTGATAGAGAAGACCCCGCAGTTTGGGATATTCTGGAACAGGTTATTCGTGAACATCCCGTATTACTCAACCGTGCGCCAACCTTGCATAGATTAGGTATCCAAGCGTTTGAACCGACCTTGATTGAAGGTAAAGCTATTCAGTTACACCCATTAGTCTGTACCGCGTACAACGCCGACTTTGACGGTGACCAAATGGCAGTACACATTCCACTCTCGTTGGAAGCGCAGCTTGAAGCGCGTTCGCTGATGATGTCGACCAACAATATTTTGTCACCCGCGAATGGCGAACCAATTATCGTGCCATCGCAAGACGTAGTATTAGGTCTTTATTATTTGACCCGCTCACGTATCAATGCGAAAGGCGAAGGCATGGTGTTTTCTGACACCAATGAAATTCATCGCGCTTATGAAACCAAGCAAGTTGAATTACAAGCTAAAGTTCGCGCCCGTATTAAAGAATACGTGCGTGATGGCGAAGGCGGTTTTAGATTACAAATCAAATTGACTGAAACCACAGTAGGCCGTGCGCTGTTATCGGAATTATTACCGAAAGGTTTGGCTTTTGATTTAGTCAACCGACCCATGACCAAAAAATCCATTTCCAGCATCATCAACGTTTGCTATCGCGAAGCAGGATTGAAAGCGACCGTTATTTTTGCCGACCAATTGATGTATACCGGTTTCCATTACGCTACCAAATCCGGCGTATCCATTGGTGTGAATGACTTAGTCATACCAAAAGATAAAGCAGAAATCGTGGCGCAGGCTGAAGAAGAAGTCAGTAAAATTCAGGCGCAATATGCTTCCGGCTTGGTAACCCAGGGTGAACGTTACAATAAAGTTGTCGACATTTGGTCACGCACCAACGACCTGGTTGCCAAAGCGATGATGACCCAGTTGTCCACGGAAACTGTCAAAGACGCCAAGGGCCAAAAAGTCCAGCAGGAATCTTTCAACTCCATTTACATGATGGCAGATTCTGGCGCGCGAGGTTCGGCAGCCCAGATCAGACAGTTGGCGGGTATGCGAGGCTTGATGGCGAAACCAGACGGCTCGATTATCGAAACGCCTATCACCGCGAACTTCCGCGAAGGTTTGAACGTATTACAATATTTTATTTCTACTCACGGTGCGCGTAAAGGTTTGGCCGATACCGCGTTAAAAACCGCGAACTCAGGTTACTTGACCCGTCGTTTAGTCGACGTGGCGCAAGACTTGGTAATCACCGAAGAAGATTGCGGCACTAGCCAGGGTGTTACCATGACCCCATTGATCGAAGGTGGTGACGTGGTTGAACCCTTGCATGAACGTGTGCTGGGTCGGGTGACTGCGCAGGAAGTGGTTAATCCCAGCTCCGGCAAAGTTATCGCTAACGTTGGTACCTTGTTAGATGAAAGATGGGTCGCCAAACTCGAAGAAGCAACCGTTGATTCCGTATTTGTGCGCTCACCAATTACCTGCGAATCCCGTTATGGCATTTGCTCCGCTTGCTATGGTCGTGACTTAGCCAGAGGACATCGCGTTAATATTGGTGAAGCAGTAGGTGTTATCGCTGCCCAATCCATCGGTGAACCTGGTACCCAGTTAACCATGCGTACCTTCCACATCGGTGGTGCGGCGTCGCGAGCTACGGCTGCTAACAACGTTCAGGTAAAAATGGGCGGTAAAGCGAAACTCCATAATATGAAATTACTGCAGCATCATAGTGGAAAATTTATTGTCGTGTCGCGTTCTGGTGAATTCGCGGTAGTGGATGAGCATGGCCGTGAACGTGAACGCTATAAAATTCCATTTGGTGCAGAACTCTCGGTTGCCGATGGCGCCAGAATTGAAGCTGGCCAGATCGTTGCTAACTGGGACCCACATAGTCATCCAGTTATCACTGAAGTTGCCGGTAAGATCAAGTTTGTGGACATGGTCGAAAACGTCACCATGAACCGTCAAACGGATGAAATGACAGGTTTAAGCAGCATAGTAATTACCGATCCTAAATCGCGTTCCGGCGGTAAGGAAATGAAGCCAATGATTAAATTGGTGGATGAAAACGGTGATGAATTGTTCCTGGCGGGTTCTAACATGCCAGCACAATACTTCCTGCCACCCGATGCTATTGTGAACTTTGAAGATGGCGCGCGCGTGAAAGTCGGCGACGTCATTGCGAGAATTCCACAAGAAGGTTCAAAAACTCGTGATATCACCGGCGGTCTGCCGCGTGTTGCCGATTTATTTGAAGCACGCCGTCCAAAAGATCCGTCCATCTTGGCGGAAATCTCCGGAATTGTGAGCTTTGGTAAAGAAACCAAGGGTAAGCGCCGTTTAGTTATCACCGCGCCCACCGGCGAAGTGCACGAAGAATTGATCCCGAAATGGCGTCATGTCAGCGTGTTTGAAGGTGAACATGTTGAAAAAGGTGAAACCATCGCCGATGGCTCATTGAATCCACATGATGTACTACGTCTGTTGGGAACCAACGCACTGGCGAACTTTATTGTGAATGAAGTCCAGGATGTTTACCGCTTACAAGGGGTAAAGATCAATGACAAGCACATTGAAGTTATTATTCGTCAAATGCTGCGCAAAGTGATTGTGGCGCATGCCGGCGATACCAGCCTCATGAAGAGTGAACAGGTAGAACACAGCCTGTTGCGTGAAGAGAACGTTAAAGCATTGAAAGAAGGCAAGTTACCAGCCCGCCATGATGCCATTTTATTAGGTATCACCAAGGCGTCACTGGCGACCGAATCTTTCATCTCAGCGGCTTCCTTCCAGGAAACCACGCGCGTATTAACGGAAGCGGCAGTGAGCGGAAAAATTGATGAGTTACGCGGCTTAAAAGAAAATGTTATTGTCGGCCGTCTGGTTCCTGCAGGCACCGGCTTGGCATATCATTCTGGTCGAAAAGTGCGCAAAAGCCATCAGCAACAACCGCAAGTCAGGAATGAACGCGTAGAAGAATAAGTTGTGTTATAATGCCCGGCCTGTCATTTCCACCCGTGTGGGAATGACAGAAAAGCGGGTAGTAAAAAGCTAGAAATGCTCAAAAAAAGATCGAAAAAGTGATAGCAAGAAGGAATATTGGTAAGTCAATTTTGTAAAACAGCGAAACTGCCAACCCTGTAAAGTGCCAAACCGGTAGATTGTGATGTTTCTGCAAAAAAATCTTAAAGTTATCGTCATAAGTTGATAACTATACTTGACATAATGCCCACTCCTTTTTAGAATCGCGCCTCCTCCTAAATAAAGTTAGGGGACAAGCATTACATATTTGAATTTTTTATAGAAAATTACTGATTCAGGCTGGAGTTTTAGGAATGCCAACAATTAATCAGCTCGTGCGTAAGGCGCGGGCCCCAAAGGTAGCGAAGTCAACCGTTCCTGCATTGGAAGGTTGCCCGCAGAAGCGTGGTGTGTGTACTCGTGTATATACGACCACACCAAAGAAACCAAACTCAGCTTTACGTAAAGTAGCGCGTGTACGTTTGACCAACGGCGCTGAAGTCACCGCTTATATCGGTGGTGAAGGTCACAATTTACAAGAACACTCTGTGGTATTGATACGTGGCGGTAGGGTAAAAGACTTACCAGGTGTACGTTATCACATTGTACGCGGCAGCTTGGATACAGCAGGTGTATCCGGCAGACGTCGTGGTCGTTCCAAATACGGTGCTAAAAAACCGAAAGAATAGTTTAGTACATTAATGCAATTTAATAGTTTTCATGGGAAAGAAGCGCCATGCCAAGAAGAAAAGCCGCAGTAAAAAGAGAAATTTTGCCAGATCCGCTATATGGTAGCGATAAGCTGGCTAAATTCATTAACGTTATTATGCGCCGGGGCAAAAAATCCCTTGCTGAAAATATTGTTTATGAAGCTCTTAACGAAGTATCCAGACGCTTGAGCAAAAGCCACGCCAAAAAAGAAACTGAAGGCGAAGGCAGTGGTTCAGAAGGTAAAGGCGGCCAGGGCGGTCGCGGCGCGTCTTCACTGAAGCCGACTAAAGTGGTAACTGGCAACAAAGATGGCCTGGAAGTTTTAGACAAAGCATTAAATAACGTGCGTCCAACGGTTGAAGTTAAATCACGCCGTGTTGGTGGTGCAACGTATCAAGTGCCTATTGAAGTTTCAATTGATCGCGGTATTGCACTGGCGATGCGTTGGGTTGTAAAAGCAGCGAAAGACCGTTCCGAAAAAACGATGATTTTGCGCTTGGCGGCAGAAATGATGGATGCCCACGAAGGTCGTGGTACGGCAGTCAAGATTCGTGATGATATGCATAGAATGGCAAAAGCAAACCAAGCGTTTGCTCATTATCGTTGGTAATAGGGGTAATAAACTGTGGCACGAGCAACACCAATCGATCGTTATAGAAATATAGGCATTATGGCCCATATTGACGCCGGTAAAACAACGACTACCGAGCGTGTTTTATTTTATACAGGCGTGTCGCACAAAATTGGTGAAGTCCATGAAGGCGCTGCCGTTATGGATTGGATGGAACAAGAACAAGAACGTGGAATTACCATCACGTCTGCTGCTACCACTTGCTTTTGGTACGGCATGGATAAACAGTTCCCACAACACCGTATCAACATTATTGATACACCAGGTCACGTAGATTTTACCATTGAAGTAGAACGTTCTTTACGTGTACTCGATGGCGCATGCGCTGTTCTCTGTGCAGTGAGTGGTGTTGAACCGCAAACGGAAACGGTCTGGCGTCAAGCAAACCGTTATGAAGTACCCCGTATTGCGTTTGTTAACAAGATGGATAGAGCAGGTGCTAACTTCCTGCGTGTAGTAGCGCAATTGCGTGCCCGTTTAGGCGCGAATGCAATTCCAATTCAATTGCCAATTGGTGCTGAAGAACATTTTGAAGGCGTGGTTGATTTAATCCGCATGAAAGGTATTTATTGGAACGAAGAAAACAAGGGCATGACTTACGATGCTCGTGAAATCGCTCCTGAGATGCTGGAAGAATGCCAAAAATGGCGCGAAACAATGGTTGAAGCTGCTGCTGAAGGTTCGGAAGAACTGATGCAGAAATATCTGGAAGGTGGTGTTCTTAGCGAAGAAGAAATTCGCGCTGGTTTACGCAGCCGTACCATCAAAGGGGAAATCATCCCAGTTGTGTGTGGTTCTGCATTTAAGAATAAGGGTGTGCAAGCAATGCTTGACGCAGTTATTTATTATCTGCCATCACCTTCTGAAGTGAAAGCCGTTACCGGTACTGCAGATGATGCTGCTGGCACACCAATTGAAAGACATCCTACCGATGAAGAACCGTTCTCGGCATTGGCATTTAAAATTGCGACTGACCCGTATGTGGGTACATTGACCTACTTCCGTGTTTATTCCGGAGTCTTGAAATCAGGTGATACAGTTTATAACCCGATTAAAGATAAAGACGAACGTATTGGCCGTTTATTGCAAATGCACGCCAACAACCGTCAGGAAATTAAAGAAGTACAAGCAGGCGATATCGCTGCTGCAGTTGGTTTGAAGAAAGTTACAACGGGTGACACCCTGTGCTCTACTGATAACGTTATCATTCTGGAAAGAATGGTATTCCCAGAACCCGTTATCGCCGTTGCGGTAGAACCAAAAACGAAAGCAGATCAGGAAAAAATGGGTATTGCGTTAAGCAAATTGGCCCAGGAAGATCCTTCGTTCCGTGTTCACACTGACGAAGAATCTGGCCAGACAATTATTCAAGGGATGGGTGAACTCCATCTGGAAATTATTGTTGACCGCATGAAGAGAGAATTTAGCGTTGAAGCTAACGTGGGCAAGCCACAAGTAGCTTATCGTGAAACTATCCGCAATAAAGTTGAGCAAGAAGGCAAATACGTTAAGCAATCCGGTGGTAAAGGCCAATACGGTCACGTCTGGATTCGAATCGAACCTAAAGAAGCTGGTACGGGTTATGAGTTTGTGAATGAAATTGTCGGTGGTGCGATTCCAAGAGAATTTATTGCGCCAATTGACAAAGGTATCAAAGAACAAATGGAAAATGGCGTGATCGCCGGCTTCCCGGTAGTTGACGTGAAAGTAACGGTTTTTGATGGTTCTTACCATGACGTTGACTCCAATGAAATGGCATTCAAGATCGCTGGTTCAATGGCATTCAAAGAAGGCGCCAAAAAAGCGCGTCCAGTATTGCTTGAGCCGATCATGAAAGTGGAAGTAGTCACTCCGGAAGAATACATGGGTGATGTAATGGGTGATTTAAACAGACGTAGAGGTGTATTGCAGGGTATGGATGATTCCCCATCGGGTCGAGTTATCCGCGCTGAAGTACCACTTGGCGAAATGTTTGGATACGCCACTGATGTACGCTCCATGTCACAAGGGCGCGCAACGTATACGATGGAATTTTCGAAATATAACGAAGCTCCAGCCAGTATTGCGGAACAAATTATGAGTAAGAGTGTGGCAAGCAGTTAATATTAGTGGAAAATAAAATTTAAGAGGAAACGATAACATGGCAAAAGCAGTATTTGAGCGCAACAAGCCGCATTTGAACGTAGGTACGATTGGTCACGTTGACCATGGTAAAACCACGCTAACCGCTGCCCTGACCAAGTGCATGGCGGAAAAGTTTGGTGGCCAGGCGATGGCGTATGACCAGATTGACAAAGCGCCAGAAGAACGCGCTCGTGGTATCACCATTGCGACTGCGCACGTTGAATATGAATCTGCTAAGCGCCATTACGCGCATGTTGATTGCCCAGGCCACGCGGATTATGTGAAAAACATGATTACCGGCGCAGCCCAAATGGACGGCGCGATCTTAGTCGTGTCAGCAGCTGACGGCCCAATGCCACAAACCCGCGAACATATCTTGTTAGCGCGTCAAGTAGGCGTGCCATATGTTGTGGTTTTCCTGAATAAAGCCGACATGGTAGATGACAAAGAATTATTAGAATTAGTTGAAATGGAAGTGCGTGATTTGTTGACCAGCTATGAATTCCCTGGTGACAAGACTCCAATCACGATTGGTTCTGCATTAAAAGCGCTGGAAGGCGACCAAAGCGAAATTGGCGTACCAGCCATTCTTAAACTGGTTGAATCCATGGATGACTACTTCCCACAACCAGAACGTAAGATTGACCAACCGTTCCTGTTGCCAATTGAAGATGTATTCTCCATTTCAGGCCGTGGTACCGTTGTTACCGGCCGTGTTGAAAGAGGCATCGTAAAAGTTGGTGAAGAAATTGAAATCATTGGTTTGAAGCCAACGGTTAAAACGATTTGCACCGGCGTTGAAATGTTCCGCAAGCTGTTAGACGAAGGCCGCGCGGGCGACAACGTAGGGGTATTGTTAAGAGGTACCAAGCGTGAAGAAGTAGAACGTGGCCAGGTATTAGCAAAGCCAGGTTCAATCACGCCGCACACCAAGTTTGAATCGGAAGTGTATGTGTTATCGAAAGAAGAAGGTGGTCGTCATACGCCGTTTTTCAAAGGTTATCGTCCACAGTTTTACTTCCGTACGACGGACGTGACTGGTGAATGCCAACTACCTGAAGGCGTAGAAATGGTAATGCCGGGTGACAACATTCAAATGGTAGTAACGCTAATCGCGCCAATCGCGATGGAAGAAGGGTTACGTTTTGCAATCCGTGAAGGCGGCCGCACCGTAGGTGCTGGCGTTGTCGCGAAAGTTTTAGAGTAATTACTATGACAACAGCAAGAAAAAGCCAGAGAATCCGTATTCGCCTAGAAGCATTTGATTATAGGTTGATAGATCGTTCCGTGCGGGAAATCGTTGAAACGGCGAAGCGCACGGGTGCGCAAGTACGTGGACCGATTCCGTTACCGACTAACATTAGACGTTATACGGTATTGATTTCGCCACACGTGGACAAAGATGCGCGTGACCAATATGAGTTACGCACGCACAAACGTATTGTTGACATCAATGAACCAACAGAAAAAACGATTGATGCATTAATGAAGCTTGATTTAGCTGCTGGTGTGGATGTCCAAATCAGCGTAGATGTAGATAACTAAAAAAAAGTTAACGGGTAATACCTTAACTTAATGAGGCGGCAACAATGACTATAAGTTTAGTCGGACGAAAATGCGGTATGACCCGCGTGTTTACAGAAGAAGGTATCTCGGAACCCGTAACGGTTATTGAGGTGTTACCTAATCGTGTAACCCAAATTAAAACTGTCGAAAACGATGGTTACCAGGCTTTGCAAATCACCACTGGCTCGCGCAAGCGCTCCAGAGTGACTAAGCCCGCGGCTGGACATTTTGCCAAAGCCGGCGTTGAACCAGGTAAAGGCTTGTGGGAATTTGTGATTGAAGCCCATGACAATATCGAAGGACTTGCTTTGGGTTCTGAACTCAAGGTTGATCGTTTTGCGGAAGGCCAATGGATTGATGTGACCGGCACCAGTAAAGGTAAAGGTTTTGCCGGTACGATTAAGCGCCATCATTTCGCTGGGCAAGATGCGACGCATGGTAACTCATTGTCGCACCGTGTTCCTGGGTCTATCGGTCAAAGACAATCGCCAGGCAAAGTTTTCAAAGGCAAAAAGATGTCTGGTCATCTAGGGGATGCTAAATGCACCATCATGAACCAGAAAATTGTACGCATAGACATACCGCGTAATCTTATTATGGTAAGAGGTGTTGTTCCTGGTGCTCCAGGTGGCGATGTTATTATCCGCCCGGCAATTAAAAAAGATCAACCGATTGCGAAAGGGGATAAATAATGGAACTGCAATTAGTAGGCAAAAAGAAAAAAATTGAATTGGCCGAAAAAGTTTTTGGCTGCGAATACAATGAACCATTGATTCATCAAGTAGTCACCGCTTATATGGCTGCTGGCCGAGCTGGAACAGCCGCGCAAAAGACCCGCTCTGAAGTCAGAGGCGGCGGCATCAAGCCTTGGGCGCAAAAAGGTTCTGGTCGTGCTCGTGCAGGTACTATACGTAGTCCGATCTGGCGTAAAGGTGGTGTGACATTTGCGGCGAAACCACGTAGCTATGAACAAAAAGTTAATAAAAAGATGTATCGCGCCGCGGTACGCTCAATCTTTTCTGAATTGATCCGCATGGAAAGAATCTCAATAGTAGAAAGCTTTGCTGTTGAAGTTCCCAAGACCCGCGTATTGATAGAATTGCTTAATGATTTAAAGTTGGGCCAAAAAGTATTAATTATTACGGAAACAGTGGACGAAAATCTTTATTTGTCGTCACGTAACTTGCGCTATGTTGATGTGCGCGATGTTGCAGCGGTTGATCCAGTGGCATTGGTAGGCGCTGAAAAAGTCCTCATCACTGTTGGCGCGCTGAAACAGTTTGAGGAGTTATTAAAATGAAGAAGCAAGAACGTCTCTTAAAAATTATCCTGGCGCCGCATATGTCGGAAAAAGCCGCGATTGGCGCTGAAAAACGTCGGGAATATGTATTTGAAGTTATGTCAGATGCAACGAAGCCAGAAGTAAAAGCAGCTGTTGAGTTATTATTTAAAACCAAAGTTCAATCAGTTCGCGTGTTAAATGTTAAAACCAAGCCGCGTCGCTTTGGCCAGGTTCTTGGCCGTAGCAAAGCTTGGAGAAAAGCGTACGTAACCCTGCAGGAAGGCCAGGAAATTAGTTTTGCTGGGGGTCAATAAAGTATCGTTTTGCGCGAACCCATCCGGTTTTTGCAACGAAGTGCATACCAACTCTACTTCATAGTGGATTAAGAGATTGCTTTACCCCAGAAGTTTCTGGAGTAAACCAAAAGAAAAGATTGAGGAATTTATGGCGATATTAAAATCTAAACCGACTTCACCAGGGCGCCGCTTTGTTGTTAAGGTTTCTAATCAGGAATTGCATAAGGGACAACCTTACGCACCGTTGGTTGCTGCGAAGAAGCGCACCGGTGGCCGCAACAATTCCGGTAAAATTACCACCCGTCATATCGGTGGTGGACATAAACAGCGTTATCGGATAATCGATTTCAAGCGCAACAAAGATGGTATTGAATGCAAGGTGGAACGCATTGAATACGATCCAAATAGAAGTGCATTTATTGCATTAGTGCTTTATGCCGACGGCGAAAGAAGGTATATTATTGCCCCCAATGGCGTGATCGCGGGCGACACTATTATTTCGGGCCCTGAAGCGCCGATCAAACCAGGAAATTGCTTACCAATCAGCAATATACCAATTGGTTCAACGATTCACTGCGTGGAAATGAAGCCCGGTAAAGGCGCTCAATTAGCACGTAGCGCGGGAACTTCGGTGCAATTAGTTGCTAGGGATGGTACTTATGCGACCTTGCGCTTACGCTCCGGCGAAATGCGAAAAGTATTGGCGGAATGCCGAGCGATTATCGGCGAAGTCAGTAATACAGAACATAATTTGCGTTCATTAGGTAACGCTGGCGCGAAACGCCATCGTGGCATACGACCCACTGTACGTGGTGTTGCTATGAACCCAATTGATCACCCTCATGGGGGTGGTGAAGGTAAAACTTCTGGTGGTCGTCACCCTGTTTCACCATGGGGCGTTCCAACCAAAGGTTATAAAACGCGTAAAAACAAACGTACTGATAAGTATGTTGTACGCGACAGACGCGCATAAAAGGTTGATTGATTCATCATTAGTGAGGGTTACAACGTGCCACGTTCAGTTAAAAAAGGCCCATTTGTTGATACACATTTGATAAAAAAAGTGGAGGAAGCTGTTGCTTCCAATAACAAGCGTCCCATTAAAACATGGTCACGTCGTTCAATGATTCTGCCAGAATTTGTTGGCTTAACCATCGCTGTGCACAACGGTAGATTGCATGTGCCGATTTTTGTGACTGAAAACATGGTTGGTCACAAGCTAGGTGAATTTGCCGCTACCCGCACCTTTAAGGGGCATTCAGGCGACAGAAAAGCGAAAGAAGAATCAGCACCAGCAGGGGGAAATAAATAATGGAAGTCGCGGCCACATTAAAATACGCCAGACTGTCTGCGCAAAAATGCCGTTTGGTCTGTGACCAGGTTCGTGGCATGACCGTGGATCGTGCTCTGGATTTGTTGCGGTTTAGCCCAAAGAAAGCGGCTGCAATTGTCAAAAAAGTCCTGGAATCAGCGATTGCCAATGCTGAGCACAATCAGGGTGCTGACATTGACGAACTGAAGATAGCCAAGATCTCCGCTGATCAAGGGCCATCACAAAAAAGAATGTCGGCGCGTGCCAAAGGCCGCGGCGTCAGAATTTTAAAACAAACATGTCATATAACTATAATCGTGTCTGATCAGGAGAAGCAATAATGGGACAAAAAGTACATCCCATAGGCATACGCTTAGGCATAGTCAAAGACTGGTCATCCAGATGGTATGCAAAATCCAAAGATTTTGCTGACACACTCTGCTCTGACATTAAAGTTCGCGAGTATTTGAAAGTTAAGCTGGCCGCGGCGGGTATTAGCCGGATCCAGATTGATAGACCAGCGCGTAACGCGAGAATAACTGTTGAAGCGGCCCGTCCTGGCGCGATCATCGGTAAAAGCGGTAAGGAAATTGAAAATATCCGCGATGAAATTAATAAAATATTGGGCGTGCCAGTTCATATCAGTATTGAAGAAGTTCGCAAGCCTGAGCTGGATGCTAAATTGGTTGCCGATGCGATTGCTGGACAACTTGAAAAACGCGTCATGTTCCGTCGTGCTATGAAGCGTGCAGTTACCACCGCCATGCGTTTGGGTGCGAAGGGCATTAAGATTTGCGTCGCGGGCCGTTTGGGTGGCGCGGAAATCGCGCGTAGCGAATGGTATCGTGAAGGCCGTGTGCCATTGCATACTTTGCGCGCTGACATCGATTATGGTCAGGGCGAAGCATTCACCACTTATGGGGTGATTGGCGTCAAGGTCTGGATTTTCAAGGGCGAAGTTTTAGATAAAGAGCAAGCTGAAGCGGCCACAACAACCGAAAAAACTTCAGGTAAACAGGAGAAGTAACAATGTTGCAACCGAAGCGGACTAAATTCCGTAAACAATTTAAAGGTCGCAACCGTGGTGTAGCCACTCGTGGCAACAAGGTTAGCTTTGGCGAATTTGGATTGAAAGCAGCTGAGTTCGGTCGCATTACCTCGCGACAAATCGAAGCGGCGCGACGTGCATTATCACGCCATGTAAAACGCGGCGGGAAAGTCTGGATCCGTATTTTTCCAGACAAGCCAATTACCAAGAAACCCCTTGAAGTGCGTCAGGGTAAAGGTAAGGGTAACGTTGAATATTGGGTAGCGCTGGTCCAACCTGGCCGCGTTATGTTTGAAATTGAAGGTTTGCCCAAGGAACTGGCTCGCGAAGCGTTAAAGCTTGCTGCCGCCAAGTTACCGGTTAAAACAACTTTTGAAGATCGGGTGATAATGTAATGAAAACGACCGAACTGAGAGGCAAGACCCCAGAAGAATTAAACAGTGAGCTGCAAGCTTTATTAAAAGAGCAGTTCAATTTACGCATGCAAAGAGGTGTAGGCCAAACTCCCGCGCCCCATTTGTTTGGCAATGTGAGAAAGCAGATTGCCCGTGTGAAGACTATCTTAAGTGAAAAAGAAAAAGGTTCATCATCATGACAGAGACATTGAATGTAGAACAGACGAGAAGACCAGGCCAAATCGTTGTTGGCAAAGTTGTCAGCAATAAAATGGATAAAACCATCATCGTTCAAGTCGACCGTAAGGTTAAACATGAGCTATATGGCAAATACCTGCAACGCTCATCAAAAATGTGTGCTCATGATGAAAAAAACGAGTGTAACATTGGCGACTTGGTGAAAATAGCCAGTAGCCGTCCAATTTCCAAGACGAAACATTGGGTTTTGGTAGAAGTACTGGAGCAAGCCGAAAAAGACATAACTTAATAAATATAGAAGGTTTTTTCCTATATTAATGTTTTTTTCGTTTTTAAAACAAGCATGATAGTGATAGTATTGGCGGTCTTTATTTCCGTCATAATTGGAGTTGTGGCATGATTCAAACGCAAACGATCCTTGATGTGGCGGACAATAGTGGCGCGCGTCGTGTGATGTGTATAAAAGTCCTTGGTGGGTCACATCGTCGTTATGCACGGATAGGTGATGTAATTAAGGTTAGCGTAAAAGAAGCTATCCCCAGAGGCAAAGTTAAAAAAGGTGAAGTGTTGAATGCAGTGATTGTTCGTACCCGTAAAGGGATACGACGTCCTGATGGTTCAACCATTCGCTTCGATGAAAACGCGGTTGTGATTTTAAACGCGCAAATGCAACCCATTGGTACGCGTATTTTCGGGCCTGTAACCCGCGAGCTACGTGGTGAAAACTTCATGAAGATCATATCTTTAGCACCAGAAGTTATCTAACGAGAGATACTAACATGCATAAGATTAAGAAAGGTGATGAAGTTTTTGTAATCACCGGTAGAGATAAAGGTAAAACCGGGACAGTGACCGAAGTGTTGGAAAAAGGCGAATTCCTGTTGGTTGACGGTATCAATACCGTTAAAAAACACGTTAAAGCCAATCCCAACAGCGGTGACCGCGGCGGTATTGTTATTAAAGTACAACCGATTCGCGCCTCAAACGTGAAGTTATATAATGCTGCGACTCAAAAAGGCAGCCGCGTGGGGATCAGGGTTTTGGATGATGGGCGTAAAGTTCGTTTTTACAAGTCCACTAACGAAGTTGTCGATTTAGACGTATAGAACAGGTGAGCCATGGCAAGATTGCTTGAAGAATACCGCAAAACAGTTATCCCGAAGTTGAAGACTAAATTTAACTATAAATCAGTCATGCAAGTTCCGCGGATTTCCAAGATCACCATTAATATGGGCCTTGGCGAAGCAATGGAAGACAAGAAAGTGATTGCGGCGGCGATGGGAGAACTGGAAAAGATTGCCGGACAAAAGCCGGTGGCAACCATGTCACGCAAGTCTATTGCTGGCTTCAAGTTGCGAGAAGGCTGGCCGATTGGCTGCAAGGTAACTTTGCGCGGCGTGCGTATGTACGAATTCCTCGACAGATTGATTTCAATCGCTCTGCCGCGTGTTCGTGACTTCCGCGGCTTGAGTAATAAGTCTTTTGACGGACGTGGCAACTACAGTTTGGGTTTCAAGGAACAAATTGTGTTTCCAGAAATTGAATACGATAAGGTAGACGCATTACGTGGTATGGATATTACTATCACAACGTCTGCAAACTCAAACAAAGAAGCCCAGGCTTTATTAGAGGCTTTTAATTTTCCATTTAAAGAAAAAGATGTGAGCTAAAACCCTATGGCTAAAACTTCGATGGTAGAACGTGAAAAAAAGCGCGCCCGCTTGAACTTAAAGTTTCGTGAAAAGCGTTCCACGCTGAAAGAAGCAATTTTAAATGTAAATTTAAGCGACGAAGAAAAATGGGAAGCAGTGCAGAAACTGCAAACCTTGCCGCGTGATTCCAGTATCGCACGCCGCCGGAACCGTTGCAGATTATGTGGCAGATCGAGAGCTTACAACCGACTGACTGGTTTATGCAGAATTCATATGCGTTACGCCGTCATGAATGGTTTGGTTCCCGGTATGCATAAAGCTAGTTGGTAAAGAGGTATTTACGATGTCAATGCAAGATCCTATAGCGGACATGTTAACCCGCATACGCAATGCGCAGGCTGTTGGTAGCCAAAATGTAAAAATGCCCAGTTCTAATTTGAAATCGGCAATTTTAGATGTATTAAAAAGCGAAGGCTACATTGACGATTTCTCTGAAATCGCAGAAGGCGGGAAAAAAGATATTCAGGTTACCTTGAAATATTATCAAGGGCGTCCGGTTATCGAAAAACTGAAACGCGTTAGTCGTCCAGGTTTGCGAATTTACCGTGGCAGCAATGAATTACCAACCGTTTTGGCGGGCATGGGAATTGCGATTGTTTCGACGTCTAAAGGTGTAATGACAGGACGTTCCGCACAGGCCCAAAACCTGGGTGGCGAAGTGTTGTGTACGGTTGAGTAAAAGGGGAAGGCTATGTCCGCGTCAAGAGTAGGTAGAAAACCAGTCTCAATCCCAAAAGGGGTTGAAGTAAAAGTCCAGGGACAAGACCTTGCGATTAAAGGCCCAAAAGGCCAGGTCAGTTTTGCCGTGCATCCTGATGTTCAGGTAGTCGTGGAAAATGATGTATTGAAAGTACAGGAAAATGCGAACCGTGGTTACAAACGTAAAGGTTCTGGTTCGCGGTTGCGTAATGCCATTAATGGCACAATGCGCGCCAATATTGCGAACGCTATTTTAGGTGTAACGCACATATTTGAAAGAAAGTTGTTATTAGTGGGTGTTGGTTACAAGGCACAAGCGAAAGGAAAAACCCTGGGATTGACGTTAGGTTTTTCTCATCCGATTGAATTTCCTGTACCAGAAGGCATCACCATTGAAACACCGACACCAACTGACATTATTGTCAAAGGTTTTGATAAAAGACTGGTTGGGCTGGTAGCTTCAAAAATTCGTGCTTATCGTGGACCTGAGCCATACAAAGGTAAAGGCATTCGTTACTCCGATGAAGTCATCGACCGTAAAGAAACGAAGAAAAAATAAGTAGGGTATTGCAATGAAACTAAAGAAAAAAGATGCAAGATTAAAAAGAGCCAAGCGTACCCGTATGAAGATACGTGAAGTAGAAGCAGTGCGTCTGTGCGTGCACAGAACACCGCGTCATATCTACGCGCAAGTGATTGGTGCTGATGGCGCGAAAGTGTTGGTGTGTGCTTCGACTTTAGATAAAGAAGTGCGTGGCAAATTGAAATCAACAGGTAATGTTGAAGCGGCGCAAGTCGTGGGTAAATTAGTAGCGGAACGCGCAGTTAACGCTGGCATCAAGCGAGTTGCGTTTGATCGATCAGGTTTCAACTATCATGGCCGTATTAAAGCATTTGCTGATGCGGCGCGAGAAGGCGGTTTAGAATTTTAAGGGTTTTTTATGGCAAGTTATGATCAATCAACAAAAAGCGATGGCATGCTGGAAAAGCTGGTAGCCGTGTCGCGTAACGCTAAAGTAGTCAAAGGTGGAAGAATTTTCAGTTTTGCTGCGATAACGGTAGTCGGTGATGGTAATGGTCGCATCGGTATTGGTCGTGGTAAAGCCCGTGAAGTGCCGGTAGCAATCCAGAAAGCCCTGGAAAGCGCCCGCAAGAATATGGTTCACGTGGTATTAAAAGAAGAAGGCACACTGCATACCCAGGTTTATGGTCATCATGGCGCAACCAAAGTCTTCATGAAGCCCGCTTCTGAAGGTACGGGGATTATCGCTGGTGGCGCAATGCGCGCAGTATTTGAAGTATTGGGCGTTAAAAACGTATTAGCTAAAATTGTTGGCTCAGCTAATCCTATCAACGTGGTGAGAGCTACCTTGAATGCTTTACAGCAATTGAAAACACCAGAATATATCGCGGCGAAACGCGGTAAAACAATTGAAGAAATTGTCAGGAATTAATTATGTCGGATAAAAAGATAAAAGTGACATTAGTACGCAGCACTAACAGCGCGTTACCCAAGCATAAAGCGACGGTAAAGGGTTTAGGTTTGCGCCGCATGCATCACACGGTTCTCGTTTTAGATAACGCATGCACCCGGGGTATGATCCAAAAAATTTGTCACATGTTATTAGTCGAGGAAGCGTAAGTATGTACCTCAATACAATTAAACCAGCTCCAGGATCTAAAACACCTGCGAAACGCTTAGGCCGTGGTATTGGTTCCGGCAAAGGTAAAACTTGCGGTAAAGGTCATAAAGGTCAAAAAGCCCGTGCGGGTGGTTATCACAAAGTGGGTTTTGAAGGCGGCCAGATGCCGATTCAAAGACGTATTCCCAAATCAGGCTTTCGTTCCAGAAAAGCTCTGGTGCGCGAAGAAATCCGACTTTCTGATTTAAACAAAATGGATGCCAGCGTGGCGGTAATTGATTTGGAAGCTTTATTAACAGCGAACCTGATCCGTAACACCACCAAGTTTATTAAAGTTATTTTATTCGGCAAGATTGAACGCGCGATTACACTGCGTGGCTTACCGATAACAGCCGGCGCCCGCAAGGCAATCGAAGAAGCAGGCGGCAAAATAGAGGAATAGAATGTCAACAACTAGGACGGGCGGCACGAGCGCGGCGAGTGGCATAGCTGATTTAAAGCGCCGATTGCTATTTGTGTTGCTGGCGATTTTTGTGTTTCGTCTGGGCTCTTATATTCCGGTGCCAGGCTTGAATCCACAGCGCTTGCAGGATTTGTTTAACGCGCAACAGAGTAACATAGTTGGTTTGTTCAACATGTTTTCTGGCGGCGCCTTGATGCGTTTTAGTGTATTTGCTTTGGGTATTATGCCGTACATCTCGGCTTCGATTATTATCCAATTGTTGACGGTGTTATCGCCGCAGCTTTCAGAATTACGCAAAGAAGGTGATTCGGGACAGCGTAAAATCAACAAATACACGCGTTATGGAACATTGATTTTAGCCACATTTCAAGGGATTGGGATTTCAAAAATGATGGCGGCCAATCACATTGCGATTGTGCCCGGCTTTTCATTTTATTTTACGACCACGCTAACGCTGGTCACCGGCACCATGTTTTTGATGTGGTTAGGCGAACAAGTTACGGAACGCGGGATAGGTAATGGTATTTCCATTATCATTTTCGCCGGCATTATCGCCGGGTTCCCGGCGGCCATTGGTCGTACGCTGGAACAAGTGCGGGAAGGCCAGTTACAAGTAGTGGTATTGCTGCTGATCATCGCCGCGGTGTTTGCGGTAGTTGGCATCATCGTATTTATCGAGCGTGGCCAGCGGCGCATTTCGATTCACTATGCGAAGCGAATGCAGGGCGGCAAGATGTATGCGGCGAAAAGCAGCCACTTACCGTTAAAAATTAATATGGCTGGGGTAATTCCACCCATATTTGCTTCCAGTATTATTTTGTTTCCAGCCAGTTTGGCGCAATGGTTTGGGCACGGTAAAGGCTGGGAATGGTTAGGCCGAGCAGGGGTAGCTTTGCAACAACAAGGCCAGCCGTTACATATGATGTTGTATAGTGTCGCGATCATCTTCTTTTGCTTTTTTTACACAGCATTAGTGTTTAATCCACGCGATACAGCGGAAAACCTGAAAAAATCAGGCGCGTTTATCACCGGCATACGTCCCGGTGAACAAACCGCGAAGTATATAGACTTAGTAATGACGCGATTGACCTTGGTAGGGGCGATTTACGTGACGTTAGTGTGTTTACTACCGGAATTTATGATCCTGGCCTGGAACGTGCCATTTTATTTTGGCGGCACCTCCTTGCTGATTATTGTGGTTGTTGTGATGGATTTCATGGCTCAAGTGCAGGCCCATATTATGTCTTATCAATATGAGTCATTACTGAAAAAAGCCAATCTACGCAGCGGTGGCCTAGGCTTAACGCGGTAAATGTAATCGGGTGGTTGGGCGCGCAGGCGCAGCCGAAGCCCAACAAAAGCCGTCATGGTAAACCTGATTAAATGAGGAGTTGAATATGAAAGTCGGTGCATCAGTTAAAAAGATTTGTCGCAAATGCAAAATCGTGCGCAGAAACCGCGTTGTGCGCGTTATTTGCAAAGAGAAAAGACATAAACAAAAACAAGGCTAGAGATTGATTTTGTTGTATTTGGATAGTAGACTAAGCCCCTTTTGTGGTTTAAAGATCAATAAGTTAGTTAAAGGTTAGGAGTTATTGAATGGCAGCGCGAATTGCAGGCGTTAACATACCGGTACAAAAACACATAGTCATTGGATTGACGGCCATTTTTGGTATTGGCCGCAGCAGAGCCAGCAAAATATGTGGTGCCGCGAAAGTTGACCCCTCGAAGAAGACCAAGGATTTAACAGAAGCAGAACTTGAAAACCTGCGTACCGAAATCGCCAAAATTCGCGTCGAAGGTGATTTGCGTCGCGAAGTTTCATTAAATATCAAGCGTTTGGTGGAACTAGGCACCTACCGTGGCAAACGTCATCGTAGTGGTTTGCCAGTACATGGCCAGCGCACCCGTACCAATGCTCGTACCCGTAAAGGTAAGCGCAAAGGTAAAGTTAGTTCAAACTAGGCAATATTAATTTTTTGAGTATTCAGGAACGCAAATGTCAGCAAATCAAAAGACTAATGAAGACAAAGCTCCCAAGGAAAAAGCTGTAAAAGCAGCTCCCCAAGGTGATGCTGAAACGACAGAAGATCAGGGAACTGCCGGTGGTGGCGCAACTGATGCTGGCGCGGGCACAGGTAAAGCTGGTCGCGGTCGCAAAAAAACTAAAAAACAAGTTGTTGATGGCATTGCGCATATTCGCGCTTCCTTTAACAACACGATTGTCACAATCACAGACATCCAGGGTAATACCTTAGGTTGGTCCAGTGCGGCAAGCTGTGGCTATCGCGGTTCAAGAAAATCCACGCCTTATGCGGCGGGTGAAGCTTCCTCTAAAGTTGCGCTGGCTATCATAGAAAACTTTGGCATGAAGACCGTACAAGTACGTGTTAATGGCCCAGGCCCAGGTAGAGAATCGGCGATCCGTTCTTTACATTCAGCAGGATTAAAGATTTTGTCAATAACCGACGCGACAGGAATACCATTCAATGGTGTTCGTGATTCGAAAAAGCGTCGCGTATAAGTAGGGGGAATGTGTGGCTAGATATTTAGGACCAAGATGCAAACTCGCACGACGTGAAGGTACTGATCTGTCGTTGTTGAGTGGCGTCCGCGCGTTAGATTCAAAATGCAAATTAGATACCCCACCGGGTGTACATGGCAGTCGTCGTGGCCGTGAAACCGAGTATGGTGTGCAGTTGCGTGAAAAACAAAAAGTTCGCCGCATCTACGGCATTATGGAACGTCAATTCCGTAACTACTTTAAAAAAGCCGCCCGTTTGAAAGGTTCAACCGGTGAAAATTTACTGCGGTTGTTAGAATCCAGATTGGATAATATTGTTTATCGTATGGGGTTTGGTGCTACCCGTGCGGAAGCCAGACAACTTGTCAGTCACTGCGCTATCGTCGTGAATGATAAATTGGTTAACGTGCCGTCCTATCAAGTAACGCCAGGCGATACTATCGGCGTGAAGGAAAGCAAAAAGAAGCAGTTACGTGTACAAAGCGCTTTGGCATTAGCACAGTCAAGAGCGGCTTGCGGCTGGGTGGAAGTTGATTCTAGCGAATTGAAAGGCACATTTAAACAGTGCCCGGATCGCGCGGATCTACCTTCTGATATCGTAGAAAAGCTGATTGTTGAGCTTTATTCCAAGTAATCATTTTGGAGCTTATGAGGGTCTCATGCAAAATAATCCATATGATTTTTTAACACCACGCGAAATCGCGGTAGAAACCGTATCACCTTTCCATGCAAAGGTGACACTGGAACCGTTGGAACGCGGCTTTGGTCATACCTTAGGTACGACGCTGCGTAGAATTTTATTGTCTTCTATGCCAGGCGCTGCCATTACAGAAGTAAAGATTGATGGCGTGTTGCACGAGTACAGCTCTATTGCTGGCGTGCAGGAAGATGTCATTGAAATTCTTCTGAACTTGAAAAATATCGCCATTAAGTTACATGGTCGCGAAGAAGTGACTTTGCGTATTAACAAAAAAGGCGCGGGTATTGTGACTGCCGGTGACATCGAATCAGAACACGACGTTGAAATCGTGAATCCTGAATATGTTATTGCGCACCTCAATGAAGCCGGCTCTTTAAACATGTCATTGCGTGTATCACTGGGCCGTGGTTATCAAACCGCTTCCACTCGTGAAACCAATGCGCATGCCCAGGGCGAAGAAAAAAGCGGTATTGGCACATTGCATATCGATGCCAGCTTTAGTCCAGTGTTGCGAGTTGCTTACAGCGTTGAAAATGCGCGTGTTGAACAACGTACCGACCTTGATAAATTAGTGATTGACCTTGAAACCAATGGCACACTAGACCCTGAAGAAGCAATCCGCCGTTCTGCGACGATTTTACAGCAGCAATTGGCACCGTTTGTGGACTTGAAATCTTCCTTTATCACCAAGGAAACCAGTGAACAACAAGCGATTAATCCCATTTTCTTGCGTCCAGTGGACGATTTGGAATTAACCGTGCGTTCCGCCAACTGTTTGAAGGCTGAAAGCATTTTTTACATTGGTGATTTAGTCCAGCGTACGGAAAATGATTTGTTAAAAACACCTAACTTAGGCAAAAAGTCCTTAACCGAAATCAAGAATGTCTTGGCTTCCCACGGACTTGCGTTAGGCACCCGCTTGGAAAATTGGCCACCCGCTTCATTGAAAGACAAAGAGTAATGGCCTTAGAGCAAAAGTTTAGGAGAGATAGTTATGCGTCATCGTAAAAGCGGCAGATATTTTGGACGTAACAGCAGCCATCGTAAAGCGATGTTCAAAAACATGATGGTCTCATTGCTGAGACACGAGTTGATTACCACTACAGTTGCCAAAGCAAAAGAATTGCGTGGGTATATTGAACCCATGATCACGATGGCTAAAGTTGACAGCGTGCATCACCGTCGTCTTGCTTTCGCGCGTTTGCGTGACCGTGACATGGTAACAAAACTCTTTAATGAAATTGGTCCCCATTTTAACTCCCGCCCAGGTGGTTACCTGCGCGTATTAAAATGCGGCAACCGCAAAGGCGATTGCGCCCCCATGGCTGTAGTTGAACTAGTCGACCGCGAAACCAACGCCGCCGCCTGATAGTGGCTCAAAATGTCCTACCCGTATGAGCGCAACGACATACGGGGAGACCTAGCCCCGCGAAGCTCTTAAATCAAAGTTTCGCGGGCGTTATAAGTTCCAAATCCATCCTGCGAACTCCAGTCAGAGTCTCAACCATGCAAGAGAAATTTGACGTATCTGAACAGTCCGATGTAATTTACCTTCGCAAAGCGCTGGAGCTAGCCAAAATTCACCGTGGCTTTTGCGCGCCAAACCCATCCGTAGGCGCCGTTATTGTTCGCGCTGGCTTAGTAGTAGCGGCTGGCTATCACACCGGCCCCGGCCAAGCCCACGCCGAAGTTGACGCCCTGCGCAAATTACCCGAAGGTGGCGCCCGCGGCGCGACTATCTATATAACGTTAGAACCCTGTTGCAACTTTGGCCGCACCCCACCTTGCACCGAAGCCATCAAAAAAGCCGGCCTCAGCCGCGTAGTCTATGGTTTCCGTGATTCTAATCCTAGCGTGGCCGGCAAAGGCGAAGCCATAGTGACAGCAGCAGGCATTACCTGTGAACATATTCATTTACCTGAGATCAATAATTTTTACGCCAGCTATCAGCACTGGCACCTCACCAAAAAACCTTTTATCACCGCCAAAATCGCCTTAAGCCTGGACGGTAAAATTGCCGGCAAAAATAATGTACCGGTTAAAATTACCGGTGACCCGCTCAATGAACTCACGCATTATTCCCGTAAAAAAAGCGATGCCATTTTAACGACGGCAACCACCATCATTCACGATGATCCACAATTGAATGTGCGCAGCAATGGCCAGATTTTCAAAAAACCGCTGTATGTTTTAGACAGTGAATTGCGTATGCCTGCCACCGCTAAAGTTTTTAATACGGCTAAATCCGTTACTATATTTCATAAAGAACAGGCCGACCCATCCCGTCTGGCTGCATTAACTGCGGCAGGGGCGCGTTGTATCGCAGTGGCACATACCTCAAAAGGCTTAGCGCTAGACCAGGTCATTCAACGCATTGGCGAAGATGGTACGCATGACTTATGGATAGAAGCGGGCGGCAAATGTTTTGCTGCATTTTCAACCGAGCGCCTGCTGCAACGCGCTATTATTTATATTGGCACCACCTGGATAGGCGATGGCACGTCGGCTTTTGAAGATAGTTTTACCTTGGATTCATTGCAGTCCAGCAATTTACGCTGGTTGCAATTCGGTAAAGATGTCATGTGTGAAATTAATTTAGATTAAGGAATGCCATGCCCGTTTTAAACATGCAAAAACTCGCGGTAGATTTTAATTTAGCGATTGTCATCAGCCGTTTTCACAGTGAAATTACCCAAAAGTTGCTTGATGGTGCGAATGAAAGATTAGATGAACTTGGCTTTCCTAAAGAAAACCTGACAACTGTCTGGGTGCCGGGGGCGATTGAAATTCCCCTGACGGCACAACGCCTGGCGCGCACCCAAAAATTCACCGCCATCATTAGTTTAGGCGCAGTCATTTTTGGCGAAACCAAGCATTTTGATTATGTCTGCCAGCAAGTCAGCCAGGGCTGCCTGCATGTTGGGTTGGCGGAAGATATCCCAGTGATTTTTGGCGTATTAACGACAAACAATATTGAGCAAGCACACGACCGTACTGGCGGTAAAAGAGGTCACGTAGGCCGTCAATCAGTGGATGCTGCGTTTGAATTAATTTCCGTACTCAGCCAGATTTAAAGTTCAGGTAATGCGAAATAGGGCGGAACGCTATTCTAAATATTTCTCAATCAGGTTCTTCGCGATCTGATCACTTAACGGTTTTACCAGAAATTCCGAAGCGCCTACTTCATAAGATTGCGCGATATATTCTTTATCGGAATGGGCGGTTAACGCGATGATAGGTACATGCTTATTTAATTTAATTTTTTTGATTTGCTGAATGACTTCCAGGCCATCCATGTCCGGCAAGCCTATATCCATAAAAATAAGCTGATAAGATTTTTTGCGGGCGTATTGCAGTGCCAGTTCGCCGGTTGCTACCGCATCCACCTCACAATTGCATTGCTCCAGAATAATAATCCCAATTTTTTGGGCCAGTTTATTATCTTCAACAAATAAAACCGCTGTCTTTTCTTTTTTGTGCATCATACCATCGCTTTCCTAGTTAGGTAATTGCATAGGTAAAGTAACAGTGAAAACAGAACCCTGACCCAAGTTACTTTCCAGCTCAATACTTCCATTTAAATCAGTAACGAATTGTTTCACAACCCAAAGCCCTACGCCAGTTCCTTTGTAAGTGCCTTTGTTTGAAGGTAAACAACGGGTGAATTTATCAAAAATCTTAACTTGCTGATTTTGCGGAATGCCGATGCCGGTATCCATAATAACTATCTGTAAAGTAACATTTTTATCTTGTTTGGAAATTAAATTTGCTTGTAAGGTAATTCCGCCTTTATTAGTAAATTTAATCGCATTGCTAACCAGGTTTAACAAAATCCGATATATTCTAAATGTATCGCCAATTAAAATTTGAGGCAAGTTTATTGCGAATTTTGCGGTAAGTTTAAGTTTCTTATATTTGGCTGCTGGCAATTCAATTTTAAAAATACTATCGACAATCTCCCGCAAAGACAATTCTTTTAAGATAACGGGCAGCGTATCTTTGGTAAGTTGAGAAAATTCCAGAATATTATTTAAATAATCCAATAATTCACTAGAGGCACTTTCAATATCACCCAGTAATTCACGGTGCTGGGGGAGTTTTTGATGAAGTTTAAGATAACTCGACACCCCCAGAATGCCGCTGATCGGAGTGCGAATATCATGCTCCATATTACGGATAAATTCCGTTTTAACCTGGTTAGCTATCTCCGCTTTTTCCTTGGCTATTTTTAAAGCGTGCTCAGTGCGTTTTCGCTCGGTGATATCGAAAGAAATCCCCAGTAATCCGATGACTTCATTTCGTGAATTGAATAAGGGTACTTTTTCAGATAAAAAAATCGCGAAACCTTGCGGAGTCTTAGCGGTTTCCTCGATTATCCTGGGTTTACCGCTTTTCATAACTTCTTGATTAATAGCATTTACTTCTTCCGCGGAATCTTTCCAGATAAAATCGTAATTCGTTTTGCCGATAATATCCTTTGGCGAAGCTAGTTGTGCGGTTTGCGCTTGCAGGTCGTTACAGCCTTGATATACATTATTGGTGTCTAACCAATACACGTGACCGGGCATTAAAGATATAATCTTTTCCAGCTGTTCGATTTGGTTTTGTAACTCCTGAACAGGAGGTGGTTTAACATTTTTAGTTGCCATAAGTTGTTCTCAAAAAGCACAACGAACATATGATTGACTTTAAAGAAGCGATAGAATAGTATAATCCAAGTTTTTTTATAAGTATTAAAAATAATAAATATAATTTAAATAGTACTAGCTAATTGAATTAACACGCAAAAGTTTATCCTTAAACCTGCGACTAATGTGGTTTTCTATTTAGAATTAGCTACTTAAAGCATACCCTGCTTTTTATAATATTCTTATTTAACTCTAACCTATTAATTTGGTCAGGTATCTATGGTCAGCACACGAACGACGAGAGCTAAAGCAAAAGAAAATGTTGCAGGTACACCGGATACGGCTGCCACAACTAAAAATAATAATGGTGCTTTGTTAAAAGTAACCCCTTCTCCCACGCGAGCTCATTTTAAAGATTTCCAACCAGAAAAAGCAGCGAAACTATTGAAAAAAGCGGTTTTGATAGTAAGCGTTGGTATTAATCGTCATGAAGGGGAATATTTAAAGTCCACGATTGATTTAATACGTGAACACCAAGATATGATTCAAGAATTTGATGTTTTACTCGGTGGTTCGTTACACCGGTGGGATTATTGGAATTTTTGTCGAGATTTAAATAAAAATGAATTGAAAGAACTGTTGAAGGATATCCCCGCTAACTTAACGGTGGAAGAGTTGGCTTTGACCTTAGCTCAGACGTTTTATCCCCTCGCAAAACAAGCAGAGCAGGATTACATTTCTACTAATGCCATGACCTATCTAAGCAATCTTCCAGGAAAGTTTCATATAAAATTTATTCCATGGGAAAGTATGGTGTCGATACCCTATGGCACAATGGATAAAAGTGACAATGCAGCTTTGCATAACCTACAACAAACTTATGCTGCCGAGTTGAGGCAACAATATTCAACAGATAAAAAGTTTGCTGATAATTTTAGAAAAACCAGAGATCGTTTATTGAAAAGCCAAGCTGGCACGATTCTAGTGCAAGGCCAACGAATCAAAGCAGCAAATTCAAATCTAAGTCATTTTACCGACGCCCAATTAAATGAAGTTGCGTCAATCTGCAGCCTCAATTATTTATTCGAGGAAGCTCCAGTATTAGGCCCTATGATGGCTGATAATGGATATACCGCTTCCCTATATCCTGGTCCAGCGCCCGAAGCTATAGTAGCGGTTCGGGAATTTTATAAATCTAAAGCTGTTGGCTGGATGAATGTTCATCACCAAAAAGAGAGTAATAATGGTATCGTATGCGGTTTGAGTACGAAGATCAGTACCGGTACCAGTCCTTCGTCTTCTGCAGCCATTAGTTCTCTCTTGACGAGCAGATCACAATCAGGGATAGCAATTACTGTAGATAGTTTGGGGCCAGTTTCCGTTAAAGCGAAGACCAGCAGCCCGGCCAGCCAGCCATTACCGATGCTAAGCCACCCTATAACAAATTCAGTTAGTGCGGATGATTTAAGCCACCACGGCGTATCAACTTCACCCTCATCTAATTATTCAGACGATTTTGAAGATTACAAACCGGACTTAGAACATAAAAGGTCTAAACTAGCCTATCTAACCACCTCCGGTGACAATAAAAGCCGCCTAAGCTTATCTGGAGACGAGCCAAGCACGTACGGAGAAACACCAGCGGCATCTCCTACCAGCATAAGTGTTCGTAGGATATCAGGGTTAAAAGTGGCAACTTTTCACGAGGATTACGATGTAACATTGGATCTTCATACTGCGTCAACCAATGCATCCATACACCATAGTGATAGTGAAAGTGAATCAGGATCAAGGTACTATTTAAACGGATTCACAATCAGTGATAGTGAGTCTGAATTAGGCTCAGGGTTCTCCTTTACTCATTCTCCCCAAACAGCGGGAAGTATTACCCTGACAAGTTCTCCTCAATTAAGCTCAATCAATGGATCTCGGAGTAACACGACTGAAAGATTCGCTCTTCCAGTGCACCAATCTGTGTCGGACAATGCTTTACGCTACAGGAAGCATGGGTTTTCAATGTTTTCATCAGAAGATTCAGCTACTACTGCGGTTCCAGCTAAGGGTAGTGATCTTTTAACTCCTTTGGATCCTCAACAACGAGAACCGACCCGAAGTAATAAAGCCGGATAATGAAGAAAAAAGCAGGATTACTAAAACAAGCAAGGATGCGGTTTTTACCATTGAATCAGTAATTTTAACAACTTAAAGCAAGTATAAATTACTTTTTCTTTAACCACTATTTTTGTCAGGTAGCCTATGGCATTTCCACGAAGCAGCAGAAAATTAACATATGGAAGTACCAAGCCTATAGAGCAGCCCATGGTTATCGAGGATGAAGGTAACGCAACCAGGGTTGTTAAAACTTCTTTAACAATGGGACTGGGTGATAATGCGGAGCGCCATCTATCAAAGCCTATATTTGTCATTAAACTTGGTGATGACCAGCCATTACCTAACACGATAAGTTTAATTGACAAAAAAAAATTAAGCCCAACAAAATCAAAATTTAAAAATGTAGTTATATTGGTGGTAGGTTCTTTACAGAGATATTTTTTCTGGAATTTTACTGCTGCGTTAAACGATCAACAGATGGTTGAGTTGTTGAAAGATATTCCCTCCTTGCCCCTTAATTTAGAAATGTTAGCTGCATGGCTGCCCACAAGACTTCATACTCATGCAAAATTGATAGAACAAGAATATATTGATAATAAAACGCGGGAATTTGATTTTGAGACGTTTAAAGCCAGTTTCATTTCCTATGATGAAATAGTAGTTATGCCTTCACCAAACAGTTATCAAGAATGTATTAATCGTGTTAGCGAAGAATATACCAGAGAAGGCAGCGCGTTACGGACAGCATATGACAATACTGCCATCGCCTTAGTAAATTCCCAAAGAAGTCAGATCCTGCGAGAAGTGAGCAGGATAACCCACTTAAGAAGTGATGTGCTAAGCCAACTAACAGCTGATGCCTGGCTGAAGGTTGCTCATTTCTGCTGTGTTAGATATTTAATTGAAGAATGCACATTATTATCCTACGGATTAGTTGCAAATGGCTATACTTCAATTCTTTCTCCTGTCGTTTCTACGGAAGCTTTTAAAGTTACTCGGAGCTTACTGCTAACGCCGGAAAAATCTATTTCATGGATTTTCCTAAACCATCAACGATTAGACAAAGATTATAGTGTCAGTGATCAAGTGAACATTCAGTCAAATCCCCATAGACGATCCAATACTAATTCTTCTAAGGTAATTAGCAGTTTTTTAAATAGGAATCCCGCTCCGCGCAAGTTATCCATGTTAATTACTGATCCTTCGACTGATACTAACTCACAGAATGATTCAGGACCAATGACGCCAATAGCTGAAGAGCTTGGATCAAATATGAATACCACAGATGATGGTTCCGACCCCGAGTTTGAGAATGAACCTACCACTAATACTCAGACTACCGAAGAAGCAGATTCTTCCCAGGAAGAATACAAAGACGACGAAAGTTATAATACACCTCGGCGGCCATTCTACTAACCATTTGCCAGAAGTTACCCACTAGCTACTACAGACGCCGTTGCGGCCACGCTAATACAACGCTACAATTGCCGTTGGTTAAAAATTTCGGAGTTGCGATGCCGTCCTTTGATGTAGAGTTCTATCTTGCTGCTTCGAATACAATTGGAACATAAGGAACTAACTCTTTGGGAATTATTTTAATCCCGAGCTTTTGGCATCTAAAATATAATGATTCTTCATTATGGTTTGTAACTAAGATTGATTCCGATTGTATTTTCAGTCGTTCAATTGTTTCTAAGCCGTTTTTTTCCACTCCAGAGAATTCATAATCAATTAAAAAAACTCTCGGCCTAAGTGGTTCATTTGTTGTAAATTCTTTTAATTTTTCCAGTGTTGGAAAATGAAAAAAAGATAAATTAAAATGTTCGGTATTTAACTTTTTAAAGCGATAACTCCAAATCTGATGAGCATTAATATCATCGTCAACTATGATGATTTGAGAATTAATAAATATTTTTAAAATTTTAACTAGCCAAGATGGAGGAATTGATAGAGGTAAGTGAATAGTAATGGTGGTACCATTTCCTATTGAAGAGTCAACTTTAAAGCTTCCTTTCCAAGATTGAATCGTCGTTATTGCATGGTATAACCCTAAGCCCGAACCCTGCTGTTTACCAAAAGTAAAACCCTTTTGTCCTAGTTTATCTAACAAATAAGAAGGGATGCCACAACCATTATCAGTTATGGTTATAATAGCGTTATTAACGGACTGATTAAGAGAAATTTGTATATCATTGCCATCTGCTTCGACGGCATTATTAGTAGCTTTTATTAAAAACATTCAGTTTAAATATTAAAAAAATAAGTAAAAATAGTGCAAAAAGCACATATGAATAATCTGCTATTAAATCATGGCTGTCTGTGATTTTTAAGATTTGTAAGCCATTCATAACATCTGCTATTAGTAGAAAGAATATTGAAAAACAAATCAGAGCTGTATTTAAATGATTTTTTTTCGAGCGAAAATAAAATAATGTTAATTCTAATAAGAGCCAAATTTCTGTAGTTATCTCGAGAGTTGAAATGACATAATCTTTCCAAAGAGGAAAGAGAAACAATAAGGCTAGACCGATTGAGAAACTTGTAAGAATGAATATGTTTCTAGTTTTCTTCATACACTTTTAATTAATCCTTTAATAATGCTCAAAGCAATAAATCTTTTATCCTTTCAGCTTCACGTATCCCCGATAAGTATGCGCCATGAGTGGTTGCGGGGAATTGTGAATGAGTTGCTTCTCCAGCAAAGAAGATTTTATTCATAAATGGCTCTGCCAATATCCCATAATCCCCCATATGAGCTTTAGGGGGTAAATAAGAATATGAACCATGACTAAATTCATTTTGAGACCAACGTGTAGTTATAAAATTTTCTGGTGTTGGAATATTATCACCAAAAATTCGTTTAAAACCTGCCATTATTCTTTCTTGTAATTCAGTATTAGAAAATTTTTCTAATTCAAATGCGCTATTTCCCCCACTGTGGCCAATTAAAAGTGGCTCTTTTGTAAATTGATACAGATTAAGGAAAACTGGAATATCTAAATCATCATATTTAGGTAAGAAGATAGCATGTGAGTCTTTAGGCCAAAACGAAGTTGCAAACTTAATAGCCGTAATATTAAATAAACCCATACCTAACCGCTGGACGGCTTCAATTTTTTGGCGTGGTAAGGAGGGGTTGATGCTTATTTGATTTCGTTTAAGTACGCCAAGTGGCACAGTAATAATGACAGCATCCGAGTTAAAAATCTCATGCTCAGTAGTGACTTCGATGTTTTCATTTACTATGTTTATTTTTTTTACATTTGATTTCAATTGAACAGGACAGTCTTTTTCGAGACCATTGATTATTGGTTGATAACTGTTAATTAATAAACAATTGTCGCCAGGCCATGTTTGCTCTTCATCCCAATAGCGACCAGAAAGTGAAGAACAACTAGCTCCTAAATAACCTTCGAGTGCAAGCAAGCGTGTTTTTAGTAATTCTTTTTCAATTGAAGAAAATGGAATTTTATCGATAAAAGGTAGCATAGACACAGATAAGGCGACATCAGTAGATGAGGATAAGGCAAATTCTTTCGCCTGTTCCAAAAGAGTAGAGAACTTTATGTTAAATTCATTAATGATAGATTGAGGAATGAATTTTCCATTGTGATCTAGAAAAATAAATTTATCTGGGTTAACAGCAACCCTTTTTGCGCCATATTTTTCCGCTAACGTGGTAATAGGATTGTCTTTATCACCATGAATGAAAGAAGCCCCTAATCCTAAAGAAATTCCAAACCGCGTATCCGTAAGAATACGCCCACCAACTCGATCCTGCGCTTCAAGAATCTTAGCATCAAAACCATATTCTAAAAGTTGTTTGCACGCAGCGAGCCCTGCAATGCCAGCCCCAATAATAAGAACTTTTTTTCTACTAGTGTTATTTTGTTTAGCCATATAAGAATACTAAGAGATAGCTGGTTAAAATTGGATCGAACAGGTTATTGATCCAGGAAGTAGTGTGAGCTTTAAATTTTAATTTTAGTTTTATAAAATACTTTTTAAACATAGTCAACGAAATAAGTTAGAACTTAGTCTAAATAAAGTATTTTTTAGTGAAAAGCATGTGATTGTATCAATGCTGCCGTAACATAAAACAAAATTGACAAAGAAATGAAAATCATGTACAAATGATGCTAGATATATTTTTTTTCATTGCCTATTAATTTCATGCCCCTCTCTTCAAGCCAGTCCAATCAATTGATCAAAAAAAGTTATTCTCGCATATTTAGATTGAAATCAGTTCATCTCACCAATAAAATATGAACAATTTTCCAAAGGAATGTAAACATGTTTCAATTACCAGTTTTTTATTATCCAACTACTACTGCTTGGATTGATGATGACGAATTCTTTCTTCAGGCAGCTTCTCAAATATTCCCCTCAAATATTTTTAAATCTTTTATGAGTCTAATAATTTAACGGGTCGAGAAAATTATTATTTGTCTTTAATATCGGCCTAAAAAAAGAATGTAAGGGCTTAAAAGATCAAAAAAATCTACACCTCATCCGACAGCCCTTAGGTAAAATAAGGGATTTACTGTCGTTGCGGCCACGCTAATACAACGCTACAATTGCCGTTGGTTAAAAATTTCGGAGTTGCAATGCCGTCCTTTGATGTGGTTTCTAAAATTGATACACATGAAATAACCAATGCCATTGATCAAGCGAACCGCGAACTGAATACGCGATTCGATTTCAAGGGTACCGATGCGCGCGTTGAACAAGCAAAAAATGATATTACCATTATTGCGCCTACCGACTTCCAATTAAAGCAGGTGGATGAAATATTGCGCAATAAGTTAGCCAAACGCGCGATTGATATTCGCTCCCTGGACTACAAAGACCCTGCCGTCAACCTAAGTGAAGCCCGCCAGCAAATTACGGTGAAACAAGGTATTGAATCAGACGTGGCAAAAAAAATTGTTAAATTGTTAAAAGAAGCTAATCTTAAAGTCCAGGCGGCTATTCAAGGTGAACAAGTGCGCGTTACTGGCAAAAAACGCGATGACTTACAGGCGGCAATCGCCACGTTGCGTGAAGCAAAATTAAACCTACCTCTACAATTTGAAAACTTTCGGGATTAATACTATGTCTGAAGCGGTAATGGAAAACCCAACTTGTTTCCAGCTTAAAACAAGTTTTTCAGCCTGCACCATTTTGCAATTGAACCATTATGATTTAGATCAACTTGCCGCACAAATTCCCGCGGCAGTACAAAAAGCCCCAAACTTTTTTCTCGGCTCGCCGGTGGTGATTGATTTAGAACAAGTGGCAGGCTTAGGCACCTTAGACTTTAAACGCATTAAACAAATCCTGCTGACCAACAATCTGGTGCCGGTAGGGGTACGCGGTGGTAATGAAGAACAATTATTAGATGCGGTGACGGCTGGTATCCCGCGGATTACGGTGGGTTTTGGCAAAGCGCCAAAAGCCGAACCCAAATCTGAACCTGAAACTACCACCAATGAAATTCCTCAACCCATCAAAGATACCATGATAACGTCCAGCACGTTTTCCTCGGCGAAAATTGTTACCTCCGCCATTCGGTCCGGCATGTCGGTTTATGCTAAAGACGCTGATTTGATAATTCTCGCTTCAGTCAGTTCGGGCGCGGAAATCTTAGCGGATGGCAATATACATGTTTACGGGCAGCTACGCGGCCGCGCTCTGGCGGGGGTGCAAGGCGATACCCAGGCACGTATTTTTTGTCGTAGTTTAGAGGCGGAATTAGTAGCAATAGCGGGCTATTATCTGGTAAAAGAGGAGATGCAAAATTTCTTTGCGGACGAAGCCACTGTCCAGGTTTATCTCGAAAACGAACAGATAAAAATTGTCGCAGTGTAGGAGAATAGGTAAATTATAAAAGGGAGAGATTCACGTGGTAAAAATTATTGTAGTAACATCTGGCAAAGGTGGCGTTGGTAAAACAACTACCAGTGCTTCTTTTGCGGTTGGACTGGCTAGCCGCGGTTTTAAAACCGCTGTTATCGATTTTGATATCGGCTTACGCAATCTGGATTTAATCATGGGTTGTGAACGGCGCGTAGTCTATGATTTTGTTAACGTCATTCGGGGTGAATCTACCTTGAACCAGGCGTTAATTCGCGATAAACACACCAAAGATTTATTCATTTTACCGGCATCACAAACCCGCGATAAAGATGCTTTAACGCTGGAAGGTGTTGGCACGATTTTAGATGAAATGGCGCAAACCTTTGATTTTATCGTTTGTGATTCACCAGCCGGCATAGAACGCGGCGCGCAATTGGCTATGTATTTTGCCGATGCGGCGGTGGTAGTGACTAATCCGGAAGTTTCCTCGGTGCGGGATTCTGATCGCATGTTAGGTTTGTTATCCAGCAAAACCAAACGTGCTGAAGAAGGCCGTGGTCAAATTGATGAACATTTGTTATTAACGCGTTATTCCCCAAAGCGGGTAGCGAATGGCGATATGTTGAGTCTGGCTGACGTCAATGAAATTTTAGCGATACCCTTGTTGGGGGTGATACCAGAGTCCCAGGCGGTACTACGCGCCTCAAATTCTGGCGTGCCAGTGATTGTGGACGTAGACAGTGATGCGGGTCAGGCTTATACCGATGCGGTCAGTCGCTTTTTAGGAGAAACCGTGCCATTTCGTTTTCTGGAAGAAAAGAAGCACTGGTTTAAACGCTTGTTCAGCCTCAAGGAGACCGAAACCGCATGAAACAATTACTCACTAATACGATTAGCCGGGTCGGCAGGCTGATCCGCAGAACACCCAAATCGGCTAAATTCGCCAAGGAACGGTTACAAATTATTATTTCGCACGAACGTAACCACCGCGACAAACCCGATTATTTCGCCGCCATGCAGCAGGATTTATTAGATGTAATCGCCAAGTATGTTTCCATCAATAAAGACGATGTACGGGTCGAGCTGGACCGTAAAGATGGCTGTTCGGTGCTAGAGCTGAATGTAATATTGCCCGGAATGAGATAGTTTTTTTTCTTATTACCCTCTCCCCTTGTGGGAGAGGGCTAGGGTGAGGGGTGTTTTTTACTAAGCCACTCCCACACCACTGCAAGTCAACGCTCAACCTCTTGTGAGACAATCACTATAGATGTACTGAAACCCCATCCTTTTAAATTTATTAACTAATTGAATAATAATATCTTCAACTGCAAATAATCTGCATGGGAAGCGATAGCAGCCTTCCCCTAGTCAAGATTTCTATAATAGAAGTGCTAAACTGAGCGGGTGTTAAGGATGACACATGGTTACTGAATGGATTCTTGCAACCACTCCTCGTTTTGTATGCCCAGGGATGGATCATTTAGCAAGGATTGCTATACCTGAGTTGAGCATCTTAGGGCGGATTTAAAACCCGCCCCTTTTTTTGCCTAAAATTTGTTATTTTTTTGCGTAATTCCATCCATGCCCGTGACCACCACCTTTGTTTTGTAAGCTATCTCTCACATGGGCGTAGGAGATAACACTTTCATCACTTTCAAACTAATAGCAAAGGATTAAAAGTAGTAGAGTAAACGTATGATTATAATGAACTTTTATTTTTCTAAAACACAATATTTTCTAATCCCAATTATTTCGTAGGGAATAACGGATTAAGCCTGTTTTTTATCAAAATTTTTCCGGTATTATGCTCCTCGACTAAGGATTAGTCATGGTGATAGGAAGGATTTCTGTAACCACTCCTCGTTTTGCGTGTCTAAGGATAGAACTTTTTTGCATGGATTGCTTACTGAGTTGAGCATTTATAGGACGGTGAAAATCGTCCTACTTTTTTTCCCCACTCCCTTTCTTCTGCTAATACAAAATACACTTTTAATTTCTTTATTTAACAATTATTCAGTCAGTTTAATATTTTACAAATAACTAAAAATTCAGACTAGAATACTAGTATGCCTATAAGAAAGTTAGCGTTTTTGTTTGTTCAGGAGGAAACATGAAAAAGTTACTCGTCTCTTTTTTATTTTCTATGCTAGCAACAAACCCGTTGTTGGCAATGACCCCGAATGAAGCGGGAACGATTTCGACAGATGGCACTCTCATCCGCACACTGGTTGGCACGGAAGGAAGATATAACTCGCTGGAACAAGTTTATAAAATTACCGTGCCACGCACGGATTTGAATATTACGATCAATGGCATCAAGATAGCGCCGGCCATGGGTTTGACTTCCTGGGTTACTTTCAAAAAATTGGATGATGCCAAAACCCTGCTAAAAGGTAATCTGGTGTTAACCGAAGATCAGATTAATACCGTGATGCAGGCTGTTATCGATAATCATTTAAATGTCACCGAACTGCATAATCACTTGATGTGGGAATCTCCCAAAGTCATGTTCATGCATATCGAAGGAATGGGCAGCACCCAGGTACTGGCGATGGAAATGAATAAAGTGTTTGAAGCGATGAAATTAACCAGTGATGGTCAAGGGGATTTTCCGCTAGGGGAAATTGACGCGACCAATACGACTTTTGATCAACAAAGTATTGCGGACATTCTTGGGGCTAGAGGAGTCATTCAAGATGGCGTGTATCGTGTGGTAATAGACCGGGTGGCTAAAAATACCATGACCGATTTCGGTGTGACCCTGCGCACCAATGCTAAAGCGACATTTGCCGGTTCAAATGAAGCAGCGGTGATTGATGGTGATTTAGCAATGCAACAACCTAATTTGCAGAAAGTACTGACGGCGTTGCATAAAGCTGGCATTTCAATCGTGGCAATTCACCAACGTCCTATCAATGATAAAGTAACTTATGTTTTCCTGCATTATTGGGGCATAGGCAAACCCACTGAATTAGCACGGGGCTTGCGCCGCGCGCTGGATATTTCTCAATCGATAAATGAAATGCCTACGGTAACGGCAAACCGTCTCTTGAGAAATGCCTTAAGAGCATCTTATTATTATGTGCCACCGGTTCGCGCTATCACTATATTAAGTAATTATTGCCACGTTAATTTCTGTAGCAGTACGCAAAAATTATTAATGCGACAAAATGTATCGTGAGCGTAGGGATTATTTCTCATCCGGATTGTCTGTTGCATGATATGGGTCAAGACCATCCGGAACAACCCCTACGCGTGGCGGCCATTACCGCCGCACTCGAAGCATCACCCCTAATCCATGATCTCAAATTTTATCAAGCGCCGCTGGCTACCCCGCAACAATTAGCATTGGTTCATCCAGAAAGTTATATTCAACAAATTTTCGCTGCCGCGCCCACGCATGGTTTGTGCGCGCTGGACCCTGAGACCATCATGAACCCCCACAGCTTGACGGCGGCGTGTCGGGCGGCTGGCGCGGTCATACAGGCAGTTGATTTAGTCATGGCAAAAGAACATTCCGCGGTATTTTGTAATGTGCGCCCGCCGGGGCATCATGCGGAAAGAAACCATGCCATGGGTTTTTGCTTTTTTAATAATGTGGCGATTGGCGCGGCTTATGCATTGGCAAAATACCAATTGCCGCGCGTAGCGATTGTGGATTTCGATGTGCACCATGGTAATGGCACCGAAGATATATTCCGCAATGAAGATAGGGTCTTGTTATGTTCATCGTTCCAACACCCTTTTTATCCTTACAGTGGCACTGAACATGAAAGTAAAAATTTGATTAGCATACCGTTACCAGCCGGTGCTTCAGGTAAAATGTTCCGTGAACTCGTTACTACGCGCTGGCTGCCAGCATTGAATAAATTCAAACCAGAGATGATATTTTTTTCTGCCGGTTTTGATGGGCACGCGCAGGAGAGAATGGCGGAGTTAAATTTCCTGGCTGAAGATTACGCCTGGGTGACGGAAAAAGTAGCCGAGATAGCCAAAAAATATGCGCAAGGCCGTATGGTTTCTGTATTAGAAGGCGGCTATAATCTGGCTGTGCTGGGTGAATGTGTCGTTTCTCATGTAAGCGCCTTAAGCATCCCTTAATGATTCCATGTTAACCTTGGCAAAAATCCTAAAACTATAACTAAATCTGGGTTAATAATGAAAATTAGAGAGCTACTAGCCAATACTTTGCAATTGGCGGCAACCCGTCGAAATTACCCTTGGGCAAATTTCAAAACCACCCCGTATCTTTTTGAATTAGAGCGCAGGCTGACATGGTCAGAACTTGACGATTTATTTAATCTTGGCGAGCAGGAAGCTACTCCGCAAAATTTGCAGCTTTTTGTCAATTTTCTAGAGCGGCGTTGGCAACGTATTCAACATTTACCCCAGCTACATTATTCTAATACCTATCAAGACGAATTGACTCAGGTTTGCAAAAGTCTGGCGCAAGAGTTGCAAACAGGCCACCATTTGCAATTGCTGATGCCTACTGTGAACTTTTATAATGAAAATTTAATGTCAAGTATTGTTGAGCTGGACCAACAGACTGAGGACACGCATGTAAAACAAAGTTACATGGATGAGGGAGCAGATATAGGGCTGTTGATCCAGGACGATGAGATTAAAGCCGCAGTTGAAAATCAATTAACAGCAGAACAAATAAGTCTGGCAAAAAAGCGTGGAATTGAATTAGCCAAAGCCGAAAAAATTGATTTACATCATTTTGTTATAGACGACAAAAACATGATAATTCACATTGGCGATTGTTTGAATGACGCTAAATGTGATGGCAGAGTGAAGCATACTAATAAGTTGCCCAGGAGTCAAAACGCAAAATTAGCGATGAAAGAATTAAACCAGGTTATTTATTCCTCTAAACAAGCCAAAGCATTAAATGATGCTGTAGTGAAGTTTTGGGAAAAGCGCAAGAAATCCAACAGTGTAGGCGGTCATTTAAATAGATTGATCGAGGGTATGTTCAAAGCTGGTGAAGAAGGTGGCTTTGGCGGTACAGATGAACAGCCTGATGATCTGATTTTTGGATATATTGAAGAGTTTCATTTCCTTACCAAATTGTTAAAGCCGGCTGAATTAGAAGAATTATTATCAATTGACGCGGTGCGCGGGGATAATGTTAGTTTTAGATATTACTGGTATAGGTTATTGCAAGTTTACCCAGTTCTTTTATCGAGCGCAGAATTGGCAACCATAAATACTTTCATAGAAAAATGCAAAGAACTTGAAGCGGACCAGCTCGAAAACCGGTTACTTGGTGAAATTGCTGCTGATATTGCTGAGGCACGGGAAAATGTAGTTCATCAGCGTGTAACGATTACAATAGATTATGAATCTGCGCGTTGTGATACACCCTGTATCGAAATATTTGCTAATAATCTGAATGCTATGCTAAATGAACATTTCGAACTATATTACATGGTGCCTGAATCTTATATTGAGAATGAAGAACGTGATTTGCAGCAAGTCAAAGAAAACTTTGAACAACATCGTGACCAACTCCATGAAGCAGTTGTAGAAAATAAATTAACGCGTTTTAGTATCCAAGAATTAAATATCATTTTCAGCACCCATAATCAAAAATTCAATGCGACTAATCCCTTGCCTGCACTAGGAAGCGAAAGTCCACTCATTAAAAAATTATGTTCAAGCATGATAAACACCCCTGATAGCCTGATTGGAATGTTTGCTATTGTTCCTGAAAGACATCACCGATGGATGTTAACGCAGTATCTGGAAGTATCCCTTAAAGCTATTATCAATGCCCAGACATTAACTTACATTTTGTTGAAATTAGCACAGAAAGCACAAATGGTATAACGGACATATATTCTAATAATTTCTTTAGACAACTCTATAATTCCATTGAATCGCTAGAAAATCTGCGGAGTTTGCCAGAAAAATTCCAATTAATTATTTTGGCAAATCTGGGGAAAAAACACTTAAGGTCAACGATAGGGAACCAGGAAGCACTCGATAAATTGGAGATAATTTTAGTAACTAGCGCTTACCAAGAATTGGTTGGTGAATTATTGGGGGCTAAGCATATTGAGTATATTAAAGTTATGTCGAGGTTGAATCGGCCCCAGCCGTTAGCTGTGGCTCAGTCGTCAAGTTCATCCTCATTAGTTAACATCATTATGCAACCGATAATTAGCCTGGGGTTGTTCGGTAAAACCCGGTTCAAAAGAATGTTTTCATTCGATGCTAGTGAGCTGGTTAATTCTAAAAGTCCTGCTACCAGTAACACTAAACGTACCAGGATGGAAGAAAAAGAAGAAGAGAAGATGGAGGTCGATGACGACGTAGTCATTGAACCGGTGTTCTCAAGAATGCTAAGAAGGTGATAAGAAAGCTAGTGCGAACAACTGTTATCTCTTAACATGCCTCATTAACCGCTTTTTCTTTTGCTGTTGACGGTCGCTTAAAACATTTTTGCGGTCGCGGAAAGGATTTTCACCCTGTTTGAATTCTACACGTACCGGTGTGCCTACCAGTTTCAAACGTGTTTGAAACGTTTTAATCAAGTAGCGTCTATAGGGATCTGGCAATTCTTTGACTTGATTGCCGTGAATAATAATTAGCGGTGGGTGATGGCCCCCAGCATGCGCATAACGCAGTTTAATACGGCGACCATGCACGAGAGGTGGGTTATGGGCGAGCACGGCTTCACGCAAAATTTTATTTACTTGGGGGGTAGATATTTTTTTATTGGCCGAAGCCCACGCTTCATCCACCGAAGCAAATAAAGTGCCTACGCCACTGCCATGCAGCGCGGAAATAAAATGGGTGCGCGCGAAATCCAGAAAATTAATTTTTCGGTCTATGCTCGCACGGGTTTTATCGCGCGCCGCTTCCGTCATGGCGTCCCATTTGTTAATGCCTAACACCAGGGCTTTGCCGCTATCCACGATAAACCCCAGCAACCGCAAATCCTGGTCGGTGACACCTTCACGGGCGTCAATAAGGAAAATCACTACATTACTGGTTTCTATCGCTTGCAAAGTCTTTACCACGGAAAATTTTTCGGTGGTTTCAAAAACCCTGCCGCGTCGGCGAATACCGGCGGTGTCGATCAAGGTATACTTTATCCCTGCACGTTCCAGCGGGATAAAAATACTGTCCCGAGTCGTGCCGGGTTCATCAAAAACAATGACCCGTTCTTCACCTAACATACGATTGATCAGAGTAGATTTGCCTACATTCGGTCTACCAATAATGGCCAGTTTAATGCTAGCGTCATCCTCTACCGTTTCATCCTCCGCGTTGATTGCCCGGTCAGCAAAAACGGTTTGAATTAATTCAGTCACACCGCTTTTATGCGCCGCGGCGATAGGGATAGGATCGCCAAAACCCAGGCGGAAAAAATCCGCGGTCACAATATCCGTATCCATGCCTTCGGTTTTATTGACGACGAGATACACGGTTTTGTTCAGCGAACGTAATTTTTCCGTGACTGATAAATCATTAGGCGTAACACCGGCGCGGGCATCTACGACAAATAATACCAGATCGGATTCTTCAATAGCTTGAATGGATTGTTCAATCGAAAGTTTGTCTATGCCGCCCACATCATCAGCGATACCGGCGGTATCAATCACGATAAATTGATGATCAGCAACGTCCGCTTGGCCATATTGCCGGTCGCGAGTCATGCCAGGGAAATCAGACACTAAAGCGTTACGCGATTGCGTCAGGCAATTAAATAAAGTGGATTTACCTACATTTTGACGGCCGACAATTGCAATAACCGGTAGCATGGCTTAACTCACCAACGTGTAATTGGCTAAATGACCATCTCTGGTGAGCAGATAAACATTGTTATCCCGGACGATAGGGGTGGCTAAAATGCCAAAGCCGGTCACACGGTTGCGCGCGATAAAATGCCCATCCTGTTTATTAATCCAATGTAAAAAACCTTCCTGGTCCGCAACCACCAGATAATTTGCAATAGTGGCAGGGCCAGTGATATTGCGCGCTTCCAATTGATTTTGCCGCCAGGCAACCCCGCCACTGTCGGCATCAAATGCCCATAAATGACTAGTCGCGTCTGCCACATAAACCCGTTGATTATCCACGGTCAAACCGGTGAAAGAAGAAATATCATGGGTCCAATAGACTTTGCCGGTAGTTAAATCCAGCGCCGCGATTTTACCCTGGTAAGTCGCAACATAAACCCGATTGTTAAACACCACTGGGTCAGCATCTATATCAACCATGCGCTGAATGGCGAAGCTGCCTTCGGGCACGGTAATCATTTGTTGCCACAATAAACTGCCATCTTGCAGGGTCAGCTTGGCAAGATTTCCGTTAGCAAAACCCACCACTACGTCATTGCGGGTGACTTGCGGCACACTGCCGCCACGTAAAATTAACGCCGGTTCTGTCTGTAAATAATGCCACATGGCACGGCCCGTTCTGGCGTCTAGCGCAGTCAATTGACCATCGATGGCTTTGACTAACACTATCCCTCTGCTTGCCACCGGCGGCGTCAATATTTCACTGGAAACTTGCGCTTCCCAAACCAGAGCGCCATCGCTTTGACGTAGCGCGTAAACTTTACCCGTACGGGAACCAATAAATAATAAGCTCTCATCCGTGCCAGGCCCGGCGGAAAGATTGGATTGCAATTTGTAATGCCATAAATTGCTGCCGGTAATGCGATTAGTGGCGGTGACATCGCCTTCTTTGTCAGCGGTAAATATCGCATGGTCGGTGACTGCGGGTACCATTTTCAAATAGTCGGAACCAACACCAAAATTAACGCCGCGGTACCACATTAATTTCGTTTTAATTTCCGGAGTGAAACGGGTCAGCGGTGAAGGCGTGGGAGTATTGTCTTTATCAAAAAATCCAGCACATCCGGTTAACATTATTGCAGTCGCGCTTGCGGCTAAAATTTTAATTATTATCTGTTTCATTTACAGGATCTCTCTTACTGACTCGCCAAATTATCAAGCTTCATTTGTAATAACGGTTTCTCGGCAGCTTCATCTTTTGGCAACGCGTTTAAGGCGAGCTGATAAGCTTTTTTAGCATTGGAATTATCTTTTAATTGTAAATAAGCATCGCCTTTGACTTCTTCTATCAAACCATTGAAATTGGCATTGTAAACTTTTTGCAATTCCGCCAGTGCGTCACGGGATTTATTTTCGGTAATCATGATTCTGGCGATGCGGATTTTGGCGATTTGTCGCAGGGAATCATCGCTGCCATGGTCAACTACCCACGATAACTGTTTGACGGCTTCAGGATATTGCTGATGCGCCGCGGCGTCACGTGCCAGCATGAATGCGGCAAATTGCGCGTAAGGAGTTCTTGGATAATGACTTAATAATTTTTCAGCCTGTATTTTTGCGTTGGCTGGTGCCGCGGCATCATTTTGTGCCCGCGCGGTCAGCATTTCATCATACACGCCGGAGGCATGAGTCAACATTCGGGTCTGGTAATTTTGCCAGGAGTGCCAGATGGAAATTAATACCAGGGCAATCAGAATCCCTGAGATTACCGTCAGGCCATATTGTTTGATCCAGCTTTTCAGCTGCTCGATTTGTTCTTGTTCAGTCAGTAATTCTGTCAAGGCTAACTCCTTACCCAACAACCCTATTGTTTGACCACGCATTTTAGCGGATTATGAGGAAATTGCACTAAATTAAATTCGATCTTCATGCCAGCTTGCGCTGGCATGACAGATAAGAGGGTTTAAGATAAAGTGTTCCCGTATGGCGCTGCGTGCATACGGGCTACGAAGGGGATTAATGAGGGGTGTAGGTGAACGAATCCGTAGGAATACAATACAGGGTCCAGGTCACGTAAACATTACTACTCCATGCCCAGTTACCATTATAAAAACGGCTTTCCGCGCGGTAATTTACGCTATAAGTAGAACCATCTCGTCTAATAGCACTGGTGGGTACCGCCCAGGCTTCGGCAACGGTATGACTGTTCCAGCCGGCAATCCCGCCTATCGCCATTGCGACATGAGGTGAATAACCTGCGTCACAGGGTGACACAGTGACGGATAGCGTACGGTAAGGGTTTGAGCCATAAGGCTGATTGATAGTACCCTGGGCCAGGACATAGCCATGGTTGCTGCTAGGTTTAATCATTTCAGGTTCTGTGACTACCTCCGGTGCAGGGCCGGTAGTAGGTGCAGTGGGAGCAGCCATTGGTATACTGCCATCCGCATTTACCGCTGCTGGGGCCGGAGTCGGAGTCGGAGCAGATGTAGGCGCAGGTGCAGGTGCCGCAACAACCGGTGCCGGTGTGCCAGCTGGCAGGGTAGTAGTCTGGGTGGTTACGACGGAAGCTGCAGGGGCAGCATATGTATTCGAAAATAAAATAGACAAAAGCGCTGTTGTTAACAATTTTAGCTCAACATTTCTCATACCATTTGCTCCATCAAGTGATAAGCTTGATTATAAATCATATTTCTCCGCACAGCCAATCAGTAACTCAAGAATCTTTGGCAGCAGCTTCCGTTGCGGCCAGCCAGTCAAGTTCAACAGTTTCTAATTGTTTTTTTAACGTCGCTTGTTTTAACAAATAATCCTGCAATTGGGTTTTATTGGCATCTTCATAAAGTTTTTCATCTGCCAATATCAATTCCAGATTAGTGACTTGCTTTTGTAACTTATCTAATTCGGTTTCGAGTTTTTTAACTTTTTGTAATAAAGGTCTACGCTGATCACGTTCCAGCGCGTTTTGCTGACGCTGTTCTTTGCGGGAAACGCTGGTTTTTGCCACAGTCGACGCATTGTTTTGGCGCCGGAAATTCATTAACCACTCTTGATAATCATCAAGATCGCCTTCAAAGGGTGTCAGTTTCCCAGCAGCGATTATCATCAGTTGATCGACGGTGGAGCGCACTAAAAAACGGTCATGTGAAACAATAATCATCGCGCCTTCATATTCCTGTAGCGCCATGCTGAGCGCGTTACGCATTTCCATATCTAAATGGTTGGTGGGTTCATCCAGCAATAATAAATTTGGCTGTTGCCAAATCAGTAGCGCCAAGGCCAAACGGGATTTTTCGCCGCCGGAAAAATTTTCCACGGCTTCCAATACTCGATTGCCGGAAAAGCCAAAACTGCCGAGAAACGAGCGTAATTCCACTTCGCGAGTCGTGGGCGCCAGTTTTTTCAAATGTTGTAATGGGCTGTCGGTTAAGTGCAAATGATCAATTTGATGTTGCGCAAAGTAACCAATCTTCAAACCGGTGCCAGCAGTGAAACTGCCGCCCAGTGCCTGGTGCTGGTTCGCCAGTAATTTAATGAAGGTTGATTTACCAGCGCCGTTGGGGCCTAGCAAACCAATCCGGTCTTTAGGCGCAATACTGAAATTTATATGCGGTAAAATAATCTGGTCACCATAACCAATGCTGACATCTTCCAGCGCGACTAATGGCGTAGGGACATTTTTCGGTTCTTTAAAATGAAATTGAAACGGTGAGTTAACTTGCACGGCGCTGACAATTTCCATACGGTCCAAGGCTTTCATACGGCTTTGAGCTTGCCGTGCTTTAGACGCTTTCGCGCGAAAACGGTCAACGAAACTTTGTAAATGCGAAATCTGGCGTTGTTGTTTTTCATAGGCGGCTTGTTGCAGCATGAGAAACGCGGCCAATTGTTTTTCAAATGCGGAATAGTTACCGGCGTATAATTTTAAATTTTTATTTTGAATATGCGCGATGTGGTCCACTATCGAATCTAAAAAATCCCGGTCATGGGAAATTATTAATAATGTGCCAGGAAATTTCTTTAACCACTGTTCCAGCCAGAGTACCGCGTCCAGGTCTAAATGGTTGGTCGGTTCATCCAGCAACAAAATATCCGCGCGTGACATTAAGGTATGCGCCAGATTCAGCCTGACCCGCCAGCCGCCCGAAAAAGCACTGACCGGTTTTTGTTGTTCTTCATAATGAAAGCCCAGACCATCTAATAATTGCGCGGCGCGGGCAGTGGCGCTATAGCCATCGATTTCACTAAGACGTTGGTGCAGGGCACCGATTTTTTCGCCATCGTTGTCGTGTTCGGCCTGGGTTAATTGCGCTTCGAGTTCACGCAATTCCACATCACCGTCAAGGACAAATTCCAAGGCGGATTTACTGAGTGCGGGAGTTTCCTGGGCGACATGGCCTAATCTTAATTGCCGCGGCATATCAAAATCGCCGCCATCAGGTTGCAGTTGATGTAACAGCATGGCGAACAAGGAAGATTTACCGCAACCATTGGCGCCGATAATACCTATATGTTGTTTGTGATAAATGGTCCAATTGATATCTTCTAATAAAATATTGGGCCCACGACGCAGAATAATGTTGCGTAAAGTAATCATGATGGATTTCTGTCAACCAATGCGGCTAGTAAAAAATTCGACGATATCATTCCAGTGCACAGTTTCTTGTGGAATGTTTTCACGGAGAAATTTGATGGTAACGGTTTCAGACGCGTATTCTTGTTCACCGATAATAATCGCAAACAGGGCGCCGCTTTTATCCGCTTTTTTAAACTGGTTTTTCAAGTTGCCACCGCCACAGTGTTGCAAAATACATAATCTGGGAAATTCATCACGCAGGCGAGAGGCGATAGTAAGCCCTTTAACAAAAGTAGCGTCGCTATCGGTTAAAACATAAATATCTGCATTTTCAGCTTGAGCTTGCTGGCTTTGCTGCAGCATTAACACCAGGCGTTCCATACCAATGGCGAAACCTAAAGCGGGGGTGCTTTTGCCACCTAATTGTTCGACTAGACCATCATAACGACCGCCAGCACAAACTGTGCCTTGCGTGCCTAATTCATTCGTTACCCATTCAAAGACGGTTTTAGTGTAATAATCCAGGCCGCGTACCAGACAGGGATTGACGGTAAAGTTCAAGCCCGCGGTTGTTAAAAAAGTCTGCAGTGCGGTGAAGTGCGCTTGGGATTCTTCATCCAGGCAATCAATTAATTTGGGAGCGTTACGGATTAACTCGGCAAGCTCAGGGTTTTTGCTGTCTAAGATGCGCAGTGGATTGGTGGTCAAGCGGCGCTTACTGTCTTCATCCAATTGTTGCTGATGTTTAGTGAAGTAAGTTACCAGTGCATGACGATATTTTTCCCGCGCTAGGCTGTTGCCCAAGGAATTTATTTGTAATGTTAAATAAGATTTTAAGCCTAATTTTTCAAAAATGCGGGCGGTCAGCAAAATTAATTCCGCATCTATATCCGGCGTGGCGATGCCAAATACTTCCGCGCCACATTGATGGAATTGGCGGTAACGGCCTTTCTGTGGACGTTCATAACGAAAGTTAGGGCCCATATACCAAAGCCGCTGGATTTGATTGTAGAGTAAACCATGTTCAATACCAGCGCGCACACAGCCTGCGGTGCCTTCTGGTCGTAACGTCATGCTGTCATCGTTACGATCTAAAAAAGTATACATTTCTTTTTCAACGATGTCGGTAGCTTCGCCGATGGTGCGTTTGAACAATTCGGTTTTTTCGACAATAGGTAAACGTATTTCGCGGTAGCCATACCCATATAAAATTTCTCGAAGCAAGCTTTCAACATGCTGCCATAGATGAGTTTCAGACGGCAAAATATCATTCATGCCGCGGATTGCTTGAATCGGGTTTGCCACAGGTAATTTCTCTTTAGTTGTAATCACTCGCTTGCTTCGTTATCTAAGCCTTCTTCGGGAACAGACATTTCAGCGTCCGCCAGGTTCGGCAATTTATTTTTAGGGGTATGCGTTTTCACCGGCGCTGGCTGGTCATCGGTTAAATCTTCAGTAGTAGCCACATCAGCGGATGAAGCCGTAGTTGCTTCTTCAGGTGCTGGGGTGGCAGTTGCGGCATTGTTCGCCACAGCAGCTTGTTCCGGGGGTGACGCGGGTAGTGCCGGCGCAACGGATTGTTGTTCTGCTACTTGTGGGCTGGTTTCAAGGGGCGCGGGTGGCGCGCTGGGCTGTGGTGTAATCTCGGCGGTTTTGGGTGCCATTACCGCTGTGGTAGCGGTTGGCGCCGGCGCGGCAGGTGCTGCTGCGATTGCCGGAGTAGTAGCAGAAGGCGCAGGGGCGGCGGCAGCAGGCGAAGCTGGATTGCCTAGAGCGGTATTGATTTGCGCGGGGGTAATCGCTTCAGCCGGTGGCGTTGCCGGTGGGGTAGCTGCGGCTACGTGGGTGGTTTCAACCGGTATGCTGGCTAAGTCCACTACTGGCGCATTGCGCACATGTGAATTCCACCACCACACTCCTACCAGGGCTGTCAGCACTAGCATCACAAAAGCGGTGGACCAAATGGAAGAACTATTACTGTTGCTTTCCCGCATGCGAAAATGGCTAGGCACAGTGGGTGTGGCAGGGTTGCCAAAATCCAGTTGGGCCAAGGCCTGGCTTAAATCTTTTTCGGGTAAATTCAATAAGCGCCCATAGGAGCGTATATAGCCGCGCATAAAAATAACTGGCGGGCCTTCGGCAAAGCGTTCGGATTCAATGATATTGATAATATGTGCTTTCAAGTGTAAGCGGGCCGCGGCATCTTTTTCCGATAAGTTCATTGCTTCTCTAGCGGCTTGAAAACGCTTCCCCCAGCTATTTTTTACTGCGTTATCCATTGCGGGTTTGCGGTCATTTGTCGTAGGTTTTCGGTCAGTTGTTATCATTAACGTGCCTGCTTCGAATTAGGTTGCCATAATAGTTTCGTATAATAAGCGTATTCATCGCCTGCGCCAAGTTTTTCCACACAATAGCGAGCATTAGCATAGGCGCCCTCGGCATCCCGGTAGTTAGGTACCCCGGCCGCTTTCATATAATAATCTATAGATTGCTTGGAATAACCATTACGACAGAGAAATGCGGCATAGTTATTACGCAAGGTCCCGGAACGCCAATCTAACAATAAAGCATTAAAGTAGGTTTGATTAGCGAGCGCTAAATCACCCGACTTTTCATAATAAAATGCCAGCGCATCCATGACAAGGGGATCGCGTGGGGCTTGTTCCACCGCCAGATTAAATTTTTCCGCTGCCATATTGGTTTCGCCGTTATGTAAATAGCGCAAGCCTTGTTCGGCATTGAAACGGGCGGCAGGCAGATTGGGGTAATCTAAATGGTAGCTGTCACGATGCATGCTCATACTGCACCCAAGCAGTAATGAGGTTGAAAGAATTAAGCAACTGGAGAGTAACTGCCTTGTCACATGAACTCCAAATAAATTATCACCAGATATTATGCGAAAATTCTAACATTTTGCGGGTTTTTTAGCGAGCGTTTGCTTGGGCGAATTTTTTTAAGTGGCGTTCACTGCGGCGGGTAAGGTCTTTTACCTGGCCGACGAGTTGGCCGCAGGCCGCGTCTATATCATCGCCGCGGGTCTTGCGAGTGATAGCATTAATTCCGGCATCCATCAGTATGTTCTGAAAGCGCTCAATGGTGGCGATGTCGGAACGTTTATACTGGGTAGTGGGAAAAGGATTAAAGGGAATCAAATTCACTTTCGCGCGCATGTCTTGTAACAAGTTGATTAACTGTCTGGCGTGGATAGGGCTGTCATTAATGCCAGCGAGCATGACATATTCCATGGTGACATAACGGCGTTTATCTTCCTTGAAATAAGCTGTACAAGCTGCCATCAATTCTGCCAGAGGATATTTTTTGTTAAGTGGTACCAGAATATTGCGTAACTCATCGGTAGGCGCGTGCAAAGATACCGCCAGCGCAACATCACTGACTTCGCGCAAGCGATACATGGCCGGGATGACACCCGCGGTGCTGAGGGTGACGCGGCGTTTTGATAAACCATAACCGAAGTCATCCAGCATGATATCCATGGCGCTGACTACGTTATCAAAATTTAACAGGGGTTCACCCATGCCCATCATGACCACGTTAGTGACGGCGCGATCATGTATGCCATTACTTTCAGACAAACTGCGTGCGGCGGTCCAGACTTGGCCAATGATTTCCGCGCTAGTTAAGTTACGGTTAAAACCTTGTTTGCCGGTAGAACAGAAATCACAATTTAAGGTGCAACCCACCTGGGAAGAAACGCATAAAGTACCGCGTGATTTTTCCGGGATGTAAATGGTTTCTATGCAATTGCCATCGGCAAGTCGCAATAACCATTTGTGGGTGCCATCTTGCGCGGTGCTTTCATAGGCGACTTCCAGGGGACGGATTTCAGCGATTTCATCCAGTTTTGCGCGTAATGGTTTGCTTAAATCGGTCATTGCCGCGGTGGTGTTGACGCCCTGGAAGTGTATCCATTTCAGGACCTGGGTGGCTCGATAAGGTTTTTCACCCAACTGCACAAAAAATTCCGCCAGGGCTTTACGGTCCAGGCCCAGCAGGTTGATTTTTGATGGCAGTTGGGTGGTAGTAGTCATCGCTTAAGCCAGTTCCGCGGTTTTAACGTAACTAACGATTTCTTCGGGTTTAAAGAAGAAAGCGATTTCCTGGGTAGCGTTTTCCGCGCTATCTGAGCCATGGACTGCGTTGTGGTCGATAGATTCAGCGAAATCCGCGCGTATGGTGCCGGGAGCTGCTTCTTTCGGATTGGTAGCACCCATGATCTGGCGGTTAACCGCAATGGCGCTTTCGCCTTCTAAGACTTGTGCTAACACGGGCCCTGAACTCATGAAATCGCAAAGGCCTTTAAAAAACGGGCGATCTTTGTGGACTCCATAAAACTCCTGGGCTTGTTTAGGCGTTAAATGTAGCATTTTTGTCGCTACAATGCGTAAGCCAGCTTTTTCAAAACGGGCGTTAATCTGGCCAATAACGGATTTAGCGACCGCGTCAGGTTTGATAATCGATAAGGTTCTTTCAACTGTCATGCTTTTAACTCCATCTCTTGTGTATGCAGGGACGCATATTATAACGGCTTCGGTTAAATTTGCAGCAAATTGTTTTTTTCATGGTGCCAGGCGTTATTTTCACCTCTCCCTTGTGGGAGAGGTCGGCGCCGCTAGGCGACGGGTGAGGGGTGCTTTTAAGATTTCCCAATCTTTTCTCGCCACTCCTGCGCATTAGCCTTAAGCTTTTCCTCATCCAGCGTCAACAACTCCCGCTTCCGCAACAATTGTTTCCCCGCGACAAACACATCCGTCACCTGGCTGCGTGATGCGGAGTAAACAATCTGCGATTCCGGATAGTAAACTGGCAAGGTTTCCAGCTCATCTAACTTGATCGCAATAAAATCCGCTGATTTTCCCACGCTAAGGGAACCCGTAACTTTTTCAATGCCTAACGCTTTGGCGCCATTTAAAGTTGCCATTTGCAAAGCTTCACTCGCTTTTAAGGAGGTAGGATTGTGCGTACTGGCTTTCGCGAGAAGCGCCGCAGTGCGCATTTCACCAATCATATCCAAATCATTATTGCTGGCCGCGCCATCCGTGCCTAACGCCACATTAAGGCCGGCAATTTTAAATTTATCCAAAGGCGCAATGCCGCTGGCGAGTTTCATATTGGACTCGGGGCAATGCACGATATTGGGTTTTTGCACGGCGAGAATTTCCAAATCTTCTTCGGTGATATCCGTCATATGCACTGCGATCAGCCGCGGTGTCACCAAACCTAAATCATTTAAGCGTTTTAACGGGCGGTGCTGGGTTTTAGCGATTGAATCCAGTGCTTCCGTGCGTGATTCCTGGATGTGCATATTAATTTTTAAATCGAATTTTTCCGCGACATCACGGATTTCTACGAGTACGTTATCGGGCACCGTATAAATAGCATGTGGGGCAAGCGTTATCTTGATGTGGGGATGATTTTTATATTCTTCATAAAAAGCCAAGCCTTTCTGCATATATTCCGCAGTGGTTTTCGCCCAGCGTGTTGGCACATCAATGATAGTGATACCGATGTGGGCGCGCATACCCGATAATTCCGCCGCCCTGGCAGTATCATTACTAAAGAAATACATATCATTAAAACAAGTGGTGCCACCGCGAATCATTTCCCCCATGGCTAGCAGCGAAGCGTCATACACGAATTGACTGTCTACCCATTTCTTTTCTGCTGGCCATATATAATTGTTTAACCAATCCATTAATGCCAGATCATCCATCAAGCCGCGAAATAAATTCATAGGGATATGAGTATGCGTGTTGATAAAGCCGGGCATAACGGCATGAGTTTTAAATTCCTGGGTGTCCGCTGCCTGATATTTTTTTGCTACGCTAGCGCTGGGAATGATGTTTTTGATAAGGCCTTGGTGAATAATCAGAGCATGATCGGTTAATACTTTATTGTCGGGTTCACAAGTAATAAGCCATTTGGCGTGGATGATTTGATCGACTTTTTCCATGGTGTCCTGATGTCCTCAAGGGTTACTAACTGATTATTATACGCATTTCTAATCCATTGGGTTTTTTAAATTATTTTGCGAACAAAAATCAATAACTTAACTCAAGATATTGCATCAATTTTACCCGAACTTGTCCAAATCCTCTATAATTGAATAAACACTACGCGCTTTATGATCATCTAATCCGCTTGCTTCGCAGGCTATAGTTGAGGCTAAAATGACGGGGTCTAAAACAAAAAAGCGTAAGGGATTATGGACTGATATTGTATTGCATATTCTGTTTTTTGTTTCACCCTTACTATTGATGTCAGTTAGCTATGCCAATCCAGTTTTAAACAGTGTGGTGGCGGGTGGCATCAATGTGCAACAAACCGGAAGTACCGTTCAGGTTAATCAAACCACGCAGCGTGGTATCATTTCATGGGATAGCTTTAATATTAGCGCCGGTGAAAAAACCAAGTTTAACCAACCCAATTCCAGTGCAGTCACCCTCAACCGAATTAATGCCCAACAAGGCCCTTCACGCATCTTAGGACAAATAACAGCAAACGGTACCATTATTTTGGTTAATGGCGCTGGCTTGTTTTTTGGTTCAGGCGCGACGGTGAATGTGGGTAGTATTATCGCGTCAACTTCCAATATCAGTAATGCTAATTTTATGGCGGGAAAATATATTTTTGATGAACCATCAAAACGCGCGGGAGCGATTATCAATAAGGGACTTATCACGGCGGGTGATTATGGTGTGGTCGCGTTATTGGGTGCGCAAGTTGAAAATGATGGCACGATTAAAGCGCGTCTAGGCAATATTGTGCTGGGTTCAGGCAGTCAATTTACTTTGGATTTTAACGGTGATCAATTGATTACGTTTGCAGTCACCGCGCCCGCTGAACATCCGAATGTCACTAACACCGGAAAATTATTAGCGAATGGCGGTCGGATATTAGTGACGGCCGCGGCGGCGCAAGGTGTGTTAGATAATGTAATTAATATGGCGGGTTATGCGGAAGCACGTTCTTCTGCCAAGCAACGCGATGGTTCAATTGTTTTGTCAGCCAGCAATGGCAATGTAGTGGTTTCTGGTAGATTAATTGTCGCGGGCACTCACCATAATGGTTCAGGCGGTAAAATCACTATCACGGGTAATAATGTAGTACTGACCAAAGCATCCATTATTAATGCGAACGCTGGTAAGACTGGTAAGGGTGGTAGCGTCACGATTAAAGCTAGCAATAGTATGCAGGATTTTGGCAAAATTACCGCGTTAGGCGGTAGCTTGTCTGGTAATGGTGGTTCGGTCGAAACTTCCGGGGCAAATATTGATGTGAATAGCGCTAAAATTAATTTAACCGCTGCCCATGGCCAGACGGGAACATGGCTAATAGATCCCGCTGATTTGACTATTAGTAATAACGTTACCAGTAACATGAATGTTGCTGCCAATACTAACACGGCTAATCAAACTAGTAGTGGGCAAGTTCCTAATTTAAATGTAGCTGATTTGGAAAATGCTTTAAGCCTGGCAAATATAGTGGTACAGACTTCCAATTTTGGCGCTGGCGGCAGCGGCGATATCACGGTCATGAATAATATTTCCTGGAGTAGCGCCAATAGTTTGACGTTGAGCGCACTCCGTAACATTAACATTGACACCGGTGTTACGATTGCCAATTCCGGTGGCGCGACGTTGGCGTTACGCTCTGATAATACTGGCTCTGGAATTGGCACGGTAAATTTTAATGGCTCAGCAAAAATTAATTTAAGTGCGGGCGGCGCGGTGAATCTTTATTATAATCCTTCTTCTTATGCTACACCTACCGATTACACCGGTGTGGTGATAGGTGTGACGCCTACCGCTTATATGCTGGTAAATACGGCGGCAAACCTTGCTGCAGTAAATTCTAATCTTAGTGGTAATTTTGCTTTGGGGGATAATATCAACTTAGCAGCTAATTCTGCCCCTATAGCAAATTCCGCTACACCTTATACTGGCCATTTTGACGGTCAGAATTTTTCGATTTCAGGGCTGACGATTGTTGATGCGACTGCTGGCGGCAATATCGGTTTATTTGGCGCTACCTCGGGCGCTACGATTGCGAATGTGCATTTACAAAATGTTAATATTACTGAAACTGCTGAGGCAAATACGGTGGGCGCACTGGCAGGTTTGGCGGTTAACACCAGATTTATTAATGATTCTATGACTGGGACTGTCAAGGTAACCGCTAACAATGCTAACCATTCTATCTATGTAGGTGGCTTGGTAGGGGTTTTAGAAGCGGGTTCCTTTTTAGCGGATTCTTACAGTACTGGTGCGATTGATGTGACGGCCATTGCGAATAATGGCGGTAATTTATATGTAGGCGGTTTGGCCGGTGCAATGGCGGGCAGCACGGTGCAAAATAGTTATAACAGCAGTTTTATTCAAGTTAGCGGACAAAATAATGGGGGTGTAGTTGATATCGGTGGGATGGCTGGGGTGAATGGTTATGATTTATTTGCGGACGCAGGTAGTCATATCAGTAATTCTTATAGTACAGGCTATATTAATCCTACGCTGGTTACCAACAATGGCGGCACCACGAATGTCGGAGGTTTTGTTGGGTTTGAAAATAGTTCCGCGTCATTAACCAGTAATTTTTGGGATACGGGTACATCAGGTTTTAATGAAAACCGTGGCGTAGGCAATATTTCTGGCGCGGTGAGTGGGGTAACAGCAGGTTGTTTCTCAGGTAATTGCGGGAGTTTAGGTGGCACTGCGAATCTCTCCGCTACTAACACTTATGCGAGAGCAGGATGGAATGTAAATGGCACCTGGAATGTACTTGAGGGTTCTTCTTATCCTTATTTAACCGCGGCTTTTCCAACGACACCTGAAGTTATTTCCGGGACTACAGCAGCGAGCGGCAACACGCAAGTGAAACTGGTGACGAATGGTGAGGTAATCGACAGTATACCTACCGGCGCTAATGGTTTCTTTTATTCGCTGCAAGCGGCTAACACTATTGCTGGCAACACGGCAGTCTTAGCTTATATACCTGGTATGAGCGGTAATGATGTTTTTGTCGTGCCCAGCTCAGGTAGCGGTGGTATCTCAGGACTTGCCATTAAAGCAAATACCATAACAGTAGGTGGAGATTTTGCTAGCACCGTGTCAAACAGCAATTTCGCCAGCGCGTTAGGTAATTTAACTGATTCCAGTGTACTGTATTCAATAGCAGGTCCCAATTTGACGATAGGCACTTTTTCCCATCCCAATATTGATTTTGTTGCCACGCCACAAACAACTTATAACCTGGATGGCAATGTAAAAGCAGTTGCGGGTGGCAGCGTCAATATCACCTTTGATGGCAGCGCGGTATTAATTGCTGATGCCGCAGTAACGGGTAACAATGTGGCTTTTAAAAATGGTATCAATGGCAGCTTTTATGATTTGCAAATTGCTGCGCTGAATACGGCGAGCTTAAGTAACAATGTATCATTAGCAAATCTTTCCGTGACGGCTAGCAGTACGGAAGTTAATGCTAGCGCTATTACCACAGCAGGTGCGCAAGATTACATAAGTCCTGTCGTATTTACCCAGCCCATTACTTTGACCGGTACGGAATTTTCTTTTGATGGAACAGTCTCAGGCGGAACCAATCTGGCAATATTCGGCACCGGCAAAGCCGGCTCCAATACCCTTAGTTACGCAGATTATACTAGCGGTGTCGATGTAGGTCTGAATACGAATGTGAATTCCGGCACCGTATATGATATTACTTCGGGCAACATCATTGGCGAATTTAATAATATCGATAATATTGTTGGTAATCCGCAAAGTGTACTGCAATTACCGGACACGACAACTGTTTTAACACTAAATTCTGCTGACTCAGGAACAGTGGGTGATCCAATAAACTTTTCCCAATTTAGTAATATTGTGAGGCCAAATAGTGGCAGTGCAGTTTTCTTTGAAACACCTAGTATTGTCAATAATGGTAATGGGCAGTTTACTATCGATGGGGTGCCGGTCAATCTTACTGGTTTTAATTCAGAAAATTCCGGTGGTGATGTAGTAATGCAATCGGATACACCGAGTAACCCAAATCAAGAAAGAACCAAAGAACAATTGAATTTAATTACGTCTTATACCAATTACGTTAGTAACGTACCGCCCTCATCAGGGCTGCCCATGCCAGTGTATGTTGCGGATCATGTTATCGTGAAAGAAGTCTCTAGCAGTTGCACATCGAGTGCCAGCGCGGACGCGGAAAATAATATAACGCTGTCTGAAGGCTGCGCGCCTTAATAGTTGATCATCAATTCGAATTAGAATATCTTGTTCCTATCTATAATTAGAAAGGAACATAGGATGTTGTCAGGCCAATTAAAAAAACAGCGCGGACTTACTAAAATTCTGCGATCTTCTCAAAACGAAGCAACTGAAACAAAATCTTCCGATGGGACTATTAATACATTAATCGCTGCAGCTGTTACATTTAAGCCTGCTGATAATGTATTAATTAATGGCGATTCAGTTTCGATTCTTATGCCAACTAAAGTTGAAGGCTATATTTGGGATACTTGGGAAAATCAAGCACGTACATTTCCTAATAATGAAGTAGGTTTGAAGGAATTTCTTACCGCTATCATGCAAGCCAGCGTGGATATAGGTAACAGAATTAATAAATATGATAATGGGGTAGGTACGGTGCAAACCTTTACTTCCGCAGGTATAACAATTATCCAAATAATCCAAACAACGGTGGCCGCTGTTCTGCTAGTGAGTGGTACAGAGGATGCTGCTTTACAAATTTCACTTTCAACCGTGATGTCGGCATTATCCTATCTCTCAGATGAACTTAGCGCGGCAGTCACCAGTGAAAAAAATGCAGCTATCAGTTTGCAACCAGTCATTTTGGATTTAGAAGATTCGCAAACTACTGTAGCGCCGCCGCACACTACGTCTGATGCCGCTTCGAAACCACCGAGTGGGATAAGAGGAGGGATAACAGGTTTGTTAATTCATTCTGCGACTGAGGCTAGCGCTACACCAGCAGCAAACCCAACGGAACCAACATCAGTGGTTCCGGTATCGGGCAAAGTCCTTATTAATGGTGCAGATATTAAAGTTTCACTGCCAACTAAGAAAACCAGTAAAAGTTTAACGCCTTGGACTGAAGTATTAACAGATTTTCCTAATAACCCGGCAGGATTTTCCAGTTTAAAAGCCACATTATTTGCGCGCAAAGCCCAGCTTGATAATGAAACAGCATATTACGAGAAGACTACGACATTTATCCAATCTCTTACTTCTCTTGGTACAACTGTAATTGGGTTGGTTCAATCCGCTGTTGTAGGTACTCAGGCATTGAATCCAACTTCCCTAAAAATTTTTCAAATAGCGATTTCATCGCTAAATGGTGTTTTAGCGGTAGGTGCTAAATTTGCCAGTTCGACGGCAACGAAGTTAAGGGATAATACGGTGAGTTATAGTGGGGATGTGGCGGAAGCATTAGCGGCGCAATTGAAACGATGAAATGAAAAAAGTCATGACCGCTATACAATAAAACGCAAACCCAGTCATTAATGTTGCGGAAATACCTAGCGTGAGTGAAACAGCCACCGCGAGTACGGAAGCCAAAACAGAAGCCGCGCCATTTACACCCCAGAACCATGGCAAAAGTGCGGGATAAGTTTTCTTTGCTAACAACATGCCAATGGGAAACGCCATACCCATAAAAAACCCTATGGGAAATAAAATAATAATAGAGAGAGCGATGCGCAATTGGAGAATAGCGTCTCTGAAGCTGGGAATCAGCATAGAGACTAGATAGCCAAATAGCAGCAAGGTAATGGGTATTGCGCTTAAGCATAATAATTGGCGGTTGGATATGCCATGAGGTGTTGCAGCCGGCGCGCAAAGACTTCCAATGCCACTGCTGAGTAATAGTGTGAATAACACCACCGACAATCCATACGTTGGATGGCCTAAAAATATGATTAGCCTCTCCATCTGTGATAATTCAATAAACATGAAGCCCAGACCAATACAGCTAAAATAAATTAATAAATGCGATATTTTGCGAAAAGGAATATTTTTAAATTTCAAGTACAGCGGTATAAAAATACAAAAAACACATAAAAGAAAAATTTCGATTAATAGATATTGCAATATATGGATGGCATAACCTTCTCTCCCCAGGTTGTTACCAGTGTAGTGAAACTTAAAAATGTCTTGGGGTTTTAGCGGGAAAAAGAAGAAAGGTGTATTATCTGTTGGGGGAGCAAGATCCAACTGATTTCTATTTACCTCAGCACTGGGATTCTTGGCTAAAATAATTATTTCAGCAAGAGCATCCAAGCGTACGCGGGGGCTTACCAGAATATTAAATTTATTAATTTTTGCAAACAAATCTAATTTATTGAGTGCATCTTCAGTAAATGCACTTTTGCTTATTAAAATGGTTGCTACTTCTCCTGGGATTCTGCCGCCGGCCGCAAAGCTTTCATTCCTCATGACAATAATATTGTTTTGACAATCCTTAACCCCTAAGTTTTTCAGAGTGGTGACAGCCAAGGATAAAAATCGGTACATTTCCGCGCCGCCATACCAATATGAAACCGAGATCACTCCGTCCGGGTTAAGATGTTCCATAAAAGTTTTCCAGGCTTCCAAGGTATAAAGTGAATTTTCACTAAATACAAAAGCACCTGATGACGTTGCCGCAAAAGTGTCGACTAAGGAAATTTGAATGATGTCAAACTTCTCTTTTAAGCGGCCCAGATAACTGCGGGCTTCGTCATTGACTATGTGTACATTGGGATATCGATCGAGATGCCCAGTATAATTGCCAAATTGGTGAGTCAGCGCCGAAATGATTTGATCATTTATCTCAACGCCGACAATATTGTTTTGATGAAATAATAAAGCGGAAAGTGCGTCTCTGCCGCCGCCCAAACCAACAATGAATACGTTGGCATTATTCTTGATAATATGAGCAGCATTGGTTATGTCATGTCTGAGAAATTCTAATTCTTCTAGATTACCCGTAAAGCGCATTAACGGTGTATCTGCATAAGCGTCAATCGTCAGAATTAATTCTTTAATTTTGTTTTGTTCTGGCCAAGTGCTGCTTAATCCCCAGGCGAAAGGTCTTACAAATGAGAAAGGGTAGCCATGAATTAATATGCGCGAAAAAGAATTCCATTTTTCATAGATACGAGAATTGGCGGGGACCGGGAATTTTTCGCCAATTCTTATAAAAGAATCATTGTGCGCACTTAAAACCACATTGGAACAAGTCATAATCGATAAGAAAACAATGCAGGCTGTGAGTATTTTTTTGAAATGATGGGTGGTTTCATTTTTAAAGAAAAATCCGGCTAAGCAACCCAGAACTGCAATACAAAGCATCGCAGAAGCCGCATCGATATGATCCAGTAATTTCAATAGCAGAATACAACCCATAGCCGCGCCTATTAAATCGGCGGCATAAAGCTTTCCAATAGGGTTTGCTAGTTTTGTTAGTGCAAGACAGATTGCCATACCGCTAAATGTAAAGGGAATTCCCGCGAGTAGATAAGAAATTAACAGCATCACATTTGTTCTATCGGTCTGGCTAGTCTGGAAGAAATCCATCATGTTCAAATATAAAATTAACGTGACTGCGATAGAGATACCAAACAATAAAGAAATATTAGCTAAGCGGGCAGGGGTATTTTGTTCGGTAAAATATTGCGGGGCCAGGTAAACTATCATTGCCCCTACGGTCATACCAAACATGCCAACCGAGATGGCAAAAAAAGCGAAGTGATAAAGCATGGTTACACTAAAAATGCGGGTCAGAAGTATTTCATACATCAAGGTCGTTAATGAAAGTAGGAAAAGCCCAACATAATTCCGCATAATAGTTCCTTCTATTGCAGCCATAATAGCACACGCCCTTAAGCAAATACCAATCGTAGCTCGTATGTCCCCTCTGGGGATATAAAAGCGCAAGCGCGACATATGGAGAAACATCTTTCACCCTCTCCGCATTTTTTTTCACCTCTCCCATGTGGGAGAGGTCGGCGACGGGGGAGGGGTAATTAAATGAAGTGGCATCCCCCCGTATTTCGCTACGCAGCATACGGTCAACACAACGCCTGCTTTATGATCAACTAAAAGACCCACGTCCAATACTTCGCCCCTTTTTGCAAAAAACTCCTTTATCTTAACTAAAAACATTGGCACACTTTGCCTTTCTAAACATATTCCAACAATCTATTTATATTTCGAACAACGAGAGATCCTTATGCTAACGCGAGACTATATCGAAATAAGATCGAATCCCGAATTCATGAAAAATAAATGGGGAACTACTTTTCCTATAATCAATGCAAATCCCCTGGTGCTGAATCAAGCTCTGCTTGATCAGATACCAAAAGAGTTGCTTGAAGCATTAGAAAGTGTGGAAATTAAGTTGAATGAAAAAAACTTAACCGTAAGAAACGCATCAGGTATCGCCAGCGCAGCAAACAATGATAATTTAGTTCTGACTGATACAGAATGCTCAGCGTTAAATGTTTTTATTACGACCCAATATTTAAAGAGCTTGGTATGGTTTTTATCGCTAAAAAAACCACTGTTGAAATCTAAGATTGAAGTGACGGTGGAAAGAAGGGGTGCCAATCTTTTAGTTACTTATTCACAGAAAGAAAAAAAGATCGCAGATTACAATAAAAGATTACAGCTAAAGACGACTGAATACAAAATAAAATGTACTGGTACATTAAACAGTGATAGTACTTTCACTTATAATCAAAATATTGAAACGATTTTTATACGTCCTGCTTTTTTAACCAATAATTTGTTACCCTCTGCAAAATCTTATCTTATGGATCATTCATCACTGACTCAAGATGATTTGTATGTGGTAGTACCTTTTTTAATGGATGAAGCATTGCAGGGGCTTTTTAATATCTCCGTATCAACCTCATCTAATGAAATCAAAAAAAGCGCTGCAGAGCTCATTAATTTATATTTTACTAATGGCGAAGTCAGGAAAGAAATAGTAGGTAAATTAACAAATTTAGAAACCGTAGCAGCTCTCGTGCCAGCAGATGAAAAATCTGTTAAAGCTTTGACAGGAGCTTCATCCGGTTCAAAGACTACCGAATACCACGAAGAAGTTACGCCCGCTCACGGTCTTGATACTCAGTTAGACCTATCCACTCAACCAGCGTCACATTTGGTTACCACTCCGCTGCCAAGGGCATCTCATTTTACTGCGGATGAATTAGAGCTTACCGAGGAAGAAGGTGAGGAATACTCCCA
>JAZKAT010000019.1:0-2810 GCA_040389045.1 Pseudomonadota bacterium | reverse complement strand
ATCATCACGAGAAGCCTCCACTGGCTCAGTAGCAGCGGGGGGCGATTCAGAGTTAGAAGAAACAATGGGTGGTGATGGGCAGCATAGTCCGTCACATCTATCTACACAACCGTCTACAACTGTTAATAATTCACCTTCATTAACTGTTAAGGCTTCGTCTGGTGCTGTAACTGAATTAAGTTTAACAACCGGACACGATGAAACAAAACCTATTCCTTCAACTCGTACAGAAAAAATATCTGAAAAAACACAAACGCCAAGCCAATTTCAGTTAGATGAAGAACAAGCTGGCATGACCACTCAGCAAATTTTTACTTTGCACCACAATAATCTCAATAAAATTATAGCAGCCACGATTTTCGATGCTCGCCAGATAGAATCCTGTAAAAAACTGGAAGCAGCAATCAGTGCCTTAACCCCTCAACAATTAGAGCAGTCGCAGCTATTACTAATTGATGTTATCAAATGCGCCAATATCGCTGTGGTAGATCCCATCAATGCGCCTAATTTAACTAAGGCCCAGGAACTTGTCGCGCCATTAAACCGCGCCAGACATTGTAAAATCGCCCTGGCCTTAACCGCAATCATAACCGGCGCTGCCATCCTATTGCTTTCCACAGCGCTCACTGTCGCAGCTTTTACCGGAGTGAGTGTATTAGGCCTGGAAGCAGGAACCAGCATACTCGCCAAAGCCATCTACATAGGCTGTGGCTTCCTTGGCCTAAGTCTCACCCTGGCGGGCCCGAGACTTTTCTCGCAAACCCCTTTAAATCGCGTCGTCGAAGCTTCAACAGAAATCACCCAAAACGCCAGAATGAGTAGCAGGCTGGCCTAATGAAAAAACAGCGGAATACGAGGAACCCAGAAAAGGTGTTAAGCAAGTTTAGTAGGTTGGGCTGAACAACGTGAAGCCCAACAGTTTTACCACCTATCTGAGCTTCGCGTCAGCCCAACCTACTTACGTTCATCGACTATTACGCTAGTGACGCGTATTTCGGGCAAATTACAACTTCAACTACAGCCTCTTTTTTGGGCGCTGCTTTAAAGAAAGTAAGCACATTAGCTATTTTTACAGGTTCTTTCGCAGATTGTTTTTTGTGCCTCATTAAGAGACCAATCAATATCGTTATGCTAATCATTGACACGTATATAGGTGACGGCGCCGCATCGGACTGGTTTGCCAAAAATAAAACTCGTCTTTTATTTGTATTATTTGTAGTAAATTTAGCAGTGCTAACTTCATCATTTTTAGCTGCTTCAGTTTGGCTATTAGTTTCTGTGGTTAATTCAACGGGTGAAATGGTTTGTTTATTGCTGCTGGTTGAAGTATTAGTGCTTTGTGTATTGTTGATATTGTCCAATGTTTTTATTTTGGGTGTAAGTGATAATTCAGGAATGTTGATATTAATTTCGGTAGCGGATTGCTTAAAAGTACCATGAGTGACTGCGATAATATCATCATCCATACGCCTAATTTCCGCGGCAAGAAGAATGTTAATTGCAATAGAAGGCTCTTCTGTGGCATTGATCAGGTTTAATTTTTCAATAGTATTGTCGCAAGCTTTTATATAGATGTTCACCAGCGTTTGAAAAAATTCATCTGACATATCGACACTTTCATGCAGCTTCGGCGGCGATACATTGCGTAACGATTCAAGAATTTTTTTCATATCGATGACGTTGTTTGGAGTTAAGCTCAATTGGTCCAAGTTTTTTTCGGGTTCATTATTTGATACTTGAAAGTGCACTGAACTACCCAGTGCTAAGTAGCCTGATAAAGTCGAAGGTTGCATAAAACCGCCATCTACGTCCATCAGTATTAATTCAGAATCCATAACACCCCAATTACCTACATAAAGATCAGCAATAAATCCTTGTGCCACAGTTAAACGTGCAATCCCTTCGCTGCCGATTTTAGAATTTACTGCTTTTCTAAATTGTGTTTGAGTGGTTGAGCTATTTTTTATGTCGTAAGCAGACAAAAACCTTGGGATTTCTTCTGAGGCAAAGAGTAACTCACTTAAGCTACCCTGTATGGGGGTCTTATCTATAATGAATTCAGCTTTAGGAATTTGTATACCTAAAGTTTTAGCAAGCATTAAATTATAATATTCACGAATCCGATCGCCTTGAAGGTCATATTTCATGAAGTACAGTTTATTATTCAAATAACATTTACGACCTTTGCTTTTACCACCGCCTTGCATGGCAATCTTGCGCTTACAAATCATATCGTTATGATTACTAGTAACATCACGGGCAACAATATTTAAGTTTTCAATATAGGGAAAGGCATGGGTAAAACCAGATTGCGGTGTTGCGCTTAAAGCTGGAATGTTATCACCGAAATTGGCGAATCCGGCTATGCCTAAAGGTTGTCTGCGTGATGGGTTCACAGGATTGTTAAAATCTCTTAATGCAAACGCACCAACGGTCATTAGACCCATCCCCATTTCTGGATGATCGAGCAGAAGCAATAAAAATGCGAGAGCCATCATTAGCCTCAAATTTAAATTAGATATAAATCTACTGGTAGACATTTTATGCCCTCGCTCTTGGTAGTATCTTGATTATTAAAATAGAGTTTAATCGATTCTAATAGTTGTGGTCATATTCTACACAATCAATAACCAAAAAGATAGTACTATTTTTGCTCAATGGCATATTTTACGTTTCAACTCTTTTTAAATCAATTATATTCAATGAATTCAATATGTTATGTTTAATATTATTTATTAAAGTTGACAATAATTTAGCTTAAATTGACAATGACCCTTCGCAGATTAGCTCAAATGTTTGACAATGTTGTC
>JAZKAT010000018.1:12626-43191 GCA_040389045.1 Pseudomonadota bacterium | reverse complement strand
ATGCTTTAAGATGGCTAATTGCTTTATTTGCTACGCCCTGTAAAATAGTGGCGAAAAAAGGATTTTTGTATTTCACCGGAAAGGATTAACTCTGTATTATGCCAAATCTCGCTAATTTTAAGCGCGTCTTTATTTTCGACCCCTGTTTTGGGGGGATGACCGGCCATTGGGAAAATTATTGCAAGCGATTATATAATGAATTAAAAGATAGAGATTATTCCGTAAAAGTTTTCGGGCAAAAAATTTTTAATAAGCAAATTGTGGATAATCTAAATTTTCAGCCTGTATTTCAATATTCGCCTTTTGTGCATATGAGTAGTATTGCTAATTTTCAACAGCAGTCACAATTATTTTTAGAAGATTTCAATAGTATTAACGATAATGAATTTCAAGATGGGGATTTATTGATTTTTCATTCAATTTTTCCGCAGATTTTAGCAGCCATTGTACAATGGACTAGGCAATTAATTACTAAAAAGAAAGTAATTTCTACTATCTTTTTTCAATTTCCACCAAGCGAAAGTAAACATCAAGTAGGTTTGCTTAGAAAAATATATCACGCTCTAAAAAAGCCAGCTGCTAATAATAGACCATCCACAAAGAATATGGATTGGCTGGAGACCAAATACGTACATTTATATTGGGAAAGTGTGCCCGCGTTGAAGGAGCTCGTTGCCAATAGATCTCATCATTTGTTTACGAGTACGGATATACTCACGAAAAATTTTAGCGCATTACTCGATAATGAAGTTCATTACCTGCCTATGCCCGGTGAAAAATTATCGCCTCTCTCTCCATTAAATGTGTCAAAAACGGAAGAGGGCTACCCTATCATTAAAATTGGTTATTTGGGTCACTCTTCATTAGAAAAAGGTGGCCAGTTTTTACGATACATAGTGCAAAAAACTTTGCTTATTTATCCGCAGGCAAGATTTGTTTTACACATAAATCCAAACAAGGATACAGGTGAATATTTGAATTTTTTTAATCAAGTTTCACTGCCTAATGTGACTTGTTATCATGGACATATTGAGCAGCAGCAAATGATGGATTTAATACGGGAAATTGATATTGTTTTAATGCCATATTCACCCGTAAAATATGGCACCACACCATCTGCGATGTTTACTGAAGGTATGCCCTTACAGAAAATATTTGTTATTCCCGAGGGCACCTGGATACATGAAGAAGCAAAGAAATATTCTTCTGGCTTTGTCTCCTTTAAAAAATACACGCACACCGCAATTTTGAGGTCATTAATTGTATCTATTATTGATTTTTATAAATTAAAACAAAAAAGTATTATAGCGGCAGAAAAGTTTTATAAAGAAAATAATATTGTGAATTATGTTGATATGTTTGAAACAATTCTAACTGAAAAAGTGAGTATCTCATGACCGTCTTATCGAAGGTGGCTATTTTAACACATGATGATGCCGGTAAATCGGTACCGGTTGAAGAAATATTAATGGCATTTGCAGGGGCTAATATTGCCGCTCAAGTGTTTGAGGAAAGCGACAGCATAATTTCTTTTCAGCCTGATTGTGTGATTATTACTTCGCCACAGCACGCTAAATTAACACCTTTTCCTACTTATGGAATAATCAATAGACCGCGCGATGACTATTTATCCACGCCACGTTTTTTACGGAATATCCTCACTTATGATGGTTATTTCACACTTTCGCCACGATTAAATTTAATGTTGCGAGATGTTATGTTTGGCGCAAGAAAGTTAGCTACTTCCATTCTTAAACTTGATTTATATCCTATAGCTACCAAATACAAACAACCTTTAATTAATGACGCAAAATCGCCGATTATTATTTTTGAAAGTGATCTAACTGATTCCAAGTTCCAGCCCGCGATTAATCATTTGTTAGACAGTATGGATAATATTTTTGTCGCAACTTTCAGTTTGCCAAAAGAGGTTAAAAATAAGAATCGTTATATTTTGCTGCAAGATAATAAAGAACTTACTAATACTTTAGAGCAATATCCGATTGCCGTTTGTTTATGCAGTGGTGATGAACAAGAAGAAACATTAAACTCAACTGTTATGAAGCTCATTGCTTCGGGATCAGTTGTCATCACTCATCATACAAAATTACTTGAAAAATATTTTGAAAAGAATCTATTTTATATCTCAAAAGACACTGACCTATTTAGTTTACCTGCCATCATTAAAAATCATGTGTTGGAAATTACTAGTAATAAAGTGAATGCGCTTGAAAAAGCACGCCAAGCCCATCAAGTATTTATTGATACATTTGCATTTGACCAGCATTTACCTAAGTTCCAAAAATTTCATGAGCAGACACTCATTAACAAAGGTTATGTTCCCAATCCTGATCCCGCTATTGAAGCAGGATTGCCCTCTGTTACTTACATAATGCGCACCGGTGGTAAGCATCGTGCATTTTTGGAAAGAACGCTGGATTGCCTGGTTGCCCAGCATTATCCTGATTTGCGCGTGTTATTTGTGATTCATGCACGCTTTGATTATATAAACGAAATCATTACCCAGTATCCTTCATTGAAAATCAAAGTTATTGAAAGCATAAAATCGCGGCGTTCCGAAGCTATCCGAGATGGTATGGCTGCAATAGAAACTGATTTATTTGGCTTGTTTGATGATGATGATGAATTATTTCCTAATCATGTACGTATGTTAGTTAAAACATTACAGTATCATACCAACCGTGATTGGCGTGGTCAGATCGGCATGGTCTATAGTGGCAGCATTCATGCTGACGATACTCATCTGGTGCAGGAGCGGGTGGAATTTCGTGATCATTTATTAAAAAAATCCTCTGAAAAACGTGCAATTGAACATTTCCGTTTTTATTCTTCAGTGTTAATGTCCGGGCATTCCTGGTTTATGCCAAATGGTTGGCTGGCCCGTACTTCATTGATTGATGATGAGTTACTGGTGGACCCTGAGTTGGATACTTGTGAAGATTTGTATTTTGAACTCCAGATTGCTCAAAAAGCCCATTTAGCTTTTAGTGCTGAAGTTACTGCGGTGCATAATTTTCATCATTTGGGTAATTCAACTATTGATGATAGCTATAAACATCTTCCTGATACGCAACGTATTGCTTTGCGCAATTTTATGCGGGTATTTCCTACGGATTCATTATATGACACGCAGTATAGTATTATTGGTAAGCTTTCAACACATGATCCAAACCAGATACTGTACCAGGAGCATCGTCCAACAAAGCCGGCTCAAGAGTATTATTTAAATCAATTTTACCCTTTCCGAAAACAGGAACAGTCAGTTGCAATTTATAACGATATTGCCATGAAAAAGCTAAACTGGTTATCTTTGTTTTTAAAACCTGTTACGTCATTGGGAATATTTAATAAATATAAGAAATTAAACTCTACAGAAAAAGAATATTATATTGCTAAATTTAAGTTGTGGATTAAGCAATATGGGGTAATTTCAGCTATTAAAAAAACTATTCTTTTTTTAACGGATTTTAATAAACCCGGCGGCATCAGAAAGGATAATTTAATGAATGTTAGTTCTACTGCTACCCCAATTGAATCTTATTACAAATTCAGGGTTAAATTGCGCTATGAAGGATTTTGGCGCGCGATCAAATCAGGATTTATTAAGGCTAAATAATAGCAGATAAAAACGGAGTGATTATGAATATTGAAGATGCAATGTCAGGCAAATACTCTTTTTATAAAGATCCCGTATTGGCGATGGCGAGTTATCAGGAATTTGGCTTCCATGTTGAAAAAGATTTTTTTACCTCTGAATATTGTGATTTTCTTATTGCTGAAGGGAATAATTTGTCGGGCGCACGTGCTGGTAATTTTAAGCCGGCGCTAATGCCACACATTGAAAATTCAGTTTTTTTTGATGTCATGAAAGAAAGGAAAACGGTAGACGTCATCGGTAAATTAGTTGACGGCACACCCGTTGGCATACAGACCCAATTCTTTTATTGCAAACCAGGTACCCGGGGTTTTTCATTGCATCAGGATAATTTTTATGTTGAGGCGGGGGATGGATGTTTTGCATCGGTATGGATTGGTTTAGTAGATACCATACCATTAAATGGAGGCATGATTGTCTATCCGGGTTCACACAAGGAAGGTAATTTGCCGGTAAGAAAATTGAACCTCAGCCTGGACCCAAAACAAGACCGTAATGCGAATAATGAAGAAACTGAAGTACCCGCCAAATATTCACCGCATCATTTATCGTTAAGCAGAGGCAGTGCGCTATTCATACATGCTTATTTGGTGCATGGTTCTAATTCAAATCAAAGTGATTCTTCACGGTATGCGGTATTGAATTTATATCTTAAACAGGGCGAAAAATTTCGTAGTGGTAATTCAGCGCAACGTCAACCTTTGGCATTAACTTAACTTTGTTGGAATTCTTATGCAAGACTATACTTCTGTTGATGCTTTTAAAAAGACTATTTTTGATGCCTATTTTAAAAATGATCCTATAGGCTTTATTGATGTAGGTGCGCGTGGTGGATCACATTCTTTGGTTGAACCTTTGCATCCTTTTGTTAGCTTTCTTGGTTTTGAACCTGATCCGGAAGAGTGTGATTTGCTTAACAATAATGAAACATTAAAGCAATATTGGCGTGAATTTAATATATTGCCCCATGCACTAGGAGATGCTCATGGTCAAAAAACTTTAAATATTTTGTCAGCAGCTACTAACAGTTCTTTATTAACACCAAATCCGGTTTTTATTGACCGTTATAAGATGACTGAAAAATGGAGTATCACTAAAAAAATTCCAGTGGAATTATCGCCTTTAGATCATGTTATGTATGAGTTATCTTTAGGTTTTAAAAATTCCGGTGAAATTATCAAACTGGATACGCAAGGCACAGAATATGAAATTTTAGTTGGCGCTAAAAAATTATTGTCGGAAAAAACAGTTTGTATTGTTACTGAAGTAGAATTTTTTGAAATTTATGCCGGCCAAAAATTATTTTCCGATGTGGATGTTTATCTGCGCGAATTAGGGTTTTCCTTTTACGGTTTCTTGACCCTGCATACTCGGTCCCAAAAAAAGTTAAATAAAAAAACCCATATCGGCAAAGAACGGCTTTTTTATGCGGATGCTGTATTCTTTAAAGATCCATTAAGTAAAGCTATTTCGTTATCTGATCGTCAATATCGTGTTTTATTATGCTCAGCTATTTTAACTGGATTTTATGATTTTGCGTTGGAATTAATAACATTGTCTGCGATGAAGTTATCAAACACTGAGTTAATCAGCATAAAAGAATATATCGAGCAGCAAGCATTTGTTAATCCGGAACTTACTAAAACAAACTTAAGTTCACTCGTTGGTAAGGTTGCTAATAATTCAGCGAATGTGAACGTTTTGCTGGGTAAATTTATCGATGAAATTAATTTCCCGGATTTTGAAGATTGCAAAGCTTAAGCTTATTTGCCGCTAAGTTTTGCAGAAAGTTTGCGTAGCGCTTTGCGTAACCCAAAATATTTCAAATTAATAATAAATTTTCGGTAAGTGCTGCTTAGTGATCTTTTTGGAGTGCGTTCTGGATAAAAGGGATTGGTATAATGCAGATGAGGGGAAGGTCTGCCGACTTGATTGAAATGAGTGTCATAGACTAGTGAATTGGCAAAAGACCGGGAAAAATTTCGCAAGGCAATCCGTTGGGTGTCCGGGATATGTTTTTTGCTATCGACTATAGTTGAATTAATCGCAGGACCACTATGTTGAAAATGATGAACACACGTCACTTCCGCGCTAAAAGCAAAATGAGTCCGTTGCGCAATCAATAATTCAAAATAGAGATCTTCACAAGTATCAATTCGTGGGTCAGTCAACAATTCACTGTCAATTAAACTGCTTTTGGCTAACCAGGCGTTAGACATCATAAACCAGTTATGCTGGGACATTTCTTCAGGACGATAAAAACGGAAATGTTCGATGACTCGTCGCTCATGCCTGTTTGCCAGCTTCATATCGCGGTATTCAGTGTTTTCATATACTTCGTTTTGATCGTCAATAATAATACTGCCGCTGTATACCATACCTATCTCTTTGCGCCAGTCGCGATTGTGATGGTATTTAAGCGTATGAATCAGCGAACGTATATGGTTGGGGAAGAGTTCGTCATCATCATCAAACAAGCCGAATAAATCCGTTTTTACTGTCGCCAGGCCATCGCAAATGGCGGTTGAACGTATAGATTTTTCTCGTTTGATAATCTGAATATTCAAGGCAGGGTATTGTTGCAAAATCTCATCCAGAAAATCGAAGTCCTTATAGATACAAAAAACCACGTGGAGTTTTGGATAATTTTGGGCGATTAAGCTATTTAAAGCCCGCTCCAGCAATTTTCGATGCCGCCCCCCAGTTCGCACAATATAAGTAATAGAGGGCAGGTTTACGGGGTTTTCGTTGGGATTAGGTATATAGCCTTTGTTGATAAGCGTTTCGGCATGCATTTTCTCTAATTGACTAATAGGAGTAATTAACGAATTTAATTTTCGTGCACCAAACAATAAATCTTCTAACATTTGGATGTTTTCTGGCAGGTTTGTTATATAGCCATCATAAGTTAAAAGATTGCGAATAAAGCGTGGTAAGCCTAAATATTCATTAACTGTTTTATCAATGAACCCATAAGTAGGGAAGCGGGTCAGCTTCGCATCCTGTGGTGATAGCGCTAGTACACAGTCTGGTTCAAAAGTATCTATAGCATCGCTAGTATAAAATAAACGTGTATTGATATTTTTTGATTTAAACAAGGACGTCAAAATTTCAATATTCGAATTGTATTTTTCTCGAAAAGGCACTAATAATGCTATTTTTTTAATCATTAATTGCTCATTGTCTATTTATATTTAAATGCAACAAATCTGAGCGGAGATTATAGAATATCCACTAACTTTTAGCCAGCGGGGCCCTGTGAGTCTTTCCGGTGAAATCCAAAATGGGAAATTTATTGATAATATAAATTCCCCATTCTTTGTTTGATACTTATCCTAGCTGTTTAAGCGACTTCCGCCTCCGCTGTCCAATGCGCAAATATTTGTGTGCCAGCACTAATACTTGATGCTAAATTTGGCGAACCTTGTGATTTAATGCCAACAAAGTTATAGGTGGTTACAGCAATATCGGTATTCGTTCCTGTATTTCTTACGAATCCTGCCGCACCAGTCGCGGTTGAATACCAGGTTACTGTTGGTGATTGCCGTTTAGTGACCGTCATTTGATTGCCACAAAACATAGCAGCTATAGTTATTGGTTGAATAACTCCAACGCAACCAGTTATATTTGCGGTTCCAACAGGACTGTCAAATGACCATGATTTCTCAAAAAAACTTTGTAAAATTTCAATTTCTTCTGCTGAAGGTCTAGCTTTGAATAAGGTTGCATTTAATCCTGTTTCAACTTGTACTAATGCTAATCTAAAAACATTTCCATTAGTCCCCATATTGTTGACTTGACCAGTAGCTGCAAATAATTGTCCAGTCTGCCAAGAACCAATATTACTGGTTTGTTGCGAACTTCCGGCTGCCAAATACCAGCAAATATATAAACCTGCGTCACTTCCGTAACTCCAGGTCCCTGAACTTGGGGGAGCTAATACTGGAATTGAAACATATTTCCATGTATTGGCTGTGTTTATTGTATAAGAGGCAACATAAGATCTATCACGTCCAAAATTATTAAATGAAATGCTATAAGTTCCCGTAACTGTTGCCATCACCCAGAAGCTAAGCATAAATGGTTTTTGTGCCATTTGCCCATAGGTTGGTCCATCCATTGGGTATTCGATACCCCAATAATCCGTAGCACCTGGCGATGCACTTGCCGTGGTAACAGTTGTCAGCAAACAAGCTGTAGTTAACATGCCAGCTTGAGCGACTGTAGGAGTGGTTGTACCATCTTGTTGGGCTGAAATTACTCCAGTTCCACTTTTTACATGACGGAATCTATCTGCAATAAACTGTTTGTTAGCAACATTAACTGTAGAAGTATTACGTTGAAAGGGGTTAATACTAAAATCGCCACCATAAATAAAATTAAATTGTTGCAACGCATCTTGGTCAATATAAGGATTTTGTAATTCCATATTAGTGCCGTCATAAACGAAATTATGAACTACACCAGCTTGTAAATTGCCAGGCCAAATAGTAGTTCCACTCGTGCCGGAAATAATATTTATGGGTCCTAGACCATTTACATTGATAGTAGGTGTTTGGCTCGTATTCGTGTTGGCGATTTTTACTGAATATCTTAATCCAGCTACATAACTTGTGACTGCTGGAGTTAAGTCTGCCACATAAGTGTTGACTGTTCCGGTATCGTCAACATAGCCAGGCGTATTGTTTTGATAATTTGTGATAGTTAAATAATTTGCTGGGTTGAAATTGGGATTAATTAATTGAAAATTTGTACCATCATAAACAACTAATGCAATCATGCCATTTTCGATGTCCCCGACATTAAGATTTGTTCCATCATTATGTATTATGGTAACAGCGCCTAAACTATTAAAATTTATCGTTGCTGAACTCGTGTTGGCATTAGTAAATCTAACTAATGCTGCCATCCCTGTTACATAAGAAATTGGTGAGGGTGATAACGTGGCACTATAAGTATTAGGAGAGCTACTAGAGGTTGTGTAAACGCCCAAACTTTGTTGGTTAATTAATTCAATTGCTTGCAATAATTGATTTTGACTGGTTTTACTTAAGGTTAGACCGGGTGTGGTAACTACATTGCAAAGTTCTTCTTGGACTGCATTAAGCCAGTCACTATCAGCAACCGTTGCAGGTATACCTAATGCTGGGTCTCCGGTAAAAAAATATCCGTTAGGATTAGGGCCCGTGACCGCTGGGGTGGGGAATGTGTTGGTTGCTGTGATATTGTCAATTTGATACATGAAACAACTCCTTTTAGTTAGAATAAAGTATTCAACTCCACCTCTTGTGCAAGGCTACATTCCAAACAATAAACAGGACAAATTATATAACTCTATTTAAATAAAGGGCAAGGTAGTATTTTGAAATAAAAGCAGATGGGTTTTTGACCATAATTTATAGTATTTTTATTAACTCTTAGCCGGAGACTTTCTTATTAATCGGTGATAGCATTAGCACTTACTTTTTAAGGCATTATTACGCATTTGTTGGGATTTTTATGCGGCTAGCTTTAAATTATACAGGAACTAATTTAACCGCTGACAGGGTTAATATAAGCACATTGCACTTGGTTTTTATTAAAAAAGGGACTGTTAATGAAAGCAGTAATTTTAGCGGGAGGTTTGGGTACACGGATTAGTGAAGAAACGATTTTACGCCCTAAGCCTATGATAGAAATAGGCTCAAGACCCGTCCTCTGGCATATCATGAAAATATTTTCTACTTATCATATTAATGACTTTATTATTTGCCTGGGTTACAAGGGCTATATGATTAAGGAATATTTTGCTAATTATTTTTTGCATACCTCCGATGTAACTTTCGATGTCGCTAAAAACAAAATAGAAATTCACCAAAACTATGCTGAACCCTGGCGCATCACCCTGGTTGAAACCGGTGAAAAAACCATGACGGGTGGCCGACTCAAACAGGTAGAGCGTTATTTAGATGATGAACCTTTTTGTTTTACTTATGGCGATGGTGTTGCAGATATCGATATTACCCAATTGATTAACTATCACCGTGAAAAAAATACTTTAGCAACACTCACTGCGGTGCAGCCTACCGGGAGATTTGGCGCGCTTGATATAGAGCAGGATTTCGTGGTGAACTTTAATGAAAAACCGCAAGGTGATGGGGGCTGGATTAATGGTGGATTTTTTGTGTTATCCCCCAAAGTGTTAAATTATATCGATGATGATAATACGATTTGGGAAAAACAGCCTTTGGAGTCATTAGCGCAGGATAGGCAATTATCCGCTTATCAACATCATGGGTTTTGGTATGCCATGGATACCTTGCGCGATAAAGAACATTTAGAAAAGCTCTGGTTAACGGGCTCAGCACCCTGGAAAAAATGGTCTGATAAACAAATGAATTCACAAATCCCCCTTAATACCGCACTCAAAGCCAAACATTATGACGACATTCTGGCTTAATAAAAAAGTATTTATCACCGGACATACTGGCTTTAAGGGTAGTTGGTTGTCTCTATGGCTGCAATCTCTAGGCGCTGACGTGGCTGGTTTTGCGCTGGAACCACCGACCAAAATTAATCTTTTTTCGCTCGCTGCTGTTGCCGATAACATGACTAGCATCATTGGAGATATTCGTGATTATAGTTTATTGCAACAGGCGCTCACTGCGCATCAACCCGAAATTGTTTTTCATTTGGCAGCCCAACCGTTAGTACGCTATTCCTATAAAGAACCGGTAGAGACTTATGCGACTAATGTGATGGGTACGGTACATCTTTTTGAAGCGCTAAGAAATGTGGAAAGCGTCAAGGCTATCGTCAATGTCACCACAGATAAATGTTATGAAAATACGCAAACTTTACTTGGTTACACCGAGAGTGACAGACTGGGTGGGCGTGATCCTTACAGCAATAGTAAAGCGTGTTCAGAATTAGTGACCCAGGCTTATCGCCAGTCATTTTTTTCTGGCGCAGAAACTATTGGGCTCGCATCGGCGCGAGCGGGTAATGTAATTGGCGGCGGTGATTGGGCGGCAGACCGCTTAGTGCCTGATATCATTCATGCCTGCGTTAATAAACAACCGGTGTTAATTCGCAATCCCAAATCATTGCGTCCATGGCAACATGTTTTAGAACCGTTGAGCGGTTATAAGTTGTTGGCTGAGCGCTTATACCAGCAGCCTGCGCTCTATTCTGAAGCCTGGAATTTTGGCCCGGTTGACGCGGACATCAAACCCGTCAGTTGGCTGGCGGATTATATTATTCAACTCTGGGGCAATACTACGCATTGGCAAGTGGATGGTGAGCAACATCCGCATGAAGAAAAATGTCTTAAGTTAGACTGTAGCAAAGCGAAAGCTATTTTAGGTTGGCAGCCGCGCTGGGATTTAACCCGCGGTTTGCAAGAAACTGTAGCCTGGTATCAAGCATTTCAGGCAGCAGAGAATATGCAAGACATAAGCTTAGCGCAAATTAACAGATTTTTAACCACTTCTTCCATCCCATCTGAAGATATTCCTGGAGAATTAGTATAATGAGTGGCAAACAATATATTCACGTACCTTATGGCAAAACCGTTCATGGCGAAGAAGAAATTAAAGCCGTCGTTTCGGTACTACGGACTTCAACCCAAATGGGAAAACATGTACGTGAAATGGAAGAAAAGATTTCCGCTTTGTTTGATAAAACGCACGGGATTATGCTGAACTCAGGTTCATCCGCAAATTATCTGGCGATTGAAATTTTAGATTTGCCTGCCGGCTCCGAAGTTATTACCCCCGCGTTAACATTTTCCACGACTGTCGCGCCATTAATTAAAAATAATCTGGTCCCCGCTTTTGTCGATGTTGAACCAGGCACATTTAATATAGATGCCGCGCAAGTTGAAGCCATGCTGTCGGAAAAAACCCGAGCATTAATGATTCCCAACCTCTTAGGTAATTTACCAGACTGGAAAAAACTGCGTCACATTGCCAATTTACATGATCTCGTGGTGATTGAGGATTCCTGTGACACTCTGGGAGCTACAATCAACGATGTTTCAGTAGGCCGTTACACTGATATAAGCACCACTAGCTTTTATGGTTCTCACGTCATCAACTGCGCTGGCAACGGCGGCATGTTATGTGTGAAGGATGCGAAACTTGCAGAACGCGCCAAGCTATTGCGCAGTTGGGGGCGCAGTTCTTCGCTGTTTGTTGATTCGGAAGCAATTGAAAACCGTTTCAATGTACAAGTTGATGGTATGGAATATGATGCCAAATTTGTATTTGAAGCAGTAGGATATAACTTTGAACCCTCGGAAATGGGCGCAGCTTTTGGCTTAGTGCAATTAAGCAAACTGGCAAATAATATCGCGTTACGCGAACAAGCTTTTGCCGCTCATATGCAGTATTTTAAAACTTATGAAGATTGGTTTATTTTACCTAAGCAATTACCCAATACCAAAACCGGCTGGCTGGCTTTCGCTCTGACGGTACGGGATGAAGCGCCATTCACACGGCGTGATTTACAGATTTTTCTGGAAAAACGCAATATTCAAACGCGCACGGTTTTTACCGGCAATATTTTGCGTCAACCCGGTTTTAGTAAAATTAAACGCCGTGACGCGGCGCAGGGTTATCCGCATACGGATCAGGTAATGCGCGGCGGTATACTGCTAGGATGTCACCACGGATTAACGGCAGAAATGATGGCGCATATCCATCAATCGTTTGACGAGTATGCCGCTAGCTACGTGCAGAACAGCGTTTTCGCTTAGAGGCTTTGAAGTTGTATGCAAAACAATATTATAACTGAAGATTTACATTGCATAACCAGCGCTGACTTGCCTTGGGAATTGTTTGCAGATAAAACAATTTTGATTTCCGGCGCAAATGGTTTTTTGCCAGCTTATATGTTAGAAACATTACTCTATTTGAATACCACAAAAAAATTAAATACCAAAGTTATTGGCTTGGTGCGTAATAAAGAACGCGCCCTAACCCGCTTCCAGGCCTATGAAGGACGCAAAGATTTACGATTGATAAGGCAGGATGTCACCCAACCCTTCTCACTTAATGAAAAAATGGATTATATAATTCACGCCGCCAGCCAGGCCAGTCCAAAATATTATGGTTCAGACCCAGTGGGAACACTTACCGCGAATGTGCTGGGCACTTATCATTTGCTGGAAATGGCGAAAGCGCACCAGGCTGAGAATTTTTTATTTTTTAGTTCGGGTGAAGTTTACGGTGAGCTGGATGCCAGCAAAGTACCTACCGAAGAACATATGTATGGGTTGGTTGATCCAACCAATGTGCGATCATGCTATGCCGAAAGCAAAAGAGCGGGCGAAAACATGTGTGTTTCGTACGCGCATCAATACGGCTTATCCGTAAAAATAGTCCGTCCCTTTCATACTTATGGTCCCGGGTTGAAATTGAATGATGGCAGGGTCTTTGCTGATTTTGTCGCCGATGTAGTGCGGCAGCGCGATATTGTCATGTTAAGCGATGGTTTGGCGGTGCGGGCGTTTTGTTATTTAGCGGATGCAACTTTAGGGTTTTTTACCGTGTTGCTCAAAGGGAAAAATGCTACGGCTTATAATATCGGTAATCCGGATTGCAAATCATCAGTGATTGATTTAGCGATTAAAGTCGCTAACTTGTTTCCCGAACGAAATATAAAAGTCATAAAAAAAGACCGCGGTGAACAGCAAGGATATATCGCTAGTAAAATTGCGGTTAATTGCCCGGACATTTCCCGCGCACTGGCCCTAGGCTGGCGTCCGGTGGTTTCTATAGAAGAAGGATTTAAGCGCACTATTACTAGTTTTCTGGATGAGCCTGAGGTAGCAATATGAAATTAATTTCAGTTATCACACCTAGCTACAATGAAGAATTAAATATTCCGGAAGTTTATCAGCAGGTCAAAGATATTTTTGCGAAGTACCCTCAATATAATTATGAACATATTTTTATTGATAATTCTTCTACCGATCGTTCGGTAGCAGTCTTAAGAGAAATTGCGGCAAAAGACAGCCGAGTTAAAGTCATAGTCAACGCCAGAAATTTCGGTGGCGTGCGTTCCCAATTTTATGGGATGTTACAAAGCAGCGGTGATGCAACCATTTATCTGGCAGGCGATTTGCAAGATCCACCTGAGTTGATAGAAAAGTTTATTCACCATTGGGAAGAAGGTTTTAAAATAGTCATTGGCGTCAAACCCAAGAGCCAGGAAAACCGCTTCATGTTTGCGATACGCAAATTTTGTTATTCCCTGATTCGTCGTTTTTCAGATGTTGAAATTATCAAGAATTTTACTGGCTTTGGTTTGTATGACAAAGTAGTGATTGATAATCTGCGAAAAATGGATGATAGATACCCATTCTTCCGCGGCATGATTGCTGAGATGGGTTATAAAGTTACTAAAGTCGATTTTGTGCAACCCAAGCGTAAGCACGGCAAGACTTCAACTAATTTTTATACTTTGTATGACTATGGCATGTTAGCCATTACCAGTCATACCAAAGTTCCTTTGCGCTTAGCCACCATGGCGGGATTTTTTCTTTCGCTGTTGAGCCTTAGTATCGGGGTAATCTATTTCATATTGAAAATTATCTTTTGGCAGTATTTCCCCCTGGGTGTCGCGCCTATTTTGATAGGATTATTTTTCTTTACCTCCATACAACTGTTTTTCATAGGCTTGTTGGGAGAATATGTATTATCTATCCATACTCAGGTTTTTAAACGTCCGCTAGTGGTGGAAGAAGAGCGCATCAATTTTTAAGGCTAGCAAGTTAATGAAAAAAGTCAAAGTCGCCATTCTGGGAAGTGGAAATATAGGCACGGATTTGCTTATCAAAGTATTACGCTCGCCTTATCTGGAATGCGGCGCGTTTATCGGCCGTAATTTATTTTCTGGTGGCATGATGAAAGCGCAATCACTGGGCGTGAATATTTCCGCCGAGGGTATCGCCTACATTGAAAATAATCCGGATTGCTGCTCATTGGTTTTTGACGCTACTTCCGCGCGAGCCCATGAAGAACACGCGGTGATACTGCAAAACCTGGGTAAATTTGTTATTGACTTGACCCCAGCAAAGATAGGCAAGATGTGCGTCCCTAGTGTTAATATGGAGCAAGCCTTAGGTCAACCCAATGTGAACATGGTGACTTGTGGTGGTCAGGCATCGGTACCTATTGCCTATGCCTTGGCGCAAACGCACAAAGAAATAGAATATATAGAAGTTATTTCCAGTATCGCTTCACGCAGCGCGGGGCCAGCCACGCGACTGAACCTGGATGAATATATTCATACCACGGAATATGCCATAAAAACATTTTCCGGCGCGCTCACTGCCAAAGCGATACTTAATCTTAATCCCGCGCAACCTTGTATTAATATGCAAACCACAATTTTTGCCAAAGTTAAACAGCCGGATATTGAAAGACTAAAAATCGCTACCCAGCAAATTGCTCAACAAGTCCAAAAATATGTTCCGGGTTATGAAATTATCGTCGGCCCTATGATAGACAATAACCGTATTGTAGTAATGGTTCGAGTCAAAGGCCAAGGCGATTACCTGCCTGAATACGCAGGTAATCTTGATATTATTAATTGCGCGGCGTTAGTCGTAGCGGAACGCTACGCCTATAAACAATCTACTGTTCGCAGTCAGGAGTTGATGGATGAGTACCATATTAATTAGCGATCCCACTTTACGCGATGGTAATCACGCCATAGGCCATCAGCTTAGCACCGAACAAATAGCAGCCTATTGCCAGGCTGCCGATGCCGCCAGTATTCCTATTGTCGAAGTAGGACATGGCAATGGTGTTGGCGCTTCATCTCTGCAATTAGGCTTGTCAGCAACTTCTGATTTTCAAGCTTTGCAAACCGCGCGCACTTATTTAAAAAAATCACTGCTGGGCATTCATGTTATTCCGGGTTTTGCGACGATTGATAAAGACCTGGCACCCGCGATCGAGCAAGGTGTCGATGTAGTCAGAGTTGCCGCGCATTGTTCTGAGGCCGATATTACCGAACGTCATATTAAATACGCGCGTGCTGCTGGCAAAGTGGTTTATGGCGTGTTGATGATGTCACATATGGTCACCAAAGAAGTCCTCGCTGAAGAAGCGATTAAAATGCAATCGTATGGCGCTGAAGGGATTATTTTTATGGATTCAGCAGGCTATTATCTGCCGGCTGAAGTCACTGAACGCGTTGATACGCTGGTAAGATCACTGTCGGTTCCGGTTGGTTTTCACGCCCATAATAATTTAGGCATGGCGATTGCCAATTCAATTGCGGCAGTAGAAGCCGGTGCTTTGATGTTGGATGGTTGCGCGCGAGGCTTTGGTGCTGGCGCTGGCAATGCTCAATTAGAAATATTAATCGGTGTGTTAGATCGCATGGGCTATCACACGGGTGTGGATTTTTATGGCGCGCTGGATGCCGCCGATTTAGCAGAAAAATTTTTATTGCAGGAAATACCCACGATAAGTTCAGTCAGTATCGTCAGCGGTCTGGCGGGAGTATTTTCAGGGTTTATGAAGCCGGTAGCGCGTATTGCCAAAGAATTTAATATTGATCCTAGAAATATCTTTTTCGAACTTGGACGCCGTAAAATTGTCGCCGGCCAGGAAGATATTATTTTAGAAGTGGCGGCAACCCTTGCCAAAAATAAAGTGACGGAGTAACTCATGGCACTTTCTGCGCTGGATTTTATTTTAGAAGATTACCGTAAAGTGATTGGCGTTAAACAAGAATCACTCGCGGCATTAAAAAATGATGCGGTTGTTATTACGGGTGGTACTGGATTTATTGGAACCTGGTTAACCGGATTGATTACTTATTTAAATGATTATCATTCATTTAATACCCAGGTTGTTCTCATCGCCAAGAACATTAATCATTTTAAAGTTACCCGTCCCCATCTTGCTAATCGCAAAGACGTTAAATTAATTGCCGCGGATGTGCGCTATTTAATGGAATTGCCAGCGGACACTAATTGGTTAATCCATGCGGCGGGAACGCCTGATAATCGCTTTCACGCAACTTATCCGCTGGAAACCATGTCGACTATCGCCAATGGCACTTATTCAGTATTGCGGGCGGTTGAGCGTTGTTCCAATTTCAAAATGTTATTAAATCTAAGTTCGGGTTTGATTTACGGCCAACAACCATTTCAGCAAGAACTCATGGATGAAAATTTCGCCGGTGCCCCTAAGTGTGGCACAGCTTCCTCGGCTTATGCAGAAGCGAAACGTTACGCGGAAACTTTATGCCATGCTTCGCGCAGCCAGGCGCGTATTCCAGTAGTAACGGCGCGGCCTTTTGCTTTCATGGGCCCTTATCAATCGTTAGAAGCTCCTTGGGCGCTAAATAATTTTATTAAAGATGCATTATCAGGCCATGAAATTCGTGTGCTTGGCGATGGAGAAACAGTAAGAAGTTATATGTATGCCAGTGATTTGGCTTTCTGGTTATTGTCTATTTTGTCTCGCAGCCAATCAGGTGAAGTTTATAATGTGGGAAGCGCAGAGTCGGTGACTTTGGCGGAGCTAGCGAGCAGGGTGGCAAATCAATTTGATTTTAAGGTGGAAATCAAATTGCGTACTTCTGCTGCGACTGCATTGCAAAATTCTCGTTTTGTGCCCGATGTCACTAGCGCACAAATCAAATTACAACTTGGGCTCACTGTCGATTTGACCGCCGCTATTGAACGTACTATTGCCTGGAACCAACTTATTCACGCCGAAAAAAATCCTTTAAGAGACCTTGTATGGTAGTAAAAGATATTCCCGTAAAAGATTTATCAATAGCCAATATTGCTTTAGTTAAAGTAAGTGATGCCATTGCTGAATTTCTAGAAGCCCATGAAATTCGTCACGTATTTGGCATTATCGGCGCGGGCAATGCGCATTTATTTGATTCCATTTTGCGTAAAGGTTACACCGAAATTATTTGTGTTCATCACGAACAAGCCGCCGCCATGTCAGCGCAAGCGTATTTTCGTACTCATGGCCGTATGTCCGCGGTAATTGTTACCACCGGCGCGGGTTCAACCAATGCGGTGACTGGTGTGGTCAGTGCCTGGCTGGATTCCATTCCCTGTCTGGTTATTTCTGGCAATGAAAATTCAAAATTTACCCTACCAACTAATCCATTACGCGGTTGGGGTGTGCAAGGTTATGATTGCACCGCCATGGTTAGCAAAGTAACCAAATATTCAGAGCGAGTATTAAATCCCAGTGACACGCTGATGGTGCTGGAAACTGCATATCATTTTACAACGACTGGCAGGCCGGGCCCTTGCTGGGTCGATATTCCTATGAATATTCTGGCAGCCTCGCTTGCCCGTGGTGAGTTTAAGTCATTCCAGCAAGCTGAGGTAAAAACGATTGAAGGTGCTTTCATAACTGATACTAAAGCAGGGGCGTCACAAGTCCTTACTGCATTGCAAACCGCGCAACGTCCAGTGGTATGGCTTGGCCATGGCATACGTCTGGCGCAGTCGGTTGCGTTGATTGAACCGTTAGTGAATGCCTTACAATGTCCCGTGCTGGTTTCCTGGGCTGGTATTGACATGATTGCCTCAGACCATCCACTGGTATTTGGCAGAGCGGGAGTCTATGGACAACGCGCTGCTAACTTTGTGCTGCAGAATAGTGATTTTATCCTGGCGATAGGGACACGCTTAGCCATTCCGCAAATAGGTTATGATTTAACGGAATTAGCTCGTACGGCCACTCTGGCGGTAGTCGATATTGATGCCACAGAGCTCACTAAACATGGGGACCGTATCGCGATTCCACTGCTTGCCGATGCTAAAGATTTTATGATTGATTTGACAGCTCAAATTACCGCATCCACATATACACCAGAAAATAAATCATCCTGGCTGGCGCAATGCAATAAGTATAAAACCAAATATCCGGTCGTGGGCCCAGAGCATGCAGACAAAGATGGTTTTATTAATTCCTATCCTTTTATGCAGCGTTTAGCTGCGCATTTCAAACCTGAACAAATAGTTGTGACCGACATGGGTACTGCATTGCTAAGCGGCCATCAAGTATTGTCTTTAAAAAAAGGGCAGCGCTTGATGACTTCAACCGGGCTTGGTGAAATGGGTTATGGATTGCCGGGAGCGATTGGGGTATCGTTTGCCACCGATAAAGGTGAAGTCATGTGCCTCAATTGCGATGGCGGCATGATGTTAAATTTGCAAGAGTTACAAACCATTGTGCATCACCAACTGCCAATAAAAATATTTGTTTTTAATAACGATGGCTATCTGATGATTAAACATACCCAAAAAGCTTTGTTCGCAGGCCGGTATGCAGGTACGGATAAAAAATCAGGTATTAGCTGCCCGGATTTTAGTGCATTGGCAACAGCATTTGGCATGCCAGCATTTACCATCAGGACCTGGGAAGATTTTGAGGTAGTGATTCCACAAGTGCAAGTTCATAACGGTCCGCTTATTTGTGAAGTATTCACTCATCCTGAACAATTGTTCGTGCCGAAATTATCGTTGGCTTTGCAGCCGGATGGTTCTATTATTTCTCCGCCCCTTGAAGATTTGTCGCCGCTGCTGCCGCGGGAAGAATTGCGGGAAAACATGATTATTGGCATGCATGCGAAATCTGAAAATATAAGCCCATAAAAAAAATACTAATTAAAGGATGAGAAATGTTTAAAGAAAAATTTGATACGAAAGCAATCGCGGCAGTTTTACGATCGCCCGCTTTTATCGTGATTTCAATTATTGCTAGCGCTTTTGGTTACTGGTTTGCATTAAATCAAGTCAATGCGGTTTCTCTCGGTGGACTTCCTTTTTATCCCAAAGAATTTTTTGGTATTACTATTTTTAAGTGTTATTTAACCATTATTGCTTTTTATGGCTTGTCCCGATTAATTTTATTAAATCTCTCGGCAAATAAATTAACTTCGCTGGCGGTCGCAATAAGCTTCACGCCATTGCTATTGGTATTTGTGAATTACCCAGTGTACTGGATAGCAGGAATAATTGGGCTTTATCAAATCGCATTTCTATTGTTGGTATTAGATAGAGAAGATTATCACCGTCTTGCCAGCTTTTATTTAACTGATGCAATCGTATTTATGCTGTTTTTCTTTTTGCATTTCATTTTTACCACACGTTTTTCACCCTTGCATTGGAATATGTCTATATTAGTTCCTGATGGCTATTACACCGATGAAGCCGTGGTGTTATCACCTATGTTTAGAGGATTTGTTTTAGCTAAGCAATTTGCTTTTTCATTTATAGACCACTCACAGTGGGCGGGTATAATGCATACCCCTTTCTTGCTCAATTCACCTTTAATGCAATTATTAACCTTTGTTTTTGACCTACCTAGCGCAAGTTTTGAAGCTTTTCATATTATTTTAATGACGCTTTATTTTATTTTAATAGTGATAGGCTCATTTGGGTTTTATTTATTTTTAAAATACGCAGCTAAAGTACATTTAGTATTTGCCTTGTGGGGCGGGATATTATTTTCCTTTAGCGGTACCCCGGTCGTTGACCAGATTATGGGTGCGGACAATGGCGTGTTCTTTTCATCCTATGCTGTTTTTCCAATTGCCTTATTATTAATTTCCCTCGCTTTTGAAAAAGGCAGCAAAACCTATGCACTATGGGCCGCAGTAGCATTGGCTTTGCAATTATTTATCTATGCACCGCATCCGGAAGGTTTGTTGTATTCAACGGTATTTTATTTTGTTTATGCGTTTGGCTTGGTGTTGTTTACACCACAGCTAAAGTTGAAACAAAAAATATCGCTGTTTTCTTCTTCGATAATTACTTTTTTGATATTAACTGCTTTTGATGTGGTGCCAATATTATTCGACCGGTTTACGGGTAATATGTATGTAGTAGGGCATATAGGAGATATTCAAACGGTGTCAATTGAGTTTATACAACCCTATATAAATGTGGTATTGATAGCTTTGCCTATATCATTAATTCTGCAAGGATTTAGAAAACACTTATCACCTGTTTATCTAAGCTCGATTTTTTTAGTTGTGTGTATGACGTTATTTTTATTGTTAGGCAGGCATGCATGGTTTATGACATGGGTGGCGCAAAAGTTGCATTTTGGCATCCATTTCACCTATTACTGGAGGTTCGGTATTTTTTACTGTGTAGCCGCCTATACAGTGATGGTTTTTGCTTTAGATGCAATAACCAGCTTGAGTTATCAATGGGTTTCAAATAAGTACTTTAAAATGTTAGGAGTACAAACCAATGTTAACTAAGCACACTACTAACTTATCAATTAAACAAACGTTATGGTTTGTTTTTATATCACTAATATGGCTAAATATTTTTGGCATGGTTTTTCCTATTTCAGCCATACAAAGTAAGGAAAAATCGGATAATCCCCAAAATTGTCCCTACTACATTACTATACAATCTATTTTGGCAAATTCGACTTTATTAGCCAGTGATAAAGCCAATGTTAAATTCATTAAATCCAGGCTGATGCGCTTTGAAAAAGATATTAAAAAGTCAGGCTACACTTCAGCGGCAGTATCTGAATATAGAGCCAATTATTATCAAGCGTTAAGCCAACTTGGTTTGAATACAATTAACTTTGCAAACAGTGATAGCTTAATATTAAATATTGCAAGAAAAGTTGATAATATTGTTGATAGCTATTATTTGGATAATAATATTTTTTGTGTTAATCGTTCCTATACCTGGAATACGTCGCATACTTTATTCACTAACCCACACGTAAATTTACGTCGTATTCTTCAGTATAATTTAGCTGCTCTTTATGATCAGTTGCCCAGTCGATATATGCGGATTGTAGGCGCATCGCAGGATGAATTTCAGTTGGGTGTGTTTTCCGGGTTTTTTGTTAATAATCAAACGACCAGTTTAAATATTCAATTGATGACAGGGATCCCAATATTAACGGCATTGTATGTGTTGCCCAAAGATAATTTTGATAGCATGGGCACTTATCGAGCTGTAGTCCCGTGGAATTCGTTTTATTCTCCATATTTTATGGATCCAAATATGAGAAAAATTATGAATATTGCAGGTGTTGATGTATTTACAGTGGAAACATCAGATCATGACTGGAATAATATTCCCGATGTAACACCGGTACCTGCTTCTATTAACAAAGCATTCGTGATTGCCTCTGAATTACATACATTTATAAATAAAGACTCATATGGCATGGCTTATTTAGCAAATCATATTTCATATCAAAACCCAAAAGACATTAAGCATTATGAGAAATTCATTAAGCTCAATTTTGCTCGCGGGGGACGTGATGTAGTAAAATTTCTTGAAACGACATCAGCTTTATATGAAAAATTAGCTACATTAAAAGCCAAACACGATATTATTTTAGAATCCCCTCAGTTAAATCTATTGTCTTCCAATCCTATTGGACCAGCGGGTTCAGTTGAAATTAATGGCATTGTGGGTGAGCGCGCTATGTTTACTACAGATTGTTTGCGACAAGATTGTACGTTTGTTTTTAATGCCGCGAAGGCGCCAGGTTGGCATGTTTTTGTTAATGGTAAATCCACTAGGCTTGACCGCGCTAATTTTGCTTTCATGGCAGCATCGGTACCGAATGGTCATGCGGTTGTCTGGTTTGTTTATCAATCATGGGCAGCCTTTGCTAGCTATTTGTTCAGTATGATTTGTTTAATCGGAGTTTTTTTCAGAAAAACTGCATTGAAAAATGGTTAATATAGGTATTAGCTATAAGGCTTGCCCTCTATTAAAAAAGTTAATTATAATGCAGCCTATTTATTGTTTGGAATATTGACACAGGGAGATAATAATGGAACAGCCAACAGTTGAAGTTGGTAATAAAAGTCACATAAGCGCATCTATGCAAGATGTCGAAAAGTTAAAACAGAATTTGCATGAATTAGCGCTATTCCCGCCACCAAAGCTCACGGACGAACAATTCAACTTTATTAATTCTCGTCGGGATAAAATTTCTTCATGCATTACCGACCGTGAAAAATATATTGAAGAATCCGGTATCAATAAAGATATTTTTGGGACTTATTGGGGTGGTGATGGAGTAGAGTGTGTTATCCAGAATTTACTGAAAGGTGAGCGCGACGTCTATGATCGTTTACGTTGGGTCTGGGCTTTTTCTGGATTTCCTATCCTCAATTATTGTCGTGCAGATACTTTTCCGGTAATCGATCCGATTTTTGAGCGTTATAAAAAATTAGCTGCTGCATCGCCTAAAGCTTTTAAAATAACTGCGCCACCGGTTTGTGGAGAAGCAGGATGGAAAGTTGATGATGGCGTAGTTAATATGGATGTTGCTATAACGCAAGAAAGATTGCTTTATCTTTATCATACCGGTGTGCATGATCATCTAGCAAAAAAAGCAAGTCCAGCTATTTTAGAAATTGGGGCGGGTAGTGGCATGTTTGCTTATGGCCTTTATAAATCTTTTCCAAAATGCCGTTACTTTATTTGTGATATTCCTGAATCCTTATTGCTGCAATTTACTTATCTTAATCTTGGTTTACCAGATAAAAAACATTATGTCGCCGGCCCCAATGGTTTGTTTGAGATTTTAGGGCCTGATCAAGAAGATAGAAAAGTTAAGTTGGAAGATATTGATGATGGCATCATCTATATCCCAAATTATATGATGCATCATTATGACAAATTGATAAAACCTGATTTAGCCTACAATGCAATGTCACTACACGAAATGCAACCTAAACAAATTGATTATTATGCGAAAATGTTGCGTCGAATATTAGTTGTTAAAGAAATTGCTTTCATTCAAAGTTTCTGGACAATGCTGGATAATCATAATGGATTTCTCGGTAAAGTATGGCGCAAGATAAATTATACTCCCGAGGCTCCATCCTGGAAACGCGCACTTGCCGCTCCCATATTAAATGCTTTTAGATCCTTAAGTTTGTTTTTAGGTTATAGGCATGGGAAACATGGAATCTTTTTCGAAGTGAATGCGCATAGGGGTGAAGTGAATAACATTAATAGCCCTTACTTGAAGTCTAATTTTTCGTATAGAAAAAGCTTCGACTTTTACGATTTATCTTTGTGCCCTACGTTGTGGACCAATGATAAAAATTTAATGAATAATCTTGAAGAAAAGTACAATCACTACCAGCGCAAATATGATTTAGACGGCTTATATCAAATTGACGCACCGTTTCAAAACCCAGAAACTCCTCCAACGACTTTGCTGCGCATGATGGATGAAGATTTTGGTGACATCTTGAAATTTAATTTCACTGAGTGGGTTAATAAAAATCAATACTTTTTTGCAGATCATTTAGCAGGTTATCGCCGACGTTTTCCAAGCTTGGTTTGAGTTATTGATATGATACTAGTTGCATACTCTTTTTTTCGAGTATGCAACTTTAATACGTAACTTAAGCTACTGTTTCAGTTGGTAAGTGCGCTTTTTCAGTAAATGCATTATAACGATTATTCACGGTATCACGGTTTTTGGTATACCAGGCTATTGTTTCCTTAATGCCTTCTTCAATAGATACTACGGGTTTAAAGCCATAGGAACTTGCTCGAGTCATATCCATTAATCGCTTGGCGTCGCCAGCAGGTTTGGTGATATCCCAGGCAATATCAAGCGGGCCATTTGGTACATTGGCTGCTACAATTTCAGCGATTTGCTTAATCGTTACGCCAGTGCCACTACCCAGATTAATCGGTTCATTAATACCTTGTTCAACTGCCATCATCATGCCTGCTGCTACGTCACGTGAAAAGATGAAGTCGCGAATAGGTGAGCCATCGCCCCAACAGGTCAACGGATTTTCACCACTCATGGCGCGGTTAATCAATGCTGGGATTACCATGGCATTGGCTGGATCGAAATTATCATAAGGGCCGTAGACATTAGCGGGACGGACGATGGAGATTTTATCCCAGTTGTATTCAATTTTATAAGCTTCAGCTTGTAATTCTCCCATGCGTTTCGCCCAACCGGCAAAGCGGTCGTTAGGGGAGGGGAAGGTTTTCCAAACGTCATCTTCGTAAAAAATGTCAGCAGGGGAGTATACGCCAACCGAACTGGTGAACATAAAGCGTTCTACTCCATTGCGGCGGGCAGCTTCCATCATGTTAATGCTGAAAGTAATAGTGGGTACGAAAAAGCTCGCCGGGCGTTTTGCGGTCATGGCGGGGGAGCCTTTGACACCAGCTAACTGGAAAACAATTTCCTGGTCTTTGCAAATTTCCAGACAGTTGCTGAATTCACGTAGGTCTGCTTGTTTGAAAGTGATGCCAGCAGGTGCGCGGGAAGGATCGTCTAGTGAGACTATGGTGATTTTGGCGCCGGCGGCTTGCAGCATTTCAACCAGCGGGCGACCGATTAAGCCGGTGCCACCGGTGACTAGGACTTTTTTGTTTTGGTAAAAGCTCATTTGTGTTTTCCTCTTTGTTTTGTTAAAAGCTGTTGGGCTTCGCTGCGCTCAGCCCAACCTACGGTTCTTAGCATAAGTGCCAGCTCAATGACAGGGTGGTTAGTTAGACAGGCTCCGCGACTTTTTTCGCAATATTCGCCTGCCACCACGCCAATGTCTTCTTAATCCCCGTATCCAGATCAATCTGCGGTTCCCAGCCTAATTCGGTTTTCGCCAACTGACAATTTAAAAATAAACTGGTTTTAATCGTCGGTTGAGCAAGATCATGTTCTATCTTTAAGTCTTTACCCGAGTGGGTCACAATTTTATTAACCAGGTCTTTAATAGAAATCGCTTGTCCATAACCACAGTTATATAAACGATACTTCTCAGTTTGTTTACTAAGCGCTAAATTGGCAAAATTTACCAAGTCATCAACATGCAACAAATCCCGCTCTTCTTCCCCAGTTCCCCAAACGGTCACTTTATCCGTGGCATTCATTACCTTCGTGATAGTCGCGCCAAAAACATGACTGCGCTCCAAATCATATTTGTCATGGGAACCATAAATATTGGAATGGCGAATAGCAGTAAATTTTGTTTCCGAAATATTAGCATAGAATTCACACATTTTTTCCGTATACAACTTGGTGTGGCCAACCCCAAAATAACGCGGATGCAGAGCAGCATTCGCATCAAAATCCGTTTCGGTCAAGGCTTTCGGGTTAGAGGCATACATCACCGTACAACTAAAGAAAATGACATGTTTAACTTTATGTTCGAAGGCGGCGCGGAATAAATAAGAGTTAATGACCGCATTGTCCGTAACATGAATATACGGCTTGGTGACTATGTCCTTAGAACCTGAAGTCGTCGCTGCCGCCTGGATAATAATATCCATGCCTCTGATCACACGCTCAATATCCTCAGGCTTGCGCAAATCCGCATGGTGCCAAATGACATTAGGGCAGTCATAAGCCGGACGGTGAAAACGCACCGCATGGACTTCATATTCCGAATTACGGCTCAATTGTTCGGTAAAGTTCCTACCGATAAAGCCGGTTGCACCACAAATAAGAATTTTCTTTTTCATTAGACCCGCTCCGTAGTTTTTCCTGTTTTAGTGTTTGAACTTAAAAATTTAGCCATGAAATTATCAATAACATGTGCTATGTATTCACGCGCGTTTTTATCCACCGCATGATGGCAAGCAAATGCAAAACCCTGCTTCATAACGGTGTCAGCGGCGTTCAAGCTGCCGCTAATTCGATGTTGATACATATTGAATGCAGGGTGACGCGCCATATTCCCCGCAATAATAGGCCGGGTTTCAATTTTGTTTTGCTGAATGAAGGCCGTAATTTCCTTAACCGTAAACGGTGCATTGTCTTTGACGATAATCGGAAACCCAAACCAGACATGCTTACCCTTAGGCACTTCCTGTTGAAAACTAAAAAATTCTGCATATTTCGCCAAATGCTTTAAGAAAAACGCCGCGGTTTCCCTACGGTTATCAATATAACCATCCAGCTTGGGTAGCTGATGCATGCCCATAGCAGCATTCACTTCGGTAGGGCGCAAGTTGTAGCCTTGATTAATGAAAATAAACCGTGGGTCTATATCAGGATATTGTTCAACATATTTTTTATGTTGGTCAGCTTCGCGTGACCAGCCGTGGGCGCGTAAAATACGCATGGTTTCCGTCAATTCAAAATTATTGGTAACTGAAATCCCGCCTTCCAGAGTGCTGATGTGATGGGAAAAGAAAAAGCTAAAGTTACCGACATCACCAAAACTGCCTACCGATTTACCGTCATAAAATGCGCCCATAGCTTCACAGCAATCTTCAATAATAAATAGATTGTGCTTTTTTGCCAGCGCCATGATGACATCCATATTGCAGGGATTACCATAAACATGCACTAATTTAATGGCGCGGGTTTTCGGCCCAATGGCTTGTTCAAGTTTATGTAAATCCAAATTTAAACTAGATAAATCGCAATCAACAAAAACCGGCACCAGATTATGTTGTATCAACGGCCAGATAGTAGTTGACCAGGATAAAGCTGGCACAATCACTTCATCGCCGGGCTTCAAATAATTTGGCGTGACCTGGTTAGCTAAAGCTGCTACCGCCAGCAAATTAGCGGAAGAACCTGAATTCGACATTACCCCATGTTGCGTACCCGTATAGTCAGCGTATTGTTTTTCAAATGCGCGGACTTTTTTACCCATAGTCGTGAAGGTCGATAACATAGTTTCAACCGCCGCGAAAATTTCCGCGCCACTGGTGGTGGGTTCATGCAAACGCACGATTGGGTTTTCTTTTTTGAAAGTGAAATCAAAAAAGGTATCGCAATATTCGTGGATATTGTCTTTGATTTTAGCGAGTAAAATGTCTTGGTCGGTCATGGTGTTTTTTCCAATTCTGGGGAATTATCGGCAACTACTTCAAGTAGTCGTGTTAAACGCGGTTTTGCCTCAGGGTTTTTTTCGCGTAAATGCTGGTAGTCACGTCGCGTCATAGACATTTGACTATAATGCGCATTATCATAAAAAATAATTTGTGAACCACTGTTTTCAAATTGAAATGGCACTAACAATAAATCTTTCAAGCCTTCACACAATTGTATTCTATCTTCGGGTTTGACAAAAAACAGCATAAAACCACCGCCACCCGCGCCCAATAATTTGCCGCCAATAGCGCCAGACTTGCGTGCTTTTTCATAAATATCATCAATGAAAGGTGGGGCGACACTGCTGCTTAACTGACGTTTTAACAACCATGACTCATGCAGCAAACGGCCAAAATCAGTAATATCACCATTACCAGTTAACATATCCGCCGCAACATCCACCATTTGGCGCATGGCATGAAGTTCAACTTGTTTGCTGGGGATGGATTTAATTTTATCGCCAGCTATATCTGATGCAGTACGCGACACGCCGGTGAAAAACAATAATAAATGATCTTGCAAAGCATTCAGGCGCTGCGAATTCAAGGCTTGCGGAATAACATCAAAATTACCCGTGGAAGAAATGATAATTTTATTCAACCCGCCGTACGCGGTCTGAATCTGGTCCTGGACGCCAACATTTTCACGCAGAATATCGCGTTCTATATGAATCGCTTCACACGCTAATTCGCGTTTACTGGAAATGCTGCCGTCCAGCGCGTAAATTGCATTCAATAATCCTACCGTAAACGCCGAACTGGAACCTAAGCCGGAACGCGCCGGCAAATCCCCTTGATGCAGAATTTCAATCCCGTGCTGCATATCCAGATAATTTAAAATAGCGCGAACCGAAGGATGCTGGATTTCATTGTTTTCCATGACTTCTTCTATCCGCGACCATACTATCCGTGATTTATGATTAAAAAACGGCGGTTTCTTTCGGCAATGCAGATAGCAATAATGATTGATGGTTGTTGCCAATACGGCGGCGCCATGTTCCTGATACCAGGAATGATAATCCGTTCCGCCTCCAAAGAAAGAGATGCGGTATGGGGTGCGACTAATAATCATTTTTAGAACTCCATGTTCATACTTTTTATTTTATCCGTGGTGATATATCTCAAGTGCGGATTTTGGATCACCAAAATATTTAATACGTCCACCTTCCAACAATAAGACTTTGTTACAAAATTCAGTAATCAGTGCATCGGAATGCGTAGCTAATACGACTATGCTGGATTGATCTAAAAGATCAACCATACGTTGCCGGGCTTTTTCCATAAAGTCGGCGTCACCCGCGCCAAACACTTCATCAATTAGTAAAATATCCGGGTTAATACTGGAGGAAATCGCAAACGCCAGGCGCACCATCATACCCGAGGAATAAGTCCGTATCGGCATGGAAAGATAATCGCCCAAGCCAGTCAACTCAGCGATTTGCTGGGTGTGCTTTAAAATTTCTTTGCGCGTCAAACCCAGCAAGGTACCGCGAACCATTATATTATCGTAACCAGTCAACTCCATTTCTATGCCGGGCATTAAATCCAGCATAGGAGAAATATGACCTTCGACCGTCATCCTGCCGCGCGTAGGTTCATAAATGGTCGCCAGCAAACGTAAAAATGTACTTTTACCCGAACCATTATGACCAATCAAACCAATGCGATCACCGTGATTAAAGCGCAACGTTATATTATCCAGCGCGCTGACCACAATATGTTGATTGGCGTCTTCGACCACGGCGCCGCCAGTTGCTAAACGCAGAAAATTCTTTTTAAACGAGCGCGCGTTAATGTTATAAACCGGGAATTCAACACTAACTGCATGTAAATCAATTGATGCCATGGTAATCCTATAACCAATAAACGATTCGTGAACGGTACTTGCTCAACATATTGAGGCAAAGATAAATACCTAGCGCCGTGACGGCTGCCGCCATGGCGAGTGTCGCCAAACTGGGATACATGCCTAGCAAGGGTTTGCGGACTAATTCAACAAACGCATAAAACGGATTGAGGAACACAATAAATTTATCTTTGGCGGGTAAAATATCCGGGCTCCACATGACCGGAGTCAGGAAGAATGCCACCTGAATCAAGCTTTTAATAACCTGAGCAATATCACGATAACGCGCGCCTATCATCGCCAGGATGATGCCGAAACTAAGTGCATTGATATAGATAACTAATAAGCCGGGGATTAAGAGCAGGGTACAAAGATTTATTTTTGCAACCTGGTGAAAAATCGCAATAATCGGCACGATGACTATTATATTATGGAAAAAAATAATGACATTGCGCGTCGCCACTCTATGAATATAGAGACTATAAGGCAGTTTAATTTGTTTTATTAAGCCTTCAGAGCTGGAAAAAGCATCGGTAAGGTCGCTAAGTTGTGATGAAATCAAACCCCAGCTCAGCATCCCACTCACCAGAAAAGGGAAATAAATTTGCAAATCGGTATGAAATAAATGGCCGTACAAATAACCCATGGAATAAGTTGTGATGGCCATGCTGATGGTGATCCAGAATGGGCCTAACACGGAACGGCGGTAACGGAGCTTAACGTCCTGGTAAGCCAGTGTTAACCAGATACGCCATTTTTTTAAACCATCGACTAAATCTTTGACGGCAAGTTTTTTTTCCCGCGCCGCATGAGCGTTTTCTTGCGTATCCGTCAGCGGTGCGTGAGTTACGTGTGCACTATCCATTAATGGTTCCGTTGTTGTATGTGTACTATCCATGCGATTTTCCGTATGCCTAGCCAGCTGTCATTATTATGAGGGTTGGAAAACCGGCAAGTTTACCATGTATTAATGTTTGAAATAAATAATGATGATAGATTAAATTTTTTGCTGTGGGATATTATCTTTCTTGCGTCTTTCTTGCGCCTTTCTTGTCTGCTACTTCTGTCATTCCCGCGCAGGCGGGAATCCATTCATTGCAAATTCAGATTTCTTGCGCCTTTCTTGTCAGCCACTTCTGTCATTCCCGCGCAGGCGGGAATCCATTCATTGCAAATTCAGAAGCGAGGGTAAACTAACAATGGATTC
>JAZKAT010000018.1:0-12526 GCA_040389045.1 Pseudomonadota bacterium | reverse complement strand
GGCGGGAATCCATTCATTGCAAATTCAGAAGCGAGGGTAAACTAACAATGGATTCCCGCCTGCGCGGGAATGACAGGGGTGGTTATTTCCACCAACCCTCGCGTTTTCTCAAACACAAATTCCCTAAACTGTTCCCGAAAAATCTCCGGCGTAAACCGTCCCGCGTTTTTTACACAATTCTCTGGTGTAAATTTTTCTCTTATTTCTTCAAACTGTTTAATTACCTGACAAATATCAGCAGATGTTTGGTGTTTAAAGAACAATCCCGTTGGCTCACTCTCCGACAACCCGCGCACCGTTTCCAGCGCACCACCTTTCCCATACGCAATCACCGGCGTACCGCAGGCTTGTGCCTCCAGCGCCACCAAACCAAAATCCTCTTCTGCCGCAAACACCAAGCCAGTCGCACGCTGCATATGATCTACCAGTACCTCATGCGACTGCTGTCCCAGCAAGGTAATGTTCCTGGCGGTTTTAGCTTTCACTTTATCCCGGTCCGGCCCATCGCCAATCACGACTAGCGTCTTGTCTGGCATTTGCGCAAAACTTTCCACAATCAAATCCATCTTTTTATAAGGCACCAGACGCGAAACGGCTAAATAAAAATTGTCCTTGGAATAACGCGGAGTAAATGCCTTGTTAATAACGCCAGGATAGATAACCGTCGCTTCCCGCCGGTAAGTTTTCCAAATCCGGCGCGCGATAAATTTTGAGTTGGCAATAAAATAATCGACCCCATTGGCGGTACGCTGGTCCCACAGCCGCATTTTGTGCAGTAAATACTTAGCTACCCAGCCCTTCAACCCTGTGTTTAAACCACTTTCCTGTAAATACTGGTGCTGCAAATCCCAGGCGTAGCGCATAGGTGAGTGTACATAACTGATATGCAATTGATCAGGGCCGGTAATCACCCCTTTCGCCACTGCGTGCGAACTGGAAATGACCACATCATAAGCCGACACATCCAACTGCTCAATCGCCAGCGTCATCAAGGGCAGCATGGCGCGATAGCGGGTTTTCGCGAAGGGTAAGTGCTGGATAAAAGTGGTTTTTACCGGTTTATTATGCAAAAAATGCCGGTCTTTTTCTGCGACAAAATCAATCACCGCGAACAAATCCGCCTGCGGAAAACAGTGCAGCAACTCTTCCAGGAAGCGCTCCGCGCCTGCATAAGTTACGAGCCAGTCACAAACAATTGCAATTTTCATCGGGTATCTTTTGTCAAATGGGTATAAATTCAATAAAATGGTTGGTCATCAGGATATCATAACTTATTAAGTGCGAACTATGCTCCCAAGAGGTTTATTAAAGGAATATGCTGGGCCCTTATCGTATATGCTGCGCGCGCTGGACGTGGCAGCGGTGGTAGGGTCGGCGCTATTGGCTTATACCTATAAGTTTGGTGATTTGCAGCTGCCTATCCCTTACCGCAATGCCTTAATCATCGCGGGTATTTTTACCTTTTTCATTTTTTCATTTTTCCGCATTTACGAATCAGTACGTACCAAAAACTTTTGGGTGCACATCCTCACCTTGCTAAAAGCATTGGGCTTAGTATTCACGCTGTTAATGGGCTTGGCGTTTTTAACCAAAACCGGTGAAGATTTTTCGCGTATCTGGTTTGTTTACTGGGTAGCGATCGCATTAGTCTTATTGACCTTGTTCCGCGCCAGTTTATTAATATCGCTGCGTATCATGCGCGCCAATCGCTGGAATGAACGCCGCGTCATTGTGATTGGTGTCAGTGAATTAAGTAATCGACTGGTGGATTCCATCCAACAAGCATTGTGGACGGGGTTCCGCATTATGGCGGTATTTGATGACACGGGCGACCACGGTGCAAAAACGATTGGTGGTTTACCCGTGTTGCCTATGCCAAAAGATATAGGCGGGTATTTAAAATCCCAAAAAGAATCTATTGATGAAATCTGGCTGGCAATGCCCTTAAGCGCCGAATCCCGAGTGAAAAAATTACTGCACGAATTACGTCATCAAATCGTTACCATACGTATGGTGCTGGATGTGTTTGGTTTTGGTTTGCTGAAAAGTTCAGTGACCGATTTAGCTGGCTTCCCGGCGTTGAATTTAAGTGATTCGCCTATGGTTGGGTTAAACCGTTTAATCAAAGCAGTGGAAGACCGCGTGCTGGCAGCCATTATTTTAATCCTGATCAGTCCACTGTTTTTACTCATCGCATTAGGGGTAAAACTTTCATCCAAGGGCCCAATTTATTTCAAGCAATTACGCCATGGCTGGGATGGTCGCATTATCAAAGTTTATAAATTCAGGACTATGGTGTTACATGATGAAGCGGCGGGGCAGGTGACGCAGGCGCGTGCCAATGACCGACGAATAACGCCGTTCGGCAAATTTTTACGTAAAACCAGTCTGGATGAATTGCCCCAATTTATTAATGTACTGCAAGGTCGCATGTCTATTGTTGGCCCGCGGCCACACGCGGTATCGCATAACGAATTTTACAAAGATTCCATTAAGGCTTATATGCAACGTCACAAAGTCAAGCCGGGCATTACCGGCTGGGCGCAGGTGAATGGCTGGCGCGGTGAAACTGAAACACTGGATAAAATGGAGAAACGGGTCGAGTATGACTTATATTATATTGAGCATTGGTCATTAAGTTTCGACTTAAAAATTATTTTGCTAACATTTTTTCAAGGATTTATTAATAAAAATGCCTACTAAACAACGGAATGTACTCATCGTGGGAGGAGCCGGCTACATTGGCTCTCACATGATAAGATGCGCGCAACACGCCGGTTATACACCTATCGTGTTAGATAATTTAGTCACCGGTCACGCCGACGCGGTGGGGGACGTCAAGTTAATCATTGGTGATATTAATGATACGGTGTTACTCACCCAGCTTTTTGAAAATTATTCCTTCGCCGCCGTCATGGATTTTGCCGCGCTGGCTCAGGTAAATGAATCGGTCAACGCTCCGGCACGTTATTATCATAATAATGTTAGCGGCACCTTGAATTTGCTCAGAGTCATGATGAATGCCAAGGTGAAAAATTTTATTTATTCTTCATCAGCCGCCGTGTATGGCGAACCGCAATATCTACCGATTGATGAAAAACATCCTATTGCCGCGGTGAATCCTTATGGACGCAGTATGTGGATGGTGGAGCAAATGCTGCAGGATTTTTCCCACAGCTATGATTTAAACTGCGCGGTGTTACGTTATTTCAATGCCGCCGGCGCGGATTTGCATGCGGATTTAGCGGAACGGCACAATCCTGAAACTCATTTAATACCTTTGATCTTGCAAGTCGCCAAAGGCCAGCAACAGGCGGTGACCATTTATGGCGAAGATTATCCTACTTTGGACGGGACTTGTGTGCGCGATTATGTTCATGTGAGTGATATCTGTGACGCGCATTTATTAGTGTTACAAGCCTTATTGGATGGCAAGCGCAGCTGTACCTATAATTTAGGGACGGGCCACGGTTATTCCGTACGTGAAGTATTGACTACAGCGCGTATCGTAACGGGAAATATCATACCTAGCGTGATTAGTGGCCGGCGCGCCGGTGACCCAGCTATCCTGGTAGCCGATGCCTCGGCCATCCAGCAGGATTTGAATTGGCAGCCAAAATACATCAAATTGAGTGAAATTATTCAGTCAGCCTGGGAAATTTTTGTTACGCCTTAACTTAACCCTTTGTTTATTCAGTAAATCTGCTGTTTGCTGTTATCACGCCCTCATAAAATTTATAAAAAATAGTGGCTAAATAGGCCGTAGTGCGTATATAATACACAGCTATTTATCAGACTATTATTATAGTTAAACGAGGAACAAAACCGTGCCTGCTTTCACTTACTTAAAAATGGTTAAAAACGCTGTAGCGGCGGTAATGACTGTTAATCCTGAATTGACTTATGATCAGGTTTTAAACGGTTTTCAAAATGACATTCGCTCAGGGAACCAGAGTTTAGCTGTGAATGACTTAGATTATTTGTCTTCGCTTAAGGTTAATACTGACTGGAAACAATTTAGTTTTCTAAGAGACCTGGATGGTGTGCAACTAGCACAGAATAGAAGTGGCGAAGTTGCAAATTTAAAATCTCAAATGAAAAATTTTAAAATTTTGCTCAATTTAAAATTTACCCCGAACGAAGCGTTGGGGTGGTTACAAAAGTTAAGACCCAATCCTGAAAAAACTTTGCACTTCATACAAATCGCCATAGCCCGCATTGCTAACATGATGGAACAACACGAAGACTTTATTGTTGCTGCCGACAGAATTTTTGATAAAGATAATGATAATTACATGGGGAACGAGGGTTTAGAGCGTTGGCACCTTCAAGAATTGCTTTCGCCTGCCATGAAAGAAGAGTTACTTATTAATGCAAAAGTTTCTAATTTAGAACATATATTTGAAGAAACTAATTATGTCGCCAACAAGACAGCATTAGAAATGATTGCCACGCTACAAGTAAAATCTGGAAATTATCATAACGAAGCTTATCCAGAGTTAATGCGCATGATAGCAGCAGCAAAAGTTGAAATTTATGGCGATGTTATGCCCCAATCAACAATTAACAGTACCGATATAATGATCACTTCACCCAATGCGGTAACTCCTGCAACTTTACTCAGCAGCACTAATGCAATGATAAGGGCAAATCCTTCTGGGACGATAGTCTTGGCGGTTTTTTTCCTGGCGGCAGCTAGCTGTGTATGCGGCTTTTTGGCAAGCCGACCCAGTATATTTAAATATGTATCGGGTAAGATTATGGGTTGTTTTAGTAATAAAGAAGCTGGGCAAACGTACATCCCTGTTTCCCAAAATGATAGTGAGGAAGATTTAGTGTTGGATTCATCTGAAGATGAGTCAGATGCAGAAGAAGAAAATAACCGCGGATGTTTTCGTCGTTGCTTCTACAGCCGATCCACTGAGAATTAATAGAGTTTCCCCGTATTCAGCTATGCACACTGTCATTCCCGCCTGCGCGGGAATGACAGTTATGTGTCATGCCAGCGCAGGCTGGCATCCAGTGGTGCAACGTGGTCTTTCCTGGATGCCAGCTTGCGCTGGCATGACAAAACTACAACTCCGCAATTAACTGCTTCACTACTCCCGTTGAAGTCTGCCAATTCAACCTGGTCTGATACTCGTTAAACGCCGACAAAGCCAATTCCTCATAACGCGAATAATTTTGCATAAGCCCCATAATATAATCGCAATAACTATCCACATCACTATCCAGCGCAAACTTCATCCCATTAATATCATCTTTAATAATCGTACCAATACCGCCGACCGGAGAAGTCAAGCAAGGTAAGCCAAACGCATTAGCTTCACAAAATACTATCCCAAATGCTTCCGCGCGTGATGGCACAAAAAGAAAATGTGCTTCCCGCATCAACTGTGACAATTTCGTCAGGCCAATGGGATCATGTTTGGAAATAAATCCATGGCAGTTAATATAATCAGGCACCGTAACTCCCTGAGGTGGCATACAGCCAACGAAATCCACACAAACCGGCTGTCCCGCTTTATGTAAAGCTTCAGCAACTTTAAAGACAATATCACCACCTTTACGCTGCCATTCTTTACCTAAAAATAATAATTTAACTAACTTAGGTGAGCGCAGCCTTAGCAGCGCGCGCACATCAAACAAAGTATGCGAACATTCAAAGTTGGCGCCAAACGGTACCACTTTTACTTTTTCTTTACTGACGCCATATAATTCCAGCGCACTACGCGCTGCCCAGTCAGAAGAAAAAATTGCCAGCTTAACTCGCGATAACGCCGCTTGCGTCAAGGTATTTGCATGCTCTACCGTCGCCGCCGAGTGCGCAGAAAAATTATCAATAAAACCCAGTAAACCCGCATACAAAGCATCAGTCCATAATACAATCGGCTGTTGGCAATCAAGGTAGGCAATAGGGTTGGCAATATGTGCCAAGATCGCGTTTACCGTTAAATTCTGCAATTGCCCACTGACTTGTTGCGCGTAATTTTGCGCCGCGTGAATGTTAAATCGCGAACTTTCTTGCAGCCCACTGATTTTGCCCAGCAAGCGTTTTACTTTGAATTGCCAGGGCAATTGATTTTTCAGCTGGGTGATAGCAGAAAATTCCACACCGTGATTTTCAAATCCCTTGGTCATATAAAATGGCGTACCAGAATACTTGCGCGCATCGCGTATATCCGCCGTATTAACAAAAGCGAGTTTCATTAGAGTTTCTCTTGAATAAGGTTTTTGACGGTGCGCACCGCGCTATTCCAGTTTAAGCGCGTTTGATATTCATTAAACGCCGACAAGGCTAAAGCTTCATAACGTGAATAATCGCGCATTAAATCGAGAATATAATCGCAGTACCGTGACACCGGCGCATCCAGCGCAAAAGTCATGCCATTAATATTATCTTTGACAATAGTGGAAATGCCGCCTACATAAGAAGTCAGGCAGGGGAGGCCATAGGCGTTTGCTTCACAAAAAACAATGCCAAATGCTTCCGCGCGCGAGGGCACAAATAAAAAATGCGCATCATATAATAATTGCTGAAGACGGGCGACGCCCTCGGGCGTACGTTTGGAAATAAAGCCATGGCAGTGAATGTATGGCGGTATGGTTTCTTCTTTCGGCGGTTGGCAACCGACAAAATGCAATTCAACTGCTTGCCCCGCGGCATGCAAAGCTTTTACCACATTAAAAACAATCGCACCGCCTTTGCGTTCCCAGTGTTTACCCAAAAACAAAAATTTCAACGTCGTGCGGGAACGTTGTTTGATGATGTTACGGATATCCTCTAGCGAATATTGTGATTGAATGTTCGCGCCAAAAGGGACAACTTTTACTTTTGCCGGGCTGATACCATATAACTCGGTCGCGCTGCGCGCTGCCCAGTCCGAACAGAAAATCGCCAGGTCTACGCGTGCCAGACAAGCCGCGGTAATTTTATTGCCTTGCCGAATTGATGCCGCGGAATGATTAGCAAAAGGCGAATAAAAACCCAATAACCCACCGTACAAGGCATCGGTCCACAAGACCGTGGGTTGTTTACATTCCAAATAAGCAATGGGATTCACTAAGGGGGAAACAATCGCTTGCACATCCAATTGTTTTAATTGGGCGGCGACTTGTTCAGAATAATAAGTTGCTGCCACGGTATTAAAACGAGGGCTTTCGCGCTGGCCACTGATAAATTTATTCCAGATTTGCTTGATTTTAAAGCCGCGCGGCAAGCGTCGTTTCAGTGAACCTATATAGTTTACCTGCATACCTTCTTGCTGTAATGCCTGCGACATGTAAAACGGCGTACCCGACCAATTTAACACATCGCTACCGTCAAAAGTGGTGGCGTATGCAATTTTCATAGATTGTCTCCACTGACCAGTTGCATGAAAGTTTTTTTGAAAGAAGCGGGAGAAAAATGCTTTAGCATGCGCTGATAACTTTTTTCACCAAGCTCAGCTAATTCGGTTTGGGTAGCAAAATAAATTTTTTGCATGGCGCTGGCGAGTTGCATTGGGTTAGAAGGTTCAATCAGATAACCCGTATCACCGACTACTTCCGGAATGCCATCCGCGCGAGTGGCGATAATAGGAATACGCGCAATCATGGCTTCCAGTAACACCCGACCAAAAGCTTCTTCTATCGAACACAATACCAGCGCGTCAAAAGCTTTCATAAACCGAAAACCGTCTTCAACAAAACCGGTAAAGATAACACTGTGAGTCATCTGCAACTGCTGGACATGATTTTTTAATTCTTTTTCCAGTCTGCCATCACCAATAATAGTCACTTGCGCTTTGGGGCTTTGCGGTTTGATGATCGCCAGTGCATCCAGCAGGGTACGCTGGTCTTTCGCCTTGACTAGTCGACCAATGTTGCCATAGACAATAGCCGCTTCTGGAATACCCAATTCGCGGCGCGCATGTTGGCGGGAGAGGATTTTGGGTTCGAATAATTCATAGTCAATAATGTTGTAAAAAGTGATGATATTGGCTTGCGGTACTTTCCACAGATTGCGGCGTAAATCGTCGCACACCGCATTGGATACGCCAGCAAAATACATGTTTTTTTGAGATAAGCACGCCAGTAATAATTTACGCGGCAGGGCGGCGACAGTGCCTAGTGCGTGCATGACAAAAAATAAATTTTTAAACTGACAAAATTTTGCCACCCACAGCATAATATAAGTCGGTTTATAACGATGACAAATCACGGTTTCAAAAGTTTTTTCACGACAAATTTTTATCAATTTGCGTATGGCAGGCAACTTGAGGCCGCTAATTGCCGATTTGGGCAAATTCAGAAAAATCACCTGTTCCGCGATGGTTTTGGTTCTAATTTGATCGTTCGCCAGACCAATCAGGTAGATGACTGTCACTTCATAAAGTTTTGCATCAAATAATTGAGAATATTGATTGCAGCTTTCCAGAAATTGCACACCATAATTGTGGCAGAGAATGAGAATATTTTTTCGCATAGTGAAGGAATAGAGTGGTGGATAGGGGAGTTAGCTTAAACAATACTCTACCCCATTGCAAGTTACCCTTCTGTCATTCCCGCGCAGGAGAGAAGGGCGCCACACATGAACTCTTCACCTCTCCCCTTGTGGGAGAGGTCGGCGCCGCAGGCGACGGGTGAGGGGTTTTAAACTATGTTTTCTTCAAATCGAATATGTTAATATCGCCAAAAATTTAGGTTAGGATTACCAATGATGAAAGTGACCAAGGCGGTCTTCCCGGTGGCAGGTTTAGGGACACGATTTTTACCCGCCACGAAAGCAAATCCCAAGGAAATGATGCCAATTGTGGATAAACCCCTTATCCAATATGCCGTCGAAGAAGCCGTCGCTGCCGGCATCCGGGAACTCATTTTTGTCACTAGCAGCAGCAAGCGCGCCATCGAAGATCATTTTGATTCAAATTTTGAGTTGGAATCCAGTTTACTGGAACGCGGCAAACATGAATTACTGGAAATCGTCCGCGGTATTTTACCCGACGGTGTCTCCTGCGCCTACATACGCCAAAAATCACCGCAAGGTTTAGGTCACGCGGTGCTCTGCGCAAAACAATTAGTCATGAATGAACCCTTCGCCGTGTTATTAGCTGACGATTTGATTGATGGCGGTGAACATTCCTGTCTACAACAAATGGTCACGGTATTTCAGCAAACCAATAACAGTGTGATAGCCGTAGAAAAAATCGCCCCATCAGAAACTAAAAAATATGGCGTAGTGGATCTCGGTGGAATGAATCAACCGCTGGCACCCATTAAAGGTATAGTTGAAAAACCTGACCCCGCAGTCGCACCCTCTAATTTAGGTGTGGTTGGACGTTATGTACTGACTCCAAGGATTTTTCAACTCCTGGAAGAAACAACCAAAGGTTCCGGTGGTGAAATTCAATTAACTGATGCTATTGCGAAACTGCTGCGCTACGAGCCGGTACAAGCTTTGCAATTTATTGGTAGACGTTATGACTGCGGTACCAAGTTAGGTTATCTTGAAGCAACCATTGCCTATGCCTTAAAACATCCTGAGCTGGCGCAGGATTTCAAGGAATGCCTAGAGAGCTTTGTCTAATGAAGCAGGTTGTGACTAGCACTTTAACTATTTATGTTACCGCTGCTTTATTAAGCCTGTTATTAGCTTACGATGGTACGTTGCGCGCCAGTGTTATTAATTACGACGGTATTTGTTATTTACAAAGCGCAGCGACGCTAGGCACCGCCAGTTTGCACGAAGCCATGCATATTTGCGGGCAGGCGCAATGGCCTTTTTACTCCATGTTGATTTACGGCGTAACATTGCTGAGTCAACTTTCTATTATGAACGCGGCGTATGTCTTGAACGGTCTGTTGTCGCTGATTACCGTATTGAGCTTTATTTATCTGGTAAAACTGTTAACTGATAGTAAACCGGTGTTATGGTTTGCGGCGGCGGCCATTTTATTAATGCATGAATTTAATAGCGTGCGCGAATATGTAATTCGCGATCACGGTTTTTGGGCGTTTTATTTAGTATCAGTGGCATTGCTGATCCAGTATTTTCGCAAGCCCTCGTTGCCAGGCGCGATGCTGTGGAGTGGGGCGCTGCTGTTGGCGACATTATTCCGCGTCGAAGGCGTTATCTTTTTGATACTGTTACCGTGGCTGGCCTGGTTTACGCAAGGCCAACGCTTAAAGCAATTTCTGCAATTAAATCTACTTAGTATCTTAGCTGCGGCTATGACGCTGCTTTATTTATTGTTACACCAGCAAACTACCGTTAATCTTAGCCGATTTTCCGAACTCTTGTTCCAGGTCCATCATGGTTTTCAAGTGTTGGTGCAAACGTTTAATGATAAATCCACCGCGCTCGCGCAAGCTATTTTGAATGGCTACTCGGCGCGCGACGCCAAATTAATTTTTGGTTTGATGCTCATCGCCTGGTATGGCGTGAGTGTCATCATCAATTTATCCATTGTTTACACACTGATCGCTTTGTTTACTTATCATAAAAAATTATTGAAGCTTGACGCTGCCGCACGCCAGGTTTTTCTCGGCTATATTCTGATTAATGTATTAATCACCGCGCCATTTTTAGTGGAATACATGTTTTTGTCGAAACGGTATTTAATTGCCTTATCATTATTACTGTTGGTATGGGTACCGTTTGGTTTAGCTGCAGTGTGGGAACAGCGCCGCCGCTCTTTAACTATCATCACTGCGTTATTAGTCATCGCCAGCGCTTTGGGCGGTGTAATTGATTTTGGTTATTCAAAAAAATATATCCGCGACGCGGGTTTATGGTTGGCAAGTAACGCTCCGGCTAATTCGGCGATTTATAGCAATGATTTTCAAGTGATGTTTTACTCTAACCATTTTGGCAACAGTATTTTTGCCAAAGCGGGTGAATTTGCCAATCTGGCAGCCTTAAGCGCGAATAAATGGCAACAATATGATTATCTGGCGGTGCATGTCAATCCACGTGATTCCGCTAATCTGTTAGCACTACAACAATTGCGGCTGCCCCCTACCAAAGTTTTTGCCAATCGGCGCGGTGACGCAGTGTGGATATACGTGAAACCTGATAAGGAGAATTAGTGTGAATATTGCAGTGATTGGAGCGGGTTATGTAGGCCTGGTGACTGGCGCGTGTTTTGCGGAATTGGGCAATCATGTGATTTGCGTAGACGTCAATCAAGAAAAAATCACCAATTTACGCAATGGGATTTTACCGATTTACGAGCCAGGCTTAGAACCCATGGTAATGTCAAATGTCGCTGAAGGCCGTTTGATGTTTGCGACATCCCTGGCTGAACTACCATTTGAACCGCAAGTTATTTTTATCGCGGTAGGTACGCCTAGTGATGCGGATGGTTCAGCAGACATGCAATATGTGTTAAATGCTGCCCGCGACATAGGCTCATATCTTAAGAATTATTGTCTCATCGTGGATAAATCCACAGTCCCCGTGGGAGTAGGCGCGCAGGTACACACTATTATTCAAACGGAATTACAAAGTCGCGCCGCCAATATCAAATTTGATGTAGTCAGTAATCCAGAATTTTTGCGCGAAGGCGCCGCGATTGATGATTTTATGCGGCCAGACCGCATTATTATTGGTGGCGCTTCAGAAAAAGCCAAGGCTATCATGCTGGAACTTTACTTGCCTATCATGCGTTCCGCCGAAAAAATTTATTTCATGACCGTAAAAGACGCGGAGATGACCAAGTATGTGGCGAACGCCATGCTGGCTACAAAAATTTCATTTATGAATGAAATGTCAGTGCTGTGCGAACGGCTAGGCGTGGATATTGAAAATGTTCGTTTGGGAATTGGCTCTGACTCCCGTATTGGCAGTGCGTTTATTTACCCTGGCTGCGGCTATGGCGGTTCCTGTTTTCCAAAAGATGTAAAAGCGTTGATTAAAATGGCGGAAAAATCCGGCATGGACCCTTTAGTGCTGCGCGCGGTTGAAGATCGCAACAAACACCAGAAGCAAGTGCTGGGACAAAAGTTGACGAAGATTTTTGGCGAAGATTTAACGGGTAAAACCATAGGCGTGTGGGGTTTATCATTCAAACCCGGCACGGATGATATGCGTGAGGCATCGTCATTAGTGTTGCTGGAAAACCTGTTGGCGCGCAATGCGCGAATTCAAGCTTATGATCCCGTCGCCATGCCCATGGCGAAATTATTATTACCCGAAAAATGGTTTACCGAAGGCAAATTACATTTAGCCGAACACCAATACGCCGCGCTCAATGATGTTGACGCGCTAGTCCTGGTAACCGAATGGAAACCCTTTTGCTATCCTGATTTAGCAGCAATGAAAAAATTAATGCGTAAACATATTGTTTTAGATGGCCGCAATCAATATGACCCCAAACAAATGCGCGCCGCCGATTTTGAATATCATGGTATTGGACGGTAAAACCCATATCTGTCATTAAAACCCCACATCTGTCATTAAAACCCACAACTGTCATTAAAAGCCCACATCTGTCATTCCCGCGCAGGCGGGAATCCATTATTAGTTTGCCGCGCCGGGCATGGT
>JAZKAT010000017.1:26967-37391 GCA_040389045.1 Pseudomonadota bacterium | reverse complement strand
AACAAGTGGGGTGAACGACGGGGCTCGAACCCGCGACAACCGGAATCACAATCCGGGGCTCTACCAGCTGAGCTACGTCCACCATCATATATATACTAGAGGCCAGCGTTAAGACCATCAGACGCCCTCGCCTCTTCCTAAGTGGCGCGCCTGACAGGATTCGAACCTGTTACCCCCGGCTTAGAAGGCCGGTGCTCTATCCGATTGAGCTACAGGCGCAATTTTTATGGTCGGGGTAGAGGGATTCGAACCCCCGACATCCTGCTCCCAAAGCAGGCGCGCTACCAGACTGCGCTATACCCCGAAACCGACCCATCATTTTGATCTACAACGGCTTGGCATAATACTAGTCGCAGGTTTATACGTCAATTTAAAAAAGTGACTTATTTTATCCGTGATTACCGTCACGTTTATTGTATAATTCAACCAGTTATGTTCACACGGCCTAAATAATATGACAGCACAGTTGATCGATGGCAAAACTCTTTCCGCAAAGTTACGACAAAGTGTCGCTACTACTATTGCTGAGCAAATTTCGCATGGCCAACGCGCGCCTGGCCTTGCTGTCATTCTGGTTGGCGAAGACCCGGCCTCGGAATTATACGTCAGAAACAAGCGCCGCGCTTGTGAAGAAGTCGGTATCAAATCTTCTTATCTGCATTTACCTGTAACCGCGACTGAAACGGATTTAATCAATCTCATCCATAAATTAAATCACGATGATGCTATCGATGGCATTTTATTGCAATTGCCCCTGCCTAACCACATCAATAGCGACATCGTGCTGGAAAGCATATTGCCCGCCAAAGATGTAGACGGCTTTCATCCCTACAATCTGGGCCGGCTCGCGCAACGCCGTCCCCTGCTACGCCCCTGCACGCCCGCCGGTGTCATGATATTGCTGGACAGTATCAAAACCCCATACAAGAAATGTCACGCGGTCGTAGTGGGTGCATCCAACATCGTTGGGCGACCTATGGCGCTGGAATTATTGCTGGCTGGCGCAACCGTTACCATCTGTCACCGTTTTACGGAAAAACTCGAGGATTTGGTAAAGCAGGCAGATATTTTAATCGCCGCGGTAGGTAAACCTGGGATTATCAACAGCGACTGGATTAAAAAAGGCGCGATAGTCATAGACATTGGTATCAACCGCTTGCCAGACGGTACTATGACCGGCGACATAGATTTTACCTCTGCCGCCAAAAACGCGGGTTATATTACCCCCGTACCTGGCGGTGTTGGCCCAATGACAGTCGCCTCACTGTTAAAAAATACTCTAATTGCTTATGAAAACTCGCACCAACTAGCGCAAGGTGATCAATAACGGAGGATGGATTGAAGATATTGATTTTAGCTTTGAGTTAAGTATACTCAAGATAACCAATGTCAAGGAGGACATTTGTGCAACAAATCGGAAAGCATTTTTCAGAGCGGCTCAATAAAATCCTCGATGAATTAGACATGCCAACGCCAATTCGCGAACGCGCACTTTTACTCAGTAAAATGCTAGCCATTCCCAAACAACAAGCCTGGAGCTTGCTTGATGGCCACTTAATTCCAGATAATGATTTACTCGAACGAATTGCTGCAGAACTTGAAGTCGAACCCCACCAGCTTACCGGCGACAAGAAATAGCTAAGCGCTTTTATTTTCAAAACTCAATTGAATTTCCTCAAGCGTACGCGATTTCGTTTCCGGCAGAGAAAATAACACAATTAGAAAATATCCTAAACTAAATAATGCAAATAACCAGTAAGTCGCGCCCATTCCTAAAAATTTTACCAACGGTAAAAAATACACTGACAATATCGTTGCCGCCAGCGAATTAAAGAATAAACAGATGGCTATACCCTTGCCGCGAAACCGTGTGGGAAATAATTCGGATATCGCCAGCCAGACCACGACGCCAGGGCCAATCGCAAAACTGGCGATAAACAATAATAAACCGCCTAAAATTAACATGCCCGTGGCGGGTGAATGGGGAATGAAATAAGTAATAATTCCTAAATAAACTTCTGACACCATGACGCCAAATACGCCAGCTAAAAGCAAGGGCCGCCGCCCCAGAGAATCAATCAAGGCGATGGCAACAATGGTAAAAATAAAATTAAGCATACCTATGCCTACCGACCCTAACATGGTTAATTCGTTGGAACTCATGCCCGCGTTTTTTAAAATTAATGGCGCGTATTGTAAAAATGAATTGATGCCGGTAAGTTGATTAAATACCGCTATTGATACCGCGGTAAACGTCGCATTTAAAAATTGTGGCGTCAAAAACTCCCGCCATGAACTGCGCACTCGATTGAAACTGCCAGCAATGCTATTCATTTCCGCTTCAATTTCATCTTCATGCTGACGGATTTTAGCGAGAATTTTCCGGGCTTTTTCCGGTTTATTGTTGGCAATCAACCAGCGTGGTGTTTCCGGTAAAAATAAAATGCCGGTAAAAAATATAGCCGCAGGCAGCAATAACACGGCAAACATACCGCGCCAATTTCCTGAAGGGGTAAAAATAAGATCGACAAAATAGGCCAGCACTATGCCGAAGGTTAAAAATAATTGAAACAAGGTCATGTATTTGCCGCGATTTTTACTGGGAACAATTTCCGCGACATACAATGGGACGGCTACCGCAATCATGCCAATCGCTGTGCCTAACAATAAACGCGCCGAGAATATGGAAATAAAAGTGGTGGCGAGTAATATCTCAAAAATACCGACAATAAAAATTAACGCGGAAATGGCAATTAAAAATTTTCGGCCGAAACGATCTGCGATGGGACCAGCGGCCAGGGTGCCAAATAATCCGCCGCCTAATACAGCGCCGACTATGTAACCGACTTGCGTGTCATTCATCGTGATGCTGTTTTTGATAAATAACAATGCGCCTGAAATAACGCCAATATCGTAACCATACAAAATGCCGCCAATACTGACCAAACCGGCAACCCACAGGATAAATTTATTATGTTTTAACGCAGACATTTTGTCTCCTGGGTAACCGCTGCGCGAAACCATAAATCATTGAGGCTTTTGCGCCATCTGGTTTGCCGCAATCTTATTATAATAAGCTGCCGCCAATTGTTTCGCAGCATCCACATCTTCTGGTTTCATTAATTTTGATAAAGCATCTAAAGAGGATTGCGCGGTAGTGTGAATGGCTGTGTCACTGGACGTCACCGCCAGACTGAGCCAGACATAAGCCATTTTATCGCTTTGCGCAACACCATCACCATTCGCATACATTGCTGCCACTGCAATTTGGGCTTTATCTATGCCTTGTTCAGCGGCCTTTTCAAACCAGGTTACCGCAGCAGCTTTGTCAGGGATTATTCCTAACCCTTGCTGATAAAATAATCCAGTCATGTATTCCGCCATTGCGTTCCCTTGTTTCGCTGCTGCTTGAAACATAGCAAAGGCTTTTATGTCATCTTTGGTAGTACCTTCGCCGTTATGATAAAGCATGGCCGTCGCCACTTGCGCATCCGTTAAGCCCAGATCAGCGGCTTTTTCATAGAGTTCTAATGCTTGCGAAAGATTTTTAGTTTCGCCGATGCCGTTATAAGCTAAATAACCTTCCAGATAGATTGCTCGAGGCAAGCCTTGATCGGCGGCTTTGGTAATCCAGGTTAACGCATTTTTTTCATCTGCCGCAGTGCCCCAGCCGTTGTAATACATGACGCCTAAATTGTATTGGCCCTCAATCAAGCCTTGATTGGCGGATTCCGTGAAATAACTAAATGCCTGGCTCTGGTTAACTGCCACGCCATTCATGCCATTATTGGTAAATACACCCATCACGTCTTGCGCTTTCGCTGAACCCGCGGCGGCAGCGTTGGAAAAATAATTCAGGGCTTTAGCCGTATCCTTAGCAACACCCTCACCTTTGTAATACATTAATCCCATGTTATACATCGCTTGATTAATGCCTTGCTGGCTGGCTTTATCATAAAACGATGCCGCAATGTCAAGACTGACAGGTACATTAATGCCATTTTGATACATGACACCAAACATATACATGGCATGCGGTTCCCCCGCCATGGCTGCCTGTTTCATCCAGGGCATGCCTTGGGCAACAGAACCACCCTGCAAATACATGGTGCCTAAAGCGAATTTTGCTTCGAGTAAACCTTGATCTGCGGCTTTTAAGAAAAAGGCGGTGGCGATAGTATCATCTTTCTCTACCCCAAAACCATGCAGGGTGAGATAACCCATTTGATATTCCGCAATGCTATATTTGCTATCGGCAAGAGGACCATAAATGCTGGCGGCTTTGGGGTAATCTTTTTGGGCCAAGGCTGCTTCGCCTTCATGCAATTTAGCCATCGCCGCTTGATCGTGAAAATATTGTAAGGGATTATCTGCATTTGCCGCTACACTGAAAATCATAATCGCAGTGGCTGCAATCAACTTAATCAGTTCCTTCATTCCAACACTCCCTTTCAATAAAATTAAGCCTGGTTTACAGCCTTTTGTTCAGCTTCAGATAATACTTGGGTCATGGCATCTATGACCTGGTCTAACTGTTCTTTGGTAATCACCAAAGGCGGCGCCAATCGTATCACTGTACCGTGCGTGTCTTTGGATAACACACCTTGTTTGAGCAGTTTCAAGCATAATTCACGGGCAGAATAAGGGGCATTAATTTCAATCCCCACCAATAAACCCTTGCCGCGAACTTCCTTAATTAACGGCGATTTTAATGCTTTCATCCGCTGTAATAAATAATCTCCCAATTCGGCTGCTCTGGCAATCAGATTATCTTCAATTAACACATTAACGGCTGCTAATGCCACGCTTGCCGCCAGTGGATTGCCGCCAAAAGTACTGCCATGATCGCCGGGTGTAAATACATCCATGACTTCTTTACTGGATAAAAATAAGGAGACTGGTAATAATCCACCACCTAATGCTTTACCGAGCACAACCGCATCAGGTTTAATGTTATCGTGATCGGCTGCAAGCAATTTGCCGGTACGTCCCAAGCCCGTTTGGATTTCATCACAAATCAATAAGACATTATGCTTTTTGCAAACTGCGGCGCAATCGCGTAAATAATTTGCAGGCGGCACCATGATGCCATTTTCACCCTGAATAGGTTCAACCAAAAAAGCCGCTGTGTCAGGCGTAATTGCCGTTTCTAATGCTTTAGCATCACCATAAGGAATAATTTTAAAGCCCGGCGTAAACGGCCCAAACCCTTCGCGATATTGTGGTTCGGTAGAAAACCCTACAATGGTTGTGGTGCGCCCGTGAAAATTTCCACGGCAAGCAATAATTTCTGCTTTATCGGGTTGTACGCCTTTCACTGTGTAAGCCCATTTTCGGGCAGCTTTAATCGCGGTTTCAACCGCTTCCGCACCAGTGTTCATGGGGAGGGCTTTTTCATAACCAGTGAGTTCACAAATACGTTTTAAGAAAGCAGCTAGTTTATCGGTGTAAAAGGCGCGAGAAACAATGGCCAGCGTTTTGGCTTGTTCCATTAAGGCTTGAACAAGCTTAGGGTGGCAATGGCCATGACTGACCGCGGAATAAGCGCTCATCATGTCAATATAACGGTTACCAGCATCATCCCAGACATAAACCCCTTCACCTTTCGTCAACACTACAGGTAAAGGACTATAATTTTGCGCGCCGTATAATATTTCTGTTTCTATGACTGGTTTCATTCGAGAGCACCTCGGAATTATTATAATAATTATTACATATATAACCTGATAGATGGGGCATAACAAGAAAAAACGGGAGGACAAAAAGAAAGAGTGCTTTATAAGAATTGTCTCACGAGTCACCCATTTTTGTTAAAGTGGAAATATGTGTATTACTTTAGGCTTTCCTGTGATTCCAGGACCTGCTCACCGTAATACAAGACCATTTCCTTAGCTATTTCATTGCCGGGTTTCGGACAAAATCTCATAAAAACACTCGATCCTTAATAAGTATAGTAAGCATACAAAAAGTTTCAAGTTCGAACAGAATAATGGGTTTTGGAGATATTTGATTTTACACAAGGTTAAATTTGATCAAAATATATTTATTTATCAGCTCTGTCATTCCCGCGCAGGCGTGAATCCATTGCTGGTATGTTGCTGTTTTTACAAAACCAATGTCCCCTTGCCCATCCGTAAAATTTTCGGGGTGCCATCCACCAAATCCACCACGGTAGTGGGTGTAGAACCGCAAGCGCCGCCGTTAATGACCAGATCAACCCTGTCCCCTAGCATTTCATAGATATCATTCGCATCAACGAAGGGAAACTCCTGTTCGGGCAGAATCAAGGTGACACTCATCAAGGCTTCATTTAACTCGGCCAGCAACGCCTGAGTGGTTTTATTGTCTGGCACGCGTAAGCCTATGGTATTACGCTTAGGCTGCAGCAGGCGGCGGGGTACTTCCCGAGTAGCTGGCAAGATAAAAGTGAATGGCCCAGGTGTATTTGCCTTTATTAACCTGAACGCTGGATTATCGACGAATGCGTAGGTCGATAATTCAGATAAATCGCGGCAAATAAGCGTAAAATTATGTTTTTCATCCAATTGCCGGATGCGGCGAATGCGCTCCAGCGCATCTTTATTGGCAAGCTGGCACCCTAAGGCATAGCCGGAATCGGTAGGATAAATGATAATACCACCCTCTTTGACTATACTAACCGCTTGTTTTATAAGGCGTGGCTGGGGATTTGAGGGATGGACATTAAAAAATTGACTCATGAGCACATTCCTTGGCTATAATACTGTCCGGTTATTTAACGATACCATACCATGAAAAATAAACTGACTGCAGAGATTCGCACCATCACCATCACTGGTCTTAGCCATGATGGCCGCGGTATTGCCTCGTCAACCGATGGCAAAAAAATCTTTATCGCCAACGCCCTGCCAGGCGAAGTTGTCGCTTTTAAATTAACAAAAAAACATGCGCGCTTCAATGAAGGCGAAACGGTTGAAGTCATAAGCCCTGCCGCCGAACGTATTACTCCGGAGTGCGAACATTTTGGCAATTGTGGTGGTTGCAGCATGCAACACCTCGCGATAGATGCGCAAGTTGTCGTTAAACAAAAAATATTGCTCGATCAACTCCAGCATTTTGGTCTGGTTGAACCTACCGAAGTAATGTCACCGCTTTCAGGTAACCCATTTGGCTATAGACGTAAAGCCCGTCTGGGCGTGCGCTATGTCAACAAGAAAAATCGCGTATTGGTTGGTTTTCGGGAAAAAGCCAGTAATTTGTTATCGGATATTGCTTCCTGTGCAGTATTACATCCTCGCGTCGGTAAACATTTAACTGCGCTGGCAACGTTAGTTCAGAGCTTGTCGATACGTGAACATATTCCCCAAATTGAAGTGGCGGTAGGTGATGAAAATGCCGCGCTAGTGTTTCGGCATTTGCAAGATTTGTCCCTGGCAGATCAGGCAAAATTAAGTGCTTTTGGTATGGAACATCAATTACATATTTATACGCAACCCAATGCGCCAGCACCTACCCTGCAAATATGGCCTGAGCTTAATCAAAAAAAATTAAATTATTTGTTACCAGCCTATGCGCTGGAAATGCAATTCAATCCGTGGGATTTCACTCAAGTCAACGGTGAAATAAATCCGCTGTTAATTGAACGTGCGCTGGCATTACTTGATATTCAAAGTACCGATAATGTGTTGGATTTGTTTTGTGGCCTGGGAAATTTTACTTTACCGATGGCACGGTTTGCTAGCGCTGTCACCGGCATTGAAGGCAGTCATGAAATGGTGACGCGCGCGCAGGAAAATGCTCTTCATAACAATATTCACAATACGCAATTTTATGCCGCTAATCTTGCAGATATTCCGCCAACCCGGCCAACCTGGATGCGCAGGCAATATGATAAAATTCTGCTTGACCCAGGCCGAAATGGCGCGAAGGAAATTATCAAAATATTTTCAGTATTCGCGGCGCGTAAAATAGTTTATGTTTCCTGTAATCCGGCAACGCTGGCGCGTGACGCGGGTGAATTGGTGCGTACCCTGGGTTACAAATTAAAAAAAGTCGGTGTTATCAATATGTTTCCGCAAACCAGCCATATTGAAGCGATTGCCTTATTCGAGAAATAGTGGCTTATACTTAAAGTAACAAAGTTTTATACGCAGGCTAATCATATGGTTGCTTTGAAACATAAATTTTCCTATCTGGAAAATGGTGAAATCGACCTGCCCTTCTGGCTTGACCACGTCAAGACCGCGCATCATCTTGAAAAAACCGATTTGATCGAAAAAGCCTGTTTATTAGCGAAAGAAACCAGCAAAGGTTTAACGACTTTTTATGGTCAGCCGTGCATAGAACAAGGCTTGGAAATGGCAGAAATCGTGCTGGATTTAAAGCTGGACCAAGAAGCCGTTGCCGCCGCTATTATGTTAAGCACTATTCAACATACAAAACTCACTTTGGAAATGGTTGGTACCAGCTTGACGGAAGAAACCGCGAAATTAATTCGCAGTGTGCAGCAGATGGATGCCATTCATAATTTGCAAAAAAGTAAAGTTCGTGACCAAACTCAAATTGACCGTTATCGTAAATTATTGCTGGCCATGGTCGCCGATATCCGTGTCGTATTAATCAAATTAGCCGAACGCACGGCCATCATGCGCGGCATTAAAAATATTAATCCCATAGAGCGCAAACACATTGCGCAAGAAACCATGGATATTTACGCACCCTTGGCCAATCGCTTAGGGGTGGGTCATTTAAAATGGGAATTGGAAGATTTTTCCTTTCATTACTATGATCCAGTGACTTATAAACAAATCGCTAAATTTCTCGCCGAACGCCGGGTTGAACGGGAACAGCAAATCCACGATATTATTCATTTGCTCAAAGAAAAATTAACGGCTATGCATATCAAGCCTAACATTAGTGGCCGTGCTAAGCATATTTACAGCATTTATTTAAAGGCGCAGCGCAAAAAAACCGAATACGAAGGCATTTATGATTACAGTGCCATCCGTTTACTGGTCCCTAGCGTGGAAGATTGCTACACGGCGTTAAGTATAGTGCACAGTACTTGGGAACATATACCGGAAGAATTTGATGATTACATCACCGCACCCAAGCCAAACGGTTATCGCTCGATTCACACGGCGGTAATTGGGCCAAATGGTAAAAGTTTTGAAATTCAAATCCGTACGCATGAAATGCACGAAGAATCTGAGCGTGGCGTGGCCGCGCATTGGGCTTACAAGGAAGGCAAATCAGCCGTTGACTATGCCGCGAAAATTGTTTTTCTGCGTCAATTGCTGGATTGGCACCGCGATGTTGCCAATCAAGATGAAAAAATCAATCCTGCTTACGACCAGATATTAACTGACCGTGTTTATGTTTTTACGCCGGCAGGAGATATTTTAGATTTACCTGCAGGGGCTACACCCTTGGATTGCGCTTATCAAATTCACAGTCAAGTTGGCAACCAATGTCGGGGCGCTAAAGTGAATGGGCATATTGTGCAGCTTACCTATACTTTAAAAACCGGCGATCAAGTGGAAATTTTGACTAACCCTCACGGCACGCCCAGCCGGGATTGGTTAAACATAGAATTTGGTTATTTAAAAACGGCGCGCGCCCGCGATAAAGTCGCGCATTGGTTTCGTCAACAAGACATGAACCAGCATATTGAAAGTGGCCGCAAAACCCTGGAACGTGAATTTCCCCGTGCGCCACATCCTAATATTCAAAAACTGGCGGCGCATTTTAATTTTAAGGAGGAGGATTCATTTTTAGCTGCCATAGGGCGCGGCAATATCCGCATGGCGCAAATTTATCATGCTTTAGAAACCGAACATGAAACCAGCAAACCTGACGCCGGCCCGATTTTGGTTAAACGGCGTGAATCCAAAAGTTCAGGCATGAATATTGCTGGCATTAGTGACTTGTTGACCCGTATCGCGCGCTGTTGCAAACCTATTCCGGGTGATGAGATTGTGGGTTTTATTACTCAGGGCAGCGGCGTGACTATTCACAAAAAATCCTGTAACAATGTGGTGCATATCAATCCGCAGGAAAATCAGCGTTTGCTGGAAGTGACCTGGGACAGCGCCCATACGGGTGCTTATTATGTTGATTTACAAATTCGCGCGCACAATCATGATAAGTTATTAAAAGAAATCACCACGATATTGTCCAATGCGAAAGTCAATTTAGTGAATTTTAATTCGGCGGTTAATCGGAATAATATGTTGGTTATAACGATAACTATCCAGATCCATGCGCTGACGCAGTTGAATGAGTTGGTGAATCATATTAATCATTTGAAAGGGGTGATTGATTCGCGGCGGTTGAACCAGTAAGCACTGTGCCTTATAATTCCCTTACAGCCCCTTATTGAGCGCCATGAAATGACTCAAAAACCCACCGAAAACACAATACCTGTTATAGACTGGGAACTAGGC
>JAZKAT010000017.1:0-26867 GCA_040389045.1 Pseudomonadota bacterium | reverse complement strand
AATGACTCAAAAACCCACCGAAAACACAATACCTGTTATAGACTGGGAACTAGGCCTTAAGCTTGCTGGTAATAAGCCACAATTGGCCAAAGACATCATGGCGATACTGATTAACACCCTGCCGCATGAGTTACAAAGTATTCTCGAAGCCAAAAATGACCCTAACACTTTATTGCAACGTGTACATAAGCTGCATGGTGCGATTAGTTATTGCGGTCTGCCCCGTTTAAAAAAATTGCTTGCAGAATTTGAGCAGTCGCTTAAAAATGAACAATTTGCGCATCTGGATGCTTACCTTGCAACGCTACAAGATGAAGTAAACCAGGTGCTAAATACGTTTGCCGAAACGAATACTCATGACTGATGAAATTGCCTGGCCCCCACTCTACACGATAAAAAAACATGCCCGCGCTCGTCATGTCAAATTGAAAACCACTGTCAAACTAGGTCTTGAACTGGTCGTACCCAAACGTTTTAACCCAAAAGAAATCCCCGCTATTTTAGAACATAATAAAGCCTGGATTATCAAACATCTCGCCAAAATTCGTGAGCAAACACAGTTACTTGCTAATGTAGATATGCCCGGACAAATTAATTTGTTGGCTTTCGGTCAAAACTGGCAAGTAGATTATGTGGCAACCCAATCCGGCAAACTGCGCTTAATGACACGTCCACATAATGAATTGGTTTTATTTGGCAATATTAATGACAAGGATTTATGTAAAAAATTACTGACTAACTGGGCAAGATCACAAGCCAAAAAACTCTTACCCTTACGGATAGAACAACTCAGTAATTTTTGTCAGTTGCCATTCCAGAATGTTTCTATCAGAAATCAGCAAAGCCGCTGGGGCAGTTGTTCCGTGGAAAAAAATATTAATTTAAATTATAAATTAATATTTTTACCACCGGAATTAATGGATTACATTATCATTCACGAACTTTGCCACACCGAGCAGCTAAATCATTCCGCAAAATTCTGGCGGCTGGTCGCCAAATTTGATGTTGGCTGGAAAGAGCATTGCAAAGCCTCACGTAATGCGGATGGTTTTATACCAGTTTGGCTTGTTTAAGCTTTCGCCCATCATCTTCATCTTGCATGACCACATCAGTATCACTAGCATCTGGCACCACCACTGTTCTATTCCGGATTATTTTTGTAGCAGAAGTACCATCATAAGTAGGAAACATATTTGAAGATGTTGAAAAAGAACCTGACGCATAATCAAATGAATATTGATTAATTTTCTTTTCCTCTGGCACTTCTTCCATAGTTTCATCTCTATTAGAATCGACTTCAGAAACAACGTTAGCTTTGGCGCGAAGATAATCGATTTTCTTTTGGATACGCTCCGGAGCTGATAACATATTTGTTACCGTAACAACTAAACTTCCAATACATACAACTAAGCGTAAATTAATTTTTTCTACATCAGACTTTACACGATGAAAACACTGACTAGCGATTTGATAGGTAATCAAACGAGTATCTTCTGTTGTCTCATTTTCGTCTATACCGTCCCCTTCTAATTCGTATTTTCTTCCAGAAGTGTAGAGCAAATCAATAATGGCAAAGCGATATGTTTCAAGTTTTATGAGAATATCATCAGTCACTTCATCGGTGGCGATTTGTTTCAGCTTGGCGACTTCTTGCTCCAAGCATTGACTTAACTGAATTTCTAGTGTATGAAGCATTTCACGTCGCTGTTCATTCCAACCAAAAGCTTCATAACAACGTATCAGGCTAGTATAAAGTTTTTTTAAGTTATCTGTCTGTTCGATTATATTGTTTTTTAAGATGTATTCATTAATGTAACTTTCAAGAAAACGTACTACATGACTCTGGTTGCCCTGAAAAGCCATGAATAAAACAGTTTGGCCTTTATTAAAATCATCATCAAGATTGCTTACAGGAAATTTTATAATGCTATCAGGATCTAACGCTAAATGTGCTTTTACTTGCGCTAGTCGCCCAGCGAAACTATTAATAAAAAACTCAACAATAATTTTTTGCGCATCATTTTGATAAAATCGTTCATTTGGTTCCGATAAGTATTCAACAATTGCTGGATCGGTATATTGATTGATAAAGGAATATAAGCCCGGTTTTCGCATCGTTGAAAACAAATGAATATGTGCATTTTGTTCTTCAATCAGATACTTAAAAACAGCATAATTCCCACTGCCGACTGTATGTTGAAGCGCAGCAATTTCAACATCAGGGTTAATTTCAAGTACATTATGAAATACTTGATCAAAATCATTAACAGCGTTAATCTCAACTTTACTTTCATCCACAAAAGTAATGACTTCATCAAGACTTCGATTTCTATCAGCTACCATGCGACAGATCTGGAAAGTTTCCTGTTTCGCCGCATCAATCTCAGCAGGGATTGGGACGTTATTACGTTTCAACTCGATTTCTGTCATGCTATCAAAAAGAATTCTCAACCTTGCAATGATATGATCTTTTCTGTCAGTATTTTCTAGTTTCTCAAATTCTTTTTGCGCGGCTTTCAGATAATAAAGAGCATATTGATATTGGGCAGCTAGGAGTTGAAATGGTATTTCAAACTCATCACTGGTATTGTATTCCAGTTCTACGGCAGTTTGATTAGCTATACTTTCCAATGATTCAGCATAATTCCAGATTTTTTCTGCATAACTTAATCTGGCGTAATGAACTTCTGGAAGATAACTTTGTTGTCCATCTTGAGTGGCGATTTTGATATAAGCAGCAAGTAATTGTTGGGCACAATGCAATAAATCTTTAGGTGATTCATCTTTTTCTTCAAGTTTTTTAAAATGTAAGCGGCAATATTCTGCAAATAGTTTTTCTAATTCGAGCTTTGTTTCTAGTAAAGCTGCGTCTTGATGGCTTAAATCGATTTGTTTTTGTAAATAAAATAGCGCATATTGCAAAGAATATTTAGATTTACTATATTCTGCCTGTTCTGCTTGGTGTTTGGCCAGGTTCGAAAAAAATATTGCTAATTTCCCCCATTCGCTTAGCTGGATTTTATCCGTAATATATTGATGTGCTAAAATATCAAATAATTGATAAGCCGCCTGCTGGCATCTATCAAGCGCGTAATCTGAAAATTTCTTAAAATTTTCATTCGCAAAAAAACTATCAGGGTCGCTGGTAAAAATCGTTTCTATTGCTGCATTGTTATTAGCAATATTGATAAGGTTCGTAACCGTTTCTTCTAGTGTTACCTGTGCCGGTACTGTTGTGCTTTGCATTATCCAATGTCCTGAATGAGTTAAAAAAGTTAAGATTGAGCGAGATGGTGTAACAAAAAAATCTTACTATCTCAATCCGGCCGTTTGTTCTTTTCTATCATCACCCATCACAACCTGGTTTTGGTCAAGTTGTAGGGATAGCATTCCCCGTGATAGAAGATCATTTACGTGCGAAAACATATTGGAAGAAGTTTCAAAAGATCCCGGCGGATGATTGGTCAAGCTGGCGTGTGGATTTTCGACCGTCATTTTTTCATCGCCCCCTGTTTGATTAACTGCATTATTTGCAAGAGTGGCAGGTTGCATTAATGAATTTAACTTTAATGTCACGCGTTCAGCGGCATCGCGCATGTTTTTTATTATGTTTTCAGCTCCATTTATTTGAGAAAGTAATGAATTATCAATTTGCGTCAACCCAGTCATAATTTTTTGAAATATACCGTTGGCAATGTTATATAACTGCAAAGCTCTTTTGGGGTTCTGATCACCTTCTACTTCAGCTCGTACAGCCATTTCATATCTGATATCGAGTATTTCAAATTTAACACTAGCAATAAATAGTAGGTATTCTTGTGGTAAATCTTGCGCAGGAATATTTTGGAATGGTTCAAGCTGTTGAGCAGAAATAGTAATATAATGTTCCGCTATGCTATTAACAGCAGTCCGTTTCTTTTCATTCCATCCAAATTCAAAGTAGCATTTCATCATTTTACGATAGAGAGTTCTTAAGTTTTCTGTCATCTTATATTCGGTTATACTCATCACATAATGATTTATATACCTTTCAAGATAACGGATAACATGCGCTTTACTGCACTGATAGGCTGTGTGCAAAACAAATGTTTCATCCGCATCTTCATCGGCTAAATTACTTGTAGGGATATTAATAATATCATGTGGGTACTGATGAAGATGAGTTTCAATACGTTTTAAATCACCCGTCATGGCGGCTAGATAAAATCTAATAATCCTATATTGCGGGTGGTTTTGATAATAGTTGTGATCAAGTACATATTCCTCAACCTCAGGCAAAGTAAATTCACAGAAAGAATTTACTAATCCTTTTCGATAAAGGGTTGGTAATAAAGAGAAAGAAACTCCATACGACTGTAAAACATACGTTAACACTTCAATATTGCCGCTTTCAACTATACATTCAACTATTGTGGGTTCTTCCTGGTTTTGCTTTAGTATATTGATATCTTCAAAATCTTCCTCACTGATTTGATAATCTTCAAGAAATTTTTCAAGCACTTCCACACCATTGTTCCGGTCAGAAACGATAGTATAAAGCATGTTTTTTAAATATTGCAGATCAGCAGCATCATTTGGGCTAACGCCGGCTTGCTGCGCAAAAGATTCTCGGGCATCGCTGGCTTTTTGAATGCCTGTAGCAAGCTCTTCTAATAAACCGCTACGATTGTGTTCCTGTTGCAGTAACGCTTGTTTAGCATGTCTGAAATAAATAAGAGCGTCACGATATTTGTTATCAATTAATAGATAAATAGCGCGCTTCTCTTCAATAGAATTTTCTTCATTTAATTGATTAGCCAATGACAAAGCTTCAGTGCAAAAATATTCGCCTATTCTTTGATGAATGTAGGAATATAAAAAACGGTATTCCAGTATGTCGTGTTGATTGTTTACTTGAGAATTGATTTTGATAAGTACGGCTAATATTTGTTGTAAAGATTTTTTTGCTACATTAAGTTCTTTCAAAGTTATGTCGGTATCAAAGATTTTTAAAGGTTTAAAATATTCTATGCAATAATGTGCTAATTCTATTTCAATTTCTAATTTTTTAGCAACGAAAGCTGCTTTTTCACTTTCAGAAACGGATATTTTTTGTAAATAAAACAGCGCATATTCCAGCATACACTTTGCAGCTGAAAATTCTTTATATTCAGCATAGTAACGCCCAAGACTTATGGAGAAAGTAACTAACTTGTTCCATTGAGCTAATTTGATTTTCTCAGCGGCATATTGACTTGATATAATATCCAATATGGACAAGATATTTGTTTTTTTTAGTTCGCGTGCGCGCGAAGTAAATATTCTTGCATTATCGCCAGCAAAAAAGACGTCAGGATTTGAATTATAAATCCATTCAATAGTTTCATCCCTCTGGTTACTGATAAAGTTTAATATATTTGTTTGAGCATCTATTTCGGATATAACCGGGGTTTGTCTGTGCATAACGTAATTCCTATTTCGGGGGTAATATTGCGGAGGATAATACTCTAAGACAAGCTTATTTCATATTAAAACGCTAATTCGCTTTGGATGACTTCAGGCGAGAGTTCGATATCAGCTGCAGCAGAAACGCTACGTATAGCTTCCAAGTCTTTAAAATTAAAAAGTTTTTTATCCATGAGTTGACTTGGTTTTATACTAGTCAAGGCATGCAACATATTGCTGGGAATTTTAGGGTTATCTTTAGCAAGTTGTTGAATAAGCATTTTAACACGTTGGCGCATCAAGTTTTCCTGGGAGCCACACAGGTTACACGGAATGATAGGAAATTCCTGCTCCTGTGCATAGGTAATGATATCGGCTTCTTGACAATAAGCCAGGGGGCGGATAACGATATGTTTTTTGTTGTCACTTAATAGTTTGGGTGGCATGGAACGGATTTCACCGTTATAAAATATCGACATCAGCAAGGTAGTAATCATATCGTCGCGGTGATGACCTAGCGCGATTTTATTAAAACCTTTTTCTTCGGCATAACGATAAATAATCCCGCGCCGCAAGCGTGAGCATAACGAACAATAGGTATTGCCTTCAGGGATTTTTTCTTTGACGATGGAATAAGTATCTTCGGTCAGGATTTCATAGGAAATATTATGTTTTGCTAGCCAGGCCCGCATGTTCGTATCATTCCAGCCCGGATGTGACTGGTCCAGCGTGAAGGCGAAAATTTCAAATTTATTATAGCGGCGGCGTAACAGGGTAAGAACTTTAAGCAGCGTGAATGAATCTTTGCCGCCAGACAAACAGACCATTACCCGGTCGCCCGCCTGAATCATTTTAAAATCAGCTATGGCTTTGCCGGTGTAATGCAGGAGTTTTTTTTCGATTGCGGAATCTTTGGCCATAACTATTTCTGTCTCAAGAGAAGTGAGATTGTATAGGGCTGTTCAGGAATTGCAATGGGTATTGTAAGATATTGAAAAGAAAAACAGAAAGCAAGAAATTCAACACGCTACAAAACAATAGTTACAACTGGTTCTTTTGCAACGTGTTGAAAGGGATAGTGACTATCCAATATTTTATTCTTCGACGACTGAAACGTCTTCTGCTTGCAAGCCTTTTTGGCCTTGCGCGACAGAGAATTCAACTCGTTGACCTTCTTCCAGCGACCGGTAACCATCGCCGCGAATAGCGCGAAAGTGAACAAAAACATCTCCACCTTGATCGCGTTGAATAAAACCATAACCTTTACTATTGTTGAACCACTTAACGGTTCCATTTTCACGTGCTGCTGACATACTGTAGTAACCTTGTTCAAGTAAACATGGGATGTAGATAAGAGCAATCCTGAATGAAAGCTGATACTTACAGATCGAGTATACAAAGATATTTTAATTGAGTAAAGACTTAGAGCAGAAAATTACCGATCTAAAAGATAACGTAACCCCACAGATAATAGAGAGTATTTTTTCAGTAACGAGTGGGAAATGGCTAACGTGAAGCGTAATTATTGATTACTTTATATTCAATTTTCTGTCAAAATACGGTTATGGATTTTGTTTCAAGAAAACTCAAAATAAAGAGCCGCCATTCTATTGCACTACCCTGCTCTTTCGCCTAATATTCTCCGCTTACTCCGCAAGCCGACGTAGCTCAGATGGTAGAGCAACTGATTCGTAATCAGTAGGTCCGCAGTTCGATTCTGCGCGTCGGCAGTAATGAAATCATAAAGTTACGATCTTTTCCAGAGTGTTCAAAAAAGTGCTTACGCGGAATTTTTTAATTAAATTTTATTATTAAAATTTAATTAACTTTGTTGGTTGCATGCGCTGAGCCAAGCTTGCGTAAGTGCGTTTCAATTTGTCAAGTCATGACCCTGCTTCCAAGTTACAAACTAAGCAACACTTCTAACCTGCACATGCTGCCCTTTCAAATGCTTCTTCTTATCATGCGGTCTTAAAACTATCTCTACATCAAAACCTAAAATAATAAGAAATTTAAAAAGTCTTTCTATAGAAAATCCTTCAACTCGACCTCTGGCTAAAGCAGAAACTTTAGGTTGATCAATACCAAGAATTTCGGCTGCTTGTGTCTGTGTTAAGCCTTTATCTTTAATCAAAGAATTTATTTTAAAAGATAATTCTGCTTTTACTAAGGACTCTTCTGGATTATCTAATCCTAAATCAGCAAATACATTTCCGCTGGATGGCTGTATCTTGATTGCGGCTTTTTTTGCTTTCATAATTAGCTATCCTCTTTTAAAGTTTCTTTCAATCGTTTAATTCTATCTTTTATTAAATCCACATGTTCTTGAGGGGTTTTTATACCCGTCTTAGATTTTTTTTGAAAAGCATGTATTACATATACTGCGTCTTTAATATTAACAATGTAAACAGCTCTAAATGCATTCTTGTTAAAATCGCTAACTATCTCAAATACTCCTGACCCACATCCCTTAAACATTTTTGCTGATTCATGAGTATCGCCTTTTTGAGCCTCATAAAGAGCATAGCCTATTTCTCTTATTACCTCTTCTGGAAAACTCTTTAAATCCTTTTTACTACTACCAACCCACCAAAGCTTCTTGAGCATACACAACTCCTTCTTCTATGCCAATTATAGCATAATTATGCCAAATAAAGCATACTATTTTTATAACGATCATTAGCCTACGCTATTCAAAACATTGATTTTCATTTAAAATCAGTAGGTTAATATTAACTGCTTCGATACACTGGTGTAGAAATGAAAAATTTATTAAATGGAACGTTGGACTCATGCCCTTTTAAAAGCTATGACCATGCACGTCTCATTGTTAAAGACCTTCAAAAAAGTAAATCTTGGTATCAAATGATTTTGGGCGTTAATCCCCACATTGATATTGATAAATATACCGAGTTCAAATATGGAAGCTGTATAATAGGTCTGGCTCAAGCAGACGAAAAGTCACCATTTTCTTTTGGTGGTCAGGTGATTTATTGGAGAGTTGAAAATATCAATAGCGCCATTTCGTACTTTTGCACGGCAGGAGCAAGTATTTATCGAGGTCCTTTGCAAATCGAAGGGGATGATGTGATTTGTCAAATTCAAGATCCGTTTGGTAATGTTTTGGGTATGATAGGAAAAAAGGATCAGACCTGACAAACAGACTTTTCGAAGAGTATGATAATCAGGTACGGCTTACGCAGCCAAACGATTATCAATAATAAGCGATACCAGCTTACCTAATTTCGCCAACATATTGACCAGCATATCAATCGTAAATAATTGAATTTTTCCCCGTTTAAGATCGCTTATTCTAGGCTGAGCAACTCCCAATAGCTTAGCTGCCTTAGCCTGTGTTAATTTTTGTTTATTTAGTTCCTGATCGATAGCGAGCATTAATGCAGCGCGGATTTTCAAATTACTCGCTTCAACAGCATCAAATCCTAAATCATCAAAAGCACTACTTTCGGTAACATGGGGTTTCATAGTAGTGACCTCCTAATGTGTAACATTTCAGCATAACACTTAAGCCAAGGGTTATTTATATAAAATTTTATATTGTATACTGTAAATACTACTAACTCACCAATTAGCAATCTGTAGATAACAGGTGTAATCCAAAAAATTGCTACGCGAGATTTACGCGACTGGGTTATGCTTCGTTATGCACTGTTGTGCGTTTGTAACGGACGCCACACAGTTATATTTGCTTATTAATCAATTAGTTATTACAATAGAGTCTGATTCGTAATCAGTAGGTCCGCAGTTCGATTCTGCGCGTCGGCACATAAAGGAACGTTCTAAGTGATACATAAACCAAAAATAATTTTCATCCTACTAATACTTCTTATAAGTACAACTTCTTTTGCAATGCAGTGTCCAGATGGAAAAAATATTATAATAACTTCAAAAAATCCATTCACAGTGACCACCCCAGCAGGTTGGAAAATTAAAGAACAAGTTATTCAAACATCTATCCCCGATCACTCCCCAGTATTTGAACGCGCATTTGCTAACCCTGTAGGTAATGATCTTTATTCTCCAGAATGCAGTTATGAGATTGATTCTGTAGTTGAGCGTCCTTGGATTAAATCATGGATTGAATTAGAGCCTACTGAACCGTACCTAGTTAAACGACAATCTCTGTTAAAAGCAGGCTCGATATGGGAACTCGATGGTCAAAGTTATATGTGCGGAGATCCAGATGGCATATATAGTATAAGTGAATGCACTTTTTAAGTTTCGTAGGTTAGTCTGAGCGCTGCGAAGCCCAATACCCTTCAGTTCAACTTCTTATGTTAATTGAGGTTACTTGACACCACAATACTTCATATTCCTATAGGCAAAATCTGCTATTTAGTAGTATTCTTTGTGATAATTTCACAAATGAGTATCCGATCGTGACTTTCGATGAATTTCATAGCTTAATTAAATACGCTATACCAACAGATGATAATTCTTCACAGATGCAAAGATTTTTAGAAGACTTATTTAAAATTGTTAGCGATACGAAGGAAGATAATACTCAGTTGAGAATGACTGATCTAACTATTTTATTTGAAGGTTTTTATCAATCTTTAGCGCCAGATTCAGCACTCAAAAAAAATCTGCTAGCTATAAGAATGCAACGTTGGCAGAACCATTTTGGTACTCCAACGATTTTATTTTTGCTTACTCATCAAGCCAGTATTAAATTTAAATGCCAATACTTTAAAGGTGAAGTCACAAAAGAATTGATCATCAATCCAAATTCGAGAGCAGATGTTGCTGATAACATCAATAACGTTCTTGTTAACCTAAGTGCCATTGCTAAAGTAGAAATGCTTCAAGTATTTGAACAGCCAATGGTATGGTTGAAAACCTATAATCCTGCCGGTGGTTATACACTGCCTGCTGCTGATGAGTACTCTCAGCAATTTATTGTCAATGCGGGACTAGCAAAGGAAAAAGTCTTGGAAATTGGCGCCGCATTTGGTACAGCAACTCTTGAGGCACTGAAGCTTGGCGCAGTAGTACATTGCAATGATATTTCGGAATTAAATTTAGCAGTAGTCCAAAAACGCTATGCAGCCTTAACGGACAATAATATAGATTCCGTCACTGGCGATAATGATAAATTAACACTGTTGCCGGGCGCTTTTCCTGAAGAATTATCAGGATTACCAGCCCAGTCATATCATGCCATTCTAGCTTGCCGCGTATTGCACTTTTTGCCGGGTGTAAAGATAGATATTGCCATTAAGGAAATGGCTAATTTATTGAAGATGAATGGGAAGATTTATATTGTTTGCGAAACCCCTTTTCAAAAAAACTGGTCGAACTTCTTGCCTGAATTTGAACAAAGAGTAAGGGAAAATGCGGAGTGGCCTGGTGAAATTACCGATTCATCAAAATATGAAACCTCAGAACGTCGCGGCACCGCGTTACCACGATTTATGCACAATTTAACTGAAAAAGAATTGATACGTTCGGCAGAGAGATCAGAGTTACTGGTAGTTGAAAAGTGTGAATATATTTCACGTGCGGGCCAATTTACTTCTGACGCTATTATGGATGGACGTGAGAGCGTAGGGTTAGTGGCACGCCGTTATAGATAAAACGTAAGGAATTTAAGTGAGTGTATAACGGGGTCAGAATTATTGACTGTAGCAAAATTGTAGCAAGTTGTAGGGGGCAAGTCTTGAAACGAAAACGTGGTTAGGCCTGTAAGCTTAAATCAAATTATAAGGAAAATTTTATGAGAAAAATTGTATCACTTATGCATATGTCGCTTGATGGATTTGCTGCTAGCCTGCAAGGCGAATTAAATTGGATTCGGCATGATGATGAAGTTTTTAATTATGTTGATGGTTTTATCAGGGAGTCTGATACGGGACTTTATGGACCGAAAACTTTTGAGATGATGGAATCCTATTGGCCTGGGGTTTTAAATAATCCTGAAGCCACAGGACATCATCTTCAACATGCCAAATGGTATGAGCAAGCAGACAAAATTGTTTTTTCACAAAAATTGAAAACTCTTGAAAACCAAAAAGCAAAACTTGTCCCCCAGATTTTAACTAGTGAATTAAAAGAATTAAAGAATAAGCCTGGTAAAAATTTAATGATTTTTGGTAGCCCCGGTTTGGTTCAGTCCTTTGTCCAACTTGATCTGATTGATGAATTTATTATTAATATTAATCCTGTGATATTAGGTACGGGTATTCCTTTATTTAAAAACATCTCTAAAAAAGTCGATCTGCAACTTTTAAAATCCACCAGATTTGAATGTGGGGTTTTGGGTTGTCATTATGAGGTTAGGCCTGCCTAGAATAATCGGTGTCAAGTAACCTCAGTTAGCATGTTCTTATGTTAATTGAGGTTACTTGACACCCCACTTTCTAGCAGCAATCTGAGTATATTTCAAATATCCAATTTTTGATTTTGAATTTTCAGCAAACATTTTCAGGTTTTGAATAAAATCTGTTATTTGTGCCGTGGTAGAAAACCCACGCTGAGTTAACAAGGTGCTGATTTCTTCTATGCTTTTCCATAATAATTGTTTTAGGTAAGGCGTATCAATGATAGGCTGCACTGTAGATGACTGCATGGTTTCCAAATTATTCTGAGAAAATAGCGTCCGCAGATCTCTTCCTAATGAGAAATTTCTTTTATAATCTTCAAGCTGTTTAAATGCCAAATTTTTCCAGGTATTAAATATTGGCTCTGGAGGATCACAAAACATACTTTCAAGGTCTTCAGGTTCTTCTATAATTAAAATACTTTCAGGATGCATAAGAGAAGTCATTTTATTAATTGCATCATTGGGATAATGCAAATGATGCAAAACAAATCGGCAGTAAATCAAATCGAATTTTTCATTCACTTGATCGTTGTTTACCGCAGAAATATTCAAGAATTTAATATTTGTAATATTTGCTTCTTCAGCAATTTTCTTTGCAATTTTAAGTTGGTCTTCAGAAGCATCTATAGCTGTTACAGAGCCATTTGGTAAGCAACGCGCAGCAAATTCGGTAGATAAAATTCCTATACCACAACCTATATCTAAAATTCGTTTATTTTTTAAGTTCAGATTTTTCTCTATAAATTGTAAAGAGTGTGAATTACACAGATCGTTTAGTATTTTTAAATGGGGAGCACCTTCTTCTCCTACTATAAGCGCGTATCCATTTAACTTCGACATAAAATATTCCTTCGAAATGTCTATCTTTTTTATTACTTCAAAACTCAGGTGAGTGTAAAACTTTGAAAAGGTTTTTAACTCGTGGCAAATGTAGACTTGACCCTTCTTCCTCAAACCACCCAAGTTAACTGGGCTAATACTTGATTGGTATAAATATGATTTTGTGTTAACACACCGTAAACACGGGTCGTATCAATCGTGGCATATCCCAAATTGGATTGGCCTAAATCGGCAAACCGGTAACCTAAACCTAAGCGCAGATTGTGATACACATCTACATCAAGCCCAAAACCAAGTGAATACGTCAATGAATAATTATAATAATCTTGATATTGACGGGTAAACGCCAAAAATGGCGGTACACTGGTTTGGAAATTGTATCCCCGGTTAAATGAACTACCCAGGCCTACCAGCACATAAGGATGATAGATTTGTCTGAAGATATAAAGCAACTTGCCTTCTGCCATTAATTGCCGGGCAAGAACATTGTAGCTGTAATTATATATATCCGCTGACACTGCATCAGCACCTTGAATTAGGGTGCCTTTCGCGGAGAACGCCGCAGTCCCACTATAATCCAAACCGCCTTGTATCAACCAATAAGGTGTTAACTGCCATTCTGCACCAATAAACAAATCGCGTAGCGTGGAAGTTTGCGTAGGGCGGTAAGCTGAATAAATGTAAAATTCGCTGGTGATTGCGTTATTGATAGGGAACGATTGCGATTGACCTACCGTATTCGTGGTGGACGTGCCGGCGCCGATAGCAATGACAGTATGCCAGGTTTTTTCTCGCCACCAGTGCTGCCAAGTTGTATTCCAAGATGTAACATAAGAATCATTGGCGATTGCCGGTAAACTGAGAGTTGTTATTATAATAGCGAGTAAGACACAAATCTTCTTATTGGCAATTTTGGGTTTCATGATAATTTTTTAACTCATCCATGATTATCATTGCTATATTGCTATGATTATAGCGAGAGATCAATTGATTTTAGTTTATTGACAATATCTGTTAAGACCATCAATATCTAAAAAGAAAATTATATGAGGTATAGCCCAATATGGAAATTAAAAGGCTTATCCAAAAAAGCATGTTTTTTTTGACTATATTTGCCCTAAATGGCGTTTGTTGGGCATTGCCTTTTACTATTACTCCTAGAATCTCGTTACCAACTAGTATTCCGGCAGGTGGCAGTGCCACCGCTTATTACCTTGTTATTAATAACACCGTGTCTCAACGTAATAATAATTATGTCAAATGGCTGCCGCCTAATGTGACCCAAGTCACTAGTGGCGGGACTTTTTCGGATACTTGTGGCAGTACTTTTAATCTGACACCGCGGGGGCAGCCTGGCGATGGCTGCACATTGCAGTTGAACATTACCGGCCCGGTGAGTAGTAGTATCACTAATCAGCACCTTCATCTTTTTGTCTGTTTCCCGGATGGTATCGCTTGCGCGGGTACAAATAGTCCTTTGAATGTAACAGTATCAGGCGCAACCCCACCTACTCCACAGGAAATAATGTATACGAGTAATTCCTCAAACCATACGATACGTTTTGCTCCCGTAAGCGCTGCGGGAGTTATCGGGCCTACTACTATTGCGGGCTCAGTCGGTGGTACGGGGGACTTTTTGTTAGGCATATCTTTTAATCCGATGCGTACTGTTCTCTATATTTCTGATAGTTTGAATTCGAATCTATTTTATTGCGGGGTTAATGCGGATGGAACATTAAATACTTGCCTGATTACAGGTGGCAGTCCATACACAGACCAGGCTGATGGTATTGTGATTAATCAACAAGGTACTTTCGCGTATGTTACATCAAGTATAAATAATACGGTTTCATATTGTAGTCTCAATCCCAATGGCAGTTTTAATGTTTGCACTAATGTGGGTGGCTTAAACAATCCAGCGGGTCTAACGTTAAGTCCTGACGGCTCTAAATTGTATATCGCCAATTCAGGTACGAATAGCATAGTCTTATGTCCAGTTAATAATGATGGTTCTATAGGTACCTGTAGTATAACCGGCACGGGATTAAATCAACCTGGAGCCATAGCCATAAATCCGACTAACACCTTCGCTTATATAACAAGTAGCATCTCTGCTAACGTAATTGTTTGCAGCATAAATACTAATGGAAGTTTAAGTGCCTGCACTCCACAAATACAAACATTTACTCAACCTTTCGGTATCACGACAAATTCCGCGGGTACTTTTGCCTTTGTAACCAGTGTGAGTCTCAATCTTGTCTGGAGCTGTCCTATTCTTGCCAATGGTAATTTCGGCACTTGTTTTTCAAGTACTTCGCAATTTAATGGACCAGCAGGAGTAACAATTATTAGCAAATAGTCATCCCAGCAGGACACAAGACAAAGGGTCGCTGGATGCTACCTGAGGTTTTTAACAATACTTGACCCTTCTTTCACACTCCGACTCATCCAAGTTAGGGTGCTGTTCAGAAGGATCTATAGCAAAATAAAAATTATAATATCGTTCAAAAGTGTCGCCATGACCCTGCGCGAAAGCCTGAGCTGCTCTATTTGTTGTGTGCCCGTTGGTTCCATTCGTTTTTCTTTTGAGGGCAAAAAATGGGTGCTTGCTACTAAATTGTTGGTATTTTTCGGCGGCAACTTCAGGGGTAAATTTACAGTTAGCTACTACATTATGGCCCATTTGCAAACTAATGGCTTTTTCAATCATGGCCCAGACATAACTAGTTATAGCAAGCTCACCCTCTGCATTAATCATACCACGCCACAAACCATCATCACCCAATGGTGTTAACTGTCTTAAATAATTATATTTTTCCAGTAGTAAATTAACATGTAAATAAAACAGAAGATCATTATCGCGACATTCTTTTATATATTGCGTAAGAACGTAAGCATCTAAATCCTTATCCCCACCACAGAGCGGTTTATATTTTTGGATAAGCATGCTGTCATATCTTTGCTGCCAGGCTTGAATAAATTCTATATGTTCATCTGGGTGTAATAAGTGGTGTGTAACTAAAATAGCTAATACTTCTGAAACTTTACCCGCATCTAAAAATGTTTTAAATTTTAAATGAAAATGTATTCCTTCTCTGTTGTGGTTATCTTGATGATATAACTCATGGATATCGTCATCATTATGTACATCGCGCTCATAGTCTAGTGTTTGTGTTGCAACCAAATCATGACCGACAAGATGCATGCCTTCCCGTAATGAGTTAACAAGCTCTTGGAAGGAATTTTGTGAATACTCTTGAGCTTCAGAATCAAGCTCTATCGATAAAGTGCCATCTTGCGATTCAGACTCAACTTCAATAGATGAATATTGGGAATTTTCCTCAGCAGCTTCAGTATCCAACTCCATACTATCTTCAGATGCAAAACTACTACTCTCAGATACCGAAGTTTGAGAACTAGATGTAGCTAATGACTGGCAATCATTCATTGCTGCTTCAAACTTAGTGATGACATATTCGTCATCTACTTTGATATAACAAGTGATGCCGTCATAAGTGAGAATGAGATCAAGCTCCTCTCCTTTGAATATCATGGGCATAGCGGTTTTCCTCGACGTTTTGTGATTTTTATTTGAGTAGCGGCGTAGTATACATTATGAATAAATAAAGATCAATTCTGGGTTATAAGTAGTCAGGTTACACTATTAAAATGGGTTAACTAAATGAAAAAAGACCTGTTTATCACCTCAGCCCCACACTTAGCTGTCAGGGATATTACATCTAGTCTCTTTCTGTTATATTATGAGCAGTAGATAGTTGTTTTCATGGATGAAAGCAGGCAATCCTCACATCGATTCAAAAGGACTTGAATGAAAAAACTAAATTTCCAAAAATTATTTTTATTGGCGTTATTAGGCAGTTTTACGCTGAATGCTTTCGCCTGGGACCACTCGGTAGAAATCGGCTATGGCCGTTCGCCAGATAAAAATCACAGACAATATTATAATTCAGGTGTTTTCCTCAATGGCGACATCTGGTCATTCAGAAAAACCCCCTATACACATTGGTCATTGAACGGTGCCATAGGCCAATGGTACACAACTACTCCCGTTAATAAAAACTTGACGACCGCAGCACTGTCAGTTGTCCTGCGCCTTTATCCCTGGACCAGCGCCCTGAAATATCCTCCCTATTTATTAGGTTCAGTTGGCCCAGCATATATTTCATCAAAGGAATTTGGCTATAATACGCAAGCAGCTAACGCAACCTTTCAATGGACTGCAGGCTTGGGCGCTGAATTCAAAAATATTGATTTGAATTTCCGTTTTGTTCATTTTTCAAATGCATATATTGCAAGACCCGATGAAGGATTCACGGTGCTTTATTTGCTTTCACTCGGTTATTTATTTTAATAGCAAAATGCTGATAATTTCAAAACGTTGTTATAATGAAAAATAAATTCATTTTTAGACCGCTACTACTTTCTGATGTGCCATTAATGCATCAATGGTTTAATTTACCTCATATCCAAAAATTTTATTCTCTTCGAGAATGGACTGAAACAGAGGTATTAGAAAAACTCAAACCCTACATAAATGGTGATAAGCCAGTTTTAGGGTATATGATCTTAATAAGTGAAAAACCTATTGGCTATGTACAGCAATATAAAATTACTGATTATCCTTGGCCTAATCAAAATTTATCCGAAGAAATTATCCATCATGCCGCAGGGATGGATTTATTTATTGGCGATGAAACATTAATAGGGAAAGGGATTGGTGTTTAAGTGATACAAGAGTTTATTGAAAATAAAATTTGGCCGAATTTTCAGTATTGCATCGTTGATCCTGATACAAAAAATATGGCAGCAGTACGATGTTATGAGCAGTTACATTTTCGCGATCATGCTCTTATCGAAACTAAAGATGCCTTAGGCCAACCGGCAATTTTAAGGCTGATGATACTGAAACGTAAAATGAATTATGACAAGTAATGTTGACAATTTATTGACTTATTTAGCTATAGTTGGTATTTTGGGCTCCCCCCACTTTTTGATCCTTTTGCCAAAAGAGTAATATGCAGCTAACTGAGAGCAATACAATTAATATAACCGAAGATGTTATTGCCACAGCAACGAAACATGTGCGTGATATTCTTTCGCAGGCTGTTATGCACTCGCCCGCGCAGGCTGCGGTAATCATATTTGATACGGGGTGTCCACTAGCAATTGCCTTGACCGAGGCATATCGTCGGGCCCTGCCAGCAGCAACTTTTATCGATTTTGATAAGGTTACGCAAGCGGAGATATTTGCTACATTCACAACGTTAGTACCTTCCGATCTTGTTGTTTTAATTCAATCAACCAGCTTTCGCCTCAAAGAATTTCGTATTCGCGTTGAGCTTTTTGAGCAATCGTTAAAAGTCATTGAACATCCTCATTTGTCACGCATGCCAGGCATTGAACAAATTTATTATATCGAATCGCTTGCTTATGACGGCAATTATTATCGCGGTGTCGGTCAAGCACTCAAAAAATTAATAGATTCAGCTAGCTGCGCGATCGTTGACAGTGATGGTGAACGTCTTGTATTTGACTGCCCACTGGAACCCGCAAAGTTAAATATTGGCGATTATACCGGTATGAAAAATATCGGTGGTCAATTCCCTATTGGTGAAGTTTTTACGGAAGCAAAAATGCTGGAATCCGTGAATGGCCGGGTGCGTATTTTCGCTTTTGCTGATACTACTTTTACCGTTAATAAACCAAAAAAACACATTACTCTTATCGTAACCAATGGTCGTGTCACCGATACCATTGATTCTCCACCTGAGTTTGATAAAGTACTCGCGGCGATTCGCGCGGATGAAGGAGAAATCTGGTTGCGCGAGCTAGGCTTTGGTATGAATCGAACTTTTACCAAAGACCGCACTGTCAGTGATATAGGTACATATGAACGTATGTGTGGAATTCATCTATCCTTAGGTTCGAAGCATGGCGTTTATAAAAAAATTAATTTCAAAACCAAAAATACTTGGCATCACGTTGATGTTTTTGCTGAAACGAAGTTAGTTTACCTGGATGATTTAATTGTATATGAAAATGGCGCTTGGCATGTTTAGAAATCTGTTAATTCTGCTCTTGATTTTCGGCAACACTGTGCTATGTTAGTAACCCGCAAAAAACTTAATAAAATAACTCTAAAAAAACGAGGAATTAACCATGTCTTACTATTCCGGCAATTCGCTGGAAAAGGTACTCACGTCGTATCTTAAAGCCATCAGCTTTTCTGCCGAACAACCCCATGAAGTTACTCAAGCGGTTTTATTGTATGTATTACCTGAATTAATCGAACAAGACGATTTAACCAATATTTTAACTTGTCTGATGAAATTTGCTGAAGCAAGCGATTATAAATCTTTTGTATTGGTTACATTTGCTAGTGCTTATTTCCATAAGCAGCAGACTTTGGCAGGTAATCACCGAACACTAATTGACGACAGAATTCATTACAACAAATTAATAAATCATCCCAAGTCTACAAAACAAGAAATAAATGACGCTCAAGCTGAATTAGAAATTATTGAAACTGCTCAAGAAATCTTAAACAAAATAAAACCTTTAACTTTTTTTCCCGATGGCGAACATAAAATTTCCACTGACATCAATAAATTAATCCGCGCTGCGATTCCTGCAGAACTTAAATTGGTTGACGATATAGTCACTCAAATTAAAGAAACCATTTCTATTGAAGTTGGAGAAATAAAAGGGCAAATCCAGGAATTACCTTATCGAACACATAAAGATGAACCAACCCAACTGTTGCTAAAGCTGGAAAAAACTGGGGATGCCTTTCTTAACAATAAACTGCATATAAACGAATTTGCCCGTAAGTTACAAGAGTATTTAGCTAAAGCAAATACTTTTCCACATAGTAATATGTTTTTTCAAGCAATAAAAATATTTGGTGTTATGACGGATTTGGCACGTTCAATCTTCAGAATCCATGTTGCGATTAGTAATGCCGTGGTTAAATTGGACCAAGGATTAGAAGAATTACAAAATGAGTATTATAAGTTGAGTGAGCAAGTACTGGTTAACTCACCACAAAGACGACCTTAATGGATTACCCTTGGAAGTATTGTAGCCCAGTCTCAATCGGATTTTTCAGATAAATCTAGAGTCACTAGACTTGGAGTTGCTACTATATAAGCTTTAGCATAAACAATCCCTGTATGGATGAGTTAGCAATTATTTCAGAGCAGTGTAAAGAAAGCAATAGCAATACATTTTTGCTATTAATTTGCGCACACATTATCCGTGCTCGTATGTTTAACGGATGACACTAACTATGAATACTAATAAAATCAGTATTATTTATTAGGTTAATAGACAGGATGTCAAAAATTCTACTCTTAGTTTCATTATTAATGACCAGCATGTTCGCTAATTCGGCTCCAACCATCCTCAAAGCGGTACAAGAACCCTTGCGGGTACATGGTAAAGAAACTACTGTCTTTGACATCATACAACCTGATGGCACAAAAGGTTTCACAGGGAATAAAGGTGAACTGTTTGATGTGATTCTTAAAAATGAAACCTCAGTACCTATTTCCATTCACTGGCATGGTTTAGTTGTGCCGAATAATCAAGATGGTATTCCCTATGTGACTCAATTACCTATTCCACCTGGAAGTTCGCAGCACTATCAATTCAAACTTTTACAAGCTGGCACTTATTGGATGCATTCTCATTTTAAGTTCCATGAACAAGAGCTGATGAGCGCGCCGCTAATCTTAAAGGATACGCAAGAACCCTATGCAGGGGATAAAGATGTTGTCGTAATGTTCCAAGGCTTTAGTTTCAAAAAACCTGAAGAAATTTTTAATGAATTACAACATCAGCCCATGGCTGATATGAATATGGATATGTCCTCAAAACCGGATTTAAACGATGTCACTTTTGACGCTTATCTTGCAAACCGGCGCACCCTTTCTGATCCAGAAATTGTTGCTGTTAAACCTTCAGAAAAAATAAGATTGCGTTTGATTAATGGATCAACCGCGAGTAATTTTTGGATTAACACCGGTAAGTTAAAGGCGACTGCGATAGCGGTAGATGGTAATAATATTCAGCCTATCCAGGATAGACGTTTTCAACTTGCAGTGGCACAGCGTATGGATTTGGAAGTCACTATTCCAAAATCAGGTGGGGCTTTTCCCATATTGGCACAAGTGGAAGGCACCAAACAACAGACGGGAATCATATTGGTAACATCCGGCACTGCGGCACCTCAACTGAGCGAGCAAGCAAATAATGAAATACCAGCATTAAATAATAAGCAAGAATTTTTATTTCACTCACTACAACCACTCGCAAAAAAACCAGTCACTAAAACCTTAAATTACAAATTAACCGGCGATATGCAACGCTATATCTGGAAAATCAATAATCAAGTATGGCCACATGTAACTCCCTATAAAATTAAGCAAGGTGATAGGGTTGAAATGGTATTTACCAATGATACTGGTATGGCACACCCTATGCATTTTCACGGTCATATTTTTCAAGTGACAGAAATTAAGGGTAAGCAATTAGCTAATGGTCCACTACGCGACACTATACTTGTTTTACCACACACCACACAAAAAATTGTTTTTGATGCGGATAATCCGGGTATATGGATGTTACATTGCCATGTTTTATATCATATGCAAGCCGGAATGATGACAACGACTAATTACCAGGATTATCCGTTGCCGGATTATTACGTGGATATTTTAAATGGTAAAATTCCAGCAGACGCAATGTAAGTTGAGCTAAGCATATTATATTTTTATTTTTCTCTGTTTAGGCTTCATGATTATGGTCTATCTTAGAGAGTATTTATAGTATTTGTAGTATTTGTAATTCCGCTATTTTGCAGAGCACCTACATCAACATCCTTTTTATCATCCGTCTTTTTATCATCCGGAACCTGATCGGAAGAATTTCTAAAAAAATTCGAGTTTGGAGTAGCTCCTGTTCCAGTTGGTTTCGACGAGTTTGTACTAGTATTTTTATTATCATCGGTTTTCTTAAATTCCACACGTGCCATTTCGATAAAAGTTCCAAGCTTAGTGTTGGATAAGGCGAGAAAATCATGTACATAGAATTGGCTATGTAAAATAAGTGGCAAAGCAGTATTATATTGACTGACGCCATTGAAAATACTTTTAGGTGGCATTTCAACTTTTCCATAAAGCTCATAGATTCTATTTGCAATTAATAATCGCTTGGGTTTGCCCAAAGTCGCTAAATCACAAATTATTCCATCCATCGCTTTATTAGACGTTTCTATTGCGGTAGGATCTTTTTCATTATACTCATTTACCAGCTTTACATATTTTGCCTCAAAATCTTCAACTGCCTGATCGATAGCAGCCTTGAAATCACTATTTTCATTCGGGTAGGTATGGATAATATAGTGAATATAACTGCAGGCAGCAAAAGCAATTTTTCGACATTCAGAACCAGTGAAGCTAACTAATTTGTTTTGCTGCGAAATCCGGCCAATATAACCTAGTGTTGTTAATACCTCGACAATACAAGCGGGCTCTTTATCTAATTTATTGATTATCGGTTTGAGTTTAGTTATATATTGCAGAATTTCAACGCTATGTGCAGATCCGGTAAAGGCTGAGAAATAGTCACCAGCCGCCTGGACGGGCCATTGAGATTTTTTGTGGTCTTCATATAACTTAATAAAATAATTAATAACGTCAGAGTGGATTTTAGTCATTTTTATAGTCCTTTAGCTGAGCCGTTAGGCCTGATTATAGTTTATGCACACTTCTCGCTGCAGTTATGCGGCTATATTATTAATAATCTGTGCTCTCATAGATTGCAACGAAATTTAGATTGATTTGCTATGCGAGGTCGCTGGTTCTCATCCTCTTTCGCAAACTTGACTCTTTTTTTCTCAACAACTTTGAGTCTTCCCTATAGGATTCCGCTATATTGCAGCCTGCCTGCAATAATGAGAAAATTGCCACACCCCACCGGAGAGGCTCCCAATGAAGAAAGAATTAATCACTAAACAAGAAATCAAATTGGTTGGTTTAAAAGCAAGAACTAACAATAAAAATGAAATGGACCCGCAAACTGCTAAAATTGGTGCAACGTTCGGCCGCTATTTGAGTCAAAACATAGCGAACCAGATACCCAATAGAAAAAATTCAGGTGTAACTTTATCTGTTTATACTGAGTATGAAAGTAATGAACATGGCGATTACACTTATTTCATTGGTGAAGAAGTTGATTCATTTGAAAATATTCCGGCAGAGTTGCAGCAATTAACTATTCCAGCAGCGAAATATCAAAAATTCACAACACCATCAGGAAAAATGCCGGAAGTAGTAATTAATGCGTGGCAGCAGATTTGGAAAATGTCCGCTAATGATTTCGGCGGCGATAGAACTTATGCGGCAGACTTTGAATTTTATGATCAACGCGCAACTGACCCTGCCAATACTAGCCTGGATATTTATATTGGGATTAAATAAGGGTAACAGTATTCCATTTAACAGTTTCTAAAAGGTATCCAATATGCAAATTTCTTTTAAAAATCAATCCATCGAAAGAAAGAATAGCGAAGTATGCATCGTAACCGAACCACGTATTTCTGACGAAACAATTGATTTTGTAACGGTTAAAATTACCGGCCGCTACCCAAATGCCAAATATGTTACTAACCAAAAATGCAAAGAAATTGTTTATATCAGTGAAGGAAGGGGCAAAGTGGTTGTAGACGGTAAAGAATATGCGCTTAACGCGGGAGATGTAGTTTTAATCGAACCCGGCGAAAAATTTTACTGGGAAGGCAATATGGGCCTTTCAATTTCTTGCAGACCAGCCTGGACTAAAGAACAACATGTAGTTATTGATTAGTTACCTTGACTCTCTCGTTACGTCACCCTTTATGGTGTCAATCGTCAATGATGAGAAGACCAAATGTCATATACTGTAAAGAAATTAGCAAAGCTATCAGGAATTAGTATCCGTACCCTGCGTTTTTATGATGCGATAGGATTACTAAAACCTGCTTATTATGGCGATAATAATTATCGCTATTATGAAGAAGAGCAGATTCTGATGCTGCAGCAAATTTTATTTTATCGTGAATTAGGTTTTCCTCTCAATGACATAAAAAGGATTGTTAGCAGTGATGACTTCAATAAAATCGACGCTTTGATTTCTCACAAGCAAATCCTTGCCCAGAGTCTTGATCGAACTGAAAAATTGATTAAGACAATTGACCAAACCATTGCACACTTGAGAGGTAAAATAACTATGCGTGATGAAGAATTATTTGCTGGTTTTGCCCATAAATTCGCATTCGATTCCTATGTAACCGCATTTGAATCAGGAAACGAAAAAATGCTTGATAAGTATTTTGCTTCAGACCTGATTATGTTTAATCACACTATGTCAAAACAACTTGATTTAAACGACTTAAAATCTAGGCTATCTTATTTGCAAAAAATATTTAAGGATTTAAAAAGTGAAATAAAAGATGTCACCGCAGAAGAAGATCGTATCGCCTTTCGCGTAGAACAAAATGCCATTTTTACCAAACACAAACCTGAAGGTGTGCAAGTAAGATTAGATGTAATGAATTTATATAAGCTAGCAAGCGGCAAAGTAAAAGAATGGCAAATTTGGGTTAACATAACCGAGCTGTAACTGTTTGTTGGGCTGAGCGAAGCGAAGCCCAACAGTTTTTATTTAACATTTAATGTAGCTTATTGGGCTTCGTCCCATGAGGGACTCAGCCCAACCTACGTTCATCCTATTAAGCCGCTTTGATAAAAAACTCAAACCCCAATCCCTTTAAAACAATTCCGATTGTTTGCAATTTTGGATTACCCTTGCTAGAAAGTGTTTTGTAAAGACTCTCTCGATTCAAATGAGTTTTTTTGGATAATTTAGTAATTCCGCCTTGTGCTTCCGCGACATATCGTAAAGCTAATAAAAAAGCTTCAAAGTCACCATCGTTTTGATACTCTTCTAATGCTACTTGCAAATAGGTGGCCGCTTCTTTTTTATTTTTTAAAGAGTCAATCAACCATTCATCATAGCTGCCTGTATTCTGTTGAATTTTACCTTTAATCATAAAATCGCTCCCGAAATTCTGCCCAATATTTTTTAGCCGTCTTAATATCTTTATCTTGAGTGCGTTTAGTTCCACCTATAAGTAATAATAAAATGGTATGCTCTTGTTCCGAAACATAAATACGATATCCAGGGCCATAATGAATTCTTAACTCGAGCACCCCATCTCCAACTGACTTATAATCACCATAATTGCCTAAAACTACACGATTCAAACGGTTAGTAATATGCGCTCTTCCCAAACTGTCTTTAAGAGCTCCGAGCCACTTAGTAAATGGTTCCTTCCCATCTTTTGTACGATATGTCCGCAGTTCTTTTTTCATAATAAAACCTTATAATGTAATTGTAGCCTGTAGGCTACAATAATTCAAGCATTAAGAGAGGTGTATTTAAAAGTGAATGTAAATGAAGGGCTATTGAAGTGTATCGAAGTGAATCCAGTGACCACTGGTGGGAAAAGTATATTTCATAACTGAATGAAAGTTAAGAATATTCATGAGTCGATTTTTGAAAGCTATTTTGTTAAAATACAATGCCTCATTTTTCTGATCGAGGCTTTTATGCCCCACTTTAATAATCTTGATAAAAAACTACAGATCATTACCCTTTTGGGCGATTCGACTATAGATAACAAATTTTGGGTCAATGAATTATTCGGTGCACCTCAACTTTCTGTTGTAGAAAATCTAATTGAAATGTTGCCGGAGCATGTCATTCATGATTACAGCAGAGATGGCTTCACTACACAAGACGTTCTAAATGGGGCATACGAGGATAAAGTTTTAGCGATTAAAAAGTATTCATTATATCCTCACGAATTTCTTCAACCCTTAAAGTTAGCTGAAGAATCTATAAAGAAATCTCAATATGTTATCGTAAGCGTAGGTGGAAACAATGTACGTGAATTTCTGATGGAAGCTGGAAACTTAGAAGATTGGTTAAGATCAGATTTTATAAATGATAATTTCGAAAAAATGTTAGCCAAATTACGTAATGAATATGTGGAAATCGTTCACAGAATTAGAACTTTGAATAATTCTGCACGAATCATCTTAATGACACAATACTATCCTTCTGAATCGCAACATGACTACAAAATTTACCAATTCATGCAAGAGCTTGGAGAAATATTAGATTTTGGAGTTTCATCTAATAATTGTATGACAGTCATACATGAAATCATGAAGATGATTTACAATAATATTTTTGAAAGAATTCCTACTGAAAATCTTGTAGTAGCTGATATTACATCTTCACTCAATCTTTATGATGATACCAATTATGTTTGTCAAATTGAACCCAGTGGGTCTGGTGGAAAGAAAATTGCTCAAATGTTAAAGTTTATGGTTTCCAGCCATATTGTTTCAGACAGTAAGATATATCGTTTTTGCCCAGAGTTCTTCGGATCGAAAAATCAAGACCAATATGTAAAAGTAAGTAATTTTAATAATTGGCAACCAGCGCACCCTTGGGATTTGAACGATAGTTATATATAAGGATTTTTATGGCGATCACCATCTCTCCCAATCAAAAATACCCAATAAAATTACCCGATGGTAGAGCATGGCCTCATACAATTTTTTTAAAAAATTTCATTAACCATTCTAATATACAGATTGGTGATTATACGTATTTTAATGATTTCAGGTTGCCCGTAGATGATGTGCGTCAATTGCTGGTGCCATATATGCATATTGGTGTACCGGAAAAATTGATCATTGGAAAATTTGTGCAAATTGCTCACGGGGTGCAGATTATTACAACTAGCGCCAATCATCAAATGGATGGTTTCAGTACTTATCCCTTTGCTATTTTTGGTGAACCCTGGTCTTCAAGCTATGAGCCACGTTGGCCAGATCCAGGTGACACGATAATTGGTAATGATGTATGGATAGGTCACGAAGCATTGATTATGCCCGCTGTATCAATTGGTGATGGAGCAATTATCGCTTCAAGAAGCGTGGTGACCAGAGATCTGCCGCCCTATTCTATTGTTGCGGGTAATCCAGCTAAAGTTATTCGGAACCGATTTGATGATGAAACGATAACAATTCTGCTCAAAACAAAATGGTGGGATTGGTCAATTGATAAAATTACCCAAAATATTGCTGCGATCGCTAAAGGTGATATTGAGATTATTCAAAATATC
>JAZKAT010000016.1:24034-47185 GCA_040389045.1 Pseudomonadota bacterium | reverse complement strand
GTAACAGACTTCGCCAGGTTTCTCGGCTGATCTACATCGGTGCCTTTTAGCACTGCAACATGATAAGCCAGTAATTGCAAAGGTACAGTGTAAACGATGGGTGATAGCACCGGGTCAACGGGGGGCATGGCGACTATATGTAGTGTCGTTGAATTTTCGATGACGGCCATGCCATTGTCGGTAAATAAATATAATTCACCGCCGCGGGCGCGTACTTCTTGTAAATTGGATTTGATTTTTTCCAGCAGCGCATCGTTAGGGGCGACGGCGATGACGGGCATGTTTTTATCTACCAGGGCTAGTGGCCCGTGTTTCAATTCACCGGCGGGATAACCTTCAGCGTGTATATAGGAAATTTCCTTAAGTTTTAACGCGCCTTCCAACGCCACGGGGTAAAGCATGCCACGGCCTAAAAATAAAGCGTGTTGTTTGTCAGCAAAACGGGTTGCCAGTTGCGCGACCAGCGGGTCAAGTTTTAATACTTCAGTGATTAGCGCCGGTAGGGTTTTTAATTGTGAAGTGATAGCGCTTTCCTGCTCAGCGGTTAATTTGTGGTGGCGCCCTAGCCGCAAAGTTAACATCAGTAAAGCAGTTAATTGCGTAGTGAAAGCTTTAGTGGAAGCAACGCCAATTTCAATACCAGCGCGCGTCATAAAATTTAAGTCTGCTTCGCGGGTCAGTGAACTTTCGGTGACATTGCAAATCGCCAGTGTGCTTAAGTAACCAATAGTTTTTGCCAGACGTAAGGCAGCCAGGGTGTCAGCAGTTTCACCGGATTGCGAAAGACAAACAAACAATGTGTCTTTTTGCACTACCGGTTGACGGTAACGAAATTCACTGGCCACTTCCACGGTGCAGGGAATGCCGGCCAAGCCTTCCAGCCAGTAGCGCGCGACTTGCGCGGCATGGAAACTAGTGCCGCAGGCGACTAACTGCACTTGTTTGACGCGAGTAAATATTTCCTGCGCGGCAAAGCCAAATGCGCTGTCTAACACTTGATTTTTGCCTAAGCGCCCTTCCAGACAGGCGGTGATAGCCTGGGGTTGTTCGGCAATTTCTTTCATCATGTAATGACGGTATTCACCACGGTCAACAATGTCGCCAGTGTTTTCCAACAAATTAAATTTGCGTTCGACTTTCTTGTTGCTGGCGTAAACGGTGATGTTGGCATGAGTCAAATCCGCAATATCATTATCTTCAAGATACATAAATTGCGAAGTCAGAGAAATCAATGCTAATGAATCAGAAGCGATGAAGTTTTCACCCTCGCCTTTGCCTATCACCAAAGGACTGCCATGGCGAACTGCGATTAAGCGGCCTGGTTCACGCGCACTGATAATTCCTAACGCGTAAGCCCCTTCAAGTTGCGCAATCGTGGCCTGGGTCGCGGCGAGTAAATCATTCGTGTTTTGATAATGATGATGCAGTAAATGCACTATGGTTTCAGAATCGGTTTCCGACGTGAATTTATACCCTTTTTTAATTAACATGGCGCGCAGTGTATCGTGATTTTCAATAATGCCATTGTGCACTAGCGCAATTTCATTGGCGGAAGTTAAGGGGTGGGCGTTATGTTCGGAGGGTGCGCCGTGAGTGGCCCAGCGCGTGTGCGCTATGCCAGTGTGGCCATGGATAGAGGAATGGCTTAAAGCAAATTCAAGTTCTTTGACTTTGCCTTTGGAGCGCAGGCGTTGTAGTTGATGGTGAGTGTCAATCACCGCGATACCCGCGGAATCATAACCGCGATACTCAAGACGTTTTAAACCATCTACCAGAATTTTTTCAACGTTCCTTTGCGCTACCGCTCCGACAATTCCACACATAATTAATCTTCCTTGTTTTTTCCAGGACGGCACCAGTTAGTAATAGTTTTTTGCAAAGCACGCGCCACCGTTAATTTGCCAGGGGGCGCATCCCGCGTAATGGTAGAGCCCGCGCCTATGGTGGCATTTTCGCCTATGGTGATAGGCGCGACCAATGAGGCGTTAGAACCAATAAAAGCATTATCGCCGATGACGGTGTGATTTTTATTTATCCCATCATAATTGCAAGTGATAGCACCCGCACCGATGTTGACTAGCTTGCCAATTTCACTGTCACCAATGTAACTCAAATGATTGACTTTGGAACCTTCGCCAATGTCGCTGTTTTTTATTTCCACGAAATTACCTACATGACTGCGTGGCCCTAAAATAGTACCGGGACGCAAACGCGCGAAGGGGCCTACAGTGCAGTGCTCAGAAATTTCAACGCCGTCAATCACACTGTTGGCGCGAATTTCAACGTGATCACCAATCACCGTGTTACGTAAAATAGTATTTGGTCCTATGCTGCAGTGTTTGCCGATTTTAACATGGCCTTCGATGATGACATTAATATCAATCACCGTGTCAGCGCCAACCAGCAAATCACCGCGCACATCAAAGCGCAGGGGGTCCAACAGGGTCACGCCTTGACGCATGAGTTTTTCCGCGATGCGCCGTTGGTAATAACGTTCCAGCGCCGCGAGTTGCACACGGTCGTTAACGCCTAACACTTCTTCGTAACTGCCGGGATGCGATGCATGAATAGCAATATTTTGCTGGGTGGCCAATGGAATAATATCAGTCAAATAATATTCCTGCTGCATATTCTGATTGTTCAGCGTAGGCAACCATTGTTTTAAAAATTGTGTAGGCGCCAGATAAATGCCGGAGTTAATTTCATGAATGGCTAACGCGGTGGAGTCGGCATCTTTTTCTTCGGTGACTTTAATAATTTTTCCGGCGGCGTCACGGATGATGCGGCCAAACCCCGTTGGGTCTGCAAGATAAGTCGTTAACATGCCTAGTGTATCTGGCGGAGTGGCGGCAATGAAATTTTTCAAGGTTTCCGCAGATATTAGCGGCACATCACCATAAAGTATCAACACGCGGCCATCATCCGGTAAATGCGGCAGTGCTTGTTGCAAAGCATGGCCGGTGCCTAACTGCTGGGCTTGTGGAATCCAGGAAACATCCAGATGAGACAATGCATCTTGCACTTTCTCGCCGGCATGACCATAAATAACAAAAGGTGGCTGATGATTATTTACCTGACTGGAAGTATTGATAACATGTTCTAGCAAGCTGACGCCAGCCAGTTTATGCAGTACCTTGGGGGTGTCTGAATGCATACGTTTGCCTTGGCCAGCGGCAAGAATAACGGTGGTTAGGGACATTGTTATTTCTGACCTTTATAAGGTGATTTTGGTGAATTATATACTATTGTATGAGTGCCTGTCAGGTGGTCTCAAATTCCGCGGTGAATTTTTTTATAATTTTTAAGACCTGGCTGTCTTCGGCAATCGTATGGTCTATACACAAGAACGCCATGTTTTCAAATTTGTCGGAAATCGCGTTAATCATCAATGAAGTTTCATTAATAGGTTTTACCTGGCCTTGCTCATTCAACACCAGAATAGGGTCTTCTTCTATGGTGTAGGATTGATGCGGGGTTTTAATCAAGGCTATTTGCCAGTCTTGAAATTTGTTTTGATGGGTTTCTTTAAATTCAGAGAGGATTTGCTCGGCGATTTTAATGTCAACATAATCCAGGCCAATGATTTTAGGCATTTGTCGGAATTGCAAACGTTTGGCAAGCTGCACTGCGGGATGTTGATCGCTCATTTCAGCCAACTCTTTGACGGTCGCGAAAATATCATAATCCGCCAGTTCTTTATAGGTCGCATAATTCTGCGCGAGAAATTCTTGTTTCAGTTTGTCAACGTTGTCTACGGATTTTATTTTTTGGTTAAACTGATTGGCTTGCAATAAAAATTTGCCTAAGCGCGTGGTTTTAAAATCGGTAAACGCGGGATAAGTTTTTAAACTTTCGGCAAGATTGGTCAGCAGTTTTACCAGGAAAAATTCCAGGGCTAATTTTTTTTGTAAATGATAAATGTTACGCATCATCAAGCGTCGCGCCATTAAATAATGTTCGACTACGCCTATGCCTTTGTGAGTTACGCCTAACCGCTCGCCGTGTTTGGAATTGACGATAGTCATGCAGTTCAATAACCAGCGAAAATCAAATTCACCGTATCTTACGCCGCAAAAATGGCTGTCGCGTAACAAATAATCCAAACGGTCCGCATCCATTTGTGAAGAAACAATGTCGGCCATGACGCGATTTTTTGGCGATTTGTGCATGATCATGGCTTGGATGATAGCGAACTTTTCTTCGGTCAATTGATGTTTGGGATTTAATTTATTGTAAGTCGCAAAAAATTCAGGTTTTAAATAATCAGCCAGAAAAAACGGCGTCCAGGCTTCGTGACGAATTAATTTGTGATGAAAAATATCTTCAAAGGTATGAGAAAAAGGCCCATGACCTATGTCATGTAGCAGGCAGGCGATAATAACCAGCTGACGTTCTTCAGGTGGCAAGCCAATTTTATTAGCGATCTGACTGGCGACATAACTGCAACCAATACAATGATTAAAACGCGTGTGCACCGCGCCGGGAAAAATATAATCGCCCATGCCCAATTGCTTGATATGGCGCAAACGCTGGAAGTTTGGGCTATCAATAAAGGGTTTAATCCAATGGTCTTCCGTGCTCCCAAATTGCATGGTGCCGTGGACTGGATCTTTTATGATGTGAAAAATTTCGTGGTTAATCATCTTCTAGTACGCTGAGTGCCTGTAAATATGCTTCATAAACCGTTTTATCGAAGCAAACGAAATGAACGGCTTCGATTGTAGCATTTAAATCAAGAAAATTGGCACATTCTTTTACGGCAATCATGGCCGCCTGATGGATAGGATAGCCATAGACGCCACAGCTGATAGCGGGAAAAGCGATGGTTTTAACCTGGTTGGCAACCGCCAACTTTAAGCTGGTAGTGTAGCAGGATGCTAATAATTGGGGTTCGCCGTGAGTGCCGCCCCGCCAGATGGGGCCTACGGTGTGAATGACATATTTTGCCGGTAAATTAAATCCGGGAGTTATCTTGGCGTCGCCAGTTGAGCAACCGTGCAGGGTTTGGCAGACAGCCAATAATTCTGGCCCCGCGGCGCGATGGATAGAGCCATCCACACCACCGCCCCCTAATAAAGTTGTGTTGGCCGCATTGACGATAGCGTCAACGGTTTGCTGGGTGATATCGCCTTGGAGCACGCTTAATTTATTTTTCATAAAGGGATTTTATGCTTAAGTTGGTTGGAGGTAAAGATAATCGTTCAGGTTCTGCACAAGTCTGGGTTTTTATCCAGTAGTGAAATGACTATCAAAATCAATTAAGATGTCGAATATTCTCGTCCCTCAAGGATTTTTTATTTATGGTGAAAAAACGCGGTCTGGGTAAGTCACTGGATGCTCTGTTAGTTGGAACGATGACGGCAACCCGTGAAATGGATGAACCGCATAGCCATAGCGAGGAAAAATATTGTCAATTGCCGGTCACGGTTTTGCAACGCGGTAAGTATCAACCGCGCCGTGATATGGATAACGCTGCGCTGGAAGAATTGGCCAGTTCGATTCGCGCCCAAGGTGTGATTCAACCGGTGGTTGTGCGCCATATGCCCGGCGGACGTTACGAAATTATCGCCGGTGAGCGTCGCTGGCGAGCGGCACAAATGGCGGGTTTAACTGAAATCCCCGCCATCGTGCGCACCATCCCGGATGATGCGGCGATAGCAATTGCCCTAATCGAAAATATTCAGCGCGAAGGCTTAAATCCCATTGAAGAAGCTTTTGCATTGCAACGCTTGATGGATGAATTTTCCCTGACGCATCAACAAGTGGCCGATGCAGTGGGGAAGGCGCGCGCCACCGTCAGTAATTTATTACGTTTGTTGACCTTGACCGAAGAAGTGCGCGGCCTGCTGGAACAAGGCAAGTTGGAAATGGCGCACGCACGGGCGCTGTTAACCTTAAGCCCTGAGTTACAAATCAAAGCGGCTTCCATTATTATCGCCCGCGGGGCTTCGGTACGAGAAACCGAGGAGATGGTGCGGCGTATGCAATTGCCCGCTGATTTGAGCGCCATCGTCGACCATACAATGGCTGATCCTGAAATTAAACGTATGCAGCAGGACTTGACCCATAAATTGCATCTTAAAGTTGCGATTCAATGCAATAGCAAAGGGAAAGGCAAGTTAGTGATCCAATATAATAATCATAATGAGTTGGATAAGTTGTTGGAGTTTTTTCAGTGACACTGCTCTGCTAGGAATGGATTCCCGCCATTGCGGGAATGACAGACCTGGATGCACAACAGACGTGGACATGGCAATGGCTGGGCTTTTATTCTAGTTTTTCCCTCATCAATCATTGCAGTACAGTAGAAAAATCTTTATACTCGCCGCAACTTCTCCGGAACGGAAAACTACAGGTTAATGTGGCTAATTCAATCAAGAGTGAAGCGTATAAATTAGTGTTTTGGCAATTATTTGTAGTCATGGGGCTAGCATTGATATTATTTTTATTTAAAGGCTTGCAGAGCGGCATTTCATCCTTATTGGGTGGCTTAGCTTATTGCGTGCCCAATCTTATGTTTGTCTGGCGAGTTTTTTCGCGCACTTCTGCCCAGGCAGCGCGCAGTTTTCTGGTGGCTTTTTTAGCAGGCGAAGTCAGCAAATTATTTTTAAGCGCATTATTATTCGTACTCATCGTTAAATACCTCGCGGTGGATTTCAAATTTGTGTTAGCGGGTTATATCTGCGCGATTATGGCGTTTTGGCTAGTATCGTTTATCTTTTTGGCGCAAGAGCACCCGCGGGAGGATTTATGACCGCCGCTGCCCTGACCCAATCGGAATATGTCCAGCACCATCTGGAACATTTGTCGCTAAATTTAAATACGTTTGCTTATGAGCCCAATGGTTTTTGGACGCTTAATCTGGACACTTTATTAGTGTCATTAAGTCTGGGGCTGATCATCGCGTTTTTTATGCGTATGGTCGCCAAGCACGCCACGGCGGGGGTGCCGGGTAAGTTGCAGAATTTTGTAGAAATCATTGTTGAGTTCGTGCAGAAATCCGTTAGCGATACCTTCCACGGTACCAGCATAATTATCGCGCCACTGGCGTTAACCATTTTTATCTGGGTGTTCGTGATGAATGTCATGGATTTGCTGCCTATAGACGTATTACCGCGGTTGCTGACCACAGTGGGCTTTACTCATTTCAAAAGTGTGCCAACTGCTGATCCAAACATGACATTCGCCATGTCATTATCGGTGTTTGCATTAATTATTTATTACAATTTTACGATCAAAGGCTGGGGCTTGGCGAAAGAAGTATTGACCCAACCCTTTGGTCCGTGGCTGTTCCCGTTAAACGTAGTGTTTCGCTTCGTGGAAGAATTGGTTAAACCTCTCTCGTTGGCGTTACGGTTGTTTGGTAATATGTTTGCCGGGGAACTGGTGTTCGTGTTAATTGCCCTCTTGCCCTGGTGGGCGCAATGGTTGCCAGGCGGGATTTGGTCTATCTTTCATATTTTAATTATCAGCATTCAAGCGTTTATTTTCATGATGCTGACGATTGTATATTTGAGTATGGCGCACGATACCCATTAATTTTTGAAGTTTAATTTGGAGGAGTCTGATGGAAGTTGCAAATTTAATTGCTCAAGTACAAGCGTTTTCCGCGGTTGCCGCGGGTTTATTAATTGGTTTAGCAGCATTGGGTACCGCAGTGGGTTTTGGTATTCTCGGCGGCAAATTTCTGGAAGGCGTGGCTCGTCAACCTGAATTAACTCCAATGTTGATGATGCGCATGTTCTTAATGGCCGGCTTGGTCGACGCGTTCGCGGCGATTTCGATAGTAATGGGTTTGTACCTGTTCTTCGCGAACAATCCATTCCTGGGCCCCGTTATAAATGCAACTAAAACCGCTAGTGGTACGTAATTGATGAGGATATAAGATGGAGATTAATGCAACCTTACTGGGTCAGATAATCACATTTTTGCTTCTGGTGTGGTTCACCATGAAATACGTATGGCCACCGATCACCAAAGCGATGCATGAGCGTGAAAAAAAGATCGCCGCGGGCCTGGAAGCTGCTGAACGTAGTAAAACTGAGCTTGAGCTTGCTGAAAAGAAAGCGCAAACCATTTTGCTGGAAGCAAAACAGGAAGCTTCGCAAATCGTGGACCTGGCGCACAAACGCTCGGTACAAATGATTGATGAAGCCAAAGATGTCGCGCGTCAGGAAGGCCAGCGTATTCTCGATCAGGCGCAGGAAGAATTTGCGCGTGAAGTTACTCAGACCAAGGAAGAATTACGCAAGCATTTAGCCAAGCTGGCTATTGCTGGCGCGGAAAAAATTATTAAACAAAATCTGGATAACTCGACTAATACCGCATTGCTTGACGAATTTGTGGCTGAACTATGATTGATAGCGGCAAGATGACTACCATAGCAAGACCTTACGCGGCGGCGAGCTTTGAGTATGCGATCGCGCACCAAGCATTGCCGGCGTGGGAAACGTTTTTGCAAAGCGCTGCCAGTATTACCAATGATGCCGCGATAAAAAAATTATTTGCCAGTCCCAATTTGCAGAAACAAGATTTAGCGGAGTTATATTGCAACTTACTGCAACCCCAGCTGGATAATGAAAAAAAGAATTTTTTGCGCTTGCTGGCCGAGAATTTGCGGTTGGAAGCGTTGCCAGAAATTGCCAAGCTGTTTGCTGAAGCGCGTGCCGCTGCTGAAAAAAAGATAACAGTGACGGTGACTTCAGCGGCGCCATTAGATGAAAAATATCAGCAAACACTGATTGCTGCATTAACCAAACGGTTGCAGCGTGAAGTTGAGTTGGAAAATGAAGTCGATGAGACTTTACTCGGCGGTGTGGTGGTGCGTGCGGGCGATATAGTTATTGATGGTTCGATTCGCGGCAAGCTGCTGCGGTTGAATGAATTTATTTAGAGAATCTCGTTAAGGTAGCGAATATGCAATCAAACCAACTAAGTCCATCTGAAATCAGTGAATTGATCAAGCAGCGCATTGAAAAATTTGATGTGAAAGCCGAAGCGCGCACGGAAGGCACTATCCTGAGCTTGAAAGATGGGATTGTACGTATTCATGGTCTTGCCGATGTAATGCAAGGTGAAATGTTAGAGTTTGCCGGTAATACTTTTGGCATGGCGTTGAACCTGGAGCGTGACTCCGTGGGCGCGGTGGTGCTGGGCCGTACGGATAATCTGGCGGAAGGCCAAACGGTAAAATGCACGGGACGTATTCTGGAAGTGCCGGTAGGCGAAGCTTTGTTAGGCCGCGTCGTCGATGCCCTGGGCAATCCTATCGATGGCAAAGGACCCATTAACACTACGCAAACATCACCCGTGGAAAAAGTCGCACCCGGCGTTATTTTCCGTCAACCCGTATCGCAACCTTTGCAAACGGGTTTGGTGGCGATTGATTCCATGGTACCCATAGGACGTGGTCAGCGTGAATTGATCATTGGTGACCGCCAAACAGGTAAGACTTCTATTGCTATCGACACTATCATTAACCAGCGTGATACTGGCGTAAAATGTATTTATGTCGCGATCGGCCAAAAAGCCTCATCGATTGCCACCGTGGTCCGCAAACTCGAAGACCACAAAGCCCTGGCGCACACTATTATTGTCGTAGCGTCTGCTGCTGAAGCGGCGGCGTTACAATATATGGCGCCCTACTCGGGTTGTGCGATGGGTGAATACTTCCGCGACAAAGGTGAAGACGCGCTGATTATTTATGACGATTTAACGAAACAAGCCTGGGCTTACCGACAAGTTTCCTTATTGTTGCGCAGACCACCAGGCCGCGAAGCGTATCCCGGTGATATATTCTATCTGCATTCACGTTTATTGGAACGTGCGGCGCGAGTCAACGCGGAATACGTGGAAAAAATGACAGATGGTAAAGTCAAAGGTAAAACCGGATCATTGACGGCATTGCCTATCATTGAAACCCAGGCGGGTGACGTTTCCGCATTCGTTTCCACTAATGTGATTTCGATTACCGACGGTCAAATCTTTTTAGAAAGCAGCTTGTTTAACTCGGGCATTCGTCCAGCAATTAACGCCGGCTTGTCAGTGTCACGTGTCGGTGGCGCGGCGCAAACGAAAATTATTAAAAAGCTGGGCGGCGGAGTGCGATTGGCACTGGCGCAATATCGCGAATTAGCGGCTTTTTCTCAATTTGCATCTGACCTTGATGAAGCAACCCGCAAACAATTGGAACGTGGCCAGCGCATCACCGAAGTGATGAAACAAAAAAATTATTCGCCCTTGCATGTTGCAGATATGGCGGTGATTTTATTCGCGGTCGATCAGGGCTTTATTGACGATGTGAAGCTGCTCAATGTCAGCAACTTCGACAAAGAATTATTGAGTTACATGCATCATAACCATAGCGAATTGTTAGACAAGATAAACACGACCGGTGATTACAACGATGAAATTATCAAGTCATTAAAGTCGGCCCTGGAAGCGTTTAAAAAAACTGGCAGCTGGAGCTAGCCCATGTCGATAGCAAAAGAAGTCCGCACGAAAATTCAAAGTATCAAGAATACTCAGAAAATTACGCGCGCGATGGAAATGGTAGCAGCCAGCAAAATGCGTAAAGCGCAGGAGCGCATGTTGCAAGCCAAGCCTTATGCGAAAAAAATGCTGGACGTGATTGGCCATGTGGCGACTTCCCATGTGGAATATCCGCATCCTTATTTGCTAGAGCGCGAAATCAAGCGCGTGGGTTACATAGTAGTAACTTCCGACCGAGGCTTGTGCGGTGGTTTGAATAGTAATTTGTTAAAGACTGTCATTAATGACATGAAAAAATGGCGTGATCAAAACGCGGAAATTTCCTTGTGCCTGGTTGGCAGCAAGGCGGGCGCTTTTTTCAAGCGTATCGGCGGTAAAGTGTTAGGCCAGGCTACGCATTTGGGTGACGCGCCAAATGTGACGGATCTGGTGGGTATAGTAAGGATTATGCTGGATGCGTTTTTGGCTGGCGATATTGATGTTTTATATATGTGTTCCAATGAATTTATCAACACTATGCAGCAAAATCCCACCATACAACAATTGTTGCCGGTAGTGCCCTCCTCTAACACTAAGTTGAAACATTATTGGGATTATATTTATGAACCTGATAACGCTAAAGTGTTACTCGAGCGATTATTAACACGTTATATCGAATCGCAGGTTTATCGTGGTGTTATCGAAAATATCGCCAGCGAGCAAGCAGCGCGTATGGTGGCAATGAAGAGTGCGACGGATAACGCGGGTGAATTAATCTCGGATTTACAATTAATTTATAACAAAGCGCGTCAAGCGGCGATCACGCAGGAACTCACCGAAATTGTGGCGGGTGCCGCGGTCGTTTAATGCAAGACAATTGAATGAGGTAACGAATGGCTGGTAATGTCGTAGAAATCATCGGGGCGATTGTGGATGTGAAATTCCCACAGGATGCAGTGCCAAAAATTTATGACGCACTCAAAATCGCTGGCACCAATATTACGCTGGAAGTGCAGCAGCAATTAGGCGATCACGTGGTGCGTACTATCGCCATGGGTTCCACCGATGGCCTGCGCCGTGGGCTGGAAGTGAAAAATACAGGAAAGCCGGTGACTGTGCCGGTTGGCAAATCCACTCTGGGTCGCATTATGGATGTGTTGGGAAATCCCATTGATGAAGCAGGTCCGATTAAGTCAGATGTGTTTTTACCGATTCACCGCCCGGCGCCCAGTTTCGCGGAACAAGCGGCTTCGGAAGAATTATTGGAAACCGGTATTAAAGTTATTGACTTGGTTTGTCCCTTTGCGAAAGGCGGTAAAGTCGGTTTGTTTGGTGGTGCGGGCGTAGGTAAAACCGTCAACATGATGGAATTAATTCGTAACATTGCCGTGGAACACAGTGGTTATTCCGTGTTTGCGGGGGTGGGTGAACGTACTCGTGAAGGTAATGATTTCTATCTTGAAATGAAAGAATCGGGCGTATTGGATAAAGTTGCATTGGTCTATGGCCAGATGAATGAACCGCCAGGTAATCGTTTGCGCGTGGCATTGACCGGTTTAACCATCGCTGAAGAATTTCGCGATGAAGGCAATGATGTCTTGTTGTTTATTGATAATATTTATCGTTACACGTTGGCGGGTGTTGAAGTGTCAGCCTTGTTAGGGCGTATTCCTTCCGCGGTAGGTTACCAACCGACGCTGGCTGAGGAAATGGGTGTATTACAAGAACGTATCACTTCCACGAAAAAAGGTTCGATTACTTCGGTGCAAGCAGTGTATGTACCTGCGGATGATTTGACTGACCCATCCCCCGCGACTACATTCGCACATTTGGATGCGACAGTGGTATTGTCACGACAAATCGCGGAGTTAGGGATTTATCCGGCGATTGATCCATTGGATTCCACCAGCCGTCAGTTAGATCCCTTGGTGGTGGGTGAAGAACATTATTCGGTGGCGTTGTCGGTCCAAAGAACTTTGCAACGTTACAAAGAACTTAAAGATATAATCGCGATTTTAGGAATGGATGAATTGTCGGAAGAAGACAAGTTGACGGTGACCCGCGCGCGTAAAATTCAGCGCTTCCTGTCACAACCCTTCTTTGTGGCGGAAGTGTTTACCGGCTCACCGGGCAAGTATGTGCCGATTAAGGAAACTATTCGTGGTTTCAAGGGCATTATTAATGGTGAATATGATAATTTGCCGGAACAGGCGTTTTACATGGTAGGTTCGATTGACGAAGCCATTGCAAAAGCCAAAACACTTTAATGTAATGTGAATAAATATATGAGTCCAACTTTGCGTCTAGATATAGTCAGTGCTGAACGAGCAATTTTTTCCGGCGAAGTCGAAATGGTTTTCGCGACGGGACTATTGGGTGAGCTTGGCATCGCGCCTGGACACGCACCATTGTTGACCGAATTAAAACCCGGCAATATCCGCGCGCAATTATCAAAAGACGCTGAGGAAATTTTTTATATTTCGGGTGGAATGCTGGAAGTGCAACCGTTTGTGGTGACGGTGCTGGCCGACACCGCCGCGCGCGCCGCGGATATTGATGAAGCAGCAGCCATCGCCGCGAAAGAAAAAGCGGAACAAGCGATTGCTAATAAATCCACGGAAATTGATTTTGCCCGGGCAAATATAGAATTAGCGGAAGCGATTGCGCAGATCAGGGCGATTCAGGCGTTGAAGAAGCGGGCTAAGTAATTCCGCTGTCATGCCAGCGCAGGCTGGCAACCAGAATAAAAAAACCTGGATGCCAGCTTTCGTTGGCATGACAGCAAATACTGTCATTCCCGCGCAGGCGGGAATCCATTGTGAGTTTACTCTTGCTTCTAAAGTTTCAATGAATGGATTCCCGCCTGCGCGGGAATGACAGGTTCTAGATAGTCACAAAAGTGACAGTGGTCACACCAGCGAAGTTAAATAAGGATATTTAATGACGGCAAACACAAATCAAACCGATGTTATCATTGCTGGTGCTGGCCCTACCGGCTTAATGGCCGCGCTACTGCTGCATAAATGCGGTGTATCCCTACGAATTTTCGATAAAGATGAACAACAAGCTCATGAATCCCGCGCTTTTGCTTTGCAGGCGCGTTCATTAGAATTGCTGGAAGGGTTGGGCATAGTCGATGAATTCATCAAACAAGGGTTAATTTCTCCGGGTTTAAAACTCTATGTTAACGGTCACAATGCCGCTACCATGCCGGTGGATGACATAGGCGCGGAGGATTCACCTTACTCCTTTGTATTAATGCTTCCACAATCGCAGATCGAAGAAATTTTTATTAAAGAACTTGCTAAACGCGGCATCACCATTGAACGCAATAGTCCCATCACCGGTTTGACGCAAAACGCTGATACTGTGACCGTCACCATAAATCAGCAAGGTCAGGAACGACAGTTCACCGCGGGTTACCTCATTGGCGCCGATGGTTCGCATAGCGCGGTAAGGACAGCGTTGGGTTTGACTTTTGCCGGTGACGCCTACCCGCAAAATTTCCTGCTGGCGGATTGCACCATTTCCTGGCCGATTGAATATTCCTTCATAAAATTATTTATTCGCGAAACTTATTTTGCGGCTTATTTCCCCATCAAGGGCACAACGTATGGCCGCGTTATCACCGCCTCTCCAGCTACAGGTGATGAAGAAGATACTGAGGCGTCAAAGCTTGCGACTACCGCGCTACCGGCAACTTTATCAGAAGTTGAGCAAGCATTGCTGAATGCGAGTGGTTTGTCGGTGAAATTAACCGACCCCGTCTGGGTAGCGCGTTATCGAATTCATCATCGTTGCGTGAATAAATATAGTGAAGGCCGAGTGTTTGTTGCTGGTGACGCGGCGCATATTCATAGTCCGGCGGGTGGACAAGGCATGAATACGGGCTTACAGGATGCCGCCAATCTGGCATGGAAATTAGCGGTAGTTATCAAAGGTCATGGCGGCAAAGAATTATTAGCTACCTACAATACAGAACGCTGGCCCATAGGCCAAAAACTTTTGCACTTCACCGATAGATTATTTAGTCGGATGAGTTCATCAAATAAACTCACTTCCACGCTACGCAATTTGCTGGTGCCATTAGTCATGAAAGTCGCGTCTAACGTGCAGCGCTGCCGGAAAAAATTATTTAGTTTTATTTCTGAGTTAGGCATTCGTTATCATGCCAATCCATTTGTATTGGATAATTTGTCTAAGACGGGAAGTTTTTCCGCGCAGTTGTCGGCGGGACATCGCGCGCCGAATGCAATGTATAAACGCAATCATGACGTGTTTGGTTTGATTAATGATTATGAATTTCATGTGCTGGCATTGGCAAAAAAAGCTTTAACTGAAATGGAAATAAATGAAATTGCCGCGCAACTTGACGCATTGCCAAAAGATTTAGGTTTGCCATTACATAAGCATTTTATCGCTCACTCTTTAGTGGGTGAAAATGAAAAAATTATTCAAGCCGAAAATAACCAGGTGTTTACAAATTATGGTTTGTCGTACGCGAACCCATTAGGATTATTTTTAGTACGGCCGGATGGGTATATTGCTTATCGCGCGGATGATTTGAATATTGCAAACCTGGCAAAATTCTGCGAGTTATTTTCTGGTAAGAAACCCGGTTAGCTATTATGATGATGGTTCAGTCGCGAGGTTTTTATGCTAAAAGACCAGACCAAAAAGAAACTCCATACCGGTTTTGATCGTTTATGCCGTTACGCAGATTTAATGCGGTTCGGTGAAGTTCACATGAAGTTTGATCATAATACTCATTTAAAAGCCATTGTTGCTATTCATAATTTAAATCGCGGACCTGCTATTGGTGGGTGTCGGCTAGTAAGTTATTCCACCACTAACGATGCGTTTGAAGATGCTTTGCGGCTGGCTTATATGATGAGTTATAAAGCAGCGATTAATGATTTACCGCACGGTGGCGGTAAAGCAGTGTTAATGATGCCGAAAGTCATGAAAGACCGGGTGGCTTTTTTTGAAAAATTTGGTGAATTTGTTAATGATTTAAATGGCCGTTACATTACCGCGGTGGACAGTGGCACTTCGCCAGAAGACATGGATATTATCGCCACGCGCACGCCATTTGTATCATGCACTTCGCATTCGGAAAGTAGTGGTGACCCATCACCGCATACGGCGTTTGGAGTGATGCGGGCGATGGAGGCGGCGGTTAAATTTAAATTGAATCGTGATAGTCTGGCGGATGTTCATGTAGCGATTCAGGGTGCGGGCCATGTAGGTTATTATTTAGCGAAGTCATTACATGCGGTAGGTGCGCGAATTACTATGTGTGATGTGAAGCAGGCGCCGTTGGATAGAGTGATTGAGGAATTTGGTGTGAACGTGGTGCCGCCGGAAAAAATTTATGAAGTGGAAGCAGATATTTTCGCGCCGTGCGCATTAGGCGCGATTTTAAATTTACATAATATCAAGCGGCTTAAAGTTAAAATTATCGCGGGTTCGGCTAATAATCAATTAGCGCATCATCAAAATGGCGATGTATTGCATGAGCGCGGTATTTTATACGCACCAGATTTTTTGATTAACGCGGGTGGGTTGATTCAGGTAGCAGTGATTTATGATCATGCTAATGTGAAAAAAGCCCATCAAGCGATTAGTGATATTTATGTTAAGGTAATGAATATTTTTGAAGAGTCAGCGAGATTAAATATGGCGACTAGCATGATTGCGGAAAAAATTGCGGAAATTAAGTTAAAAGAAAAATTAGTTCAAAAGTAGGTTGGGCTGAACGAAGTGAAGCCCAACAGTTTGTGCTTTCGCCAGAGAAAAAACTCACCCCTCACCCGTCGCCTGCGGCGCCGACCTCTCCCACAAGGGGAGAGGTGAAAAATAGGTTTTTATTTTTCGACTATCACTAGATTATCAACTTTCTGATATCCACGCGGTAACTTTAAGCCGCGGCGGCCGCGTTCGCCGATGAAATGTTTCCAGTCGTTGGGTTTTAATTTTAATTGTTTGCTGCCGGCGTTCAGGCCTAATATCTGGTCTGGTTGTACCACGGCGATATCCACTAAAAATTCTTCGCGCCGGACGACGCGCGCGCCGGGGATGCCCATGATTTTGTTGCCCTTGCCTTTGGCTAGCACCGGCAATTCTTTCAATAAAAATATTAATAGATGACCGGTATTAGAAACCGCGGCGACAAAGGCGCTGTCCAGGTTAGTCACCGCGCGTGGCGCTAAGGATTTAGCACCTTTGGGCACCGACAAAATAGTTTTACCGCCACGGTTTTTGCCATACAAATCTTCTACCTTGGTAACGAAACCATAACCCGCGTCGGATGCTAACAAATACTCCTGTTCCGGTTCCGCTAAAATCAAACCGGTGAATTCCGCGCCCGGTGGTGGATTTAAGCGGCCAGTTAAGGGTTCGCCCTGCCCGCGTGCGGAAGGTAAAGTATGTGTAGGTAAAGAATAAACGCGGCCGGTGGAATCCAAGAAAATCGCTGGCATATTGCTGCGGCCTAACGCGGCCGCTAAAAATTCATCGCCCGCTTTGTAACTCAAACTCTTAGGATCAACTTCATGGCCTTTCGCCGCGCGTACCCAGCCTTTGGTTGAGAGCACAACTGTCATAGGCTCGGTCGGTAAAATTTCTGTTTCACTCATGGCTTGCGCTTCTTTACGCGAGACAATAGGTGAACGGCGTTCATCACCATAAGCTTCCTGGTCAGCTTCCAATTCTTTGCGGATTAATTTCTTCAGCTTTGCGGTTGAACCTAAGGTTTTTTCAATGTCATCTTGTTCTTCAGCAAGTTCTTTTTGCTCGGCCTTGATTTGCATTTCTTCCAATCGCGCCAAATGCCGCAATTTGATTTCCAGAATGGCTTCTGCTTGTTCTTCACTTAACTTGAAACGCTTCATCAATACGGGCTTAGGCTTATCTTCCTTGCGGATAATCGCGATGATTTCATCCAGATTTAAATAAGCAATCAACAAGCCCGCCAAAATATGCAAGCGGTGTGTGACAATATCCAAACGATGTTGCAAACGGCGTTTGACGGTGGCCAGCCTGAACTCCAGCCACTCCGTTAAAATCTCCAGCAAACCTTTGACTTGCGGACGGCCATTTAAACCAATCATATTCAAATTAACACGGTAACTGCGTTCCAAATCAGTGGTCGCGAACAAATGCGCCATCAGCGCTTCGACGTCAACACGGTTAGAACGCGGCACAATCACTAAGCGGGTTGGATTTTCATGATCGGATTCATCGCGCAAATCAGCCACTAACGGCAATTTCTTGGCTTGCATCTGGCCGGCGATTTGTTCCAATATTTTCGCGCCAGAAACCTGGTGCGGTAATGCGGTGATGACAATTTCTTCGTCTTCCATGGTGTACACTGCGCGCAGGCGCACCGAACCATTACCGGTGCGATACATGGTTTTTAAATCTTTGCGCGGCGTAATAATTTCTGCTTCGGTAGGATAATCCGGGCCAGGAACCAGATGACAAATTTCGGTGAGTGTAGCGTTTGGATTGTCTAACAAAAGAATCAGGGCGGCGACTATTTCACGCAAATTATGCGGCGGAATATCGGTGGCCATACCCACCGCGATACCGGTGGTGCCATTTAATAAAACATTCGGCACGCGTGCCGGCAGCAAATACGGTTCTTGCAGTGTGCCATCAAAATTAGGTACCCAATCCACTGTGCCGTGCGCTAATTCACCTAACAAGACTTCCGCATAAGCAGATAACCGCGATTCCGTGTAACGCATGGCCGCGAATGACTTAGGATCATCTTGCGATCCCCAGTTTCCTTGTCCTTCAATCAGCGTGTAACGATAAGAAAACGGTTGCGCCATCAACACCATCGCTTCATAGCAAGCCATGTCACCGTGCGGATGAAATTTACCAAGCACGTCACCAATGGTGCGCGCCGATTTTTTAAATTTTGCGGAAGCTTTTAAACCGAGTTCTGACATGGCGTAGACAATGCGTCGTTGCACGGGTTTCAAGCCATCGGCAATGTTCGGCAACGCCCGGTCTAAAATCACATACATTGAATAATCAAGATACGCTTTTTCAGTGTACTCGCTTAAAGGAACAGGTTCAGCGGTATTATTGTGGTTATTCATTTTTATTGTACCTCGGCAAGATTGCCTTTATTTTCCAGCCATATTTTGCGGTCTGACGCGCGTTTTTTGCCAAGCAGCATGTCTAGTGTTTTATCGGTTTTATCGCCAGCCACAATGGTGAGTTGTAATAAACGGCGGGTGTTAGGGTCCATCGTGGTTTCGCGCAATTGCAGCGGATTCATTTCGCCTAGGCCTTTGAAGCGAATCACGTTAATTTTACCTTTTTTCTTTTCGGCGGCGATACGATCTAGAATGCCGGTTTTTTCCGCTTCATCCAGGGCGTAATAAACATCGTGTCCGCAATCAATACGAAATAACGGTGGCATGGCGACATGAACATGCCCAGCGGCAACCAGTGGTCGAAAATGTTTTAAGAATAATGCGCATAACAGTGTCGCAATGTGCGCACCGTCCGAATCCGCGTCGGCCAGAATACAAATTTTTCCATAACGCAAACCAGACAAATCATCTTTGCCAGGTTCCATACCGATGGCGACGGAAATATCATGCACTTCCTGTGATGCCAGCACTTGGGCGGATTCAACTTCCCAGGTATTTAAAATTTTACCGCGTAATGGCATGATGGCTTGGAATTCGCGATTGCGCGCTTGTTTCGCCGAACCGCCAGCGGAATCTCCTTCCACTAAAAATAATTCCGTGCGCTTAACATCTTGTTGTGAACAATCGACTAGCTTGCCAGGGAGCGCGGGGCCTGAAGTAACTTTTTTGCGGACCACGGTTTGCGCGGCTTTCAAACGTTTTTGCGCATTGACAATGGCCAGGTTTGCTAATTGTTCGCCCGCCGCCACATGTTGATTAAGCCACAAACTAAAAGCATCTTTCACCACCCCTGAAACAAAGCTCGCGCATTCCCGTGAAGATAAACGTTCTTTGGTTTGACCGGAAAATTGAGGTTCTTGTAATTTCACCGAAATAATATGCGCGCAACTGTCCCAGATATCTTCAGCGGCAAGTTTGATGCCACGCGGCAGTAAGTTGCGAAATTCACAAAATTCTCGCAAGGATTCCAGTAAGCCCAGACGGAAGCCATTGACATGAGTGCCGCCTTGCGCCGTTGGAATTAAATTCACATAACTTTCATTTAAAATTTCAGTTGTGTCCGGCAGCCAGATTGCCGCCCAATCCACCATTTCCGTGTTGCCACTGAATGAACCGGTAAAGGGTTCATCGGGGATTCGCTCATTTTTGCCAATCGATTCCATCAAATAGTGACTTAAGCCTTGTTCATAATGCCATTCAAACGTTTCGCCAGTATGTTCATCATGAAAGCTGGTATGCAAGCCGGAACACAGTACTGCTTTGGCGCGCAAAATATATTTTAATTTGCTAATCACAAATTTGTGAGAATCAAAATATTTTGGGTTTGGCCAAAAGCGCACGCTGGTACCGGTTTCGCGTTTGTTGCTGGTCGTGCCTATGGTTTTTAATTTGCTGGTGGCTTCGCCATCGGCAAAATTAATTTGATAAATTTTACTGGCACGTTTGATCACGACTTCAAGTTTTTTCGATAAGGCATTGACTACGGAAATACCCACACCGTGCAAACCACCGGAAAAACGGTATTGTTTATTGGAAAATTTCGCGCCGCTATGCAAACGAGTGAGAATTAATTCTACCCCGGTCAAGCGTTCTTCAGGATGCATGTCAACCGGCATGCCGCGGCCATCGTCGGTCACTTCCAGTGAGCCATCTTTGTAAAGAGTCACTGCCACGCTAGTGGCATGCCCTTCCATGGCTTCATCGACACTGTTGTCTATGGCTTCGCGCGCTAGATGGTTGGGATTGGTGGTGTCGGTGTACATGCCGGGGCGGCGCTGCACGGGTTCCAGACCGCTTAATACTTCGATTGATTCTGCATTATAAGTTTTATCAGTTTTCATGAGTTACCAGCATCCGTGTAATGTGAAGAAAAATATCGTTTTATCGATAGAAAGTAAAGCAAAAGACTACACATTATTTTTGCCAGATGCTGCGCAACCAGTCGCGATTCAATTGCAACCATTGCAGAGCGATAATAGCTGGCGCTGATTTTATTTGTCCGGTGCGAACTAACATGAAAGCTTCATCGGCACTGATGGAAAATGCGCGTATGTCTTCGTTTTCATCGGGTTCGCCATGAATTCCGCCTATCGCGCTGGCATTTATCTTGCCACAAAATAAATGGATATATTCATTACTGCAACTAGGCGAAACAAAATAATCACAGAGTGGATGCAATGCTTCAATCACGCAACCGGCTTCTTCACCCGCTTCCCGATAAGCGACTTCGGTAGGTGTTTCCTGCGCTTCAATGCAGCCGCAGATCACTTCAACCAGCCAGGGGCTTCGATCTTGTTGATAAGTGGCGCCGATACGGAATTGTTCGATCAACACTACCTGATCCAGAAAGGGGTCATAAGGTAAAATGCCCACCGCCGAAGTTCGTTCCAGAATTTCTCGCGTGACGCTGTCGCTCCAGCCACCATTAAAAAGTTCAAAGCGTAAATGGTTGCGCACAAACCGAAAAAAGCCTTCATAAACGACGTCGCGGCGCTGGATTTCATAGTCGTGATGAGTGGAAAAGATTTTTTTTTGCGACATTATTATTTACTCTTTTTTTGCTTGCTGGTTTTTTCGAGTTCAGCAATCCTGGTTTCCAGCGCGGTAATTTTTTGACGGGTACGCGCCAGCACTTTGGTTTGCGCATCAAATTCTTCGCGCGTAATAATTTCCAATTTGTTAAAGGCAGCGTTTAAGATACTTTGCGCGTTCTTTTCCCAGTCTTTTTTGATAGTCTGTAAATGTTCCGGCAAGGCGTTGCTTAATCGTTCGGTTAAATCTTTTAAAAATTGGTTTACTTGCATAAGTTTGCTCACTTGATTTATTAAATGGCGAGTTCTTCACGCACAAACTCGGGTAACGCGAGCGCGGCTTTGTGCATGTCAAAATTATAAAATTTAGTGACGAAGGGTTTATTAAAAATATCTTTTTCGCGTATTCGTTTAAAAGTGCCATTTTTAATGGCCATGATCGCGGTGTGTGATCCAGAAGACACTGGAAAATTCAAAATTTGTAAATCGGCAAAGCCAGCCTGTTGTAACGTTTGATAAGCGGCGCGAATTTCCTGCGTGTTAAACAAAGAATGCGATTGCTGGATAAAAATGCCATCTGCTTTTAAAACTTGATAAAATTGCTGATAATCTTTGGTGGAAAAATCTTTAGAGTCGCTTAAGTCACCAATGATCACGCTGTCCAGCGACGCAGGCGGCATATGTTGCAGCCAGACTGTTATGCTTTCAGCAAATAAATTAATGCGTTGATCGTTGACTTCAGTGGCAGAGTTTTTTGCCTGCCAGATGGAATTAATGGTTTGATGTTTTAAAATTTCCCGCAGCAAGCCCGCATTGTCATGTGCAATCAAGGCAATATTTTTTAAGTTGTGATGGGTAAAAAACAAGGGATGAACCATCATTTCTTCATAAATAAAATTGTCAAACGTGGGCGTAGGTTGCGTCATACGTGTCCTGTGGTTCGTGGCTTAAGAATAATTTTATCAAAAAGCGCTATTTTAGTTACAATGGTCAGCATACCGAATTTTCAGGATAAAACAACAATGAGCAAAAAAACGCTAACAATTGCGACTCGGGAGAGTCAGCTTGCTTTGCAGCAAGCCAATTGGGCAATGGAGTGTTTACAAAAAGCTCATCCAGACCTTGCTATTCAATTATTGCCCTTATCCACCAAGGCTGACCGTTCGCCCGATATGAATTTGCAGGAAGTTGGCGGTAAAGGATTGTTTGTCAAAGAGTTAGAAGAAGCGTTATTGGATGGTCGCGCAGATATTGCGGTACATTGTATGAAAGATATGCCAGTGGCTTTACCGCCCGGGCTTTGCCTGGCGGCAATGAGTGTGCGGGAAACACCTTATGATGTGTTGGTTTCCAATCAATATGATGGTTTGTCGGCATTGCCCGATAAAGCCATAGTCGGTACTTCCAGTCTGCGGCGCAAAAGCCAATTGTTGAATTTGCGGCCGGATTTACAGCTTAATTACTTGCGCGGCAATGTGATTACCCGCCTGGCGCGGCTGGACAGTGGCGAGTATGACGCGATTATTTTAGCGGCGGCGGGATTGAAGCGGTTAGGGTTGCTGCCACGGCTGCGGAATGTATTAGTAGGTGATGAGTTTTTACCAGCAGCGGGGCAGGGTATTCTTGGTATAGAATGTCGCCAGGATGATTTGGCCAGTCAGCAACGAGTGCAAGTGTTGCATAATGAAACCAGTTTGATTTGCGTGACCGCAGAACGCGCACTGTGTAAACGTTTGGGAGCGCAATGCCAGACACCGGTTGCCGCTTATGCGGTATTGCAAGGTGATCAAGTGTTATTAAAAGGTTTTGTGGGCAGTGAAGATGGCAAGCAGATTTTGCGCGCGGAAAAAGTGGGTAGTCGAAATGATGCGGTTAGCTTGGGTGAAGCGGTTGGGGATGCATTGTTGAAACAAGGCGCGGGCGAAATTCTAGCATCCTGTCTTGCCCGCGCAGGTGGGAATGCATTGTGAGTTTACCGC
>JAZKAT010000016.1:0-23934 GCA_040389045.1 Pseudomonadota bacterium | reverse complement strand
TGACGGCAATTGGAACGGGGATGACAGTGAGGTTAAGTTGACGGCAATTGGAACGGGGATGACAGTGAGGTTAAGTTGACGGCAATTGGAACGAGAATGACAGTGGGGTTAGGTTGACAGCAATTTGGAAATAGTTAAAAAAGGTGAGAACGTTTACATGAAACCATCTACACCACCAAATATTCTTATAACCCGCCCTAAACCTGCGGGTGAAATTCTTTGCGAACAAGTTAACGCCGCCGGTTTTCACGCGCTTTTATTTCCAACGATAACTTTTTTACCGCCCGACTATCCCAAAGATATGCAGAAAACTATCGCTGCGTTAGACCAATTTGATTGGCTGATTTTCATTAGTCCGCAAGCGGTTTACGCCGTAAGTAAAGTCATCCACAAACGCTGGCCCAATTGGCCGGTGCGCTTGAAAATTGCTGCGGTTGGCGCTGGTACCGCTAACGCCTTGCACGCCGAAAATTTTCCCGCCGCGCTTTATCCACCCGAGCAGTGGAACAGTGAAGGATTGTTGGAATTAGCGGATTTTCAGCAATTGGCCGGCCAAAAAATCGCTTTGGTCCGCGGTGAAGATGGCCGTGATTTGCTGGCCAGTACCCTGACTAGTCGCGGTGCGCAAGTGACACCGCTGATTGCTTACCGTCGCGCGTTACCCAAAACACCCGTCAAAAATATTTTAGCGATGCTGCGTAACAATACTATTGATTGTATAGTGTGTACTTCGAATGATGCTTTGCAAAATTTAACAATATTATTTGCGGCGGCAGCGCAAAAATTAACAACAGTCCCGCTGCTGGTGATTAGCCAGCGCATGCAAGACCAGGCCGCTGCGCTGGGATTTGAAAAAATTTATTTGGCCACGAATGCAAGCCATGATGCTATTATAGCTGTCATCAACAAACATGCGGGTGAATTTCAACAAGGATTGACTATGGAAAATCAAACTAAAAGCGCTACCCGTTCTGATAATACGGTAACAACGTCATCCCGCAGCCCATGGGGCAGCATTGGAATTTTATTTTCTGCCTGCAGTTTTATAGTGCTCATCGCGGCGTTTTATTTCAGTTACAACGCACTCATGGCCAGCGACACTAAATTAGCCGCGGCGACCGCGACTATGACCGGAAAAATTGACGCAAACCAGCAGGAATTGATGGCACTGCGTCAGGCGGTTGAACAAGCGCAGAATAATGCTAAGACTTTGCAAGCGACGCTGACCGATCAGCAACAAGCGATTAGTCAAATTCATAATACTGACCAGGTGAAAGATGTATTCAGTGTCAGTGAAGTGCAATATCTCGCCGCGCTGGCGCAGGATAATTTACAAATTGGTGATAACGTTCCGCTAGTCATTAATTTGTTGCAGACCGCCGATCAAAAAATTCGTGATTTAACCGACCCCAAGTTGTTACCGATACGCAAAGCATTAGCCGCGGATATCACCGCTTTGCAAGCCGTGCCTACCGTGGATATCACTGGAATATATTTGCAACTGGTGGCGTTGAATACTCAGGCGGACAAATTGCCCTTGCCTACCTTACGTCCTGCACCAGAAACCACGGAAGCGGCTAACGGCGGTAAACGCTTAGTCTGGTGGAAACGCGGTTTGCAGCAATCCTGGGATGTCATTCGCAAAATGGTAGTCATTCGCTACAATAAATCAGGCCAGATACCTTTTATGACGCCGGATCAGCAGCAATATCTCTATCAAAATTTACATGCCGAGTTTCAACAGGCGATGTCAGCTGTCGTACAAAGACAACCCGCCATTTATCAAGCCAGCCTGACTCAGGCAGCGAGTTGGATACAACAATATTTTCTCGGTGATGCGCAAGCGACCCAAGCCATGTTGAATAGCATTAGTCAATTGCAAGCGCAAAATATCAAACCAGCGTTACCGGATATTAATGCGACTTTGCAAGCGCTTCGTGAATTTACCGCGGCTACGCAGCAGGCAAACAAATCCTCGTCAACCACAACCAGTCAGCAATAGGAGATTACTATGCGCAGTTTTGTGGTGATGTTAATAATATTTCTGGTCTCGGTTTTTTGTGGTTTGAAAATCGCCGAAGATCCCGGCTTTGCCTTTTTTTCTTATCAAAACTGGTCTGTAGAAATGCCATTATGGTTGGCCGTAATCGGTTTGCTGGTCGTATTTTTTCTGGGTTATTGGGTGGTCCAATTGGTTGAGGGTGTTGATTTCTCATTATATCGTTTTCGTAATTGGCGGCGCTTGCGTAAAAAAAACCGCTCTTACAGTAAAACCAATCGTGGTTTAGTGGAATTGGTGGAAGGCAATTGGCAAACCGCCGAAGATTGTCTGATTGAAGGCATTGCTCAATCGGATGCTCCGCTCATTAATTATCTGGCGGCGGCAAAAGCTGCGCATGAACGTGGCGCATATGATAAACGCGATGCGTATTTACGAAAAGCCCATGATGTGGCGCCGCACGCGGAACTTGCCATTGGTTTGACCCAGGCACGTTTGTTGTTTGAGCAAGGACAATTAGAACAATCACTGGCAACGCTAGGTCATTTACGCACGATCGCGCCCAAACATAAAGTGGTGTTGCGATTGCTGGAACGCGTTTATGTACGTTTAGGCGATTGGCAGGAGCTTTTGAAATTGTTGCCTAATTTGCGTAAAGCAAAAATAATTGATGTGATTGAGATGGAAATTTTTGAAAAAAATATTTATCTGGAATTACTTAATTCAGCCGATATTAAAAAATCGGGTGAAATCAGTATTCGCACCGCGTTCCGCAACATACCGAGAAAATTTCAAAAAGACCCAGAAATTATTTGCGCCTACGTTAAGTTAATGCTGCCCTATCCCGCCGCCGCCAATGAGTTGGAAGTCTTATTGTCACGCGTTATTAACCAGCAATGGAATGTGGAAGCGGTTAAATTATATGGCTTGCTGCCGTTAGTGAACCCCACTAAAGAATTAACCAAAGCGGAAAACTGGATGAAGAAATTCTATCCGGACCAGGCGATTTTATTGCTGACTTTAGGGCGTTTGGCGATGCGCTGCCAATTATGGGGCAAGGCGCGCGATTATTATGAAGGTAGTTTACGCCTGGAAGTGGTACCGGAAACCTTTGTAGAATATGGAAAACTTCTCGAAAAACTGGGTGAGCACTCGGCCGCGATCACAAATTATCGGAATGGCCTGTTAACGGCGACCGATGCGTCTGCTATAATGCCTCCCCCATAAGTTGCTGTCATTCCCGCGCAGGCGGGAATCCATATAGAGAGACTATGACAGCCTGAATTAAAGAGCGTTTTACCCATGACTTTATTAACAGTTTTGGAATACCCCGATAAGCGCTTGCGTAACAAAGCGCAAGTGGTGACAACTTTCGATGCCACGTTGCAACGCATAGTCGATGATATGTTTGAAACCATGTATCAAGAGCGTGCGGTTGGCCTGGCCGCGACGCAGGTGGAAATTTTGCAACGCATCATGGTGATGGATGTTTCTGATGACGGCAAGTCACCGATTTGCGCCATCAATCCGGAAATTATTCAGCGCGCTGGTATGCAATATGAATATGAAGGCTGTGTTTCTTTTCCGGGACAGTATGATAAAGTTGAACGCGCCGCCACGGTCACGCTGCGTGCCGCCCATCCTAACGGTGAAATATTTGAAATGCCCGCGGATGGATTGTTAGCGGTTTGCATGCAGCACGAAATGGACCATTTGGATGGCATATTGTTTATTGATCATTTATCCCGATTGAAACAAGAGCGCATGAAGAAAAAACTCGAAAAAGCGCGTGAACGGGTTGAATGACATTTATTAAAGGCACTCCTCGTGAATTCCCAACCAGCACTTAAAATTATTTTTGCGGGCACGCCCGAATTTGCCGCGGTTGCGTTGCGTGAATTATTAAAAACTGCTCATGAAATTGTCGCCGTGTACACGCAACCCGATAGACCCGCGGGTCGTGGTAGAAAATTAACGGCCAGCGCTGTCAAAGAAATTGCTTTACACCATATGCTAAAAGTTTCGCAACCAGAAACTTTACGCGATACTCAGGAACAAAAAAAAATCGCTGACTTGCATGCGGATATCATGATAGTGGCTGCTTATGGTTTACTGTTGCCGCCTGAAGTTTTAACGGCGCCGCGTTTAGGCTGCGTGAATATCCATCCCTCATTATTACCACGCTGGCGTGGCGCTGCGCCCATTCAACGCAGTATTTTAGCCGGTGATAGCAAGACGGGTGTGTGCATTATGCAAATGGATGAAGGCTTAGACACAGGGCCAATTCTGTATAGTGTTGAAGAACCTATACTGTCACAAGATACCGGCGCGAGTTTGCATGACAAATTGGCGTTGCTAGGTGCTAATGCGTTAATTCAAACTTTAAATATTTTGCAGAACAATCCAGAAAAACCCAGAATCCAAAATCCTGCCGCCGTCACTTACGCCGAAAAGTTTACCAAGCAGGAAGCCCATATTGACTGGGAAACTTCCGCGGTTGAAATCGATAGAAAAATTCGTGCCTTTAATCCCTGGCCCACGGCTTTCACTTCGAAAGATGGCCATATTTTTAAAGTGTGGCAAGCAGCGCTGTTACCCGACGTAGTCGCGGACCAGCCGCCCGGCACGATTCTCGATAGTTCTTCCCAAGGCATTACCATCGCCACCGGCAATGGGTTATTGTCTTTGGAAAAATTACAATTTGCCGGCGGCAATATCGTTACCGCCGCGGATATTATAAATGCGGGCAGTACCCGCATGCCAAGTTTCAACAAAGGCGAAAGATTAGGTCCATTATCATGAACATCCGTTTTACCGCCGCGTCTTTAGTGACTGATGTACTTTCCGGAAAATCCTTAAGCGATAGTCTGCCCGCCGCGTTAACCCAATTTAAAGATACGCGTGATGCTGCGCTGGTGCAGGCCATTGCTTATGGTGTGTGCCGACATTATTTTTATTTAGCCGCGGTGCTCGAGCAATTATTGGAAAAACCGTTGAAAGCGAAAGACTTGGATGTTTACGCTTTATTGTTAGTTGGCTTATACCAATTGACTGAAATGCGAGTGCCAGCTTATGCCGCGGTCGGGGAAACCGTGAACGCGGCCAAAAATTTAAAAAAACCGTGGGCAAAAAATTTCGTCAATGCCGTATTGCGGAATTACCAGCGTAACGCGGCAGCCATAGCCGCGGAACTTAACCACAATCCTGTCGCCAGCTACACCCACCCACAGTGGATGATAAGCGCATTGCAAACCGCCTGGCCGGCACAGTGGCAGGAAATTTTAACCGCGAATAATCAACATCCGCCGTTGGCGCTGCGTGTTAATGCAAGGTATCAGTCACGCGCAGATTATCTTGAAAAATTAAACGCCGCCAACATTCCGGCAACCGCTATCGCTCACACCCAGCATGGCTTGGTGTTGGAGAGTGCCATGGATGTCCTGTTGCTGCCGGGTTTTGCCCAAGGAGAAGTTTCGGTACAGGATGGCGCCGCGCAACTGGCAGCGGAATTATTAATGCTTGGCCCCAACTTGCGAGTACTGGACGCATGTGCCGCGCCCGGCGGTAAAACAGCCCATATTGCTGAAAGCGAACCTACGCTTGAACTGATCGCCATTGATAAAGATGCTGGCCGCTTGCAAGTGGTGCGGGAAAATTTACAGCGTCTGGAATTGAACGCCAATTGTATTCAAGGTGATGCCGCCAACCCGGCAGCGTGGTGGGATGGAAAATTATTCGACCGGATTTTACTGGATGCGCCCTGCTCAGCCAGCGGTGTCATCCGGCGTCATCCGGATATCAAATTATTACGCCGCCCAGAAGATATTAAAGCTTTTGCGGCTGAGCAATTACGGTTATTGTCAGGTCTATGGCCAGTTTTAAAAATCGGCGGACTGCTGCTATATGCTACCTGTACAGTTTTTCCCGCCGAAAATACCGCGGTGCTGGCGTCATTTCTCGCCGCCCACGCGGATGCGCAGGTTGAACCTATGACACTAGCGGTGGGCCATCCTTGTGAGATAGGCCAGCAAATTTTCCCCGGTATGCACGGTATGGATGGTTTTTATTACGCGCTTTTGCGAAAATGCTAAGTTCGAGTCGCCAGGAGAATTAAGTTATGCGTATTGAATACGACGTCAAACTGGATTTTAAAGACGTATTGATCAGACCCAAGCGCAGCGTATTAAAATCGCGGGCTGAAGTCGAGCTGGAGCGGGAAATACGCTTGAAATACGCGGGTAAAACCTGGCATGGCGTCCCTATCATTGCTGCTAACATGGACCATACCGGTACCCTGGAAATGGCCCAAGCCCTCTCCGAGCATCAACTCATGACTGCTCTGGACAAATTCATCAGCGCCGATGATTTAATCAAATTTGTCGCCAGTCATCAGAGTGTGATGGATTCGTGTTTTGTTTCCATAGGCATCAGCGAAGCGGATTTTGATAAATTACAGGCGCTCAGCAAAGTCGTGCCATTTTCATTTATTTGTCTGGATGCCGCGAACGGTTATACCGAACGTTACGTGGAATTTTTATCGCGCTTGCGAAATGCTTATCCCGATACCGCGATTATGGCGGGTAATGTGGTCACCGGTGAAATGACAGAAGAATTAATTCTCTCAGGCGCCGATATCGTAAAAATTGGCATAGGCCCCGGCTCAGTCTGCACCACCCGTGAAAAAACCGGAGTGGGTTATCCACAATTGTCTGCCATTATCGAATGTGCTGACGCGGCGCATGGTCTGGGCGGTCATGTTTGCGCAGATGGTGGTTGTACTACGCCAGGCGATGTGGCAAAAGCATTCGCGGCGGGCGCAGATTTTGTCATGCTGGGCGGTATGCTCGCGGGACACGATGAATGCTCGGGTGAAATCATTGAAGAAAAAGGCCGCAAGTTCAAACGGTTTTATGGCATGAGTTCCAAGGAAGCCATGGAAAAACATCATGGCGCAGTGGCGGAATATCGCGCCAGTGAAGGTCGTTCGGTCAATGTCCCTTACCGTGGCCCGGTAAAAAATACGGTGCTGGATATTTTGGGTGGCGTCCGTTCTACTTGCACATATGTTGGTGCGCAACGCTTGAAAGAGTTATCAAAACGTACAACTTTCATTCGCGTTTCCAAACAATTAAATGAAGTTTTTGTTTCTTACCAAGCCCCGGAGAATAAATGAAATTGAATCTCCGACGTTATTGTTTTATGATACGCGAGCTTTGTTATCTGGAGTAAATCATGTTTAAAAAATTATTAGTTTCTAGCGCAATTTTAGCAATTGCCTCTTCAACTGCTTTTGCTGGCGCACCTTATATAGGTGCTAGAACGGGCGTAATTGTCAACACCGCGACGAATGTTAACTTTCGTGGTTTACCCGGTACACTCTTTGGTGGTTATGGCGCGGGTTTAGGCCAGGGTTTTTATCTGGGCGGTGAAGTATTTGTTACGTTAGGTAGCGCGACCATTACCGATAACGGCTTGAAATCGGGTTATGCCTACGGCTTTGGCATCTTGCCAGGGATTTTGATTAGCGACCACACCATGGGTTATTTACGTGTCGGCCTTGTTCAAACCCAATTTAGTCCAACCAATCAAGGTAACTCTACCGTAACCGGCGGCCAGTTAGGCTTAGGCTTACAAACCAGCTTGACCCAGAATTGGGATTTGCGTGGTGAATACACTTACACTGCCAGTAAGAGCGTGAAAGGTGTAAGCGGTAATCCAAGAACGGATGAAACCACCATCGCCATGGTTTACAAAGTTGACTAATTAATACTGCGTGCGGACACACTACTTTATACTCAAGTTCACATAACGGGAGCAAAGCTTTGTGAAACGATTTAAATTATGTGTAGCCGCAGCGCTGATTTCCCTCTGTTCCACGCAAATGGCATGGGCAGCTATGCCATACCCCTTCGGCTGGTATCTGGAAGGTGACGCGGGTAAATCCGTCGCCAGCGATAAAAGTTATCCGGGCAAAGTCTACAACACCGGCTTTGGCTGGGGCCTGGCGGGCGGTTACAAATTTAATGAATATGTCGCTGGCGAAGTCGGTTTCACCCACTATGCGCAAACCCGGGTAAAAACACTTGCTGGTACTACCTTCGCTACCGATGAGCATTACTCTTACGATCTTGTTGGCAAAGTGATTTTGCCTATCGCCCACACTGGCTTGGAAATTTTTGGCAAACTGGGAGTAGGCCGTATCTATGCCTATACCTCATTGACTAATCCTCAAGCCGCAAATGCGAATGGTTATTTCATCAATACCGGCGTGCACTCGCATAATGCTCTCTACCTCGGGGGTGGGGCGGAATATGCCATCTTGAAAAACCTGCTGGCGAATGTCCAATGGCAACGCGCCAAAGGCACTAATCAAACCGGCGATGTGGATTTATACTCGGCGGGTCTTGCTTACATCTTTTAAAGTTGTTGTCCCTGTTGGCCAAAGATTTTGATCAGCCATCTGGCTATATCTGCAATTTCCGCTTCGCATACACTATGGGCCATAGGATAGGGATGCCAGGCGACATTAAAACCTAATTTTTGTAACACTTGATAAGCGGACTGTCCTAAGGCAAACGGTAACATGCCGTCTTGTGTACCATGCGCCAAAAAAATCGGTGTGTGATGATTAAGCTGTGAATTTTGCATTAATTCCGCTTCAGAAAAGGGTAAATATCCTGATAATGCTAAGATGCCGCCCAGTTTTTTCGGGTAATGAATGCCGGTTGTTAACGCGATGACGGCACCTTGCGAAAACCCCGCGAGTATAATGTTTTGTTCAGGTATGCCTAAACTTTTTTCGTGTTCGATAAGATGTTCCAATTGTTTTACAGATTCTGCAATACCGCCGCGATCTGCCCGCTGCTGAATTTCAAGGGAGCTGATGTCATACCACGCTGGCATCACATAACCGTTATTGATAGTGATCGCGCGTTTTGGTGCATTGGGAAAAACGAAACGCAAGGGTAAGTGAGTCAGTGCATTCATTTCCGCTGCGACCGGCACGAAATCATTACCATCTGCGCCAAGACCGTGCAGCAGAATGATGGTACCCAATGCTTGCGCGGGCGGATTTATTTCAATAGTTGAAAGTGAATGCATGCTATTCCTGAGTTAAAGTATAAAAATATTGCTTTTAAATGCTTGCTTAGAGTATTAAGAAATAGTAATCTTTAACGATAAATTCGCAAGTCAATTCATGGATGTCTTGGAACTAAGTGTTAGGTTCGAGACAACTAAACCAGCATCAAGGTTGAAAAGGAAGCACAAAATTATGAAAAGGCATCTTAAAACTATCGCAGGCGTAACCCTTCTCGAAATCATGCTTGTATTAGCGGTGGCGTCAATGGTTATCGTAATGTCCATTCGCTACTATCAGAATGCGCAAAACTCAGAAAATACCAACATCATTATGGAAGAAATCCAAAACATCGGCGCTGCTGCAGATAATCTTGCACAAGGTACGAATAGTTATTCTGCCATTACCACATCAACGATTAACGCAATTGCCGGTTCAAATAATACGACGACACCGTATGGTGGTACTATCAGCATATCGGGTCAAACAGGCGGGAATGCCTATAGTGTGGTAATTCCTAGCGTACCCGGACCAGTCTGCGCAAGCTTAAAATCCAAGCTGGCGTCAAACACGAAATTTACTTCGGTCTCCGGCAGTTGCTCAGGCACAGGATCAGTCTCTTACATGTATCAAGTTAACAGCTGATTGCAGCGAGCACAAAAAAACATGGCGCTTAGCCATGTTTTTTTTTGCCGAAAATTATAATTGATAAAGAGTAGTAGTGGTGTCAGTCGCTTGCAAAAATTCGCAACGTAATAACTGGCCAGCATCATTTAATTGTAATTCCAGTCGTTTTGAACGGTTTTTATCATCCATATGGGCAAGAAGCTCATGCGCAACACAAGAATACAAATGATGCTCCAGGGTTTTATCAATAGGTCTGGTGGTTTCACCGCGCCATAATGTTTCCTGAACGAGAAAGCGTACGACTTCCGGTGAGTAAGTTAATTCAATCTGGAATTGTGCATCAAGCTGTTTGGTTAAGGCTTTAAGTTTCATACGGATTATTTTCTCAATCCCTGCATAATCCAGTAAAGCAAAAGGAATGATATTAAGTTGTCGCAACAAGTTCATTGAAAAATAAGTTTCCAGCGCCGGCATCATTTCTTCCGATAATTCTTGCGGTGACAAATTAGCTTGATGCTGTGGCGTAGCGTTATCCTGCACTTGTTCATTTAAAACTAATTGCATGAGGTCCAGCGTTTGGGCGGCATCATGCGCAGGTTGCGGCTGGGTCAAACTAATGATGCGCTCTGAGCCAAGCGTGGTAGTGATAATGACGATGGCATGTCGGAAATCATATTTGTTGCCATTGCTATCCATGGCATAACCATGGCTGAAAATATCCTGGAATAAATCGATAGTGCCAGGCGGGGCTTGATTAATGTTTTCCAGCAGTACTACTGCATAGGGACTTTGGGCAATGGCCTCAAGCAAGTTTGGTGATTGTGCATCATCCGATAGGGTGATGACTTTCACCTGAGCCAGAGAAGCTGGAATACTGGTGTGGTCCAGGTTAACGCGCAATAGCGCACCCTTATGACCAAATAATTGTTCCGCAATCGCCAATGCCGTTTCGGTTTTGCCAACATTGGGTGGTCCGGCAAACAGGAAGCTGCATAAAGGGCCGGATTTCGCTTGCAGTTTGATACGAGCGTATTGCATAGCCAGACCAATGAGATGAATTGCCGCATCCTGGCCAAAAATGGTTTTTTGCACGCCTTGAATAAACTCCGGGGCTTTAAATTTATTGTGTTGTAAATGCGATAATGGGATTTTAGTCCAGCTGGAAACGGTAGTCGCTAAGATGGCATTGGTTAACACGGGCTTATGGCCGGTCACATCACTTTTTTCCAGCGTACTGGCTCGCGCCGCGCCACTATCGAGTAGTTGCAGGGCTTTGTCCAGGTTCGTTTGCAAGCCGCTTAAATAGTGGTTCGCCATGGAAAACGCATAAGCGAAGGTTTCATCGGGCAGAATAACTTGATGGAAATTTTCCAGGTCATCGCGGAAAGTTTTTAAGATGGCTAACGAGTCAGCGGTGGTGGGTTCACTTAACCGGGTGGTTGAGAAACTGGCTTTTAACCAGGGGTGTTGCGCAATACTGGTTTGTTGCTGGGTAACGGCTATCGCTATGATGCGCCATTGCTCATTGGCCAGCAGGGTCCTTAAATGCTTCGCGATGCAGCCTTTAATGGTTTCAGGATGTTCGGCGACCAGGGTGTCAATTTGATTGATAGCCAAAATAATTTTTTTGTGGTCAGCCGTCATATTGGCAATAAATGATTTAAAATCGGTTTCAATTTGGTCGGTATCATCGGCGTTTGCAATTAATTGTGCGACATCTAAAAAATAGAACGAAGCATCGCGCAGCGCTTTTGGTAGATTTTCATCGCCAAGGTGGTGGGCGATATTTTCCAGGAATAAGTGGTTGAATTTATCTGACTGGGAGCCATACATAATGACATGGTGGTGTTCTTTGCGGCTTAAGGTGTCAAAGATAAAGGGTATCTGGCTTAAGTCTTTTAACGGGACCAGCGGTTTTTTCTCCGTTGGGAAAAGTTTTATCAGGTGCTTTTCTAAAATAGGTTCATAGATTTTCTTAGCCATGGGTTTCGTCCTTGTAGGGTCAGCCGGTCAGGCTGGGATTTATTAATAACAGGAATTTATTTTGCCCGCAACATTACAACTTAGCTGCTTTCTTTAAAGCCGCTGCCTTATCGGTTTTTTCCCAACTTGCTTTCAAATCTTCCCGGCCGAAATGGCCATAGCTGGCGGTGGGAAAATAAATGGGATGCAGCAGGTTTAACATTTTAATAATTCCATAAGGTCTTAAATCAAAATGCTCCTGCACAAGATTAATAATAGTGCTGTCAGGTACGACGCCAGTGCCAAAAGTGTCAATGTTAATGGAAATGGGTTCGGCCACGCCAATGGCGTAGGAAATTTGAATTTCACAACGCTCGGCGAGTCCGGCGGCGACAATATTTTTAGCGACGTAACGTCCCGCATAAGCGCCGGAACGGTCAACTTTGGAAGGGTCTTTGCCGGAAAAACAACCGCCGCCATGCCGGGCCATGCCGCCATACGTATCAACAATAATTTTTCGGCCAGTCAATCCGCAATCGCCCTGTGGGCCACCGATGACAAAACGACCGGTGGGGTTCACTAGAAAGCGGGTTTTGCCATCTACCCATTCGGCTGGTAACACGGGTTTGATGATTTCTTCAATCACCGCTTCGACCAGGGCGGATTGTTGAATGGACGGATCATGTTGGGTGGACAGTACTACTGTTTCAATGTGAACCGGCTTATTATTGGCATAGCGAAAAGTAATCTGGCTCTTGGCGTCAGGCCGCAGCCAGGGTAAAACATTCTTTTTACGCAGAGCGGCTTGGCGCATAACCAGTTGGTGTGCGTACATGATAGGCGCGGGCATTAACACACTGGTTTCATTGCTGGCATAACCGAACATTAAGCCCTGATCGCCAGCGCCCTGCTCTTCCAGCTTTGCCTTATCAACGCCTTGCGCAATGTCGGTTGATTGCTTGCCGATGGCGGACATGACGGCGCAGGATTGCCAATCAAATCCCATCGTGGAACTGGTATAACCTATATCGCGGATGACATTACGGGTGATGGATTCTACATCAACCCACGCGTTGGTGCTGATTTCGCCGCCGACCAATACCATGCCGGTTTTAACAAAAGTTTCGCAGGCGACGCGGGCATGTTTGTCCTGCTTTAAAATGGCGTCAAGTACCGCATCGGATATTTGGTCGGCGATTTTATCAGGATGGCCTTCTGATACGGATTCGGAGGTAAATAAGAAATCCCTAGACATAACGTTCCCTGCATTCGAATTGGCTAAGCATACTATTTTTTCTGGCAATGTTCATGCGATTTTGCTATTTTCAAAGACTTTCGCCCAAGACGATTTGTTATGAAAATTGATGATAAAAGTTCTCTGTTAAATAGTCTGGTGGTTTTGACAATGGTGATTGTATTTATGCAATTGGCCATGGTAACTACCAATATGTTGATATGCGGCGGCGCCGGAAATTTTTTTTATAATCCATTGTTACATGATATTTTTACTTCGCATTTAGTGTTACTGCCATTACTGGCATGGTTATTATCACAAGTATTCATTTACACGGCTTTTATCACCATCATTTGGCTGATTGCGGTGATGTGCGGGGAATTATTCAAATTAAAAAAAGTGACGGTGCATGCTTTGGGTTTGTTGCTGTGGTGTCTTGCAGTCATTGGCGTTTTGTTCGCGAATAATCTTATCTATCCCCATTCTTTCTTTACGTCATTCACTGACAAACATTTATTTAACTTGGATTACACGCAATACCTTCGTGTGCTGGATACGATAGCAATAATTTTTGCTGTGGGGGTGGTTATATTAACGGTGCAGTTAATAAAAACCATTCTGCAAGGTAAAATGCAATTGCGCCATAAGCTGTTAGCAGGATTTTTTGTCGCATTGTTAGCGCTGCAAATTGACTCTCGTTATCATCCAGCTCCGGCGCAATGGCAGAGCGCAACCCGGGACAAACCTAATATAATTATAATTGGACTTGATGGTGTGCGTACCGATTTTGTCAATCAGAATGTTAGCACACCCAATATTAATGAGTTTTTGAATAATTCCGCGGATTTCAACAATGCCTACACTTTGATTGCGCAAACCTTACCGTCGTGGGTGAGTATTCTTACCGGTGCGGGACCCAAAGCTAATTTGGCGCGGGAAAACCTTGTGGATATGACGCGGGTCTATACTGATGATGTATTACCAAAGCGATTGCAGAAACTCGGTTATGAAACTGTATTCGCGACCGATGACAGCCGGTTTAATAATATTACCAAAAATTTTGGCTTTGATTATACGGTAACACCGCGCACTGGGGTTGTTGAGTTTATCCTGGGTGAATTTAATGATTTTCCATTATCAAATTTATTAGTGCGAACGGCAATCGGTAAAATGTTGTTCCCATATAATTATGCCAATCATGAATCGCTAGTGACTTATGACCCGAAAAATTTTATGGAACTGATGCAGCAGAGATTAAATCATCCTGAGCAGAAACCGTTATTTTTGGCGGTGCATTTTAATGTGAGTGGCTGGCCATTTGGCTGGTATAACTCGGTGGAAAAGAATGAAGGCATTTGGTATTACCGTTACACGGAAAGTATACGCCAAGCTGACCAACAACTGGGTAATTTTCTCGAAATATTGCAACAACATAATTTATTAAAAAATACGCTGGTTGTGCTCATGTCAGACCATGGCGTGACCTTAGGGTTGCCGCGTGACCGGGCTATTTCTGAAAAACTTTATCAGGGTGATAAAACTAAATTAGCTTCGATGGATAAAACCAATTATCTGGCGATTACTGGATTTCCCACGCAAAAAACATTGGCCACGTCTTATGGTTATGGCGGTGATATTTTAAGTCCGCAACAGTTACACGTATTGCTTGCCTTCAAAAGTTATGGCCTGGATTTTCCGGTGAAACATAGTGATGCACTTAGTTCATTGGTGGATATTGCGCCTACGTTATTAGATTTCTTGCATCAGCCACCGTTAGCCAAACAAGAAGGTAAATCACTGCTGTCGGTCGTTAACGGTGAGGTGACTGGTTTTGACGGGCGCGATTTGTATTTTGAAACTAGCAGCGCCAGTTTTCTGGGGTATCCAACTGAGCCAGCAATTAATACTAGCTTACAAGTCTTCATCAACGATTATTTTTTTGATAAAAACAATAACGCTATTTCAATACGCGCTGAAGCCGAGGACCAAATGCGGCGTAAAAAACAACGCGGTGTTTGGTCGGGTAATTGGTTATTGGCGGAACTGCCGGGGTTGGCCCATACCCGCTACACGCGTCTTTCAATGTCACCACTAAACTTTACTATTGCCAGGGTCCCCGGCTCTTCTTATATGGTCTTATTGGAAATTAATACCGGTAAATGGACTACTGAATTAAATTCACCCTGGGCGGCTACGGCGCCAGTTAAACAATTATGCGACAAATTAACCGGATTTTATGGGAGTGAGTTGCAATGTCCGGAATGTTGTCAGCCATTGGCAATTAGGCAAAAATCCGATACCACATCAAGTGCACAACATGGCGCAAATAATCAAACGAAATCTTAAAGGTCAACTTGCTGGTACCATGTCGGCGTTGTGAAAAAAGAATAGGAATTTCTCTAACATTTTTGCATTTGCATTTAATAATGATTTCCAAGCCGATTTTCCAGCCTATGGGATTTAAGGGCGCACCTTGCTGCAAAGTCTTTTTGCGTATGGCTAAATAGCCGGAAAGTGGGTCTTTGATTTTAGTGAATAAAAAAACTTGTGCGATGTAGGCCGCAAATTTTGAAGAAAGGACGCGGATGAAAGGCCAGCTTGGGTCTGTGCTGCCATCTTTGACATAGCGGGAGCCGATGACGGCATCTACGGCAGGGTCAGTTAATATATCCAGCATGGCGGGAATTTTTTCTGGTGGGTGACTTAAGTCAGCATCCAGGGTAATGACAATGGGGTAAATCGCCATATCAAAGCCATCAAGAATGGATTGGCTAAGATTTTTAGGTTTGCTGCGAGTCAACAGCTTCAGCCAGGGATAGTTTTTTCTAAGTGATTTTACGATTTCTGTGGTGCCGTCCTGGCTATTGTCGTCCGAAAGAATTACTTCAAATTGGCGTTGTCCAAAATCAACGCTGGCAATTTGTGCCACCAAATCAGGAATATTTTTTGCTTCTTGATAAGTTGGTACAATGATTGAAAAATTTTCCAGTTTTTTAGTTTCCATGATAAGATTGACCATCGTATAAGCACATGACATAACATAGCTTATTAGTTTTATGAAAACAATTGTTTTTGAAAAATCCCAGCAAAGGAATGGTGGTAACTGATCCCCATCACCCCAGGAGATAGCGGTGTTAGTTAAACGGAATATTCTAGCCGCGGCGGCCCGCTCATCGCCTTTTTTATTTTTAATCTTATTGTTACTTATCCTGCTTGTTAATACGCAAATTATTTATCAGGATTTGATGTACCCTGAACAGCCCATGTTGTATCTAGTGAATCAAAAAATTCATTCATGGTCTGCTTTGCTGGGGATTTACTTGCACCCTAGAATGTTAGATCCCATGAGTGTTCCATTTTTTCGCCCATCCGGGCATTTTTTGCTATATCAAGTTATATCACCCTGGATTGGCTGGCATAATACGCGTGGTTTGCTGGTGGTGAATTTCATTTTTTTAGCGTTGATGGGCGTGATGATGCTAAAAGTGTATGAATTATTGTTTCCCGGATTTAAAACCGGCGGTTATATCGCTTTTGCTATTTGTTTAATGCATCCCTTGTTTCTTATTTCGCGTTTTACGATTATGCATTTTGAGTATGCCAGCATTTTCTTTCTGTTAACGTCATTGTATTGTTTTATGATTTTTTGCCAGAAAAACTTAACTGAAAATGCAAGTGCGAAGCCGGTGAAATTTAAAAATTTTAATTGGTTAGTTTTATCCCTGTTGTCTTACGCAGTGGCCGCAACTTTTAAAGAAACTACTATCATGCTCATGCCAGCATTGCTGATTTATTTTTTTCAGCGTTTTAATAAATCGGCATACAGTAATCTAGCAGTATTGTCGGTTGTTGTTTTAATTACGGCGGCGGGCGGGTTGTTGGCCGCGTACTTGTGGAGCGCATGGCAAAATCTGCAATTTTCACAATTCATACCCATGGACCTGCAAGAGTTGCTTGCTATTATTAATAAATATCTGCAATTTATCTTCAGTTTTCCTCATGCTATTCCTGGTGTTACGGAACTTAACCGCATTACGCTTTGGGAAATTAATTTATTTCCAAGGTTAGACAGCGCCGTGATGTTGCTGGCGGTTTTAATGTTGGCGGTAAATGGGTTGCGGATATTCTTTAGCAACGCTCGCAGTGTTAAACAATCCGTGGCCTTTTTATATTTTTGTGCAGGGTTATTTTTAGTATTGCCAATTGCATGGGACCACCCATCGCCCTGGCATGCGGCGTTATCACTGGTGTTTTTAAGTTTATTGATTGGATTTGCGGTTGAAGATTTTTTGCAAAGTGTTCTAGCGGAAAAACTTTACCAGTATGTCGCAGCTTATAGTGTGGCATTGTTTATTGCGCTTTCAACCATTTCGGTCAACGATGTGAATTTTCAGTATTTGATGAAACATCCAATGCTATTCAATTATTCACTTAATCGTAACGCAGTCCAACACCCGCCGAAAATTTCCCAGCAATTAAATAATGACAGTGTGCTGGTAGTCGAAGATAGATTGGTGCCGCACAGTGATTATCTGCTAGGGGACAGTGTTTATCCTTGGGTGTTAATGGGTAATTTAGACCAGCGTCGCTCTGCTAAAGAAGCCGGGGAATATCGCTATCCGTATGTTTATGGCGGGACTTTGTTTCGCTGGGCTTATTTAAAGGCAGAGTTGAAAGAACAAATCTATCCCTTTCAAGTTGAAAATATGGGGAAGATTGCGAATGATGAAATTATTTATAATTGGTTGCAACATTATAATAATATTTTCTGTCTGGGTTTTGACAATAACGGCCAGTGGTATGACAAAACTTCGGCATTCAAAATGAATTTGCTACAGGAACAACTCAAGCGCCATTTGATAGTCAATCACTACAAGGCATTGCCAGCGACGGCATTAGCCAGTCAGGCAACGTCAAATTCAATGATTATGTTGCCTGATTCCATGGCTTGCAAACTTCTTTGCGACAAAATGCCTGCCTGCGCGGGATTTACTTACAGCAATAAACAAATAGCTGAGCAAAAACAAGTGACGGTTTGCAGCTTTTATCAAACTATGGCGAGCCAGCAGATACCTTGTGATGTTTGCACGACTTTTATAAAGGAAACAGCATGAGAGCGTCTGCCGTTTTTTCATTTGTATGCTTGCTGTTGTTCGTTCTTCTGGTTAATTGCCAAGTCATTTATCAGGATTTGATGTTCCCCGAACAGCCTATGCTATATTTAATGAATCAAAAAATTCATTCGGCAATTGATTTATTAGCGATTTACCTGCATCCGCAAATGTTAGATTGGATGAACGTGCCATTTTTTCGGCCCTCCGGTCATTTTCTGTTATATCAAATTATTTCCCCTTTGATTGGCTGGCATAATACGCGTGGCTTGTTAGTGGTTAATTTTATTTTTTTAACGCTCATGGGCTTGATGATGGTAAAAGTGTATGAGTTATTGTTTCCACGGCTGAAGACTGGTGGTTATATAGCTTTTGCTATTTGTGTCATGCACCCGTTATTTATTCTTTCACGGTTCACCATTATGCATTTTGAGTACGCCAGCATTTTTTTTCTATTGGCGTCTTTATATTGTTTCATGATTTTTTGTCAGAAAAATATTCCGGTCGATGCCGAAGCAGTGTCAGTTAAGAACATTAAATTTAAAAATTTTAACTGGCTGATTTATTCATTGTTATTTTATTTTGTCGCCGCAACGTTTAAAGAGGCGGCGATTATGCTGATGCCGGCGTTGCCGGTATATTTATATCTCAGGCTTTATGGCATTTCTTCACCAGGGCGATTTTTTAAAGACTTGGTTAGTAACAAGGAAATCCTGCAACTTTCAATATTGCTCATGGTGGTAGGGGCGCTGGTGGCAGCATATTTGTCGCTGGCCTGGATAGCTGTGCCCCCGGTTTTCAAACCCTATAGCACACAGGCGGTGGTTAATGTACTTAACAAGTATATGAAAATTATTTTTAGCTACCCTTATAATTTTATTCCGGGTGCGCAGTCTTATACAGGCAATACCCTTTGGGAAATCTGTATGTTTCCCTGGCTGGATAGTGCCTTGATGTTATTGGCCATGTTGCTGCTGCCCGTCAATGCGGTGCTGGTATTTTCGGGCAAATCTGCCAGTAATAAGAGATCGCTGCTATTTTTATATTGTTGCGTAGTGATTTTTTTATTGTTACCGGTAATGTGGAACCATGCTATGCCTTGGCATGCGGGATTATCACTGGTATTTTTAAGTTTATCAATTGGCTATGCTATTGAATGTTTATTTCAAAAATGGTTTGCGGGTACAACTTTTAGCAATATGGCTGGCTATAGTATGGCGTTGTTAATTGGTGTTTCAACTATTTTGGTTAACCAAATTAATTTTCAATATTTGCTGAAACATCCTTTGTTATTTAATTATAAATTGGCGCGCAATGCTATCAAACATCCGCCCTTGTTAAGTGGTAAGTTGAATAATGAAACTGTGCTGGTGGTAGAAGATAGCATGGTGCCACAGAATGATTATCAGCGCGGGGATAGCGTTTATCCTTTCGTCTACCTGGGCCAACTGGAGGGACACCGTCTCATTAAAGACACGGGCATGTATGTTTTTCCCTATGTTTATGGCGGTACCCTGTTCCGCTGGGCTTATGCCAACAGCCAATTGAAAGAACAGATTTATCCTTTTCAATTGGAAAACATGGCGAAAATTTCGGCTGATGAAATAATTTATAATTGGCTGCAGCATTATAATAATATTTATTGCGTAGGCTTCGATAACAAGGGCCAGTGGCATGACAAAACAGCCGCTTTTAAAAAGAATTTATTGCGAGAACAACTGGCCCGTCATATGATTGTGCATCAATATCAAGCGCTGCCTGCCACTGCGTTAACTGGCAAGCAGCTTTTAGCGCAAAAAATTCTTTTGCCTGACTCCATGGTATGCAAACAATTTTGCGATAAAATTCAAGCCTGCAAAGGCTTTACTTACTTTAATACCGAAAGCAATCATCAACCGTTAACTGTCTGTAAGTTATATCAGACTCTGACCGTTCAAAATACGCATTGTGCGCAATGCACTGGCTTTATAAAGGAAAGAGCATGAAAATCAAGTTTATCGCGGGCAGGGAATTTATATTATTTACGCTATTGCTGATGTTTGCAGTTGCCGTGAACTGGCCGGTGGTCGTGTCTAATTTCATGTATCCTGAACAACCCCTTTTTTATAACGCTAACCAGTTAATCCATTCCTTCGCGGATTTCATTCATGTTTACACGCATCCGCAATTATTAGATGTGGCAACCCCATTTTCCCGCCCGTCGGGAAATTTCCTGATGTATCAACTCATCACGCCATTCATTGGCTGGCATAATACCATGGCGCTGATGATAGTGAATTTTCTATTCCTGGGGATGACAGGTTATTTGATTATTAAATTATACGCTATGTATTTCCCAGGGTTTAAGTGGGGCGGGTATATTGCTTTTAGCTTGTATTTAATGAATCCAGACTTGTTAATTCCCAAATTAACTATCATGCATTTTGAATTTGCCTATGTTTTTTTTGTGTTATTAAGTTTGTATTGCTTTAGTGTTTTTTGTAAAGAAAACTTCAAGCGTGGCGAAGTCATAAGCTTAATTAAATTTCAACACTTGCATTTACTATTGGCGACGCTACTTTTTTATGTGGTCGCGGTGACTTTCAAAGAGCCCGCTATCATGCTGGGGCCGGTGCTGGCGTTTTATTTTTTATGTGCAGCTTATCAGCCTCAGCAATTGACACGATTGTGCAGAAATAAAGAAATTTTAACTATATTCTTTTTATTAGTAATGGTAAGCGTGACCTTAGCTGTTTATCTGTCCATGAGTTGGCGTAAAGCTTATCATCCTTTATTTGTCTATTCGAACCTGGATAAGACTATCGCTGCCGCGCATGCTTTCCGTGATTATTTGCTTAATCTGCCCCACCAATATGTTCCCGCTGTCAATGATTCTCTTATGGTGGAAATATTGCGTCTTAATAAAATGCCACAGTTCATGCGCTATGTTAGCTGGGTTATTTTGGCGATTACCGCGGTGACTTGCCTTAATGTTTTTCGACAAAAAAATTCAGACTATAAAAAATCATTAATATTCTTATTTACCGCCTTACTATTATTTATGTTGTTGCCGTTATTGTGGGGCATGGGTTTTGCCTGGCATTTAAGTTTATCATTGGTTTGTGAAGCGCTAATCCTGGGTTTTGGTGTTGAGTTTTACTTAAGGAATTTTTTAACCAAAGAAGTAAGTTATTTTATCGGTTTAACGTTAGCAATCCTGATAGGGTTAGCAACGTATCAAGTCGATCAACTTAATTTAGCTGCTATACCGCAGATGCAGGCTGGCTTTCCGATAAAATTAAATTACAATGCCATTCACCATCCTCCCGCCATCAAAGACCAGCTTAATGAGCAAAGTATATTGGTGGTGCAGGACAATATGAATATTGGCGATTATTTCCTGGGAGATAGTGTTTATTCACTATTGAGTATCACCCAAAGCGAAGATTTTAATTTTGATACCTTTATTCCAGGTGGCCAGCAAAACATGTTTTGGCAGGTTAAGCCTAAATATAATGGCACTCTGTTTCGCTGGGCCTACCTCATGCCCAATCTTAAAGAAGAAGTCGTCCCCTTTCAAAACAATGATATGCGGCTGGTGACGAATGCCACCCTGGCGGATTGGCTGCGACATATTAAGAATATTTTTTGCGTAACTTTTGATAAAGAAGGGAACTGGTTTGACAATACCGCTATTTTTAAAAAGAGTATTGTAGCCGAACAAAAACGCCGCCACCTTTTTATTAATAATTATCATGCCTTGTCCGTATCAGCGTTGCATGCCAACGCGGTAAAATATCAAAGATTGCCTTACGCGGATGCTGAACTGTGTCAGACAGCTTGTGATAAAACCCGAGCATGTAAAGGATTTACCTATATTCATTTTACCAAAGGCGGAAATACTGTCGCCCAGTGTTTTTACTACAATAAAATCACCGCGGACATAAAACACTGCCAGGTATGCACTGGATACATTAAAAATGCGGTTTAAATTTGCTTTAACAATAAAAGAAGTCTTATTAGCAATAACATTATTATTGTTAACCATCATGGTTAACTGGCCGGTCATCCTTTTTGATTTAATGTACTCCGAACAAGCCACTATTTTTAACGCAAACCAGGCCATTCACTCTTTTGCCGATTTAATTCGTGTATACACGCATCCACAAATGTTGGATTTTATGGTGCCTTTTTTCCGGCCCTCTGGGCACTTTTTAATGTATCAATTGTTAACGCCACTACTGGGCTGGTACAACACTAAGGCGCTGATTATAGTGAACCTGATCTTTCTAGGTTTAGTCGGTTATTTGATGATTAAGCTTTATGAAGCTTTTTTCCCCAGTTTCAAAGCCGGCGGATATATCGCCTTTAGTATTTATGTGATGAATCCTGCGCTGATGATTTCAAAACTAACGATCATGCATTTTGAATTTGCTTATGTCTTTTTCGTATTGTGGAGTTTGTATTGTTTTGTGATGTTCTGCAAAAAGAATCTTGCCAGCTCGGCATTGACGTTGCGATTTAAGTTTCAATATATACCCTTGTTGCTGGCAGCTATTGTTTTATATTTTATTGCGGTTACTTTCAAGGAGCCCGCGCTTATGCTGGGCCCGGTGCTCGCTTGCTATTTTGTCATCGCTATTTATCAGCCTGGGCAGGTTGCGCAAACTATCAAGAATAAAGAAGTGTTAACGATTCTTTTCTTATTAGGAGCGGTAAGTGTTGGATTAGCGTTATATCTTACTATGAGTTGGCAACAAGAAAAAAACCCATTATTTAGTTTAATCACAACTCATAGGATTATCAGTTCTGCCTTGCAGTTTTCAGTTTATCTATTTAGTTTGACCAATAATTATTTTAGTCCCGACCCCAATAATGAATTAATGCGTTTAGCAAAAACCCCCATGTTTACCCATTACATTATGTGGAGTTTGTTGTTTATTACGGCGATCAGTCTAATAAATGTTTTGCGGCAAAAAAATACCGCAGCCAAAAAATCATTGCTATTTTTATTTGTGGCCATGGTGGTATTTATGCTGTTGCCGTTATGGTGGTCTATGGGTTTTGGCTGGCATTTAAGTTTATCATTTGTTTGTGAAGCGATGATTATAGGCTTTGGTGTTGAATTTTATGCGCGGCATTTTTTAAATAAGCCATTCATTAATCCGATTTGCATCAGCGTGGCTTTGTTTATTGGCTTGACTGCTTACCCAGTAGACCAAATTAATCTCGCCCATCTAGCACGGACCCAATCGGGTTTTATTTCGCGATTGAATCACAACGCGGTTTTCCACCCACCACTACTTGCTAAAAAATTAACGGACGAAAGCATTTTGGTTGTGCAAGACAATCAAAATTTTGGGGATTACTTAATAGGTAATAGCACTTACCCCGCGCTTACTTACGCACCGGGTAAAAATCCCAATTTTGATTTTCTGTTTTCGATTGACCAGCAAAAGATATTCTGGCGTGTCAAACCGGTTTACAGTGGCACATTATTTCATTGGGCTTATTTTAAGCCTGAGTTAAAAGAAGAAGTGATGTCATTTACCAATGAAAATATGAATTTTGTGCCAAACGATATTTTATTAAGCTGGGTGCGGCATATAAATAATATATTTTGTGTCAGTTTTGATAATTCGGCAAACTGGTTTGATAATACCGCTGCGTTTAAAAAAAATGTTGTACTGGAACAAAAACGCCGCCATTTATTAATTAGCCAATATCAGGTTTTGCCAGTGACCGCATTACATTCCGCCGCCGTACTCTATAAAAAGTTGCTTTATCCCGACCCCGAGTTATGCGAAACGATTTGCGATAACACACATCATTGTAAAGGATTTACTTATACCCAAATAACTAAGGGTGGCAAAACACTTGCCCAGTGTTTCTTCTATAATAAAATTGCCGCAGCCAAAAAACCTTGTCAGGTTTGCACGGGATA
>JAZKAT010000015.1:106285-108046 GCA_040389045.1 Pseudomonadota bacterium | reverse complement strand
AAACCTCTCCACCTTTTCACCTCTCCCCTAGTGGGAGAGGTCGACGCCGTAAGGGGGCGGATGAGGGGTTTTAAAACTGTCGTGTTTCGCAACGCTCAATCCCATCGTCGCACCGCTCCCGGACTTGATCCGAATTGACCGCGGGATCCAGAAATTTGGATGCTCCCATCCCCTTGTTCAAAACCTTCAGTTAGGATATTCTTTTAACTTTTACAAGGGCTTCTGTTTATGTTTAGAACAAAACTGTTGAGTTATAGCTTTGCAGCTTTATTGTTTGTCTCAACAACAGTGGTAAAAGCTGATGAAAATATAGTTAGCTGCCCCAAGGTTGAATTGCTTAATGCACAATCGAGATCTTTAAGTTATACCGCTGATCTGTTGTGGGAAATGGATGCAGGTAACTACGATTTTTGGGTAACTTCAGAACCTACTTCTTTTTATGATCCTGAAAACAAGCTTTGGTGGATAATCGCTGCTGCAGCTACGGCGCCTGACAAGAACACTGCAATAGCATCAGTTCAAGACCAAATTAGAAGTGTAAACACACTCGATCCTATTGATCAGCCACATGCAGAACGTTTTGAGGATAGATATAACTGTGAATATTTTACTACCGACCTGGTAGTAAATGTGGAAGTTCAAGCCCTGGATAAACTTCAAAAATAAAATGCAGCCTGAAATAAGGTTATATCTTTTTACCCTTGATAATACGTGAAACACCATTTTTTTCACCTCTCCCCTTGTTGGAGAGGTCGACGCTGTAAGGCGGCGGGTGAGGGGTTTTAAAAACTGTTGGGCTTCGCTATGCTCAGCCCAACCTACACTACTTTCACTAAACTAGAATATTCCAGCAGGGCTTTGTCAGCGGTTAGAAATTGTAGAGGTTCGCAAATGGCTTGCGCGATCAGCATACGGTCAAAAGGGTCGCGGTGTAGTTCAGGGAGTTTATAAACTTCTGCAGCATGCGCTATAGTAATTGAGAGTTCCGTAAAACCACTTTCGGGGATTGCTTTAGTTAAGGCGTCGATTTTAACATCTAGCTTTTTTAATTTTATTTTAATAGCGGCTTCCCAAATAGATGCACTACTAATATAAACCTGTTCGGCAGCCAAAATCATTTCACGAGCAGTTTTTGAAAGCTGAGGGGAGTCTTGCATACACCATAGAAAAATATGGGTATCGAGTAATACACGCATTATTTTCCCTCAAAATCATCCAGAATGTCATTATCCAAGGGGGCGTCAAAATCCGCGGAAATTTTAATTTTATTCTTAAGCAAACCAAATTTACGATCGGTACTGGCAGGTTTAATCGGCCCTAGAACTGCGACAGGTTTGCCAGCATTCGCAATAATAATAGTTTTTCCGTTGCTAACCATTTCAAGTAACTTAGATAAGTGAGTTTTGGCTTGATGAATATTAATAATAGTTTTCATGAGCACCTCTTAGCTTAGTCTAGCTTAGTTTAATAGAAATAGCAAGCCCCCCAGCTTTTTTCACCTCTCCTTTGTGGGAGAGGGCTACGCGAAGCGGCGGGGAGGGGTTTTAAAAACTGTGGGCTTCGCGCTTTGCTTCGCCCAGCTACAGCAATAACTGAAGTCGATGCAGCAAAAATTGTTTATATGGTTTAATGTGTCAATGTCATGAATTTATCGTAAGTTCTTAGTTACTTATCCTAATCCCACAAGTCACCATCCGGCTTAAGGTGCAGAAGAAAATCTTCACAAGGCAGGCAAAGCACATTCTTTTGTTGGATGCGCTC
>JAZKAT010000015.1:81700-106185 GCA_040389045.1 Pseudomonadota bacterium | reverse complement strand
GCTATGCTCAGCCCAACCTACTAGTCTCTATTCAATAAATTTCGTGCTAATAAAATAAAAGAACCAGCATTGGCTATTAATAAAATCAATAACCCCAGCAAGAATAATACCCCGAAATGGGCCCTATCCATGAAAGTAGCCAGGAAGGTTAGGGAGGGAAAAAAGACCACGAGGGCAATGGTGACAGGTACTACGACAAAATAAAGAATTAGCAAAAAAATATTTAAGTATACATTGAAACGAATAACGTTGAGTAATGAGGCAGTGAGGGTATCTTTTTTATAAAGCACAATTGCGGTTACGAAATACGACCAGAACAAAATTGCAGTAGAGACGACAATAGGCCGAATGCCATGGCCAGAATGGTGTGAAGCGAAAACTGTTAATAACAGGCTGTAAATGCCTATGATCACAATGTTTGTAAGTTGTAACTTACGCTGCATGCTTTAATCGCTCTATTCACACGGGCACATTAAGGGTGAGCCGGTGTGGCCGCCATCGACACAGATATTTGCCCCAGTGATGTAACTTGCAGAAGTTTCATCGGCTAAAAATAAAACGGTAGGGGCAATTTCATCGGGTTGTCCAGTTCGTTTCATCGGGACGCCAACGGTGGCCGCTTTGACATAGGCTTTATATTGGCTAGGATCATCAGCGGATGCGCCAAAGGCGGCGAATTCTAGTGGTGTATCAATGGGGCCGGGACTGATGGCATTGACTCTTACCATGGCACGATTTTCTTTTACGGATTTTTGGGCGACCTGGTTTGAAACACTTTTAGTTATTGCCAGGATAAATGCTTTGCTTGACGCATATAACGGTCTATGTGAATCGGGCAGCACGCCATTGCGGCTGGAAGTATTGATAATGGAAACAGGTAATTCTTTTGGTTGTCTGGCAAAAATATTTTCGACTTGCCATTTTAAACAATAAAACACGCCTATACAGCTAGTTGCAATTTCAGATTCAGTATAAGGGGAGGCCGGTGTCATCTGGGTTGGTTCACGCGCTGCATCCTTAAATTCAGCGCCTGAATTGGGTTGCGGTGGTGGAATACGATAAATAATCGAGCCATCTGCAGCAATTGAGGATTCAAAAAACATGCCGGTGATAAAGCCACTATCAGGTCCGGTTAAAACCCCAGGCTGTACCCCCGCATTATTGAAACAAACATCCAGTCGCCCAAACTTATTAAATATTTCATTAATGGTATTCTTCACTTGCTCTTCAACACGAACATCGCAAGGCCAATATTCAATAAGATTTTTTTGTGCAGAAGAGAGTTTTTCATCAAGATATTTTTGGGCATCAACCCATTTTGATTTTCGGCGCCCACAAACAATAATATGTTTGGCACCTGCCAAGGCGAATTGCACAGCAGTCGCAAGTCCAATGCCACTCGTGCCACCGCTAATAAAAATAACCTTATCCTGAAATCGTGATTTATTGGCATCCGGCACAATACTTACTCCATGAGGTAAACCTAGGGTCAGTCTATCGCAAAATGAATTTTATCCGCAAGAACTCTTAGGGAAACATTAAAGCCCTAAGCGAAACGGCTCTCTGCTGCATCAATAAATTTGCATTCGGCAATTCATCCAAATTCGAAATTTCAAAATTCTTTTTTCCAGCCTGGGAAACCAGGCTAGTGTCTTCGGGATATTGCGCTAACAAAGGAAATAACACCGCTTTGCCTATGACAGCGCGTCTGGTGGAAGGGTTAGGTTGTAAGCCCCAGGTATTTTGATAAGTCATGGCCATCAATCCTGGGCCCTGATTTGGATTGGGAAAATTACCCACATACAACATCACATGGCCATTAATATGAATCAAGGTTAAAAAGCGGTGACCATTTGCCATTAAATAAGAGATGCGTTTCTCTACGGATTCAGCAGATAAGTCAACCATATTGCCTTCCGCAGCTTGCCTGCTGGAGTTTCTTGGCAGCCAGATTCCAAACGGCGCCAGCAGGTTTTTTAATTCCGCGGAGCAATCATTGTAAAAATACATACCGCCCCAACCATAAGGTCTGCCAATCAAAGTCTCCATCACCATGGAAAAATTACGGGGTGTCGCCGCCAGCGGCATAGCCACAGCATTGCCAGCGCGCACCACAACGGATTTTATTTTAGCATGATGGTTTTCGTCAGCTATCGGCACTGACACGTCTTTTGCGTCTTGATCTGCCGATGCCGCGGTGACCGGAAATACAGTACCTACATAAGCGCTAAAAAGAAATTTTCCCTCGCGGTCAGTCACACTGGTTTGCGTATGGGTAATCGCGGCCAGCTTAATTTTCGCAGCTTTAGTCCAGGTATTAATGAATGCTTCATCGGCACGCGCTATACCAGAACTTTTTACCCAGCCGATAAATTCCGGTGTCACGACCAGCATCCAGGCTTGATCACGTGATTCCGCAACGATATAAACGGGGGTCCCTACCCATACCGCCGACATTTGTAAATTATCAAATGGGTAACCTTCGCCCGCTATTTTATAATGATAAAAATACACATCATCTGTGGGTAAAGCTCGCGCGTGTAAATTCTCAATCACAATCCCACGATTATTACTTTGATAAGTTAAACCAGCTAACTGAGGTATATTGTTAGCGATTTCCTCAATCCACTCTGGCGGGTAAGGATGAAAATTTTCACCATAGCCGATTTGGTCCGCGGCTTTGCCTGCGTTATTAAAAGTATTAAGAATTTCTTGTTCCAGCGCTTTTAAGTCTTCGGACGATGGCTGAAGCAATTTATTAATATAATCGGCATTCCAGGGAGAAGACGCGCCAACATAATGGTCCATGAAAATTTCAAAACGCGCGTTTTGCATTTCCGCATTTAACAGCGGTTTATCATATTCAGTATCATCGGGGTTAATCCACGCTGCGATAGATTGGTGGTAATTATCTAAAGGAAATACACTAATTAAGTCCTGGTCAGCATGGCTAACCGAAGCAAAACCCAGCAGGGTGGTTATAACAACCGCGCAGATTACATTTTTTAAGTATTTCATAGAAAGAATTCAAATAGGGATGAAAGGCGTATAAAATAGCATTATTATAACAATTGATCAATTAAAATGCAGCTACTGATTGATTTTATTCAATATAAAGTTTTTACTGCAAAAGTTTGCGCCGCCAGCAAAACCCTAACAATAGCGCTAAACACCCAAAAAATATCGCACTACCCCCAAAGGTAAGACGTATGATATTGGCATGAGTTAAACGCTTCATGCCGCGGTCAAGGTCTTGTTGGCCTTCTGCCAGTTGCTTTTCCCCAGCTCTTATTTTTTCACTGCCTCTGGCCACCATGCCATTGCCATCATCGATTTGTCTTTTGGCCACTTTGAAAAATTCGCTACTGATGGGCAGCTTGCTGGCCAGCCCCAGGAATGCAACCGTATTAATGCCGTTATAGATATTCTTGGCGCCAGATAATTTTTGTTTGCCGGCTGACAACTTTGCTTTGCCCTGGGCCAGCATTTTCTGGCCATCTTCCAATTGTTTCTGGCCATTGGCAATCTTTTCTCTGCCAGCGGTGACTTGCTCAGTTAACACAATATAGCTAGTCAAAGACCCTAATGCCAATATGCTTACGAATAATAGGGCGAACAGCCTTTTCATGATGTTTTCCTTTCGTATCTTATTATGTTATCACTAAGACTCTTCCATTGAGCAGCTGAAGGTCAAAATTTTCTGGTTCAGGTTTAAAATTGAATCAGCTATGATAGAGTTATGAATTAATCAGCCAGGACGGCATGAATGCCCAGTTTTAAATTTTGGTTTAGCATTGTTATTATTTTTCTATCTCAATCATTGTTTGCACTCGATGAAAAACCACAACCGCAAAAATTCATCAGCTTCGCGGATATTCATTTTAACCCCTTTGCCGGCTGCAAAACCCTGACCTTTAAATCGTGCCAATTAGTCAGCAAGCTACGCCAGGCGCCAGCGACTGACTGGCAAGGCATTTTTGAAAATGATAATAACAAGCTAACAGCTGAATTTGCCCATGACACTAACTATAGTTTGTTAAAATCAAGCCTGGCGGAAATTAGCAGTGTCAACTTAAGTAATCATCCGCGTTTTGCCATCGTGCTAGGCGATTTCCTGGCACACAATTTTCGCGCGCAATATATTTTAGCTACGCATGACCGGAGTTTGACAGGGTATCAAAGTTTTGTGAAAAAAACCCTGCAATTTTTGACCCTGGAAATCCATCAAGCGCTGCCCGATATCGATGTTTACCCGGTATTAGGAAATAATGATTCTTACACTGGTGATTATAGTGTGCAGCCGGGCGGTAGTTTTTTGCGAGACACAACGGCCACGTGGGCAACACTGTTAAATATTAATGAAAATCAACGAACGTTACGAGCGACTTTTCCAATCGGTGGTTTTTACGCGGTAAATTTGCCGGGTGATGGTAAACAAAAGTTGTTAGTGCTGGATACCGTGTTATTTTCCACAGCAATCGCCGGGCCCGGGGTGAAGCAAGCGGCACTGTTAGAATTAAAATGGCTGCGCGACCAGTTGCAAATGGCGCAGCGGCAACAACAAACGGTGTTATTGGCAATGCATATTCCTGATGGAATAAATGTTTATATGACGTTACTGAATATATTTCATGGAATTGATGAATTTTGGAAACATGATGATAGTAAGGAATTTAATGCAATTTTGAAGGAATATGCAGGTATCGTCAAAGGTATTTTACCGGGCCATATCCACATGGATAGTTTTCAAGTTATCAATTTGAATGACGCGCGCGCCGTGCCAGTAAGTTACACTTCTTCTATCAGTCCGATATTTGGCAATAATCCCGGTTTTAAAGTTTATAGCTATGATAAAACTTTGCAATTAACCGATTATGATATGTATTTCTATCCCTTGAATGAACCGGCAGCAACACGCCAATGGCACAAAGAATATAGTTTTAATCAGACTTATCATCAGAATTGCCTGACATGTGATTTACTGACGGGCATGAAAAATCTCACGCCTACGGGCGTACTCGCCAATAACTTCAAACAATTTTATTCAGTGGGTACGCAAGCGCAGCCAATAATAAGAAACCATTACTGGTTGCCCTATTATTGGTGCGATATCTTTGATTCACGGATGGATGCATATCAAACCTGTATCAGGCATTAGGGGCTGTTGACAATTCTACTATTCTGGTCAAAAAACCGTGATTTTCTGCGCTCCGCTGCTCACATATCGCCAACATATGCTCCGCTGCGGTGCTCGAAAATCACAGTTTTTTGTCTCAGCCTAGCGAATTGTCAACAGCCCCTAGCCTAGCCATTTTCGCCCATTTCTTTTTCCAGGTAAGCAATCCATTCTTTAGCTTCTTTCGAGTCAGGATCAAGACGTTCGGCTTCTTTGAAATCTCGTAGCGCATCATCAAACAAATGCAAATGGTGTTCGCACAATGCGGTATTGTAAAATAAACCAAATTGGTCACCAATAAATTTTTTGGCTTCATTATAATATTTTAAAGCTTCTTCGAAGCGTTTAATGGTATGGAAAAACACGGCAATTTCAAAGAGTACACAATCGGATTTTGGCATAAAATAATAATTGGCGGCTATTTTATGCATATTGCTGGCAAGAAAGGTTACCGTATCGGATTCTGCATCCTCCGCAAGACTGTTCACACGATTGGCGAGTTTAGTAAAAATATGCGGGTCCCAGTGCGAAAAATTTATGTGGGCGGCAATAATATCCAATGAGCATTCTTGAAAAGTGTCACTCATGCGTCTATGCAAAGTGAAATAATCCGCCGGACTTAAGCCTTCCAAATATTCATTTAATGCTAAACGAGTTTCGGGCAAATCAGCTAATTGATAGCCACTGCAAAATACCGATGTTTTAATGCCCTTGCGTGGTGTTTGTAAAAAGTAATCTCCGCCACTATTTTTGAAGTAATTAGCAATGGCATGAAAGTTTACCATCATCGAAAAGCTGCCATGAAAAGATAAGGAAGGGTGTCCCAGATTATCCAGCGATTTTAACGCGCTATAACCTTTGTCAGATGAAATAATAAATAATTTATTGTCAGAAAGTTTTTTCAATAATTTGATGGCGCGTATTGAACCAATGGGGAATAACAGACTGCTGTCGCGTAAAGTCGTTTTATATTCTTCTAAAATAGTATCCAAATGTGGATCGTTATAATAATTGCTATTAATTTCATTCACCTTGAAATCAATACTAAGTTGTTCCATATCATCAGGCTTATTATCCCGCATATTATTTTCCGGGGTGCTGATGCTAAGCAATAATTCATATAACTTGCCTTCGTGCACGGTGAATGCGTCATGTGAAATAGTGTCAAAAATATAATTTGCATACACAATGAGTGGATTAATCAGGGTTTCCGGATTTAAACGAATGTTCTTTTTCAATAGCGTGATCGGGCGTTCCACTTCCATATCAAAAAGCGCGAAATCCAGCACACCCCGTTCAAGATAAGGGATGAAAGCCGGATGAGTTTCATAATATTTAATATTATTTTTGGTGAAATCACTCATCACATAACAAATAGTGACATCTTCCAAGCCCAATATTTTTTGCAATTCAGCGATAGCTTTGATCACATAAAAACTGAAACGCCCAGAGCCAGTGCCTAGCTCCAGGATGTAAAAAGGGTGGTTCTTCGCGGCTGGGTTGAGGGTTAAAATATCCTGGATAAAGCTCAAAGAGGTGTGCGCGTAACAATAGGCAATATAAGGATTGCTGGTAATATAAAATGGAACTTGATTCACCCAAGCGTTAATACCGGCCTGATCGAAGTATTCGCGCTGCATTTTCCAGAGACAGGATTCAGAGAATTTTCGTTTTTGTTCGATAACTATATTGCGACCCTCGATGTCGTTTTTCATTTTATTATCCTTTGTTCAAATGACAGCAATTCAGCGTGAATTATAAGTCATAAACCCGCAAATACTTAGATTTTTTGGCTATTAATCATTAGATTAATGGCGAAAAAGCAGTGAAAACAGGCATTTGTTGTTTAAAACAACTAATATACCCGATTGAAAGTGCAAATGAAACACACTAGAGAGTGCATAAAACCCAGTACAGTTTGATTTGGTTTATTTTAAGTCTTGATTAAATTGGCTTATCCACCGCCGCTGATTTGATTATCAGCTATAATTACTATACAGGCATCTCTCCTTAACAATAAGGAAACACACGATGAAATCCGCCATTCAAAGCAAATTTATCGGGTTCCTTGTCACAGCAGTTATCTTTTTCTGCGCGCCTTTATTCGCTCTACCGACTTCCAATGTGATTGACCCTAAACTGGCGCCCGCGCCTATCCCCACCGCCACGGATTCAAAAGCTACAGCGGCTGCAAGTGATAAACCGTTGGAGGAAACCGACGTTTCCCGCTTTACCAATGCGATTGGGTTAATTAATGAATTTTATGTTAAGCCAGTTGAAGAAAAAAAATTATTAGAAAATGCCATACGCGGGATTGTTGCCGGACTTGATCCACACTCCGAATATCTTGATGAAGATGCCTATAAAACCCTGCTGATGGAAACCAGCGGTGAATTTGGTGGTATTGGTATTGAAGTGACCGGTGAATATGACGTATTGAAAGTCATCAGCCCTATTGATGACACACCAGCCGCGCGCGCGGGTGTCAAATCAGGCGATTACATAGTCGCGATTAATAATAAGCTAGTCAGTAATATGTCATTGAATGAAGCGGTGTCTGAAATTCATGGTAAGAAAGGTTCACCCATAGAATTGACCATATTGCGTAAAAATATGGACAAGCCTATGAAGCTGACCATGGTGCGCGACATCATTCACATTGATACGGTGAAGAATAAAATGCTGGATAATGGCTTTGGCTATATCCGCATCAGCCAGTTTCAAGAACCCACCCCTACACTATTGGTCAAGTCTATAGAAGATTTACAAAAAAATTCCAATGGCCACTTGAAAGGTTTGGTGTTGGATTTACGAAATAATCCAGGCGGCTTGCTGGAAAGCGCAGTCAAAGTTGTCGATGTGTTCCTAGATAGCAAGACGCTGAACCAATATGGCAAAATGATTGTTTACACCAAAGGCCATTTACCGCAATTGCAATATGAAGCAAAAGCGGACGCCAATGATTTATTAAAAGGTATGCCGCTGGTTATTCTGATCAATGAAGGCAGTGCTTCCGCATCCGAAATTGTCGCTGGCGCGTTACAAGATTATCATCGCGCGATTATTGTTGGTAACCGTAGCTTCGGTAAAGGATCGGTTCAAACAGTGATTCCGCTGGATAAAACCCACGCCTTGAAATTAACGACTGCGCTGTACTACACGCCCGCAGGCCGTCAAATCCAAAATGAAGGGATTAAACCGGATGTTGGTGTGGAAAACTTGAAAGTAACCAGCACGAACCCTGACTCACTCATTCTAGGGCCCATCCGTGAATTTGAATTAAAGAACCATTTGAAAGGTAAAAATGGTTTTGATGGATTCCAAAAGAGTAAATCACTAGGCGACATTTCCGACTATACCGATTTAGCCCAACAGGATTTCCAACTTTACGAAGCATTAAAGATATTGCAAGCGGTATATCAATCAGATAATAAAGCACTGGTGAAGAACTAATAATGACTGGTGCGTAGCGCCGTAGGTTGGGCTGAGCGCAGCAAAGCCCAACAGTTTTTTTAAAATTATTGTTGGGCTTCGTCCCATGCGGGAGTCAGCCCAACCTACGAGAACGCCACGCACATTTATGGATTTTCTTGATTTTTATTAGTAATAACCCTAATTCCCGCGTCCTAATTTAAGCTAAATTTCATATAACTATTCACAAATTGTCGTAAAGGTATATACTTAAATTGCTCGAGTGTTTTTTGTTTTCTGAATATAACTTCACTAGGAGAAGCGACCATGACAGTTAAAAAGAAGAAAGGCACAACGAAAACCAAGAAGAAGTAATCCAACAGGGGGAAGGTGGACTACACCTTCCCCCAAACTATCCAGCTTATATCCTTCGCACGACAATCATTTTTAAATAATCCGTTTCTGGTATAGCCAAATGCACAGGATGGTCTGCTGCCTGATGGCCTCGTTCTACAATTTGTATAGGGCAATGCGCGCTTAAAGCAGCCCGTCTTATCGCGTTTAATAATTCGGTGTACTCCACTTGCATTGAACAGGAACAGGAAAATAACACACCGCCAGCATTCAACAATTTTAACGCCGCTTCATTAATGCGTTGATAAGCGAGTAATCCAGCTTTTTTGTCTTTTTGTTTTTTCACAAAAGCGGGTGGGTCCAGCACAATCACATCAAATTTTTCTTGTGCCTTGGCCAGTGCTTTCAAGGCGTCAAAAGCATCATCACAAATCACCTGGACTTTATCAGCTACGTCGTTTAAACGCGCGTTTTCCAAAATGTATTGCGTGGCAGGTTCTGAGGCGTCCACACAGATGACTTCCCGCGCGCCAAACACCGCGGCCTGCACGCCAAAGCCTCCGAGATAACTAAATACATCAAGCACGCGCTGGTTTTTTACATAATCCAGCAAACGCGAACGATTAAGCCGGTGATCGTAAAACCAACCTGTTTTTTGTCCAGTCAAAAATGGCGCGGTAAAGTTGACGCCATTTTCAGTGAGGGCGATTTGTTCAGGAGGTGTGCCAAAGCCAGCAGCCACGTAAGTTGTTAAACCTTCTTGTAAACGGGCGGAGCTGTCATTGCGCAATAGTATCGATTGCACATTCGGGACCACTTGTTGCAATGCTGTGATCACCAACTCCTGGTTTGCATCCATGCCCGCCGTGTTGAGTTGCACTGCCAGGTGGTCGCCATAACGGTCTACCACCAGGCCAGGAAGACCATCGCTTTCGGCGAATACCAGTCTATAGAATGGTGCAGGATAAAATCGCTCACGCCACTCATAAGCGCTCTGTAAGCGTTTGGTAAGTAATGCCAGATCGAAGTTTTCCCGCATGTTACGCGTTAGCAGCCGTCCGGTGATAAGCGACTGAGGATTCACGTAAGCAATCCCTAGCGGCGTTTTATCATAAGCTTGGACTGTTACCGTTTGACCGGCGGCAAAATTGCTTAACGGTGAAGTTTTAGTATCAATTTCATTGCTGTAAATCCAGACATGGCCGGCTTGCAAACGGCGTTCTTCATTTTTCTTGAGTCGTAAAATAGCTAAATCCATAAATGCTCCGGGGCTGGATAAAAAAATGTGGCTTCGTGTTTATTATAAAAAAGATGAATGATACGGCTATGCGGAATAGCCTGAAATTTAGCTAAGGTGGCAAAATCAGTTTCACCTTGTAACTTAATGGTAATAATCATTTTTTTCGCCTTGTTGGCGCTAATCCAGCGACTTGCTAATTCATAGGCGCGCTCGGGATAGCAGGCAATGTCGCTTAATAACCAATCGACCGGCTGCTCAAAACTATCAGGGTCTAAGGCAAAAGCGCTTTGCTGCAGAAATTCGACATTGGCTTGTTTAGCGATATGAGGTGCAAGTGGCGCTTTATCCACGGCAATAACACGGGTGCCGAATGATTGCATGACATAAGTCCAGCCGCCAGGCGACGCGCCCAGGTCCAAAGCGGTCTCAGTGGCGGTTGGGTAAGTTCCCCATAAACTTAATGCTTCCCATAATTTTAAGTAAGCCCGGTTAGGTGGGTTTTGCCGGTCTTCAACAAATTGAAAATCGCCCAGCGGGGGATTTTTCCAGCGTTTAGTGGCGTAAACCAGCGTGTTTTTATCCAGTAAACTAAAACCCTGTATCGCCGGTAACGGCGTGAGTATAGGAAAGGTTTGTGTTAACGGTGGTAATTTGCGTAATTCTTCTTGAATCAAGCGTGCGCGGCGAATATTTTCAAAGGGGTTTAAAAACCAGAACTTGCCGTGGGCACGCAACAAACGCGCCGCGGTTGAAATAGAGGAAAATTCAGTAATGACGGGATTTAACCAGACATCGCGGGCAAAACAAATATCATGTTTAATTTGGTCTGAAAAAACCATATTCCCCAATACGGTATACTGGCCGCCAACTTCTTCACAAAGTTCGGTTAAGTAATTTGGGTCGGCAATATAAATGGCCTGACAAGGGTGGTTTAAGAGCATAGGGCTTTCTGTGTTTAAAAAGGGTGGATGATAGCATAACTGCCATGCTAAACGCATGGGGGTATTATTATGGGTCAGCCCAGCGAGTACATGACACTAGGTGAGATAAACGCTAAAATGATGGTTTAGTGATGCACAATGGATTGGTAGCATGGCCACAGAGTACGATAATTATGAAGCAGCCGCCAAAAACATCATTGCGCGCGTCGGCAAAAAAATTGTTATCGGCGCACCCCTAGGCATCGGTAAGCCTATAGGCGTGCTAAATGCGCTGTACCGGTTAGCAGAAGCGGATACGTCAATCAATCTCACTATTATCACCGCGTTGACTCTGGCCAGACCCGATTACAGCAATGACTTGGAAAAGCGTTTTGTCGCGCCTTTGCTTGACCGTATACTCACAAATTATGTAGACCCGCTTTATGAAAAAGCCCGCGTTGCTCAATGTCTGCCGAAAAATATTAATGTTATTGAATTCTTTTTAACGACAGCAAAATATTTACATAATGATTATGTGCAGCAGAATTATGTTAACAGCACGTATAGTCTGGTGGCCAGGGATGCACTGGCATTAGGAATCAATGCTATCGCGCAAGTTGTCGCGCGTTCTCCAGAACCTCCTTATCTTTATAGTGTCAGTTCGAATTCAGATTTATTTGATGCTATTGCAAATGGTTTGCAAGGTCGTGAAAAAATCGCGATAGTCGGCGAAGTAAATCAAAATATGCCATTTATGTATGGCAGCCACGCGGTTTTTAACGACGATAAGTTCACGGATATTGTAGACACGCATGATTATAAAAGTTTGTTCGCGATACCGCATGACGAATTATCTGCTGCTGATCATTTAATCGGGTTTTATACCAGTTTTTTAATTAAAGACGATAGTTGTCTGCAAATTGGTATAGGGAAGTTGAGTAACGCCGTGGCCAACGCCCTCATTGTTCGGGATAAAAATCCGCAAGTTTATCAACATGTCTATGACACTTTGCGCGCCAGGGAAAAATTTGGTGATTTGATCGCGTCACTAGGGGAATTAAAGCCTTTCAGCAAAGGCTTGTACGCCTCGACTGAAATGTTGAGTGATGGTTATATGCAACTCTATAACCAGGGTATTTTAAAAAAACGGGTTTATGATCACATAGGCTTGCAACGCTTGATTAACGAAAAGAAAATTTCCGAAACCCTGGCGCCCGACACGTTAAATGTCTTGATCGCGAATAAAGTGATTCCAGCTAACTTGACCGCCGAGGATGTGGATTTTTTAAAGCAGTTTGGAATTTTCAAGGCGGAGATTGAATTTCAAAATGGGCTATTGTTGGTAGCAAATGAAAAACTCGCCAGTGATTTAAGCCTAGCGGATAATTGCGCCAAAGTGAGTAAGTTGTGTCTAGGTAAATACCTGATTAATGGCAAAATCATTCATGCCGGTTTCTTTTTGGGGACTAATGATTTTTATCAACAGTTGCGTGATTTACCGGATTTAGTGCGCCATCAAATTGACATGACTTCTATTGCGCGTACTAACTCTTTGCACTGGTCTTATGATTTATTGGCATTGCAACGCACCGACGCGCGTTTCGTCAATACCGCGATGATGGTGACCTTAGGCGCGGTAGTCATTTCTGACGGTTTGAAAGACATGCGTGAAGTCAGTGGGGTAGGTGGTCAGTTTGATTTTGTTAACATGGCGCAAAACCTGCCTTCCGCGCGTTCCATTATTAACTGTCATAGTACCCGTACTTCCAGACGAGTGACATCGAACATTATTTGGGAATATCCTAATTATACTATTCCCCGGTTTTTACGTGATATTGTGGTGACTGAATATGGAATTGCCGATTGCCGCGCTAAAGTTGACGCGGATATTATTAAATGTATGTTAAATATTGCCGATTCAAGGTTTCAGCCTATGTTGTTGGCGCAAGCTAAAAGCGCTGGTAAAATTGAAAAAGATTATGAAATTCCCGCCTTATTTCGCCAAAATTTTCCGCGACAAACGAAAGCGTTGGTAAAAGAATTGCAACAAAAAGGTTTATGCGAACCTTATCCTTTTGGCACGGAATTAACTGCCACCGAGCAAGTTCTCAAGAAAGTGTTATTGATTTTAAAAACTAAGCGGCCACTAAGCATGTTTTTATTAGTGTTGCGCGCGCTTTGTTTTTTCAAGAGTGACCAGGAGTATATGGCTTATCTAGAGCGCATGAATTTAAAAAAGACTAGTAATTTTAAAGAATTTGTTTATAAGAAATTGTTGATGTTTATGATTTTTAAAATTAACGATAAACCATCGTAATTAAATTGGGCTGCTTTGTTGCATAACCGGCGCTGTCTCAAAATCTTTTCCGTAAACATCATCCGCGAAATGCACGATACCGTCATCGCTGACCCATGCGGTGATATAGGTTATAAAAATTGGGATGGGGTCATGCAGTGAAAAATAAGTCGTGTGGCGGCTTTCTAAAGTGGTACGGATTTTTGTACTGTCTATCCTGTCGTCATTCTGGGTCAGATAAGCGACTAGCGCAAACGGTTTTTCCAAACGTATGCAGCCGGAGCTGAAATCGCGTTTGTCTTTATTAAATAATTCCTTAGCGGGTGTATCATGCAAATAAACATCATGCGAATTTTGAAATTCAAATTTCACCAGGCCCAGTGCATTTTTGACGCCAGGGTCCTGGCGTAAATGATATTGAAAACCATTTTCTTCCGCGTCGCGCCAATCCACATCATAAGTACTCATTTCATAAGCATCGGATTCTTGATTGTTAAAAATGCGAATTTTATTTTCATTTAAGTAACTGGGATTTTCGATAACTTTCGGCACGATGTCATTTTGCGCGATTAAGTGCGGCACGCTCCAGTGTGGATTAAAAATCACTCTATTGATTTCTGAAGATAATTCCGGTGTTTCCCGCGTGGGTTTGCCAACCACGATTTTCATGTTCAATACTTCTTTATCGGCTTCAATCAAATGCAATTGATATTCGGGAATATTTATCAGCACAAACCGGTCACCTAAATCATGTTCCAACTGCAAGAAGCGCTGCATATTAATCTGGATTTGCTTGACCCGAATATCCGGGGTGACATTTAACGCCGCCAGGGTGTCAGCGCCCACAATGGCATCTGCTGTTAAACCATGACGGGCTTGAAAAATTTTCACAGCCTTTGTCAATTCTTTATCAAAGACCAGACTAGTGGAATTATTATCAACTAAATCACGGGTAGTCCGTAAACGCTGTTTTAACAATAACACCATGGCATCCCGCACACCCGGACGCAGCAACCGTTCGGAATGGGGGATGATGGGCCACGGATATTGATCAGGGTGATTGGCCGCGGCTTGATAATAAGGCAATTCAGCCTGCAGACGGGCATAATTCTGGGCTGCATAATTGCTGGCCGCAACACTGTTGGTGGCTTGTTCGGCCATTACCGGTGTAGCTAGAGTAAACAGAAGTAAAAAAAGTAGGGCTCCCTGCCGCATGAACAATCCTGGACGATTACTCATGGCGTACCCCTCACATTATCGTTATATTTATATCTCTATTTTAGCATGGTCTATAAATTCCAGTGGAAATCGAATTCTTTGTACACATAGTCAGATAATGTGAAAGAAATTTGAATGTTTTTGACGGTAGCATTTTGGCATTATTCTCAAGAATGGCCAAATATTAACTGCAGAGATCAAGCTTGACTTTCAATCAGTGCGATAGTTAACCTGAACTCACCGCGACACCAGGACAGGAGCACAGGAAGTGAAGATTGTTGCGCGTTTTGAAGTCCCTTATTTTCAATATTTGAATGAAGCCAGTGAGCCGGTTGATACGCTGCCTGCATTTGCCCACGATAAAGCCAAATTGTGCGAACTGTATCGTTTAATGGTATTGGTACGAACTTTTGATTCCAAAGCCATTGCGTTACAGCGCACCGGTAAACTCGGCACTTATCCCTCCACTCGGGGGCAGGAAGCGGTATTTGTCGGTATAGGCGCGGGCATGGCGAAGACTGACATATTGGTACCTTATTATCGTGATATTGGTGCCTTGATTCAGCGCACCACCACCCTAAAAGATATTTTATTGTATTGGGGCGGTGATGAACGCGGCAATACTTTCCCCGGCGAAGATTTTCCTTATAGTGTTCCCGTTGGTAGCCAGCCACTACACGCTGCGGGTGTAGCCTGCGCGCTTAAACTTCGCAAACAACCTCGTGCTGTAGTAGCGGTTTGTGGCGAAGGAGCGACTTCCGAAGGCGATTTTTATGAAGCGATGAATATAGCGGGGGCTTGGCAATTACCTGTGGTGTTTATCATCTGCAATAACCAATGGGCGATCTCCGTGCCACGCAGTGCGCAAACGGCGGCGCAAACCATTGCGCAAAAAGCCATTGGCGCAGGTTTTGAAGGCGAACAAGTTGATGGTAATGATGTGATTGCCGTGACGGACCGGGTCGCCGCCGCATTAAGTAAAGCGCGAGATACGCAAACTCCTACCCTACTCGAAATGGACTGTTACCGTCACAGTGATCACACTACTGCGGATGATGCGCGCCGTTATGAACCGGAAGGTGTGCGCGAAAATGAATGGTCTAAAGAACCCATTAACCGTTTGAAAATTTATCTGGAAAAAAATAAGTGGTGGGATGAAACCAAAGAAGCGGCTCTGTTAACGGAGTGTAATGCCAAAGTTGAAAAAGCGGTTGAAGAATACCTTGGTACCGCGCCACAATCACCGGCTACCATGTTTGATTATTTGTATGCGGAATTACCCGATATTTATGCCAGTCAGCGTGATGAACTTTTAGCAAAAGAGGTAGCGCATGACTGATATCACTTTAGTGGAAGCAATAACTCAAGCATTGGCGTATGAGTTGCGCGCTGATCCGGATGTGGTTTTGCTAGGTGAAGATATAGGAAAAGATGGTGGCGTCTTTCGCGCGACAGTGGGTTTGTTAGCGGAATTTGGTGCGGAACGCGTGCGTGATACACCACTCGCGGAATCCATGATTGCCGGCGTGGCGATTGGCATGGCGATACAAGGTTTAAAGCCGGTGGCGGAATTTCAATTCATGGGTTTTATTTATCCCGCGCTAGATCAAATCATTAATCACGCGACGCGTATTCGAAATCGCACCCGTGGGCGTTTTCATTGTCCAGTAGTGTTTCGCGCGCCCTTTGGCGCGGGCATTCGCGCACCGGAACATCATTCAGAAAGTACCGAAGCCATGTTTGCTCATACTCCAGGTTTGCGTGTAGTCATTCCATCTTCTCCCAAACGTGCTTATGGTTTATTACTGGCGTCAATCCGCAATCCCGATCCAGTCGTTTTTCTTGAACCTTCGCGTTTATACCGCTGGGCAAAACAGGAAGTGCCAGACAATGGTGAAGCGCTGCCGCTGGATGTTTGTTTTACCTTACGTCAAGGGTCGGATGTGACCTTGGTAACCTGGGGCGCCATGGTAAAAGAAACATTGGCGGTTGCCGAAACATTACAACAGCAAGGTGTAAGCGCGGAAGTCATAGATGTCGCCACCATTAAACCACTGGATATTAATACTATACTGGCATCAGTAGAAAAAACTGGCCGCTGTGTCATCATTCATGAAGCACCGCGTACCGGTGGCGTAGGTGCGGATATTTCAGCGCAGATTGCCGAACAAGGCATGATGTTTTTACAAGCGCCGGTGCAACGGGTAACTGGCTACGACACTATCGTGCCTTATGCCCGTTTAGAAAAATATTATATCCCTTCGGAACAACAAATCCTTGCTGCGGTTAATACGGTGATGGAATTCGCATGAAAATATTTAATTTACCCGATTTAGGCGAAGGTTTAGCGGATGCGGAAATTCGTCAATGGTATGTGAAAGTGGGGGATACCATCAAGGTTGATCAACCCCTGGTGAGTGTAGAAACCGCGAAAGCGGTAGTAGAAGTACCCTCGCCGCAAACCGGTAAAATTGCCAAGTTATATGGTGGAGCGGGCGATGTTATTAACACGGGTGCACCCTTAGTGGAATTTGCTGAAGGAGAACGCGAAACGGGTGGCGGTTCTATCGTCGGTAGTCTGGAAGAAAGTAGCGCGTCACTTAATGAAGATAATGTCATCATTGGTTCAGCAAAACAACGTGGCCAAGCATTAAAAGCTATGCCAGCCGTGCGCGCACTGGCTAAACAATTGAATGTGGATTTGGCGCAAGTGACAGCCACCGGCGCACAACAGCAAATTACTTTGGAAGATGTTAAAAAATTTGCGGGTGCTGGCGCTACCCTTAACGGCGGCGAAAAATTGCAAGGTGTGCGCCGTGCCATGGCCAAAGCCATGACCCAGTCACATCAGGAAATTGCGGGCGCGACTATTGTCGATGATGTTGATATCACCGATTTAGCTAAGGACAGCGATGTCACAGTATTGTTATTAAAAGCCATGGCGGAAGCCATAAAAGCGGAGCCATCGTTAAATGCCTGGTTCGATGGCAAGAACATGGAACGAAAATTGTTTGAAGAAGTGAATATTGGTTTAGCCATGGATATGAGTGAAGGTTTGTTTGTGCCGGTATTAAAAAATATTGGTGCGCTAAAAGCAGATGCCATACGCGCTAAAATTAATGAATTTAAAGAATCAGTAAAAGCACGCACGGTAGCAGCCACAGATTTACAAGGTGCAACGATTTCGCTGTCGAATTTTGGTATGTTTGCCGGACGTTACGCGACGCCTCTTATTGTGCCACCTATGGTAGCGATTTTAGGTTGCGGGAAAATCCAGGATAGAGTGGTGGTGCATGATGGCAAGATGGCGATTCGACGTCTAGTGCCTTTGTCACTGACTTTTGATCATCGCGCGGTGACGGGTGGTGAAGCTTCACGCTATTTGGCAGCAGTCATGAAAGCTATATCAGGTGTGACGTCATGAGTGGATTTCTAAATTTTAAGTTAGGTGAAACGGTGGAAATATTGCGGAAATCCGTACAGGATTTTGCGCAGCGCGAAATAGCGCCTCACGCCGCAAAAATTGATCATGATAATACTTTTCCGCGGCACTTATGGCGCAAACTAGGTGACATGGGATTGCTGGGTGTCACAGTTCCCGCTGCTTATGGTGGTTCGGGTTTAGGTTATCTTGAACATGTTATCGCCATGGAAGAAATTAGTCGGGCGTCCGCGGCGATTGGTTTAAGTTACGGCGCGCATTCCAATTTATGTGTGAATCAAATTGTTTTAAATGGCACTCCCGCGCAAAAACAAAAATATTTGCCGAAATTATGCAGCGGTGAATTTGTCGGCGCGTTAGCCATGAGTGAAGCCAATGCCGGTTCAGATGTGATGGGCATGCAATTGCGTGCTGAGTTGAAGGGTGAACATTATGTGTTAAATGGCACGAAAATGTGGATTACCAATGGCCCTGACGCGGATGTATTAATAGTTTATGCCAGAAGCGATAAAAGCAGTGGCTCAAAAGGGATTACCGCGTTTATCGTGGAAAAACATTTTGCCGGTTTTTCGCACGCGCAAAAGCTGGATAAATTAGGCATGCGCGGTTCCAACACTTGTGAATTGGTTTTTGAAAATTGCGAAGTACCCGTAGCCAATATATTAGGCGAGCATAATCACGGCACTAAAGTTTTGATGAAAGGTTTAGACATTGAGCGGCTGATTTTAGCAGCAGGTCCGGTAGGCATTATGCAAGCGTGCCTGGATGTGGTATTGCCGTATATTCGTGAGCGTAAACAATTTGGCAAACCAATAGGTGAATTTGAATTAATGCAAGGTAAGATCGCGGACATGTATGTCGCTTTGAGTTCATCACGCGCCTATTTATACGCAGCTGCAGCCGCCTGTGATCGCGGCGATTTAACGCGTAAAGATTCAGCGGGTGTGATTCTTTACACTTCTGAAAAAGCCACCTGGATGGCGTTGCAAGCGATTCAATGTCTAGGCGGTAATGGTTACATTAATGAATTTCCTACTGGACGTTTGCTGCGTGACGCCAAGTTGTATGAGATTGGCGCAGGTACTTCGGAAATCCGTCGTATGTTAATTGGCCGGGAATTGTTTTTAGAAAGTTAGTTTTTTTGTCGATAAATAAAACATAATACTCCCTTAAGCTTCAATTTATATACTGGCTTTTTTGTAATGAAGAGGCCTTAAAAATGGATAGCAGAAATTTACCCGAAGAAAAATGGTCGTTATTCTTTTCCGCATTGTTGAGCACAGAATCACCCAATTTTGAAATCAAGCTGGAAAACGATAAAATAATTATCAAAACTCCCGAGCAGCAAATGGCAGAAAAATTATCTGCTGTATTAAGTTCTCCGGAAATGACCCGTGCCAATCTTAAATACTCCCTCACTACAGAAAAGAGTCACACCACCACAACAGTGATACAAGAAATTCATTATCCAAAATCCATTAGCATTGAGCAGGGCGCGGGTGAAGTCCTGTTTGAAAAAATTATTGGCAGAGCGCAACTAAGAAGAATTGGTTGCCCACAATGGACTGGCGAAGTTAAACCAGAAACATTTGATCCAGATCGTAAAGTTCTTTATGCGACAGCTGACCAACATGAATCATTATCACAAATACAAGTGGATACGTTTCGTGATTTATTCCGCCATGCGAGTTACGCTGATTTTCGCGATGCGCTTGCTGAATCGCCCGATGATTATCAACCCTTAGTTAAGAAAACTGAAAAAGGCATACTGAATGCCCACATCAATAAAATTTTATATAAAAAAGATGATACCCTTTATTTTGATTATGGCTTATTGTCAAAATGTTTAATCGCGCCCATCGTAACATGTGAAGTTGTCAACGAAGTGGCTGGCAGCCATTTTGAAATTGCAATTGATAAAAATCATTTAATCAGTTATCTGAGTACCGCCATCAAAGAAGGGTTTATTTTACATGTGACGGGTAATGCGCATGACGCAACTCAACAAGCAAGACCAATTTGTTTTAACATGGGCCAAGCATTGCCGGTAGATATAACGTTTTCTTTCCTGCTGGATTGTAGTTATTCAATGGAGTCTGGTTTTTCACAATTTAAAACTTATATCAAAGATTTTATTAAGCTAATTACCCAGCAGGAAAAATTTAAAAATGCGGTGATAAAAATCACACCTTTTGAAACTACGATGAAGCCTACTAAAACTTTTTCGTTGAAAGAATTAAAAAGTTTCAAGGCTATAGATGATTATTTTGAAGAGTTGAAGGTGGGTGGTGCTACCGATTTAGATAATACTATTTGTACCACACTGCAGAGTATTGGAAAAAACCCAGCACAAATGAATGATATTGTATTCATTTGTACGGATGGCGTAGATTCATCAGAAGGGAAGCACACCACAAGATTAACCACTTGTTCACAGGAGATAAAAAGGAAAAGTAATCCGCCCAAACTATATTCTATAGGTTTTGGCAGAGATTACGATGAAGTAAAATTAAGACAATTAGCTGAAATAACCGGCTGCGAACATATCAAATTAACCGACCAGAAAGATTTAGAAAGAATAAATGAACATCTTAATCTTGACCATATAACCAAAGCCAGAGTGTTAGCGACTTTCATTCAAGCTATGGAACCCATTCAGCAGGAATTTACTGTCGTTACCGTAGAAAATGAATTAGGTGTAGGCACTAATACTTTAACCATTCCGGGTGATATTGTTGTGAATGGCGAACGACTTTATGTTGAAGCAGGTAAACCCGAATTGATAGCAGTGGCAACAGCAGGAAAAGCCGTTAGTACCACGCCAGCAACTATTCCATCAAAAGAGGAATTGTTTAGTAAACTGACTGCGTTAAATCCTGCTGATCTCGCCAAGTTGCTCGCTGGTCTTAGTAGTTTCAAAACGGTGGTTCCAACTGTTGAACCGCTAACTCAAGCAAAGAGCACAGACAATCGTCCCCCTGTACCTTAAAATCTAGGCAACTCGGGTGGTTAAGCTTTAATACCACCCGTTTCTGCTTAAGATAACTTGCGAAATCCCCCGTATTATTGAATAATTCTGTTTGTGATTGGTTGTTTTGGAGCGAGCCAGATAAACGGAATTAACATGACAAAATTTACCAGCCAGATTGACAGTAAATCAGAAACTTTTCTTGCCAACACCCAAGCCATGCAAAACGCGGTCGCGGATTTTCAGCAAAAACTGGCGCGTATCCAAAAAGGCGGCACGAAAGCATCACGCGAACGTCATTTGCAACATGGAAAATTATCACCGCGTGAACGCATCACTTTATTATTAGATGAAAACACGGAATTTTTAGAATTATCCGCCTTCGCTGGTTATGAAATGTATGATGATGAATTGCCCGCAGGCGGAATTATCACTGGCATAGGGAAAGTGAAAGGCATTGATTGCATGTTGATTGTCAACGATGCAACAGTCAAAGGTGGTACTTATTATCCCATCACTATCAAAAAACATTTGCGCGCGCAAAAAATCGCCCAGCAAAACCGTTTACCTTGTATTTACCTGGTCGACTCGGGTGGCGCCTATTTACCAAAACAAGATGAAGTATTTCCTGATGAAGATCACTTTGGACGGATTTTCTATAATCAAGCCATCATGTCCAGCTTGGGCATACCGCAAATTGCAGTAGTTATGGGTTCGTGTACTGCGGGTGGTGCTTATGTGCCTGCCATGGCCGACCAATCCATTATGGTGAAAGAGCAAGCGACAATTTTTTTAGCGGGGCCGCCACTGGTAAAAGCCGCCACGGGCGAAGTCATTTCCGCCGAAGCTTTAGGCGGTGCGGATGTGCACTGCCGAATTTCAGGCGTTGCCGATTATTATGCGGAAAATGACGCGGATGCTTTGCAAATAGCTAGACGCATTATCGACAATTTAAATTATCAAAAAAAAATCACAGTGAGCATGCGTGAATCACAAGAGCCTTTGCTAGATGTGCGAGAAGTTTATGGAATTGTAAATGCTGACGCGCGCTATCCCTACGATGTGCGGGAAATTATCAATCGCCTGGTAGACACGTCAGAGTTCGATGAATTTAAAGCTTTATATGCAAAAACTCTAGTCTGTGGTTTCGCGCACATGTATGGTGTGCCAGTGGGAATAATCGCCAACAACGGTATTTTATTTTCTGAATCCGCGCTCAAGGGTACGCATTTTATTGAATTGTGTTGTCAGCGTGGCATACCGCTGATTTTTTTGCAGAATATTACGGGTTTTATGGTGGGTGGCAAAGTTGAGGCTGAAGGCATTGCCAAACACGGCGCCAAGTTAGTGAATGCGGTCGCTTGCGCGAAAGTACCAAAATTTACGGTAGTGATTGGCGGCAGTTACGGCGCCGGTAATTACGCCATGTGTGGACGCGCTTATGAGCCGCGTTTTTTGTGGATGTGGCCCAATGCGCGCGTGGCAGTGATGGGTGGTGAACAGGCGGCCAATGTATTGGCCCAAGTGACCCGCGAGAAAAAAGCCCGTAAGAACGAGCCATTTAGTAAAGAAGATGAAAATAATTTGAAAACACCAATTCTGTCACAATACGAAAAACAGAGCCATGCCTACTACTCTAGCGCAAGGCTGTGGGATGATGGAATTATTGATCCAGCGGCGACCCGGAAAATTTTGGGTTTAAGTATTGCCGCGGCGTTGAATGCACCTATGGTGCCTACGCAATTTGGTTTATTTAGGATGTGAAATATGTCTCAAGATGTTGTGTTAGTTGAAATCAAAGATGCCATTGCCACGGTAACGCTTAACCGGCCTGGTAAACGTAATGCACTGGATAACCTGGTAATTAAAGAATTAATTAATGCGGTTGATCAGTGTATGGATGATGCAAATATCGGCGTCATTCTGTTAAATGCCAATGGCGATCACTTTTGCGCGGGCGCTGATATTGGCTGGATGCGAGTCGCGGCACAAATGTCATTTGAAGATAATAAAAAAGACAGTATGTTGCTGACTACTTTGTTACAAAAAATTTACCACTCCCCCAAACCGGTCATCGCCCTGGTACATGGCGCGACCTTAGGCGGAGGCTTGGGTATTATTGCAGCGAGTGATATTACTATTGCTGCCGATACCGCGGTGTTTGCTTTTACCGAAGTAAAAATCGGTATTACCCCTTCAGTGATTAGTCCTTATATCATTGAGGCAATTGGCGCGCGCATGGCGCGATATTATTTTTTAACCGCGGAACGCTTTGACGCCGCAATTGCGTTAAGACTTAATCTTATTCACCAAATTGTGGACCGTGATGCGTTAAATGAAATTGGCTTAACGATGGCACAAAGTATATTGCAAAGCAGCCGTCATGCGCTGAAGGAAGCGAAAAAATTAATTCACAATATAACCGGTGAAAAAATTAATGCTTATCTGGCGGAGTTAACGGCGGAACATCTCGCCACGATTCGTACTACACCTGAAGGACGTGAAGGCTTATTATCATTTGTCGAGAAACGTCCACCCAATTGGAGTTAATATGTCTTATCCAAAGACAGTGAAAATGGTGGAAGTCAGCCCGCGGGATGGTTTGCAAAATGAAAAAAAAATCGTCCCTACGCCAATAAAACTTGAGTTTATCGAGTTGCTTTCCGCTACCGGTTTGTCCGTGATTGAAGCCACCAGTTTTGTGTCGCCCAAATGGGTGCCGCAATTGGCAGACCATGAAAAATTATTTTCTGCTATTCCAAAAAAACCGCAGGTAGCTTATCCCGTGTTAGTGCCAAATCTAGTCGGCTTAAAAAAGGCCTTGGCCTGCGGCGTCAAGGAAATAGCAGTTTTTACCACCCCATCTGAAGAATTTAGTCAGCACAATACTAATTGTTCAGTCAGTGAAAGTGTAGACCGTATTGCTGAGTTAATGCCATTGGCCAAGCAACAGCAAATTAAAGTCAGAGGTTATTTATCCTGTGTTTTGGGTTGCCCCTACGAAGGTGAAATCGCGCCGGGAGCAGTTTTAAAGCTGGCTGAAAAATTACTGGCCCTGGGTTGTTATGAAATTTCATTGGGCGATACGATAGGCGTAGGTACGCCCGAAAAAACTAAAACTCTCATTGAAACTCTCACTATAAAAATTCAAGTCAGCCAACTTGCCGTACATTTTCACGATACCTATGGACAAGCGTTAGCAAATATTTATGCCGCGCTATTATGCGGTGTGCAAGTAGTGGATAGTTCAGTCGCTGGCATAGGTGGTTGTCCTTATGCGGTGGGTGCTTCGGGAAATGTAGCGAGTGAAGATGTGCTTTATATGTTGAATGGTATGGGCATTACTACGAATGTTGATCTTGATAAATTATTAAAAGCCGGCCAGTTCATTACCGATTACCTGCAAATCGAAAACCACTCCAAAGTCGCCCGCGCGATGCTGTAAGCTTTTCACCTCTCC
>JAZKAT010000015.1:27127-81600 GCA_040389045.1 Pseudomonadota bacterium | reverse complement strand
CCCACGATTTAGATTGCGGCTCTTCCGGTATATTAAAACGATTATTCACATCTTGTTTAAGTCGCGCAAAATGCGCAGCATTTTCCGGATCTACCAGTTCCACTTGTGGCTCCGCTGTACGGAAGAAAACATAACGTGATGCGCGTGTTAAAAAAGATTCTCTAACTGCAGGCACCGGAATGTTAGTAACATCACCATTCCCATTACTAAAACTACCATAACCATTATTCATATCAGAAAAAATATTACGATTTTCTTCCTTCTCATCATCTTCATCATAACGTGCAAAATGTTCTTCTGATAATTTACGCTCTTCCAGTTCAAGGTCTTGCTTATGTTCTATTTCTTTTTTACGAGCGAGCCGTTCAAATACGTCACTCTCCGAACTCAGCGCATATTGACTTAAAAAAGAAACACGAGCTGCTAATCCGAGACCAAGGATTATCAACGCTGGATTATAAGCCAGGTATTGCCATTCTTTATTTGCGATTCCCGGCAAATTGGGTATCTGCACGGTAGTCGCGCAGAACGCGGCAAAAGAATTGACGGTTATCGCTGAACGAATAATCAAATCCAACTCCGGAGACATATCTATCTCTCTGGCTAAAGCAATGCGATCTGTTTCGTGCCGGTTGATGCGGCGCATGTGCACAGCATATAAAGTCATCATGCCATTGATCATGATGTTAGTAATACAGGCTTGTATTATCCAATAAAGAATTAACCGGTCTGGAATTTTGTTTATACCTAAATGGCAAAAAGATTCGTCTTGTAATAATAGCCAGGAAAAAAAGCCTGCGAATGCGATACCAGAAGTATTTAATAGCGTACTGGTAATTGTTTCCCACCAGGTGGCAAGATCAATTTCGGCGATTTTATTTAAAATAAATAATTGGTAATAGTAATTACGAATTTGTGGAAGATTATAACTTAAAAAGGAAGAAATCGTAGAATAGCCAAGAAATGTCCCCGCCAGATGCGCTGTAACAATGCTTGATGCTGAACTAGGGGGACTTTTATCACGACTAGCATCGCAGAAAGCATTGAAGGTGCCGCCAGTAAGGCGCGCGCCTAACTTCGCATAAGCAAAACTATTTAAATAGCTGCCCGGCATACTGTTAAACATATAAAGCGCGCAAAAACCTTGTATGGTGATATAGCCAGCGCGTTGCGTAAAAGTGGTGTCCATTCCCGGATAAACCCAATCCGCATCTTTAGTGGGATTTCGATTTCTTTGAGCGGCAATTGCAGCTTGTGATTCCGGTAGTTCACGCCTATACATACTAAAACCACGGCCCCAGCCATTATCAATGATGGCTGATGTAGCGAGCGTGAGAGCGAGTGCAACACCAAAATCGGTGCTTAAACCATCTTCAACAACTAAAGCCCAGGCAGCAAATCGGGTTGCGTAAAAAATACGGTCAGCCCCCATGGAAGCTACTTTGGCGATAGCGCGTGATGCTCGCATCAAATTTGAAAAGGACCGTGTCAGTGATTCGGCAATAGTCGTGGCATCTTCTTCATACATAATCACCCCAAACTTTGTAATTTTAGTTGTAATGAGCGCGGCACATTCTATTGCATATGCAGGGTAATAACAAATTTAGTTTGGCAAAAAAAAGAAAGTGTCATTTATTCAATAAACTATGCTTTCTGCCATAAGTGAAATAAATGAAGAGACCGATTGTTGTCCAGATAAAAAAACTGATCCACGTCACGCGCGCCAGATTTGCCATCAAATAAACACAGAAAAATACACCCAGGCTAGGAAACACTGGATTAAATGGTAATTTAAATGGACGCTTCAAATCCGGCTGGGTGATGCGCAGGGTAATGACTGCTGCACAAACCAGAGTAAATGCTGCCAATGTTCCTATGTTCACCAGTGCGGCGGCATCACCAATAGGGACTACACCGGCGACGGTGGCAATGATAATGCCGCTGGTTAAAATAATTTTCACGGGTGTTTTAGTGCGTTGATTGGTGGTGGCGAAAAAGTTCGGTAATAAACCATCGCGCGTAATTGCCAAACAAATGCGCGTCAAACCATAATACATGACTAGCATCACTGTCGTTAATCCGGCAATGGCACCGATGGCGACTATACCCGCGGCGACGGGGTGGCCAATTCTGAGTAAAGCATCAGCGACCGGTGATTTCACATTGAGAGTGGTGTAAGACACTATGCCTGTAAGTAAAACCGCGACAAGGATATAAATCAGCGTGCAGATGTTTACAGAAGTGATAATGCCTATCGGCAAATTGCGTTGTGGTTTGATGGTTTCTTCGGCGGCGGTAGATAAAGCGTCAAAGCCAATGTAGGCAAAGAAAACCAGCGAAGCGCCTTGCATCACACCTGTCCAACCAAAGGGGAAAAATGGGTGCCAGTTGCTAACTTTTACATGATCACTTGCCACCGCGACAAAAATTGCAATGGTAATGAGTTTAATGCAAACGATAATGGCATTAAAACGCGAACCATGTTTAACCTGGGCGCATAATAACAATGCTAAAAAAATTATGATGGCAAACGCGGGTAAATCAATGATGCCGCCATCGAAGGGATTTTTTATAAATTGATCTGGCAGGTGCACACCTAGCGAAAGCAATGCATCTTTCACATAACCCGACCAGCCTATGGCGACTGTGGCGACACTCAAGGTATATTCTAAAATTAAATCCCAGCCAATAATCCAGGCGATTAATTCTCCGAACACGACATAAGAATAACTGTAAGCGCTGCCACAACCGCCAATACAAGTAGAAAGTTCCGCATAAGCCAGCGCGGCGAACATGGAAGCAAGACCCGCGACTATATAGGAAATGGAAATGGCAGGCCCCGCTTTGGTAGCCGCGGCGATTCCGGTCAATACAAATACACCCGCGCCTATAATCGCGCCTATGCCCAATAAAGTCAGGTCGAGAGCGTTCAAGCTGCGGTTTAAGACCGCGGTAGTGGTTTCATTAGCGGTGGACTTGGTACGGAATAAATTCATGTTATTCCATCCGGGTGTACTCTGTTCAAAATACCACATTGGAGAAAATCTGTCTTTGGCCAAACCTGGTAATTGTATTTATACCAACCACCGTGATAGAATCCGATCAAAATTAATAATTAGAACGAGGTGATCAATGCAAAGCGGACTTTTCCCAAATTATCAGGAATTCAGCAATCGAAGCCAGGTTTCTTCCCTGCCAGTGGCTGATAGTAACGTACAAAAAGTCAAAACTGACTTATTAGAAAAGCATATTAAGCCGTTACTTAAGGTAATGGATGAAAGTATGGGTGTCATTTTCTTAAATACCGCGCCTGTCTGCATCAAACTAGCCAGTATTTCCCGCAGTCCCGATACTGTGTTTATCAAAACGGCGCTAGATATTTTTGATAAATTAATAAAGTTACAAAAAGTATGCCTTGAAATAATCGCTAACCCCGAGCGCGCTTTAGCAAATGACTTATTATATAGTTTAGTTAATCCTAACGGAGAACATAGTGCTTACTCGTCCTGGTTGGAGATTGATAATCTCTTAACTGAGATGGCTAAAGCGCCGGACTTAGAAAAAATTAAAGAAGCCAACCAAAAATTCTTAAGCATAATTGAAGCAGCTAAAGAATTCTGCACACTCAACGTTAGGCCTGTTGACCCAAAAACGAAATTTGCGGAAGCTTATCTCACTGGATTGAGTTTAGGTTCTTGTGAAGGCATTGCCATGATAGCCGCGAAATTACCCGTTTTTTATGATAAAGAACATTTCATGAGTGAATGTATAAATCATTTAAGCAGGCCCGCGCCGGATGCGATTGGTTATTTCAAACGCTTTTTGTTAAATATTGATATGGCCACATTAATCGCCATAAAATTGATAAATCAGGTTGGACAAAATGTTCTTACCAGTAATACCAAGTTTGCCCCAGCACTACGCCAAATCAACGAGTTAATTAACCTTTCATTTGAATTAGCCCTGGATAATGAAAATATACCGATTAATATCATCTTAAATTTAACAACGTTTCATCAAAAGAATCTTTTTGCTTTAACTTTTAATGCAGACGCTTTAATTAATAAACTTACTTGTTCGCGCACGAGAAATTTATCGAAGCTTGAAAGAAGCGTAATGTTAATGGATCTGGGTTTAGAATTTTTAATAGTCCATAATAAGTTTAAAACGCTTATAACCCAACTGAGTAAGCATGCAAAAGAAGAAGAATTAACCATACCTGATCCTTTACAGTATATGCAGACATTGATAAGTGAAACTAAAGGTTTCTTTAAACTGGATGTAATTGTTGCGCAAATAAATCTAATTCGTGCTGACAAAATCAATAGAGCTATGCTTGAAGCACAATTTTTTCAGCGCTTGTATGAAAACTTGATGAATGCTTTTTTGCTGATGGATGCAATATTAAATAACACAGTAATTAGTAAGGAATTGTTAGATGCTTTTGATTTTCGTTTTAACGATGTAAATGAACTGCAAGTAGAAGAAAATGACATCGATGAAAAGTCTCAAGGCATTAGCGCTGAACTTATCGATAAAAATTCATTGGCTGATTTTCTTAATACGCCGGTTAACAAGGAAAATCCTCAATTACTGAAACAAAATATGCTTTCGATAGAGTATCTTTTGGTTAGCATTGACTATTGTATGAATTATGCAGAACAAAATGCCATCCACGAAGCTCGCTTAATTAGATTGAATAATGAAATTTTAGGCATTAACCAATGTCCTGCGAAAAAAGCTAAAAAACCGCAAACTGATGCAGGCAAACCTAAAGAAACACAAGAGGAGATCGATAAAAAAGCCTATTTAAGCTTACGTCAGAAAGTAACAGAGAACGTTAAAGAAAATAAAAGGGTTACCGCAGCTGTTAAAGAATTAATACTACACCATTCAGAATTCTCCGCAACTTTTGATGAATTAGCAGCGCAAGCACAGTCGTTGCCAGCAGCGTTACAATTGTCTGAATATTCAGCGGATAATTTGGCGCAGCTTACCGAGGCGAAGCAGAATTTAACAGATTTACAAAAGAAATTAGAAACTTTATTAGAAAATATCAAGTTGGTAGATAATCAAAGATTAAAGGAGCGTGATAATTTTCTCGCAATACACCGGCAAGTAGTGGCGGATTATAATCTTCATAGACAAAAGCTCTACGAGGCAGAAACTACCTTTGAAATGCTTGAAAAAAAGACCCCAACACCTAGAAAAGGTAAAACAGAAAAGCCAACTTATCCAGACTTCATCCAGGCTTTTGCTGACATCAAATCAAAAACCGAAGCAGTATCGGCCGCACTAGTTAATAAGAATTATTCTGCGGCTAATTTAACTATTGTTAATGAAGCACAAAATAAGCTGAAGCTGTTAGTGGATGGATTGGCAGTCTTGTCAACCAGAATTAATGCGACACGGAATTATTTCCTTGGTGGGTCACGGAATTCCTTACATTCGCCATCCAGCCGTCAGAATGGCACCAGACATGAAACCAATGGCGTAATACAACCGTTATCGCCTGGCTATAGACCTAGACAAACTTAACTTGGATAAGGCCCGAATTTTTCATACAATGCGTTATGAATCTTAGGGACGGGCCTCATGAAAGAAATCAATCATTTTATCAATGGTGAAATGTTTGTTAGCCAAGGCAAAGCCCAATCCGTTTTTAACCCGGCGACAGGTGAAGTCAACGCTACCCTGCATTTTGCTGATGAGGCGACCATTGAACTTGCCATCAAAGCGGCAACCGCCGCACTTCCCGCCTGGTCAGCGACTCCACCGGTGCGCCGCGCCCGTGTATTATTCAAATATAAAACCCTCCTGGAAAAAAATCTGGATGAACTCGCCAGCCTGATTACGGCTGAACATGGCAAAACCCTGACTGACGCACGGGGTTCTGTGCAACGCGGCATCGAAGTAGTGGAACTTGCCTGCGGGGTGCCTTACTTACTCAGAGGCAGTTATGCGGAAAATGCCGCAACCGATGTGGATTGTTATTCCATGCGACAACCCTTAGGGATTTGCGTTGGCATCACGCCATTTAACTTCCCAGCCATGATTCCGTTATGGATGTTTCCCATGGCAGTGGCCTGCGGCAATACTTTTATCTTAAAACCATCGGAAAAAGATCCTTCTTGCCCCCTGCGCCTGGCTGAACTTGCTCTGGAAGCAGGACTGCCGGCAGGCGTGTTAAATGTGTTGCAGGGCGATAAAACCACGGTGGAAAAATTAATAACTCACCCAAAAGTAGCAGCGGTGAGTTTTGTCGGTTCAACGCCAGTAGCAGAAAATATTTATCAAACTGCCACTCACCATGGCAAACGCGTACAAGCTTTCGGCGGCGCTAAAAACCACTGTATCATTATGCCCGACGCCGATATTGATCAAGCCGTAGCAGCCTTGCTTGGAGCAGCGTATGGTTCGGCTGGCGAACGCTGCATGGCGATTTCAGCGGTGGTTGCCGTGGGTAATGTAGCTGATGCGTTTGTCGCCAAACTGGCACCGCGGGTGCGGGCGTTGAAAATCGGCCCTGGTACCGCGGCCGATACAGAAATGGGCCCGTTGATTTCCAAGGAGCATTTACAACGCGTTAAATCTTACGTAGATTTAGGCGTCAAGGAAGGCGCGGATTTAGTGGTGGATGGCCGTGATTTCCAGTTAAAAGATTATCAACACGGTAATTTTATGGGCGGCTGTTTATTTGATAAAGTCACTCCAACCATGCGTATCTACCGCGAAGAAATTTTTGGTCCAGTGCTAGTGGTACTGCGGGCGCCGGATTTTGCAACGGCTTTACAATTAGTGAATGAACATGAATATGGCAATGGCACCGCGATTTTTACTCGTGATGGTGGCATCGCTAGAACATTTGCATCGCAAGTGAAAGTTGGCATGGTGGGCATCAATGTGCCGATTCCCGTGCCGGTTGCCTACCAGCCTTTCGGGGGCTGGAAGCGTTCTTTATTTGGCGACATTCATTTACATGGTGATGAGGGTATGCGGTTTTATACTAAAGTAAAAACGGTAACCCAACGCTGGTTTGAAAATCCCGTAGGAACAGAATTTACTTTGCCAACGAATTGATAAAGGACACGTCAATGAAGCGAATAGGATTTATCGGCCTGGGCCACATGGGAAATCCCATGGTCCATAGGCTGCTGGAAGCGGGATTCAGCGTTAAAGTATATGATATCTCAGCGGCGGCGATGAAAATGGTAGTAGCGGCTGGCGCGATTGCTGCGCCGGACACCACTGAATTGGTAAAAGAAGTCGATGTGATTTTTACGATGTTACAATCCGGCGAACAAGTGAAAAGTATTTGTTTTGGCAAGCAAGGTTTATTTGCCAACGTGGCACCCGAAGCTTTATACATTGATTGTTCTTCCATCGAACTTGATGTCACCAACGCTTTGCATGAAGAAGCGTTAACTTTTGGTGTCCACATGCTGGATGCTCCTGTATCGGGCGGTGTGAGCGCGGCACAAGCAGGCAGCTTAACGTTTATGGTGGGCGGCTCCGAGAAAAATCTGCAACACGCTTTGCCAGTGCTGGAAAAACTAGGAAAAAAAATCATTCACGCGGGACCTGCTGGCCATGGGCAGGCCGCTAAAATTTGTAATAATTTGATTTTGGGAATTTCCATGTTAGCGGTATGCGAAGGTTTTACCCTGGCGGAAAAACTGCAACTGGATCTCAAAAAATTTTTTGAAATCAGCGCTAACTCTTCCAGTCAATGCTGGTCGTTAACGCATTACTGTCCGGTACCAGGCTTAATGGAAAATGTGCCGGCCAACAATGACTATAAAGCGGGTTTTACCGCGGCGATGATGTTAAAAGATTTACGCTTAGGCCAACATGCCGCGGAAAAAGTAGATGCGGTTACGCCCTTAGGCGGCATGGCTATGGAAATGTATTCACTGTTTGTAAATCAAGGCAATAGCGAAACGGATTTTTCTGGGATTATTAAGATGTTAAAGGAATAGCTTATGTTATGCCATTGAAAAAATGTAGGTTGGGCTGAGTGCAACGAAGCCCAACAGTTTTTGTTTTTTATTTGTTGGGCTTCGCTGTGCTCAGCCCAACCTACCATAAAACCTGCCAGGCCACGAATTTTTTTCCTACTCTAAAACAAACCTTTCATCCAATGCAAATCTCGCAATAATCAAACGCATAATTTCATTGGTGCCTTCCAATATCTGATGTACGCGCAAATCACGAAAGTGACGTTCCAGCGGATATTCACACATATAGCCATAACCACCAAAAATTTGCAGCGCTTCATTACAAATTTGAAAACAATGGTCGGTGGCAAAGCGTTTTGCCATGGCGCAATACATGGGGGCTTGCGGATGATTATTATCTAAGGCAAATGCCGCGCGCAATACCATTAAACGCGCCGCTTCTAAATCTGTGATCATGTCAGCAAATTTAAATTGTAAAGCTTCAAATTCCATTAATTTCTGATTGAATTGCTTGCGTTCATGCAGATGAGTTCGCGCTAACTTAAGACAGGATTTAGCGCCTCCTAGCGAACACGCACCAATGTTGATGCGTCCGCCATTTAACCCCGAGAGAGCAATGGAAAAACCCTGGCCTTCCGCACCTATCAAGTTGGCCACTGGCACGCGGCAGTTTTCAAAGAACACCATAGTGGTTGGCTGGCTGTGCCAGCCCAATTTCAATTCTTTTTTACCAAAACTCAAACCCGGAAAATTTTTTTCCACTAACAGACAACTAATGCCCTTAGGGCCTTCGCCCCCCGTGCGTACCATACAGACATAAATGTCACTGGTAGAACCACCGGAAATAAATGCTTTGGTACCATTTAAAATATAATAATCACCGTCACGCTGCGCGGTGGTTTTTAAGGAAGCGGCGTCGGAGCCGGAACCCGGTTCCGTCAGGCAATAACTCCCTAACACTTCCATGGTCACCATTTTTGGCAGCCAGGTTTGACGTAATGTGTCATTGGCATAATGATCGATTAACCAGGCGACCATATTATGAATTGTTAAATAAGCAGCGGTAGAAACACAGCCAACGGCGAGTTCTTCAAAAATAAGCGCACTGTCAACGCGGGTTAATCCAGAACCGCCCACATCGCTGCGCACACAAATTCCGCCAAATCCCAGGGCCGCGGCTTTGCGCAAAGTAGCCACCGGGAAAATATGTTTTTCATCCCACTCTTTGGCATGAGGCGCCAATTCAGCAGCGGAAAATTCACGGGCAGTTTGTTGAAAAGCACGCTGTTCTGAAGTCAGTTCAAAGTCCATTTTGATATCTCATTTGATGTCCTTGTCATTCTGTCACCATAATTTCACCCGCATACAATTCATCAATCGTTTCACGGCGACGAATCAGGGTCACTTTATTTTTATCCACCATGACTTCAGCCGCGCGTGGCCGCGAATTGTAATTAGAACTCATGGCAAATCCATAAGCGCCCGCGCAAGTAATCGCGAGTAAATCACCACTTTCCACCGCAAGTTTGCGGTCTCGACCCAGAAAATCGGCGGTTTCACAAACTGGCCCGACGATATCGTATATTTTTTCGGGATGTTTATTGTTTAATTCCACTGGCAGAATTTGCTGCCAGGCATTGTAAAGCGCCGGACGCATTAAATCATTCATGGCCGCGTCAACGATGGCAAAATTTTTGTGTTGAGTATGTTTCAAATATTCTATACGCGTCAACAGAATACCAGCGTTTGCAGTAATGGCGCGTCCTGGCTCCAGGATAATTTCCAGGGGGCAATCCGCTAAATGTTCGCGTAACCCCATCACGTACTCATTAATAGTAGGTGGTTCTTCATTGTGATAGCGAATTCCTAACCCACCGCCTAAATCAAGCTGCTGTAAAGTAAAACCCTGTTGCTTTAGTTGTGCCACAAGGTCAAGCACCCGGTCGATTGCCGATAAAAATGGCGTGATTGTTGTTAACTGGGAGCCAATGTGACAAGCGATGCCAATTAAATTCAAATTCGAAAACGTTTTTATTTTGGCACATAAAGGCAACACATCGGCTATATCTATCCCAAATTTATTTTCTTTCATGCCAGTGGAAATATAAGGGTGAGTATTAGCATCAATATCAGGATTGATGCGCAATGAAATATTAATAATTTTATGTTGACTCGCAGCTAGGGTATTCAAACGAGTTATTTCAACGCCGGATTCGACATTGAAGGAATGTATGCCAATTTCAATGGCGCGGAGAATTTCCGCGCTGGTTTTACCGACACCGGAAAAAATAATTTTTTTGGGGTCACCGCCGGCGGCGATGACCCGCGCAATTTCACCGATGGAAACGGTATCAAATCCAGAACCTAATCGCGCAAGTATGTTTAAAATGGCAAGATTTGAATTGGCTTTTACGGCGTAGCAAATACGATGTGGTTTATCAGCCAGGGCATTATCAAAGGCACGCCAATTAGCTTCTATCGCTGCTCGCGAATAAACATAACAAGGCGTGCCAAATTGCTGGGCAATCTCCGTCAGACTGATTTGTTCTGCGTAAAGTTCGTTATTTTCATAATCAAAAAATTGCATATTAGCCCCTGATGAATGAGGCTATTATAACGAGTTAATTTAGATTGTCACCGTCTTGCCTAAGGCTTGGAGCGCAGAGTCATAATTGGGTTCTTCAGTGATTTCCGGTACTTGCTGAGTATAAATGACCGTACCCTGCTCATCCAGGATAATGACACAACGTGACAGCAAGCCTTTTAAGGGGCCATCCACGATAGTCAGCCCATAATCTTCGCCAAATTCCGGGCTGCGAAATGCGGAGACGGGACAGACATTCGTTAATTTTTCCGCGCCACAAAAGCGTTTTTGGGCGAAAGGTAAATCTTCTGAAACGCATAATATCAAAGTGTTTTTTAATTTGTTGGCGGCTTCATTGAAGCGGCGCACTGAATTGGCGCAAGTGCCGGTATCCAGGCTAGGAAAAATATTCAAAACAATAAATTTGCCGATATTTTCTTTTAAAGTTAATTCATTCAGGTCAGTTTTTGTTAAGGTAAATTCAGGTGCTTTGCTGCCAATCTTGGGTAAAGTGCCGCTTGTGTTGACAGGATTGCCCTTAAGGGTGATTTTAGCCATTCGTTAAGCTCCATTTTCAAAAACAGTAATGTGAATGCTATCATGTTCATTTTGGTTTGCAAGAAGGTATATTCATGGCGGTTACAGCGGGCCAATTAGCACCCCAGGAAGTTCAGTTGTGGCAGGCTTCCCTGCAGCGCGATGCGGCGACAGTACAAATATTTGAAACCTTGCTCAGCGAGGATGAATTGAAGCGTGCTAAACGCTTTTTGTCCCCTGTCCATCAGCGGCGTTTTATTGTGGCCCGAGGAATATTACGAACACTGCTGGGGCGTTATCTGGTGTGCGAACCCCGCGCGCTTAAATTTTTATATGCCGAACATGGCAAGCCTTATATAGAGGATACGGATTTAAATTTTAATGTTTCACATTCTGATGAAATGGCAGTGTATGCATTTACCCGTCAGGCGGAAATCGGTGTAGATATAGAAAAAGTTGAAACGGTTTTTAAGGCTGCCCTGGCCAAGCGTTTTTTCAGTAATGATGAATATGAAATGTTGACTGCATTATTTGGCGATCAACAAGAACGAGGCTTCTATCGGGTCTGGGCGCGCAAGGAAGCAATAATAAAAGGTTTAGGGGAAGGGTTACATATTCCGCTGGATAGTTTTTCAGTGTCGTTGGAGGTCATGCAACAATTAAAGTTTTCAGAAAACATTTGGCATTTGCAAAGTTTTACCGTTGATCCAGCATATGAAGCTGCGTTCGCGCTATCCACACCGCCCAAGAAAATCTCTCAAATGATATTTGAATAATCCATTTGTGCAGGTTGGGCTGAGTGCAACGAAGCCCAACAGTTTTTGTTTTATTTGTCGGGTTATTGGTTAGGCATCCTGTGCTCAGCCCAACCTACGATCTTCAAAAACATTTGAAGCCGTCAATAACCGTAATTCATTTTTTTTGGCTTGACTGATCACACTTTCCGATAAACTTAATAAAGCTTCACGATAATCAGGCGTTAATTCAGGTTTCTCGGGTTCAGTTTTCGAGAATATGCCCTGCAAGAAATTCGCGGGGGCCGCGGGAATATAACTTAAATAAGATGAAGTAGTAACGGCAGTAGTCATTTCAGGATGCGAACGCAGTAAAATCTGCTGAATTATTTTTTCGATGTCACGTTGCAGGCTAGTACGGCAGGTATATTCCGTGCCATCCAATACCAGCTGCGATTCTCCCAGCAAATACTTTTTTAATGTAGCAAGATAAATAATTCGAGTCTGGTCCGATAATGGATTTTTTTCAGTGATATGCAAAGCGTTTTGAATTGCGGTATAAAGTGAACTGCCGGGCCCATAACCAAATAAATAGGAATTTTTCTGCGGAGAAAGATAATTATATTCGCCATAAATTTTTTCAGCAGCAAAAATCAGGATGGCAATCAGATATTTACTTTCAAAAAATAAATTAGCAGAAGCCAACAGTAAATTTCGCAACTTTAGACGATTGTTATCATTCCCTTGATAAACTTTTTCCAGGTTTTTTATATCTTCACAGAGTGATGAATAATCCGGCGGATAATAAGGCATGATAAATCCTCGTCAGTTTTAGTTAACTCTTTGATACATTAGCATAAAAGTATTAAGGGAAGATTAAGTAATAGTTTAAATTTATTACAAACTTAAGTGAAAAGAATTAATAAATTACAGCTTCTGCGCTAGCTGTTTCCTATTCAGCAAAATCAGCATAAGATAAGAAAGTTACCAATGGATTCCACTCATGACCGATGCCATTTACATCATTGCTACGTTAGTTTTTTTTATCAGTTGTTTCTGCCTGATTAATTTTTTTGATAGGTTATCCAAAGGTGATTTATGACAATTTACTGGATAGCCGGCGCGGTCACATTGTTTTTATTGGTTTACTTAGTGATTGTGTTATTTAAGCCGGAGTTATTTTAAAAGGAAGCAGGAATGACAGGGATAGGCACATTACAAATCGTGTTGTATTTATTTGTGCTGATTATCTTGGTGAAACCATTAGGCTGGTATATCGCTCGCGTTTACGAAGGTAAATCCTGTGGCCTTGATATCGTTTTAGGACCGGTCGAAAGATTGCTTTATCGCCTATGTGGTATAAAAGCCGATTGCGAAATGAATTGGAAAAATTATCTCGCGGCGCTGCTAATTTTTAACTTGTTAGGAATATTGTTAGTTTACGGTATATTACGTTTACAATTTTTTCTGCCTTACAACCCGCAACACTTTCCCGCTATTCCTACCGATCTTGCCTTCAATACCGCGGCCAGTTTTGCCACTAATTCGGACTGGCAAGCTTATGGCGGTGAAAGTTCTATGAGTTACCTGACCCAAATGCTGGCGTTCACGGTCCAGAATTTTTTATCAGCGGCCAGTGGCATGGCGTTGTTGATTGCCTTCATACGCGGGTTCATCCGCCATGAAACCAGTAACCTCGGCAATTTCTGGGTAGACTTGGTAAGGAGTATTTTTTATATATTGTTACCGCTTTCAATAATCTTTGCGGTGTTTCTCAGTTCGCAAGGCGTCATTCAAAATCTGCAACCGTATGTCAAAGCAGATTTGATCAGCCCCATTTCCTACCAGGCAATAACCACGGATCCCGGCACCAATAACCCAAACGGCGTAGCCATAAAACTGACTCAGCAAACAATTCCTATGGGTCCGGTTGCTTCGCAAGTTGCAATTAAACAAATTGGTACCAATGGCGGTGGTTTTTTTAATGCTAATTCAGCTCATCCTTTTGAAAACCCTACACCACTCACCAATTTTTTTGAAATGCTGTTTATCCTGCTGATTCCGGCGGCATTGTGTTACACCTATGGCCAAATGATAGGAGATACTCACCAAGGCTGGGCTATTCTGGTGGCGATGCTCTTAATTATTGTGCCGATGATTTTTTTAACTTATGACGCTGAATTAGCCGGTAATCCTAAGATAAGACAGATGGGCATTAGCCCGGTACCCATTGTGAATTTTTCTCCTGGCGGCAATATGGAAGGTAAGGAAACGCGCTTTGGCATAGTCAACTCAACTCTATGGTCAGTAGCCACCACTGCCTCAGGAAATGGGTCGGTTAATTCCATGCTGGATTCCTATGTGCCGGTAGGTGGCTTACTTCCCTTGTGGTTGATTGAGTTAAGTGAAGTTGTTTTTGGTGGGGTGGGTAGTGGGCTCGCGACCATGTTGATCTTTGTCATACTGACGGTATTTGTGGCGGGTTTGATGGTGGGACGCACACCGGAATATTTAGGCAAAAAAATTGAACCTTATGAAATGAAAATGGCTTCATTTACTATGTTAATCATGCCGCTGGTGGTATTAATATCTACCGCGGTGGCAGTGGTGCTGCCAGCGGGTGTTAATTCCCTTGGTAATAGTGGTGCGCATGGTTTATCGGAAATTCTCTATACGTTTTCTTCGATGACGAATAATAATGGCAGCGCATTTGCGGGAATTAATGCGAATACACCATTTTATAATATTCTAGGTGGTATTGACATATTAATTGGACGGTACTGGATCGCCGTACCAACACTTGCTATCGCCGGTTCAATGGCGCGAAAAAAACGCTTGCCCAGTACCGCGGGGACATTGCCGACGGATTCATTATTATTTGTTATTTTGTTAGTGAGTGTCATTATGATAATTGGCGCGCTGACGTTTTTTCCAGCGCTGGCCTTAGGCCCTATCGTCGAACAACTCCAGCTATGGAATATATATGTCAGCTAAGATACAGACACAGCCGATATGGGATACTCATATTGTTAAAACGGCGATACGGGATGCTTTCATAAAACTGAATCCCCGCGATCAAATCCGCAATCCAGTTATGTTCACCGTTTACATTGGCAGCATATTGGCGACCGGGTTATGTATCAGAGCATTTATGGGTACCAGTGAAGCACCCTTGTCATTTATGGTAGCGATTAATGTCTGGCTTTGGTTTACTTTGTTATTTGCCAATTTTGCTGAAGCCATGGCGGAGGGACGGGGCAAGGCCCAGGCAAGTACGTTACGAAAATCGCGCCGCGATTTACTCGCCAAAAAATTATCCGCGAAATCACGTGATGCCAAATATCAGTCTATACCCGGCACCCAGTTGCGAGTTGGCGATATTGTATTAGTGGAAGCAGGGGATTTTATTCCTTCCGATGGCGAAGTCATTGAAGGAATAGCATCCGTCAATGAAAGTGCCATCACGGGGGAAAGCGCGCCAGTCATTCGAGAAAGCGGCGGTGACCGCAGCGCCGTCACCGGCGGTACCCAAGTTATTTCTGACTGGCTAATCATGAAGGTAACCGCCAACCCTGGCGAAACCTTTATCGATCATATGATTCAATTAATTGAAGGTACACATCGTCAAAGAACGCCTAACGAACTTGCTCTTACTATTATGTTAGCGGCGTTGACCATCATATTTTTATTAGTTTGTGCGACCCTATTGCCTTTTTCCTACTATAGCAGTGTGACCGCGGGCGCTGGCAAAGTAGTTTCGGTTACTGTGCTGGTGGCATTATTTGTTTGTCTTGCTCCAACAACTATTGGTGCTTTGCTTTCCGCAATTGGTATTGCTGGTATGGATAGAATGATACGCGCCAATGTGATTGCCATGTCCGGGCGTGCGGTGGAAGCTGCCGGCGATGTCGATGTTTTATTACTTGATAAAACCGGTACGGTTACTTTAGGCAACCGTCAAGCTACGGAATTTCTGCCAGCGGAAGGTGTGAGTATAGAAATGCTGGCGGACGCGGCACAGCTTTCATCACTGGCGGATGAAACTCCCGAAGGCCGTAGTATCGTTGTGTTAGCCAAGGAAAAATATTTACTGCGTGGCCGCGATTTAAATGAAATGCACGCTACGTTTATTCCATTCTCGGCACAAACCCGCATGAGCGGTGCCAATTTAGCGGGGCGCCAAATTCGTAAAGGCGCAGCCATGGCCATTGAAGCTTATGTGCGCCAGCTCGGTGGTACCTTTCCCAGTTCAGTTCAGCACAATGTCGAATTAATTTCCCGTCAGGGTGGCACCGCGCTGGTGGTGGCTGAAGGCAAGAAAGTATTAGGTGTGATTAATTTGAAAGATGTCATCAAGGGCGGTATTCGCGAACGCTTCGCGCAAATGCGGCAAATGGGTATTAAAACCATTATGGTGACTGGCGATAATCCATTGACGGCGGCGGCAATCGCGGCAGAAGCAGGCGTCGATGATTTTCTGGCAAACGCGACCCCGGAAGATAAATTAGCGTTGATTCGGCGCATGCAGGCGCAAGGGCATTTAGTCGCGATGGCGGGCGATGGTACTAATGATGCGCCAGCGTTGGCGCAGGCTGATGTGGCCCTGGCCATGAACACGGGTACGCAAGCCGCGAAAGAAGCTGGTAATCTGGTGGATTTAGATTCCAATCCGACAAAATTAATTGAAATCGTTGAAATCGGTAAACAATTATTAATGACGCGGGGCGCCTTGACCACGTTTAGCATTGCTAATGATGTCGCCAAATATTTCGCTATCATTCCAGCGGCTTTTGCTGCGACTTATCCAGCGTTAAACGCATTAAATATTATGCACCTCGCTACCCCGAAAAGCGCGATTTTATCAGCGGTGATATTTAATGCGATTATTATCGTGTTTCTCATTCCCTTAGCGCTGCGCGGTGTCTCTTATCGCCGAGTATCCGCGGCGATACTGTTGCGCACTCATGTTTTAATTTATGGCGGCGGCGGCTTGCTAGTGCCATTCATAGGCATCAAGTTAATTGACACTCTGCTGCAGCTAATAGGTTTCGCTTTTTAAGTTAAACATATTACGCTGCAGGCGGCGGGTGAGGGGGCCGATTGTCTAGCAGATTATTTAGTGGTAAGTGGAGATAAACAAATGCTTGAAAGAATCTTCAAAGAATTACGCATCAGCATAACTCTATTATTCTTCCTAACAATAATCACTGGTATTCTTTATCCTGCGTTAATCACCGTTAGCGCGCAAAGTTTTTTCCCCTGGCGCGCCAATGGTAGTTTGTTAAAACGCAACGATATAATTGTAGGCTCCGCATTAATCGGCCAGTCATTTACCGATCCCCAATATTTTTGGGGACGGCCTTCCGCCACTACGCCATTCCCATACAATGCGGAAAATTCAATGGGTTCTAATTATGGTCCACTCAATGCAAGTTACCTGGCATTGGTAAAAACCCGCAAAAAGGTATTGGAAGGGGCGGATATCCAAAATCATCAATCCGTACCCATTGATTTATTAACGGCATCAGGCAGTGGGCTTGATCCTGAAATTAGCCCGCAAGCCGCGTTTTATCAAACTTACCGCGTTGCCACCGCACGACAATTATCGGAAGACAAAGTCCAAAATTTAGTGCGTAAATATGTGCAAAACCCCGATTTGGATTTATTGGGAGAAGCTAGAGTAAATATCCTGGCGTTGAATTTAGCATTAGATGAATTAGATAAAGCGGAGAAGTTACACCAACCCAGCAGTGTGAAAGTTGAAACTGTAGAGAAAGTCGAGAAAGTAGACAAACACAAATCGAAACATAAGGCACCCTGATGTCTGAGCGACCTAGTCCAGATAAGTTCCTGGAACGGCTCAAAGAAGAAGAGCAGCAACAGCGCGGACAATTAAAAATATATTTGGGCGCATCACCCGGCGTTGGCAAAACTTACACGATGTTACAAGACGCGATAGCACGCCGCGAACAAGGTTTAGATGTAGTGGCTGGTGTAGTCGAATCGCATGGGCGCAAAGAAATTGACGCTCTACTGGGAAATATTGAAATATTACCGCGACGCATTGTGGATTATCATGGTAAACCCCTGTTGGAATTTGATCTTGACGCCGCACTCAATCGCAACCCTGGCTTGATATTAATTGATGAAATGGCGCATATGAATGTACCGGGTCTGCGTCATGCCAAACGCTGGCAGGATATCAAAGAATTATTAGATAGAGGCATGAATGTTTATACCACGTTAAACGTCCAGCACATTGAAAGTTTAAATGATGTTATCTCGCAAATCGTGGGGATAAAAGTCCGTGAAACAGTCCCTGATTCAATGTTATCGTTAGCTGACACCATCGAAATAGTTGATTTACCACCGGATGATTTGTTGAAACGCTTGCAGGATGGTAAGGTTTACATCCCAGCCCAGGCCGAAATAGCAACCCAGCATTTTTTCCGCAAAGGAAACTTGATTGCGCTGCGTGAATTAGCATTGCGTTACATGGCTGAACGCGTTGATGAGCAAGTATTGCAACATCGAAAAGGACAAGGTATCGAGCAGACCTGGCCGACCATGGAGCGTTTACTGGTTTGCATAGGCCCAGACAGATCTTCAAGCAAAGTGATACGAGCGGCAAAACGTATGGCTACGGGTTTGCACGCGGACTGGATTGCGGTGACGGTTGATGCGCCACGGCTGAATTTGACGGAAGCGCAACGTGAAAATACAACGCAGAACCTGCGGCTGGCAGAACAATTAGGCGCTGAAACCCGAGTGTTAACTGGCATTGATGTGCAAAAAGTGCTGATTGATTTTGCGCGCCAGCACAATGTTACTAAAATAGTGATAGGCAAACGTAACCATCCACGCTGGCGTACCTTTTTTTATCGAGGTTTGGCGGATGAATTAATTCGCGGTAGTGGTGAAATTGATGTTTATATCATTCGCAGCGGTGGTGAAGCCGCCCCTGAACCAAGCAAAGCCCCAGTCAAAAACAAATTTCCTTATTTAGCTTATGGTTTTGCAATTCTGATTGTAGCGTTAATAACGGGTTTAAATTTAGTAATTTACCCTTACTCCAGCATTAAAGGCTTAAGTAATTTAATGCTGATATACTTGCTAGGTGTGACATTAATTTCCATGCGCGGCAAATTAGGTCCGGCATTGCTGGCTTCTTTTTTGAGTGCATTTGCTTTCGATTATTTATTTGTGCCGCAGCGCTTCACTCTTCACAGTTCAGACTTGCAATATGTCCTGACCTTTTTAGTGTTGGCGATTATTTCGCAGGTGATTTGCAGACTTACCATTTTGAATCGTCAGCAAGCGGAGATAGCCCAGCTTGGTGAACAACGTACCGCGGCTTTGCACGCGCTGACCCGTCAACTAGCCAGTACCCGTGGCATTCCACTCATATTAGAAATTGCCGTGCATTATATTTCTGACGTGTTTGACAGTGAAGTTTTGATCTTGCTACATGATAACGGTGAATTAAAACCTCGAGCTTCATCGACCACCAAAAAAATATTAAACGCGAAAGACCAGGGTGTCGCGCAATGGGTTTATGATCTGGGGCAGGTCGCTGGCCTGGGGACAGACACATTACCATTTAGTGATTCTTTATATGTGCCATTACAAGGCTCGCAAGGCCCAATCGGCGTTTTGAAAGTCAGACCCAGACAATCGGAACGTTTATTAATTCCCGAACAGTTACATTTATTGGAAGCTTGCGCCAATCAAATCGCCTTGGCCCTTGAAGTCGATAGATTGCAGGAAAAAGCCCGCGAAACTCAAGTTGCGATTGAAACAGAACGGTTACGCAAAGCATTATTCAGTTCGCTCTCGCACGAACTGCAGAACCCGCTGGCGGTAATTGTCCGGCTAGTGAATAAATTAGCGAAAAAAGCTAACTTTTTGGTTGAGGATGATTCTCGAGATACCGTACAAATGTTGTATGGCGAAGCAGAACGCTTAAATCGTTTGATTAATAATCTTTTGCAAATTACTCAACTCGAAGAAGGTCAAATAAAACTGCATAAAAAAATGAATTCTATCGATGAAGTTATTATGACTACGCTCAAACGTTTAGAAAAGAAAATGGATAATAAACCCTGCGTCATTCAAGTGCCGCCACAATTACCATTATTGCCATTTGATAAAGTCTTAATGGAACAAGTATTGGTAAATCTGGTTGAAAACGCAATCTTGTATACACCGCCCGATACCCCTATCGAAATTTCAGCTTCGCTGGAAGAAGATGATATTTTAATGTCGGTGGCCGACCATGGTCCGGGTTTGATGTTAGCGGATGTGGAAAAAGTCTTTGAAAAATTTTATCGGGGACAAACCCCTAAAAAAGAAAGCGGTGCCGGTTTGGGATTATCCGTCTGCCAGAGTATTTTAAAGGCGCATGGCGGCAGGATCTGGGCGGAAAACCGTTGGGATGGGGGCGCGATCTTTTATTTTATATTACCGTTGCGTGAGCGTTCGCTGGATTAATAAAAAAAGACTTCAGAATTTTCAGGTAGTTATCCACCAGCTGTGATCAGGGTGATCGTTTTTTAACTGCAAATGCGTAATAATAGAGGAATGGAGATTAATAAAAAAAATTTTCAAGCTAAGGCTCAAAAGCTATTAACTAGCAGTCGTGTTGCTGGTTATACGTTTATGCTGTTTATGTTGTTACCCTTCGCCCTCTGGCGTCTAATGCAACCTCATTCATTTCATCCCTTAGTGGGTTTACTCGCGGTACTTTATTTTATTCTGTTAGCGATAGTGTGCGTTAAAATCCACAGCATAATTTACCAAACGCTTAAAGTGAAATTTGAAAATAATGAATTGGTAAAACAGTTAACCTTGATGCAAAGGGAAGTGGTTGCCGTTAATCATACCTTACAATCTGAAGTTGATTTTCGCGCTGTTACCGAAAAATTATTACGCGAGAGCGAAGCCCAATATCGCCTGGTGACCGATGCGTTACCGGTGCTTATTTCCTATGTTGATACCAGCTTGCGTTATCGCTTTATTAATAAAGCTTACACCGAATGGTTTGGTGACGAAGTTGACACAATTATTGGTAAACCCATGCGCAGGGTTATAGGTGAATCCGCATTTGTAATCTTCAAGGAACATATTGGCAAATCACCCATAAAAAATATTATCAACTTTGAAACCATAATGAATTTCAATAATCAGGAAGAGCGTTATGTCAGCGTGAGTATTATTCCCCATATTATAGATGAGGAATTGCGTGGATTTTTTTCATTGATAAGTGATATGACGCCGCGCATTAATTACCTGGCGACGCATGACATGTTAACGGGCTTGCCCAATCGAAGTCTCTTTAACGCCAAATTTTCTCAAGCTTTAAAATATGCTCAAGGTATTGACGCGAAAGTAGCTTTGTTTTTCCTCGATCTTGATCATTTTAAAAATATTAATGACACCCTGGGGCATGATGTGGGTGATATCTTATTAAAAAAAGTGACGGAACGTATTCAAGGAGCTATACGCGAAAAAGACATGCTTGCCCGGTTAGGCGGCGACGAATTTATTATCCTCTTGCAATTGATTAACAGTGAAAACATTATTCAGACCGCAAATCGAATTTGCCAATCCTTTCTCAAACCGTTTAATTTAGAGGGACATGAGGTTTACATTACCACCAGCATTGGCATTAGTGTTTTTCCTGAAGATGGTCAGGATATGCAAGTCCTGTTAAAAAATGCCGATATGGCAGCTTATCGCGCCAAAGAACACGGCAGAAATACTTACGAGTTTTATACCGAGGAAATGAATAAAGTCATACTCAATAAAATTAATCTGGAAAACAAGCTGCGACAAGCGCTAGATAAACAGGAATTTTTGCTACATTATCAGCCAATAATGGATGTTCCTAGTAATTCCATCAATAGTCTTGAAGCTTTGCTTAGATGGAATGATCCGGAAGTCGGTATTATCGCGCCGCGAGAATTTATTCCAGTCGCTGAAGAATCAGGATTAATTGTGCCAATTGGAGAATGGGTTTTTCGCACCGTTTGCCAGCAAAACGCAGATTGGCAAAAACGGGGGAATTTCCCGGTAGATTTGCGAATTTCGATTAATGTATCCGCTAGACAATTCAAAGCGAAAAACTTGATAAGAAACATCCGCACTATTCTCGCTGAAACGAATCTGTCAGGTGAGCATATTACCTTGGAATTAACCGAAACATTAATCATGCAAGATACGGATTATAGTTACCGTATCATGTCAGCATTGAAAGATTTAGGCATGCTGATTTCAATTGATGATTTTGGTACAGGTTATTCCAGCTTGAAATATTTGCGCCGCTTTCCTATTGATATTTTAAAAATTGATAAATCATTTATCGCGGATGTCTCCAAGCCAGATGAAGCGGCTATCGTCAATGCGATTATTGCTATGGCGCACAGTTTGAAAATGAAAGTCATCGCGGAAGGTGTGGAAACGCTGGAGCAATATTATTTATTAAAAGAACGTGGCTGTAATGAAATTCAGGGGTATTTGTTATCCAAGCCTATGCCACCAAATGAAATTGCGGTTTTCCTCAAGCATGCGTTCTCAGTGGAAGAATATTTAAATTCGCAGTCTTCGTAAAATCTATTCATGCTGTCATTCCCGCGCAGGCGGGAATCCATTATTAGCCCCCGCTATTTCTATGGTTTCAATGAATGGATTCCCGCCTGCGCGGGAATGACCGCAAGTCCTCTCCTTTCCCTTTATTTTCTTTCCCAGAATCCGTAAGATGACTAATCATTCGCTAGCCCACAAGGAAGCTTTTCTATGCTACAAACCAGCAAAATTGAATACGTTGATGGTAACGTATTGTTAGAAGGATATTGTGCGTTAGATGATGGCAAGCCAGGGAAAAAGCCAGCGGTATTGATAGCCCATGATTGGTCAGGCCGCAATGATTTCGCCTGTCAGAAGGCCGAACAATTAGCAGAATTAGGTTATGTAGGTTTTGCCTTGGACATGTTTGGGAATGGTAAAGTTGTCAAAACGCCAGAAGAAAAACAAGCTCAAATCAAACCCTTTATGGAAGACCGTGCACTGTTACGTCATCGCATACTGGCCGCCTATGAAACCGTCAGAAAACTCGATATTGTGAATACGGCCCGCATTGGCGCAATTGGTTTTTGTTTTGGAGGCTTGTGCGCGTTGGATCTGGCAAGGAGCGGCGCCGAATTACGTGGCGTAGTCAGCTTTCATGGCTTGTTGAACCCAGCTCAAAACGTCCCTCAAAAGAAAATCCATGCCAAAGTTTTAGTCCTGCATGGCCATGATGATCCCATGGCGCCGCCAGCCATGCTTAGCGCGTTTGAAAATGAAATGACGGCAAACCATGTTGACTGGCAAGTCAATATTTATGGTAATACCCAACACGGTTTTACCAATCCTACTGCCCATGATTCAAAATCCGGCATTGTTTACAATAGCCTCGCTGACAAGCGTTCATGGATCAGCATGCGAGATTTTTTTGCCGAAGTTTTTTCATAACTTTAGTAGGCTATTGTTTGAAAAAGGAATATAATAAAACCCGAGTTTTGTTTTCATGGATTGGATAATTTTTAACAAGGAGAGTTCGAATGAAAAAGTCTAACGTTACAGGTCTTGCGCTTGCCCTCGGTGCTGCTGCTGTTTTCGCTTTTACCCCAGTTGCTGCTGTTGCTAAATCTTCAGGCAAAATGGTCCATTGTATGGGCGTGAATGCTTGCAAGGGTAAAACCAGTTGCAAAACAGCTAATAACTCTTGTAAAGGTAAGAATACTTGCAAAGGTCAAGGTACGGTTGTTGTCTCCCAAAGCGTATGCGACCAGATTGGTGGTACAGTTGAAGGCAAAAGTTAAGCATTTTTAAGTTTTTTGAAACCAGGAAAAGCAGGTATGTCATGTACCTGCTTTTTTATAGTTAAAACTCATGAAGCCATCTAAGCAAACAGCATTTCCCTATTTAGGTTTTGGCTTGGGTCTGCGGCCCGACCATTACGAAGTTATTTTAGCGGAACGTCCCAATCTCGACTGGCTTGAAATCATTACTGAAAATTATCTCGTTTCTGGCGGCAAGCCTTTATATTATCTTGATCGCATACGCGAGCATTATCCTATGGTGATGCACGGCGTTTCCTTGTCCATAGGCAGTAGTGATCCTATTGATCTCAAGTATTTGCATAGCGTCAGGGAGCTCGCGCAGCGGGTGGAACCAGCCTGGATTTCTGATCATTTGTGCTGGACGGGTGTTAACGGTATCAACATGCATGATTTGTTGCCTTTGCCTTATACACCGGAAACGATTAAACATGTTGTCAGCCATATTCAACAAGTTCAAGAATTTTTAGGACGTCGCATTCTCATTGAAAATGTTTCCAGTTATCTGACTTACGAACAATCGGCAATGAGTGAATGGGAATTTCTGACTGAAATTGCTCGCGCGGCGGATTGTTATATACTTTTAGACGTGAATAATATTTACGTGAGTGCTTTTAATCATGGTTTTGACCCATTAGATTATTTGCGCGGTATTCCTAAAGACCGTGTCGTTCAAATTCATTTGGCGGGGCATTCCAATCATGGCGATTATATTATTGATACCCATGATGCGCCGGTTATCCAACCGGTCTGGGATTTGTTTGCGCTTACCTTGCAACACTTTGGCGCGGTGTCAACGATGATTGAACGCGACGATAACATTCCAGCATTACCCGAATTGCTTGCTGAAGTTGACCATGCGCGCGCTATCGCGGAAAATGTTTTGCAGGAGCAGGCATGCGAAGCTTGAGTGTGTTACAGAATTATTTTCAGGAATATTTGTTACAACATCAAACCGCTATTTATCAAGATATCATTTCTACTTCACAAGTCACCAGTGAAACGCGCCTGGCAATTTATCGTGATGCCTATTTCTTAAGATTGCTGGAAGTGCTGAGCGGTGATTATGAGATTTTAAAAAAATTGTTAGGCGCCAAGCAGTTTGATCAACTAGGCAAACAATACATCATGGCAACGCCTTCGCGATTTCGTTCAGTGCGCTGGTTCGGCAAACAGTTGCCCACATTTATGCGTGAAAATAATTATTTCGCCAAAGAAAGCTGGCTTTTGGAAATGGCTGAATTCGAATGGCAGTTAACCGAAGCTTTCGATGCCGCCGACATCGCAGGTATTGATTTCAATACCATGGCGGCCATTCCTCCCCAACGCTGGCCAGAAATGGTTTTCAAATTGCATCCGGGTGTACGGCGTCTGGATTTTAACTGGAATGTTGTGTCACTGTGGAAAAAAGCGCACGACAATAAAATATTAAAACCGAAAAAAAATAATTTTACTATTCCCTGGCTAATTTATCGGGAACATCAAGAAGTCCAGTTTTATTCGTTGGCGGCACCCGATCAATTCATGATTGATGCTATGTTGGCGCAAGAAAATTTCGCCACAATTTGCGAAGGTTTATGTGAATGGGTAGCCGCTGATGCGGCAGCAGTGACCGCCGCTTCCTTGTTAAAACGGTTTATCCAGGATGGTTTAGTGATTGAAGTGATTTACTAACTCCCTGCCACCAAAGAGGGGTTATGCATGATAATCACTGACGCATCGAATAAAGCCAAAAACTTTTTCAAGTCTTTCGGTGTTTGAGGCGCACGAGCAATTTCCCAGGCATCATGCGAGCCAGTGGCATCAATCAAATTGTTAGTTGCCGCTTCGCCGTATTTGTAAGCAATGATAGCCAGTTTCCAATTTTGAAAGCGGTTATATAATAAATTCAAGGTATGGGTTGTGGTTGAAAAAGAGTGTTGTTTATTTGGTTCTAAAAGAGGCAGCGCCAGTAAGTCTGCTGGTAAGTCATGTCTTTTCAATTGCGCTTGCAGATAAGATTTGTGCTGATCAATATTTTCCAGGGCCATATGCATGTTTGCACGGGCAGCTTCATTCATACGGATATGATTAATTGTCGCAAGAACTTCTGGAGTTGCGGCGATTTGTAAGTTATTCTGTGTGTCTATTTGTTTGATGAGCGCGGTTAATTCTTGAGTAGTCATACTCGCTTGATTGTCATCGCTAGCAGAAGCTGACGCCATCCCAACAAGACTGATACAAATCAGCACCACAGATAGTGATTTTAAACCAATTCTCTTAATCATCATCTTAACTCCATGGGTATTTGTATTTAGGATGTCGCTTAACTTGCAAAAGTTAGCACTTTACCTTTAAAATTTCAACCGTATTTAAAATTTTTGGTAATTATTTAACAAGATGCTAAGAATTTCTTAAGAAAATGGGATTATTATTAATACTCATAGCAACGCATGGGTAAGATTTTTATGGATATATTAAAGAAAGCAGCTGATATTAGCGATGACCTGATCGTCGAACGTAAAGGGAATGGCATTATTCTCAAGCCCCCGTGTGCCGATGATGAAAATAAGTTGACCATGCGCGATTTGTTAGCGCTCCCCATGAATGTCTATTGCTTAAATCAAAACAGTAATATTTGCAGCATAAATTCTATCGCAGCGGAAACAACAGGTTTTGGGTCGCAACGTATGGCAATCGATAAATCACTCAGTGATATCTGGCCACACCATCAAGCGGCTATGCTGATGGAAAACGATAAAGGCGTTTTTAAAAGCAATAAGATGAAAGTATTTGAAGAAGACATATTTAACGAAAAAGTATTTGGTTTACAGGCATTAAGCTTTAAATTTCCCTGGTATGATAAAAATAGAATAGTTGGTATTGTGGGGTTCTCAATGATACCGGATTGTTATCCTTTTTATTCCTTGGGGAATGCGCTGGCCATTTTGGCAAAAACCCAATTGTTAAGTTCTCCCTCATCAGATTTCGCTGGCAACTTGCTGCCATTGCCAACGGAAAATTACTTTACCCGGCGTGAAAGAGATGTATTGAAACTATTGGTACGAGCTAAAACGTCGAAAGAAATTGCCACCCAGCTCGGGTTATCACATCGTACCGTGGAACATTATATTGAAAACGCAAAACGTAAAGTTGGAGCATCTTCAAAATCTGATTTAATTGATAAAATCATTAATATATTTTAACCCCCTTCATTAGGGTATTTTCTACCCTATTTTCAACCGATTTCTTCACGTAATATATTTTCCTTAGGAATGTGGTCAGCACTTAGGGAAAAATTATGGAAAATAAATTAGCAGTAAAAATTCGACCAGCCAAGGCGTATGATATAGACGCAATCGCGGAAATCCAAATTACCGCCTGGCAAACTAATTTTTGTAATGAAAAATTAGATCAGGCAATCAATAATGCTTTCTGCAGAGCACTCAAAAAACGCTTAGCCCTGCAATTTGAACAGGGATACCAGGTACTTATCGCCGAAGATGAACATGAAGCCTTGGGTTTTGTGGGTTTTCGCATGCATACGGATGGCACTCAAATTGCTGAAATAAACGCCTTCTATCTAAATAAAAGTTCATTACAACAAAATATTGGCCCACTATTGTGTAACGCAGCCCTGGCCGAAATCAAAAAAAATGGTTATCAAGAAGCCGCCATTTGGGTACTAGAAGAAAATAATCAAATGAAAAGTTTTTATGAAAGTTTGGGATTTCTCGCTACACCGGTGGTGAAAAATTCAGATGAAGGACATACGGCTAAAGAAATCGAATATAGAATAAGTGTTAATTAAAGTTAACTGTTATGCCAGCTTTCGCTGGCATAACACGTGGACTCATCCATTAGCCGCATAATCAATATCCCACGGGCCCGTTGCTTCAATTTGTAGTACAGCCCCTTTCTTGGTCCAGCCATAATGCTTATTATTTGCGGGAATAACAAATGAATTGCCTGCACTAAATGGTTTACCGATATTGCCATCAGCAACATTGCCCGTACCAATATAATACACGCCAGAAATAACCGTGGCCTTAGACGAGCAGCGATGTGAGTGGGCGGGTACAATATAATTAGGCGGTAATTTCATCCGCAGGGTAAATGCGCCTGTTTGCGCAGGATCGCCACTAATCACTTCAACTTTCGCCCCGGGCGGAAAATCTTTCATGTCTTGCCATGGTAAGTCTGCAGCCAAAAGCTGTGGCGCAAACAATAAAAGGAAAATAAAGATAAGAAAATTGCTGCTAGTGATTTGTTTCATCTTACGCTCCTTGAAAAATTATTTAGTCAGGCTTGAGCGCTTCCTTGGGCCTTCACCGTCAATATAAAACCATTTACCATCATCTTTACGAAATTCACTTATTTCATGCAAATAATCGGCTTTGCCGTCGCGGCTAAAATGCGCTAAAAATTCAACGTAACCCCGCTTAGTTTGCGCAGAACTGTTTTTAACTTCCAAGCCCAGCCAGGTATTGGTAAGTGCCCAGGTCCGTGCTTGTTCTGGATTGAAACCCGTAGCCGCAGGTGCTTTCATGGTATCAATAATGTATTCAATATTGGCTTTAGCAAAAGCAGTATAGCGCGAACGCATTAATGCTTCGGGGGTTGGGGGCAGTGCTTTACCGGCAATGAAAACGCCGCAACAGGCATCGTAATTGTTTGGTAATCCGCAGGGGCACTGGGTAGTGGCGAGACGATTATGGGTCATATAACCCTCGGTAAATATTGAAATATATTATAGGAGATTGTCGTCTTGTTAAAAAGAAGTAATATAAGTATATGATTAATTTATTTATTATTTCAGCGTATCCCCGTTTCGACTAATAGTTTATACTGGGAAGATAGTACAGTGAAATAAACATCGCATTATGCTAAAAAATTAAGCAGACATATCCCGGCAAGTGGTTGAAACAGTATATAAGGAATATCACTATGATAAGACATACTGTATTATTCAAGCTCAAGCCAGATGTCTCAAAGCAAGATGTAGAAACCGTTTTCACTGACATAATTGGTTTGACCGGAAAACTTAACGGTATTCTCGCGATTACGGGCGGTACCTGTTTTTTTTACGATCGCAATAAAAGCACTCAGCCATTTACTCATGGATTTTCAATTGATTTTCAGGATGAAATTGCCCGCGATTCATTTTTAAATGACTCAGTAACACATCCCGTAAAAGACAAGATATTAAAAATGTCTGCGGGAGGTCAAAAGGGCGTTATTGGTTTTGATTTTGGAGAATGGGGTTAATTTTTCCCGTTCAGTACTCGCGTAATATATTTTGTTTTAGCATAAACTGCCATTCCTTTAAAAAGGAATGGCAGCGATCTTATTGGAAAAATTATGGCATCACTCTATACAAAATTTTCCCCGTGGGAAATTAACAAATTATTTAAATTACTAATTCCGTTAGTATTAACAGGATTCATTGAATCTTCTGTAGGGTTTTTTTCGACTTTATTTCTCGCTCACCTTGGTACTAAGGAACTTGCGGCGGGTGCTGTGGTGCAATGGATTTTTTTCACTTTGATGGTGATACTTTGGGGCACGTTAACTTCTATTAGTGTACTGATTTCTCAAAAGCATGGTATGAAAGATGAAAAAGGTATTGTCCAGGTATTATTTGATGGTTTAGTGCTTTCCATTCTGATGGTGGTGCCTGCGTACATAATATTAAAAAATATCGTACCGCTGTTATTATTCATTGGCCAGGATGCGACTATGGTTGTTTACGCCAGGGATTATCTCCACGGCTTATCCTGGGCGTTGCTGCCTGATTTCGTTGGCTTGATGTTATTGCAATTTTTAATTGGCTTGGGCCATACCCGTACTACGTTGATTTTTTCATTAATGTGGGTACCGTTGAATATCTTTTTTAATTACGGATTGATCTTCGGCAAGTTTGGGTTTCCAGCATTAGGGATGGGTGGGATAGGCTGGGGAACAGCGCTGGCTTATTGGGTTTCAACATTGTTACTCATCGTTTATATGGTCGTGAACCAGAATTATCGTCGTTATTTTAAAGCGCTAATCTTATTAAGAGAAACGCGTTATCTAAAAGAACTTTGTCAAATCGGTTTACCCATGGGCATGATGTATTGCATAGAAATCGCCTTTTTTCTGGTGTTGACATTGTTAATGGGACGCATCAGCAGTGAAGAGTTAGCCGCCAATCAAATCGCACTGCAATTCATGGGGCAAACATCGATAATGACTTTTTCCATTGCGCAGGCGGTTACCGTGCGTATGGGCCATGCTTTAGGTGCAAATCATCCGGCACAAGCGGAACGCGCAGCTTATATTGGAATTGGTTTTGCCTTAAGTTTTATGTTTGTAGTGGCAATGTGTTACTGGATAATTCCAGAAAAGCTGATTGCGCTCGATCTTAATATTCATCTTCCGCAAAATACCGTAATTGTGGGTTATGCCGTTAAAATGCTGATGTTATGTGGCGTATTTGAAATGCTGGAAGCGGTGCGTTTTATTTTATTTGGCGCGCTGCGTGGTTTAAAAGATACCCGCTACACCTTGCTGGTTTCAATTATTAGCTTTTGGGTAGTTTCATTACCATTAGGCTATTTGCTGGCAAACCAATTTAATTTAGGTGGCCAGGGTTTGTGGTTAGGTACGTTAGTGGGCGCGACAGTGGGTATTACGATGTTAGTATTTCGTTTCCGGGTCAAGATGCGTCAGCAATTCAGGATTATGGATAGACTGCAGCAGGAGCACAAGATGCCAGTGGAGAATGCGGTATGACCGTGTTGTCAGCCATAATCAACTCCCGCATTTTATCACAGGCATCATGCATGACATGAATGTTGTGAATACACGCCAGGTGACTATAAGCGGATGATTTTTCTTTAAAGAGAAAATGCAAATAAGATTTGGCGTAATTTTTACAAGTGAAGCAGCCACAGTTGTCCATGATGGGTGTGTCATCTTTTGCATAAATACTTTTTTTAATAAGGATACGATTTCTCTCCACGTCACTTTCAAAGTTTAGCCAGTTATCTTTTGGCACCACATTTCCCACATACAATGCGCCATGACGGGCGTTACGCGTAGGAGCTACGCAATCAAAAATATCAATGCCGCGAGCGACTACATCAAGCAAGTCTTGCGGATTCAATCCTACACCCATGGTATAACGAATTTTATTGTCGGGTAATGCGGGCCGTACCCAATCAATAACCTCCACAGTTTTCTGCATGTCAAAACCAATGACTTCGCCACCGATGGCAATGCCATCTAATTCGGCTTTGAGAATAAATTCAGTGCTGAGTTCCCGCAAATCCCTATGGCTGCCGCCCTGAATAATGCCGAATAATGCTTGTTTGAAACCATAAACAGAGTCGGTGTTCTGCTCATGTGCGGTTTTGGATTGTAGTAACCAGCGGTGCGTCCGTTCCATTGCCGCTACGGCAGCTTCGTGTCCACCCAGCTCAGGTGTGCATTCATCAAAAGCCATGATGATATCTGCGCCTATGGTTTTTTGAGTGGCGATGGAACTTTCTGGTGTTAAATGTATGAGTTGTCCCGATGTAGGGTGCTTGAAGCGCGCGCCATTGTCATCGATTTTACAAATTTTACCGTTTTTCGATAAGCTAAAAACTTGAAACCCACCGCTATCAGTCAGCATAGGCAGGTGCCAATTCATAAATTTATGCATGCCTCCCGCAGCATAAATGATTTCCATACCGGGTGAACATAACATGTGATAGGTATTGCCGCCCAAAATTATTTGACTGCCAGCACTGGCTAACTCCGCGACAGTCATGTGGTTTACATAGGCGCGCGTGCCCACCGGCATAAATGCGGGAGTAATGACTTCCCCGTGTGGCGTAGTCATTTTCATGACCCTGGCGGGAAGGGTGGCATGTTGTTTGACAAGATGACTACTAAACTGGTTTTGCATGCTGGTTCCGGCAAAAAGAAGCAAGTTATAACGGGATAATGCCCAACATGCAAGGATAGGAATGGTCGAAATATGCACATACAATGATAACATCATGATTTTATTGATATAATTATTATTCACCACCCTATATCCACTGATAAATGTTAAAATAATGGTATAGAAACAAGTGCTTTTTCAAGGTTTCGATTGCTGGCGAGGATACCGGTATGGAAAGTTTAAACCAACCGAAAGAAGCGCTGCAAAATATCGAGATGTTAAAAGTATTGATTGCCGACGATGATCCACCAACTCGTGTATTGTTGCGTGCCGCCATTTCGCAATGGGGATATACCGTTATAGAAGCGAAGGATGGCGAAGAGGCATGGGATCTGTTGCAGGCAGCCGATGCGCCGCGCTTAATTATATTAGATTGGTTGATGCCTAAATTAGATGGCATTGATTTATGTCGACGTCTCAAACTCGATAATGTTTTTCGTCCCTACATCATTCTACTCACTCAAGTTGCTGGTACCGCTAATATTATTAAAGGACTTGAAGCAGGCGCCGATGAATTTCTGTCGAAACCTTTTAACATGGCTGAATTACGCAGTCGATTGTCGGTAGGTACACGCATTATTCGTTTTGAAATCGAACTTGCCGAACAAAATAGAAAATTACAAAATTACGCGCAGACCATGGAAGCATTGGCGCAAGAACGCGCGCGTCAGTTAGTACAACATACGGATATGCTGGTTATGTTAGGTGTGCTAGTGCTAAGTATTTCCAAAGAAATACGTGAAGTCATTACGCCACTTTATGAAACAGATCCCGCCAAAATTACCGAGGAAGAAAAAACCAAAGCTTTCGATGCTATCCATAGAATACGTGATTTGCACATTAGCCTGGGACATATAGTCGAAGTTATTAAGAGTCTGCAAGCGGATTCCATGCAATATCCCCATAAAATCACGACCTGCAAAATTAATGACATTATTAATCAAGTGTTGTCGATTTGCCAGACTACATTAAAAGAAGTAAAAGTCACCACAGATTTAGCCGCTGATTTACCAACGCTTGAGCTTGATCCAGAAATAATTCAACAAGCTTTAGTGAGTTTGATTTTGAATATCACGGATGCCTTGAAATCGCAAACCAATGGCACGCTCAAGATTGTGACGCAATCGGCGGATAATAAAATTCAAATTATTTTTGAAGATTCTGGTGAGCGACTTACCGATGGTGAAGTGACTACCATGTTTCAGTCAATTTTAAATTTTGATGTGCCCTATCAAAGTATTAATCAGAAACGCTTAAATATTGCCATGGCAAAAGAAATTCTTTCAAAGTATGACGGTAAAATAATGGCGGAGAACCGTAAAGAAGGTGGTGTACGATTTGCCTTGGAACTCCCATTAAAAAACGCAATGAAAGGACAAGGTAATGATTAATTTTGGTAATGAATTTACTAGACCATCGGTTGGCTGGCCCATTAAATTCTCGAAGGTAGCCGCTTCGCTCTCCATTATTTTTGGTACAGCGATAGTATTTGGCTGGACATTTTACTTTTGGTTACCAAAAGAGGCATTGCAATATTTAGTATCACTCAAACCTAATCTTGCCCTCAATTTTATTTTAACCGGTATCGCTTTATGGGTTTATTGTGATGAAAAAAGCCGCTATACCCAGTACATCGGGGAAATCTGCGCGGGCATAGTATTTGTGGTGTCATTTATAACTTTGTTCGAATATTTCTTTCATATTGATTTTGGTATTGATAGAGGGGTGTTTGGACGGCCGCCTGCGAATGTGTTTTATTCCAACTTGATACCATCAAGCCGTATGTCGCCATTTGTGGCCGCTAATTTTGTGTTGACGAGTTTTGTCTTGTTCTTTTTGGATAATGAAACAGTGAGTTTTCGCGTCAGACAATTGTTTATTTCAATTGTGCTGTTCTTTTTGATATTTGAATTTCTGACGCATATTTATCGTTTCAGTGATGTCTCCTTGACTTTAGGCATGGCTGACGTGCATTCGAGAACAGGGCTGCTGGTACTGGCGGTATTTATTATTCTTGAATTAGGTATCTTTTTCTGTAGACCCCAATTAGGTATTGCGCACATTTTAACGAGTAGTGATAGCGGTGGTGAATTGGCGCGACGTTTAATTCCGCCGGCAATTATTCTGCCAATTATTTTAGGATATTTGGGGTTGGCGGGCAACTGGGCGAATTTCTCGGAAGCGGAGTTGCGAATTTCCATATTGGTTATGGGTACTATCATCTTTTTTGCGACCTTTATTTTGATGCACGCGTATTTTGTTGACCAAGTGGAAAATGAACGTAAGAAAGCTGATATAGCTTTGAAACTTAATCAAGCTCAATTGCAGGCTATTTTAGATCACACTAGCGCAGTCATTCATATTCAAGACAAAGACGGTCATTTTGTGTTAGTGAACCGACAATTTGAAAAATTATTTCATAAAAGTGCGATTGAAATTATCGGCAAGAGCCTTGAGGAAATTCTGCCAACTACATTAGCAGATAAAAATCTCGCCTATAACCAGACAATATTGGAATTGCGCACGCCTATTGTTTATGAAGAATCTTATATAGATAAGAATAATAATGAAATACATTATTATGTTACCAATAAATTCCCCATTTTTGATGAACAAGGCATACCGCATGCAATAGGCGGTATCGCGGCGGATATTACGGAAATTAAACGGATTCATGAAACTTTGCGTGAAAGTGAAGAACGTTTAAGCCTTGCACTCAAATCCGCTCAAGCTGGTTCATGGACCTGGGATATTAAGCGAAATATTTTAGTTTGGGATGATTATCTGCATCATTTGTTTGGCCTGACGCCAGGCGCGTTCCCAGGCACTTTTGAAGCCTTTATAAATTTAATTTGTCCGGAAGACCGTAAACAAATCGCGGAAAATTTCAAGCAAACGCTTGAACAAGGCACAGAGAATGATGCGGAATTTCGTATAATCCAGCCCAATGGCACATTATATTATGTCTCCATCCGCGGTAAAGTTTATTGGGATGACACTGGGCATCCCATTCGCATGACTGGTGTATGCTGGAACATTACGCGATATAAAAACGCGGAAAAAGAATTGCGTCATGCGAAAGAAATGGCTGAAGGCCTGGCCGAACAGGCAGCCGAAGCCAGTCGCGCAAAAAGCGCGTTTCTTGCCGCGATGAGTCATGAAATCCGCACACCGTTAAATGGTGTCATCGGGATGACTGGATTGTTGCTGGATACCTCGCTGTCTACTGAACAGCGCGATTATGTGGATACCATTCGAATTTCCGGTGAAGCTTTATTATCAGTTATCAATGACATTTTGGATTTTTCCAAAATCGAATCCGGCCGCATGGAACTTGAGGACATGGATTTTGATTTACATGCCCTGGTTGATGATGTGGTGGAAATTATTGCTGCGCAAACCCATAAAAAAGGAATTGCGATTGGTGCTTATGTGGAGCCCAATGTACCGGCGTGGTTTACTGGGGACCCAGCCCGCGTTCGCCAAGTGTTGAATAATTTGCTGGGTAATGCCGCAAAATTCACTGAAAAAGGTGAAATCAGCGTGCGGGTGAAATTATTAATGAAAGCGGATAAAACCATTACCTTGTTATTTGAAGTCATTGATACCGGTATTGGTATTACCCCGGAAGTACGCGCGCGCTTATTTCAACCGTTTTCACAGGGTGATATTTCTACTTCGAGAAAATACGGTGGTACCGGGTTAGGCTTGGCGATTTCCAAACGGTTAGTGGAAATAATGGGTGGTACTCTGGATGCGGAAAGTTTTCCAGGTCGGGGGACGCGGTTCTGGTTTACGATTCAATTAACTGAATGCGCTGCACCTGCGGCAAAATTACAATATGATTTGCCAAGTGAATTAATGGGTTCGCGCATATTGTGTATAGATGACAATGCCATTAACCGTGAAATTATCAAACGCCAAATTGATAATTGGAAAATGAATTGTGATGTGGCGATCAATGCGGCCGAAGCGTTGTCCATGTTGAAAAAAGCCGCCGCTGAAAATAAACCTTATATGTTGGCAATTGTTGACTTTATGATGCCTGGCATGACTGGTATGGAAATGGTACAGATTATGCGTCAGCTTAATCAAATATCCAAAACCCCAGTTATACTTGTTTCGTCATTAGGCACCGTTTTTGAATTACAGGAATTAAAAAGTCTTGGTATTTCGCTGGTGCTCACCAAACCTTTACGCCAAGGCAAATTATTTGAAAGTATCGTCACGGTATTAAAAAGTGTTTATGAAACCGGTGAAGCGATTATTACCCCAGTTGTGGTTGAGCAACAGGTAAGGACCCGGAAGAAAGCACGGATTTTATTGGTTGAAGATAACGCCATCAATCAGCAAGTCGCGTCGCGTATTTTAAATAAATTAGGTTATCATGCGGACATCGCCGCGAATGGTATGGAAGCGTTGCAAGCCATGAAGAAAATTAATTATGATTTAATTTTTATGGATTGTCAGATGCCGGAAATGGATGGTTACACGGCAACTGAAGAAATTCGTAAATTGGAAAAAGCTAATAAATTAAAACATGTTCCTATACTTGCCATGACAGCTCATGCGTTAAAAGGTGATAGAGAGAAATGCTTACAAGTAGGTATGGATGACTATATAACCAAGCCAATTGATGTCAAAACCATTTCCGCGTCACTGGATCAATGGTTACCGCAAGAGCAGGGTGAAGCTGCTGCCAGCAATCCACCACCACAACCTACACCCGTAGCCGCCCCGGCGCCAGCAGCTACATCTGCAGCCGATGCCAATCCGCAAGGCGGAGAAAAAATGATAGACCTGGAACGCATCCATGACATTTTTGGTGATGATAATGAAGCGATTAAAGATTTCCTAAAAAGTTTTGTAGAAGCCACGGGTGAATTACTGACGGGTATTGATAAAGATGTCAAAGCGAAAGACTTGAAAGCATCCAAAGATCAATTCCACCGTTTGAAAGGTTCAGCCGGCAATAGCGGCATCATCCCGCTGCATCAATTAAGCATCAAAGCCGAACAAAGTGTTTTAGCAGAAGATTGGCCGGCCGTTGATGATTATCTGGTAAAGATCAGAGGTACCTTCGAACAATTACAGACTTACTTAACTAAAAATAACTTAATGTAATTTACTTGTTTCCCTGTATATCGCGCTTGCGCTTTTATCTCCCCAGAGGGGATATACGGGCTACGATTTTTCAATTTCTTGAACTATTGAAATGGCATTTTGAATTTTTTCGTTAAAATCTTCGGTGGCTTTTATTTCAATAAAATGGGGATGTTTGCCCCAGATCTTTTTTAATTTCTTTTCGCTTTCCAGACACTGCGCGTAATTATGAAAGCGCAAACGATTGATGCCCCCGAAAAACTCTTCTCTTGGCAATTCGAAAAATAACACATAATTGTATTTAGCGTATTCCTTCGGGACATCCACTTTGAATTCCGCAAAATAATCTTCCGGCCCAGGCGGCCAAAAGCTGGCGCCGTCAAGTATGCCGCGATCAAAAATCATTAAGTTGGCACTCGGGTTTTGTTTAGCGAAAACGATTTCAAGTCCCATTTGTACTGGAATGACGGCCTGCTGGAAGGCCCTGATCTGGGCCATATCATTATGTTCAGGAGCGGGGAACCCGCCGGAGAGTAGAACCACTGCGCTCTCGGGGACAATGATTCCATTGTTACCTAAGATAGGCGCGAGGGTAGACATGGTGGTGCTTTTGCCTGTTGATGGGGCGCCGGTGAAAACGATTTTTTTGATAGGATTCATGGATAACCCTTGTTGCATTCCCCATATGTCGCTGCGCTCATACGGGCTAAGATTATTTTTTGCTGTGGGGTTCTTCCGTCATGCCGTAGGTATAACCACCAATTTCCATGGTTTTGTCTAATTGGGATTCAATTGCAGTCTTGTTGTTTGCTGCGTTGGGGCCGATGAATTGTATGCCTATGCCGGATAAAACATGGTGTAAAGCATTGCTAGGCGTGATCCAAACGATTTTACCTTCAATCTTTAGACTATCTTTCTTGCCGGGTAATTGCAGCTCTACAACGATTTCATCGCCTAAGGTATAGGGTTCAAATGAAGGAATAAATAAGCCCCCATTCACCAGAAAAGGCATGTAAGACAGATTGAGTTCCACGGGGTCTTTGATTGAATAAAGCAGTACCTTATTGTCAGCCATAATGGTTCCCTACGAAGGCCAACAGGCTGTTGGTGTCTGGGTTACGGTACCCGCAGTCATGGCATAGACTAAGCTGCTGCACGCAGTGCCATTTTGGGTATCGTTAACTTGATCGCCAGTAGCGGTGGCGGTGATCGTATAGGAGGTAGCGGCGACATTGGATATGGCCAGGGTATAGTATCCGCCAACACTGGTAGTAACCCCGCTCCAAACGTTAGCCAGGCTTCCATAAGCAGTATTGGTGGTGCGATAGCTTTCTTCGGCCAGGGCGATTGAGAAAATGGTATTGACGGCATCAGTGCGGCGACTATTGCGTATCTGCGCGGTATAAATTACCACCGCAAGGAACGACAGAATGGCTATAATAATAATCGCTACCAGCAATTCTATAACCGTCATACCTTTTTTAATGGCCAGAGTTTTCATATTAAAATAAAGATCCCAGTTTGAATATTGGTAAATACATTGCAATAACCAGACTACCTACCACAACACCTAATACAAGCATGATGAGTGGCTCCATCAAGCTACTCAAGTTATCCACAATATTATTCACTTCTTCTTCATAATATTCAGCAATTTTCGTCAGCATTTCGCCTAAATTACCCGATACTTCCCCTACCGAAATCATTTGAATCACCATATTGGGGAACAAATTACTGGTGCTCATGGATACATTTAACTGATGCCCATTGGTGACATCATCACCAATCTTTTTTATGCCCTCTGCATAAATTGTATTACCCATCACACCGCTCATGGAGCGCAATGCTTCGGTGATTGGCATACCCGCATCCAGGGTAGTGGATAGCGTGCGGGTAAAGCGCGCGATAATACCTTTTTTAAGGATTGGGCCAATAATAAATAATCTTAACACAAGTTGATCGACACGCCGCTGGAATTTTAGCGAAGTGCGCATGAAATACCGGAATATATAGACCCCAACCATGATGATAATTACTATCAACCACCAATAATGCTGCATAACATTGGAGATAGAAAGAACGATGCGGGTAAACAGCGGCAGGGTCGCGCCAAATGATTTAAACATCGCGGCGAATTTAGGTACGACTAGAATTAACATAATCGAGCTGGCGATTAACGCTACGGAAACAATTGCCGCAGGATAAATCATGGCTTTTTTTACTTTGCCATGCAATGTTTCAGTGCGCTCAAGATAAATGCCAAGCCGTTTTAACACTTTATCCAGCGAGCCGGAGCGTTCACCGGCGCTAATCAAGTTAACATAAAGTTCATTAAAATATTGAGGAAATTGCTTGAAGGTTTCCGCCAGGGTTTTCCCACTGGATACATTGGACCGTAAGGTTGCGACAAACGCATGCATAGAAGCGTTTTCCTGGTCTTGGCCAATGATGTCTAACGCTTGCAACAAAGGTAATCCAGAAGCCAGCATGGTGGAAAGATAACGAGTAAAAAGCAAAATATTTTTGTTCTTAACTTTAGGCGCGCGCGTCATGGTCATTGTTGACGTCGCTTTGGGTTTGATGGTGATGATTTCAATGCCTTGTTTGCGCAGTTCTGAATGGGCATCAGTCATCGAGGCAGCTTTAGTAGTGCCTTGCACACGCTTGCCCTTTTTGTCTATGCCTTTCCAAGTAAAGGCGGGAACAGTATCTGCCATTTTATACCCCTAACTCAAAATCCTAGCATTTTTTATTTAAATACTCTATTTAACTCTGCCAGACTGGTAATGCCACTTTTAACTTTAATTAAACCCGATTCGCGCAAACTCATCACGCCGTCTTTTTTCGCTTGCTCAGCAATTTGCAGCGAATTCGCACTTGCCATGATTAACTCAGTCATCTCCGGTGTATTGGGCATTACTTCAAAAATACCAACCCGCCCGGTAAATCCTTGAATGCATTGTTCACAACCCACGGGTTTGTAAAGTTTAAAAGTGCCGATATCTTCTTTTTTGAAGCCTTCACGCAGTAAAAATTCTTCAGGGAATTCTTCTGCCTGCTTGCAATTATTACAGAGTACCCGCACCAATCGTTGGGCGATAACCAGGCTCAAGGAACTGGCCAGATTATAAGATGCTATTCCCATGTTCATTAAACGCGTTACCGTTTCAGGGGCGCTGTTGGTATGCAGAGTCGATAAGACTAAGTGACCCGTTTGCGAAGCTTTAATCGCGATTTCAGCGGTTTCAAGATCGCGGATTTCCCCGACCATGATAATGTCAGGATCTTGCCGTAAAAAAGAACGTAGTGCCACTGAGAACGTTAAACCTACTTTAAGATTAACGTGGACTTGATTGACGCCCTGCAATGGAATTTCCACCGGATCTTCTACAGTAGAAATGTTTTTATCACTCGAATTTAAAAAGTGAATACCAGAATATAAGCTCATGGTTTTACCGCTACCAGTAGGGCCGGTGACCAGAATCATCCCTTGTGATTGTTTTAATGAAGCCAGGTAATGTTCTTTTTGCACTTCATTCATGCCTAGCTTATCAAGACCTTGAGTCACCTGAGTTGGGTCCAGGATACGCAGTACGACTTTTTCGCCAAATAATGTTGGACAGACGCTGACGCGAAAATCCACCGATTTTTTGCGTGACAAACTTAATTTAAAACGACCGTCTTGTGGTACACGATGTTCCGTGATGTCCAGGTTAGACATGACTTTTAAACGTGCCAGTAAATAATTCGCTAATTTTAATGGTGGCGAAGTAATAGGGTAAAGTAAACCGTGTTGACGAAAGCGAATACGGTAAGCTTCTTGATAATGTTCAAAGTGAATATCGGAAGCACCTTTATCAATGGCATCCACCAGTATGCGATTGACATAATTTACCACTGGCGCACTTTCCACATCGTAGGCAACAATGTCAGTGTTTTCTTCATCATCTTTATAAGCGTCAACAGTAATGTTGTCGAGTCGTTCACTGCCTAAATCATTCATTTCGGATAGAATCTGGGTATTGAGTAAATCATCAATAATTTGCGAGAGTTTGGTCGCTTCAACAATCAGCAAGCGAATATCCAGGCCGGTTAAAAAGCGAATTTCGTAGAGATTTTCAATGGTCGGATCGACAATCGCCAGATATAACAAACCACTTTTTTTGAAAAGCGGCAATGCCGCCTGGCGTTTGACCAGCTGGATATTGAGATATTCGGTAGGAATCAAATCCTGGTTAAACGCGTTAATATCACAGAGCGGCAAGCCAAAGTATTCGGCGGCTGCCTTGGCGGCGCGGGTTTCATCCAGGAGGCGTTGTTTTACCAGATAATCAATGTATGAAGTCTTGTTGACCGCGGCTTGTTGTAAGGCATTGAGGGCAACTTGCTTATCTATCAAATTGTTTTCCGAAAGATAGTAAGCAAAGCCACTGACAACATTTTTTGTTGAAGAAGCATCACTCATAACACAGGGCTTCCTAACTATGTTAACTAGACTTCTCTGAAATGTTTCAAACTAAAAACATTTCAAGCAAGTCCAGTTAAGCCAGGACTCTTCGGAATGTTCACCTGCTAAAGTTACAGCGTGTGCAAAACAACACGCTGTAACCAGGTCGAGTCATCATGCGCAATAAAGCTTACGCTTATTGTGCATAGCCGTTGCTTACACCACCGCCGCTTGCTGCCCAGGTCAACGTATTGTTGACAGCGGTTGGGGTAAGAATGTAGGTATCAGTACCTAAAATGCCATTCGCCGCCACTGGAGTTACGGTGATTACACCCGCAGCCGCTGTCACCGAAGCAACATTACCTGTTGTCGAAGTGATATTAGCTGGAATGTGATTGCTTCCACCGTTGCAGTTGGTGAGCGCTCCATTGTTTTGATAGCATTCTGATACACCTACTTTGTAAGGAGCTGTTGCTTCTACAATTTCGGCATAATAAGCTCGACGCGTGTAATTGAGATAGGTGGGTACAGCGATCGCAGCAAGAATCGCCACGATGGTGACTGTAATCATCAATTCAATTAAGGTGAAGCCTTTGATCGTACTTACGGAGTGTTTCATTTGGTGCCCTCCTCGCTATTTGAAAAGCAATAAGAAACAAGTGTCTACTTATTACTACCATTATACTCCTAATTTATACAGCTAGCGCAGATAAATTTCTTTATTAAACAATATGTTAGCAAAAAAAGTAGTTATATTTTAAGCATTTGACGCTATATTTTAAGCTGGAAAAGTTTCTTTACTAATTGCGACTTCACGGGCCGTCGCATTAGAAATAATTTGTTTTTGCACCAGTGTTTGCAGAGATTGATCAAGTGTACACATGCCAATCTGACTGCTGGTTTGAATTGATGTATACATTTGCGCAACTTTGTCTTCACGAATGAGGTTACGTATTGCCGTGGTGCCAGTCATAATTTCAAAAGCCGCCGCGCGTCCGCCGTCAATTTTTTTCAGCAGAGTTTGGCAGATTACCGCTTGTATGGATTCTGACAACATATTACGAATAATATTTTTTTCACCGGCGGGGAAAACATCGACGATACGACTGATAGTACGCGGCGCGGAACTGGTATGTAATGTCGCCAATACCAAGTGTCCCGTTTCAGCGGCGGTTAAAGCCAGCCGTATCGTTTCCAGGTCGCGCATTTCACCTACGAGTATGACATCGGGATCTTCACGTAACGCGGAGCGTAAGGCGGCAGCAAAGTCATGAGTGTCTCGATGAATCTGACGCTGGGAGACCAGACTTTTTTTACTGTGATGCACAAATTCAATAGGATCTTCGACGGTTATAATGTGATTGGACTGGGTGGCATTAATATAATCCACCATGGCCGCAAGGGTAGTACTTTTCCCGGAACCGGTAGGGCCGGTTACCAGGATCAAGCCGTTAGGTAATTCCAGCAATGATTTAAAAACGGGTGGTAAGTTTAATTCTTCCAACGTTGGAATTTTAGCTGGAATCAACCGGAATACGGCGGCGATGCCATTCATTTGTTTGAATGCATTGACACGAAAGCCAGCTATGTCAGGCAGGATGATAGCAAAATCCAGTTCCCAGGATTCTTCAAATTCCTTGCGTTGCAGCGGGTCCATCGCACTGTAAATTAAATCCTGCGTAGCCGCAGCGTCCATCGCGGGAAATTCCTTGGATGGCACTAACTCACCATCAATACGGAATGTAGGTGGTTGTCCTGGTGAAATATGTAAATCCGATGCATTAATTTTAATGCATGCTTGTAATAGAGTATTTAACTCCATCGAATTTCTCCGGAAGAATTTGCCATATCAGGTGTTTTCTTAAGACCATGCAGATAACCTAATTTTTCACCTAATTCCGCGCTCAAGAAACGCGATTGTTCGGTGGGAGGAGCGATGGTTAAAAATTCTCGTAAATGTTCTTTTGCGGAAGCATAATTTTTTTGGTCGTATTCGAATTGAGTTAATTCGATTAATGACGTTGGTAAATTAGGATCATGCCCAAGCGCTTGTTTGAAATAATTGGCGGCCATTTTACGGTTGGGAATTTTTAATGAGCAAAGGCCAGCATTTTCATAAGCGGAAGCAGTATCTAAATAATCAGAGTCTTGTACCGCGACCATGAATTGCGAAATTGCTGCCTGGTAATTGCCGGTTCGGCACAGGTAGGTACCATAATTATTATGGGCTTCACCATTTTTAGGCGCTAATGCTAGCGCTTTTAAATAATATTGGTTGGCTTGAGTATTGTCACCGGTGACTTCTAAATAAAAAGCCATGGCATACCAGGTTTCCGGAATATTGGGGTCTTCTTGCAGGGCCAGCAATAATTTTTGTTTGGCTAATTGCACTTGTTGATGTTGCAGGTAAGTAATACCAAGCTGGGTGTTGAGTATCGCACTCTTGGTTTGTTTTGTTTCTGGCGGTTTGGTATTAGAAGACATAGTGTGACAGGCAGTCAGCATGCTAAACAGTGTCAGCAGTAATATTCCCTGAATTTTATTTTGCATAAATCTATCCTTCTCCTCGCATGATGTTTGTTGTGCCAGAGTGTAATTCAACAATCTTGGGTGTGATAAATATGAGTAATTCTTTCTTTTCATCATTGTCGGCGTTGTTTCTAAACAAGGCACCAATATAAGGTATGGAGCCAAGGAAGGGTATCTGGGTATAGTTATGCGATTTTGTCTGGATGAAAACACCGCCCAATACAATAGTTTCATTGTTATTAATAATTACATTGGATTCGACTTCCTGGGTGTTAATCGCGGGGACTGAGGACGAGTTACCAGCGCCGTTGCTGGATAAAACAGTATCTGCGCCCCGGGTATCCTGGGTCGCTTTTAAGGTTAAGACAATTTTATTGTCGGGCGTGATTTGCGGCGTAATTTCCAGACTTAATACCGCGTTTTTGAATGAGACCGAAGTCGCGCCACTAGACGTAGATTCTTGATAAGGAATTTCTTCACCCGTTTGGATGACGGCTTTTTGTTGATTGGAAGTCATAACGCGTGGCGTAGAAATAACTTCCCCGTGTTGTTCTGCTTCCAATGCGGATAATTCAAGGTCCAGCAGTACACCACTCACGTTGGCTACGGCAATACCGATACTACCTGGGCTATTACCGAATAAAGCGGTAGCGGGGACGTTAAAACTAAGCCGTTGAGTTGGATCAATGGTGCCGCCCGGCGTCGCGACAAATGGCGCATTGGTATTTTGGGCCAGAGAGTTCGCGCCAAAAAAGTTACCTGATAACCATTTCGGTTTGCTGATACCGAAACGCGCGCCAATTTGTTTCTGGTAATTGACATCGATGTTAACGATGCGGGCTTCGATCAATACTTGTTTAGCGGGGATATCCAGCTGAAAGATTTCGCGTTCAACTATCTGCAGGTTGGACGCGGTATCACGAATAATGATGCTGTTGGTATGGGTATCAATGGCTACCTGGCCCCGCGCGGTAAGCAATTGGCTTTGTGGGCCTTTTAAAATCGCGGCGACATCAGTTGCGGTAGCATATTTCAAATGAATTATTTTTGAAACGAGTGGTGCTAAATTGATTAATGATTCATCAGATTGCAACTGCTTACTTTCATTGGTGGTAATTTCTTCTATGGTGCTAATCATGATCACGTTGCCGACCCGGCGTGCGGTCAGACCACGTGCTTTCAGAATAATGTCAAGCGCGCGTTCCCAGGTAACGTTTTTAAGGCTGAGTGTGATACTGCCTTTGACGGTATCGCTAATAATAAAATTAAGATTAGAATTTTTAGCGATTAGCTGTAACAGGGTACGGATATCAATATCTTGAAAATCAAATGATAGCGTGCCATGTGAGCTGGTAATGCTAGCGGCAGGCGCTTGAGTATTGATTAGCGCGGGATTAGGGGCTGACGTCACAATATTCGGATTAGGAGTTCCTGTATCCGCAGTCGTATTGACCATTGTGGTGGTAGTGGCTGAAACGGCGCTTAGTGCAACATTGAACGCGATAAAAAACAGGCTGGTGCGTAATAAATTCTTTAGGTGTTGTTTCATCAGCTGGGTCCCTTGAGCTGCAAAGTCACTATCTTTGTTTCCGGCTTCCCTAGCGGTACTAACTGATCAATTTGTTCCTGGATAGTCAGGCTGGTTTGGGAAATATTAACAATCTTACCATAATGATCGCCAATCATATCGCCTAATTTCACCTGATAAAGTTTATTGTCGGGCGCTAATACAAATGCCCAGGTATTGTCACCCTGGGTCACGGTACCTTTAAAGTGTAATTGAGCTACTGGATAATTTTGTAATGGGTGTTTGGAAACAACACGATTGCTGCCGCCAGCGCTGCTTGACGCTTCAAAAGGGGAACGCGGGTTAGTCGCCATATAGGTGACCGGTGTAGGCGGTTGCAAGTCTTTTAGCAAAGAGGCTTTGGTGGGTAGTTGTGAACTTTGCTTTAATTGGGCGACATATTGTTCCAGGTCACGCAAGCGCTTGCGTTCACTGCAACCGCTAACCGTCAAAGCGGCGGTGAGTATCAACACAATAAAATAGCGGCCATAATCATTTCGCATTAGGTGCTTTCTCTGTTTTTTCAGGGGTAGTGTCAAGTCGATACACTTCAAGCGTCAATGCTGCCGTCATACGGTTGGCATAACCGGGTTGTTCCGCTTCTTTTTTATCATATAACTTATTCTGTCCTTTCATTAACTCAAAGTTTGTGATAATCACCAGGGTGGGTAAGTTAGCCACTTGACTTAAGAAAGTAGCGATTTGATCATACTCGCCTATGACTACTGTGTTAATTGGAATACGGCGATAAGTTGGGTAAGCATCGTCTTTGATTTCCGAACTTGGGCTGAAAATTTGAAATTGCAGTTGATTGCTGGTTCCAATGCGCAGAATTTCGTTTAAGGTGTCAGGTAACGAGTCTGTGGTCACAAATCCATTTTGCCATTTTAGTAACAGGTTTTGTAGAATGGGTAGCTGCGCAATATCGTTATTGACGCTGCTTAAATTGTCGATCAGCGCTTTCAATTGTAATTTCAAGTCAGTTTCTTGAGTTTGTACGGAAGCTAATTCTTTTTTTAAGCTGGAAATATCCCATTGATAACCAAGATAAAAAATCAATAAACAAAAGACCGCAACAACAGTCAATTGGATGCGCATTGGTAAATTAAAAATATCTTTTATGTCATAATCCTGCAAGGCCATGACTAATCCTCTTCAACTTTCAATTGAAAATGTCGTTCATCGCCATTAACACCTTGCTCACTGTTGATACTAGTCAGAACAGGTTGTTTGAAGCCGGGCATTTTACCGATATTTTTCATAAATTGGGTGACTTGAGTATCGGTTTCCGCTTGACCATAAATCGTTATCATTTTTCCCATTCGTATAGCTTTTTCGAGAATGATACTGGTCGGTGTGGCGGTGGCGAGTACATTCAGCAAGCGTATGGCTTGGAAACTGTTGGTGCGCAGATTCATTAAATAACGCAACTGTTCGAGTAAAGTGACTTGGTGGTTTTTCTTTTCTTTCAGTGTCGCTAAATTGGTATCGCTTTCCTGGATTTGAGTTTGTAAATAATTGTTCGCTTTATTTTGTTCGAAGATGACACCGCGGTAATAAATATGGGTCAGAATAATTAACACGACAGAAAGCGCGGCGCAACTCGCCATCATGATGCCCAGGCGAACCTGTTTGCGTTGTCGCGCTTGTTCGCGCCAGGGTAAAAGATTTATTTGCACCATACATAGCCCTATTTTAAGTTACTTAACGCTAACCCACAACATAAGGTCAAAGTGGCTGCGTATTTTTTTAAAATATCTTTGTCAACGTCTGATGCAATTACCATGTTGGCAAAAGGATCAGCCAATACCGTTTCCACGTGAGTTTCTTCTTGAATATATTGCGCGATATTCGGCACCGTTATACAGTCTCCCGCTAAAATAAGTTTCTGGATGTTGATATTGGGACGACTGGAATAAAAGAAATGCATGGTATGGCGTAAGTGTGACGTTAGATTTTCTTTGAGAATATCATTGTAAGCCTGATGGTCTCCCTCGGGTAAGGTCTTCTCGATAGGATCAGACATGTTTTTGCCTTCTTCCTTGAGAAAATTACGCACCTGGGTAATCAGACGGTGTCCATCATAACTGTGATCATGAGCATAAATAAGTTGTTTATTTTGCGTGACAATCAAAGAGCTTAAGGTGAAATTCAAATTCAATAAAGCAATAGCTGACGTTGAAGGTTCCGTCTGGGGCATGATGACGGCTAGCGCTCTTTCCAGCGCGTAACAATTCACGTCCAGTACTTTGGGTGTTAAATTGCTTTCATGTAAGACATCAAGAAATGGTTTAATTTGTTCTTTGCGACAAGCGACCAGTACCATGTCAAGTTGTGAATCGTCTTGCGCGTTAGGGCCTACAATTGAAAAATCCAAATGGATGTCGCCCACTAAATCCGGAAAATTACGATTCGCTTCTACCCAGGCGCGGGATTCTATTTCTTCTTCATTAAGACGTTTATCCACCGTGACTAATTTTATCAGTGCTAACGAGCGGGGAATGGCGAGCGCGACATAATCTTTGGTAAGGCCGGTGTTTCGGAATAAAGTTTTTAGCGCGGTAACGACAGCCGCTTCATTTTTAATTTCATTTTTTAAAATGGCGCCTTCGGGTAAGGATTGAATGGCAACGCATTCAACGATGGGTGGTGTTTCACTAGCATTTATTTTTAATAATTTGATGACATCGGAATCAATATCCAACCCGACTAAATTGTGTGGATTACGCTGTTGTAGCCAACGCCGTAATAACAAGAATCCCCCTTGTCCGCCAATACTGATTGACTGCAAACAACAAAACCAGTTAAATTCTTGATATTATAAGCAATAACTGTGGGAGATTCCACCTTTGTCATGGCGGCCGGGTCAAAAGGCATTTACAATCCTGGAATTATTGGTAGTTTTGACTATCCTTGCCATTATGGCATTTCTCACTGTCCCCAGCTTTTTAACTTTTATCAATGAGACTCACGTCACTTCCTACGCTGAAGATCTGTTATATAATCTTCAATATGCGCGTAGTGAAGCCATTAAAAGAAATTCAAACGTCTATGTTTCATTTACTACTGGCAGTACATGGTGTTATGGCATTAATGTTGGAAGTAGTTGTACCTGCTCTACCTCAGGTAGTTGTGGTTTAGGGGCGTTTTTAGCGCCTTCGGGGATTGCAACGATGAGCACTACTGGACTTTCCAGTGGTTCGTTAATTTTTGAGGGTACGCGTGGTGCTGCAACAAATGGCGCATCAAAAATCATTTTTACCATTGTTGGTGGAACAATGGCCATAGGAGTGACTCTTACTGGATTAGGAAATATGCAAATGTGCTCATCAACCATTAGTGGATACTCAGCATGTCCATAATCAAATTCAAAAAGTCCGCTGGTTTTACGCTGACTGAATTATTGATAGCGATGGTTATTAATGTGTTGGTGTTAAGTTCTATGCTAGCGGTATTTGTTTATAATTTAAATCATTACACTACGTCTATTAATGTCAACCGACTTAATCAACAATTGCAGGCAGCCATGCAGTTAATGGTATCTGATATTCGTCGTGCGGGTTATTGGGCGAATTCTTCCAGTTTGGTCGGTACGGATACCAATACCAATCCCTTTATGGTGGCGGGTAGTACGGATATACAAATAGGTGGTACCGGTAACAGTTGTATTCTATTTACTTATGACCACAATGGTAATGGAACGTTGCCCGCCGTATCATCAGGGGCGGATGATGAACGTTATGGATATCGTTTAATGAGTGGCGCGATCCAGACCCGGCCGTGGGGTGCGTCATTCAGTTGCAGCGCGTCGGCTAGCGCCTGGGAAAATGTCACAGACCCTTTTGTAACGATTACCACGCTCACTTTTACCTTAACGACTCACACGGTGACCACGGGGTTAGGGACGTCGGCGCTGACTACTCGTAGCATTGATATTACTTTAACCGGGCAGTTAACCAGTAATACGGCGATTACTAAAACTTTGACTGAGCATATCAGGATACGGAATGATTATTTTACCCCGTAAAAATCAATTGGGCGCGACCACACTGGTTATTGCCACTATGTTATTAGTGACGGCAACTTTAATTGTTTTGTTTGCCGGGTCTTATAGCTTAATGCAACAAAAAATCACCGCAAATCAATACCGTAATCAACAAGCTTACGCAGCCGCGGAGGCGGGACTTGAATTTGGCATTAATTATTTGCAAGCCAATACCTCGGCTATTACCGGATCACCTAGTGGCGGACATATTCCTAACTATACCAGCGCGAGCACAACCAATGTGACGCTGGCGAATAATGCTAAATTTAGCATTGTTTATACCAATCCTGTCGCCAGTAACTATAACTTGATCCAGATTACTTCTACGGGAATCAGTGACGATGGCACGGCCACGCGGGTGGTTCAGCAGCAAGTGCAATATGGTTCAGTATTATTTACACCAAGTCAAAATTCGCTGACCACCAAGGGCAGTGTGGTATTAAGTGGTAATGCAACTCTTAAAAACACGCAATATAATACCAACATGGTACTTGCTAATGGGGTGACGATGAGTGGTAACGTGTCAACCGTAACCAGCACCGGCACAAGTTCGACCCCTGGCCATATCGGCAGTGATATTCAACAAAATAACGCTACCCTGGCGGCCATGTCGGTGGCGACTTTATTTTCTGATTATTTTGGCGCGCCGTACGCGACTATTCAAAGCCAGATGGCGCATGTCTATACCAGTTCAGGTGCGTCGAATTATAGCAGTATTTTAAATGGTATAACGGGTACCACGGTCTGGATAAATCAAACGTCAGGTGTCGCCACTATCAGTGGTAATACTACGATTGGTTCGCCCACCAAACCGGTACTGCTGATTGTGAATGGCCCGATTAATATTTCAGGTAACACGAATCTGTATGGATTTCTTTTTGTGGTTGGAACCACCGCGGCGACTACTGATATTTCAGGAAATTTAAATATTAATGGTGGTATGGCAACCGGTGATAATTTAAATATTTCTGGGAATACTAATATTACTTATAATTCCAGTTTATTAGTCGGTGTGCAAACTTCCGCGTCTACAACTTATTTTGCGAAAGTCCCTGGCAGTTGGAAGGATTTTTGATGATAAAAGAGCCCAGCTTACACAAGCAATCGGGACAAGGTCTAATCGAAATTTTGATTGTGTGCGTCATCGTGACTATTGCCTGTATTTCATTAATGAAATTTCAGGCGGCACTTTCCTATAAAGATAGTCTGGCATTGCAACGTAGTGACGCAACAGTTCTTGCATTAAGTCAATTAGAAACTTTGCGTGATTATCAGGTACTGAATACACAATCACCTTATACGGCGTTTAGCAGCATTGTTTCAGGTAGTTCTACCTCAGTAGGCACTAATACTACTTATACTATAACCTGGACCGTGACCCCGGTGGCATCTCCTGTTTATGATAGTATTAATGTCGTTGTCAGTTGGACAGATAAAGTTGGCACATCCCAGTCGGTTACCTTAACCACGAATGTTGCTGGCTTGACGCCAGTGTTCTCAGCGACGGTCCTATACTAGGAGAACGACATGAGATATTTGTTGTTGGTGAGTTTTTTGTTATTGTCGTTGACTTGTGTTGCTGCCATTTATATGCAAAAAGACGCTAAGGGTAATATCAGTTATTCTGATATACCGACAACCGATGCGACTCGTGTTGATTTACCCCCACCAACCACTACGTCATTTTCCACGCCTGCGGCCCCCGCGGCTGGGAAAGCCGCCGCCACTAGCGGCAAGGCAGGTAAAGTTGGAGTGACGCCGACGGAAACCACTGATGCGCGACAAACTTATACGGCTTTTTCTATTTCTTCACCCACCGAACAACAAACATTTCAAAACCAGCGTGACATTGCGGTCCAATTCAATCTTGCTCCATCTTTGCAAAAGGGCGATAGTATTCAATTATTTGTCGATGGCAGTAAAGTGGGTGAACCAGCAGCGACTACGCAATTTCAAGTGAATCAATTACCCCGCGGCACTCATCAGGTTTCGGCAAACTTATTGGATTCGAATAAAGCGGTATTAAAACAAGCTGCTTCAGTCACTTTCTTTGTGCATTATGCCGCTGTGGGTGGTACTTAGATTTTTTCATAGGAAAAATATTCTGTAGCCCACATCATTCTGGCGATACGCGCTTCTAATGGTTCAATTTCATCATATTTTGCTATACCTGCTTTGATCGCTTCTTTCGCGACGGCAACGGCCACTTGTAAAGATACTTCACGAATGTCCATCAGGGGCGGCAATAAATTAGCGTTGGGATCGTTTTTAGCGGGCGAGCATTCGGCCAAGGCCTTGGCCGCGGCCATAAACATTTTATCGGTGATGCGCGTGGCTTTAACGGCAATGATGCCAAGACCAATTCCTGGAAAAATATAACAGTTATTTGTCTGGTCCACGCGTACGGATTTGCCGCTTTTGGTAATACTGCCAAATGGGCTGCCGGTGCCAATGATGGCGCGTTCATCAGTCCACTTCATTAAATCCGCGGGCGTCGCTTCGCTGCGGGTGGTTGGATTGGATAATGGAAAAATAATGGGACGATTAACGTGCGCAGCCATATCACGAATTAATTCCTCTTTAAAAACGCCGGGTTGCCCCGACACGCCAATTAATAAGGTCGGATGCACATAACGCACTACATCGTGTAAGCTGACATGGTTCGCGTTATCCAGGTGCCAGTCTTTTAAAGCCTCTCTGTTTTGGGCAAAAGGTTTTTGGAAAGCCATTAAGTTATGCATGTCATCCAGTAGCAAACCATCGCGGTCCACTAAATAAAAATGTTTTCGAGCTTGGTCTTCAGAAAGGCCATTTTCCATCATGGCGGTTAACAATAAACTACTAATGCCACAACCCGCTGAACCCGCGCCTGCTACTACTATGCGTTGTTCGGTTATTGGAATGCCAGTAACGCGCATGGCGGCAAATAAGGTTCCCGCGGCGACCGCGGCAGTACCTTGTATGTCATCGTTGAAAGTACAGAGCTCATCACGGTAACGTTCCAAAATGGGGGTCGCATTCAATTGGGCGAAGTCTTCCCATTGCAGTAAAACTTTGGGGAAACGTTTTTTGATAGCCTGGACGAATAATTCGATAAAGCTGGCATATTCTTCACCGCGTATGCGTTCGTGGTGCCAGCCAATATAAAGCGGGTCGGCGAGCAAGGCGGGATTATTAGTGCCAGTGTCCAGCAATACCGGCAAGGTCGCGGAAGGATGTATACCAGCACAAGCACAATAAAGCGCGAGTTTGCCAATCGGGATTCCCATGCCGCCGGCGCCTTGATCGCCTAAGCCCAGGATGCGTTCACCGTCGGAAACCACAATGGTTTTTACTCGATTGAAACGTGGATGCAATAAAATTTTATCGATTTGCTCGCGATCAGGATAGCTAAGAAATATGCCGCGTGGGCGCCGGTAAATATGACTGAAACGCTCGCACCCTAAGCCAACTACTGGAGTGTATACAATTGGCATGAGTTCCGCGATATGTTCGCGTAACAAACTGTAGAACAAAGTTTCATTGGAATCTTGCAAATCACGTAGATAAATATATTTTTCTATGTCGGAAGCTTTATTTTGAAAGGTCTCGTAGGACCGTGCGCGTTGGACCGTAAGATTGCTTTCATTATGAGGGATTAAACCTATCAAATTTAAATCTTCGCGTTCTTGATGGGTAAAGGCGGTGCCTTTATTTAATAAGGGATTGGATAGCAGAGCATAGCCGGTAAGTTGTGTTTTAATAAAGGTTTTGCCGTTAGCATCTACCGCAAACTCAAAATCCATAAATCACCCCTAGCTACGTCTATATTTAATGATAGATCAAAGCACGGCTGAATACAAAAAAAGCATTGCGGGATATTTGCTTTGCATATAAGAATCAGTTGCTTACCACGCATAAATCCCGCTAGCTGCTAAGTTACGATATAATGGTAGAAAGATGAGAGGGAGTCGCTATGGAATCGCCCAACTCAAATTCTCCTGCCGAAACTCAGTTTCGGAATGGCTTTTTAGGATTGCTGGAAACACTACGTTTTAGCATCGTGTTATTACATAATGAATTGGTTAAACAAATCCAAATTAATCCTGAGGATGAACAGGAAAAATCATTAGGCGTGCTGGATGCCTTACAGTTTTGTTCCACTCTGCTGCCTGATATTACCGCAGGGTCACTAATAATTTTACGTTTTGCCCAAGCGGTATTACAAAATGTAGTAGATAAACAATTGAAGGTTAATCCAGGTGATGGCAAAACACCAGCAGTCCTCGAATTGGTGGATGGCAAAAATAATTTTATTACGCGTATCGAGCATTTGAAACATAATGTGGCTTTTCATCCAGAGATTCGGTTGAAAGAAATGATGCAAATGATTGATGAGTTTAAAACACTAAAAACGGATATTATTAATGTGCTGCAAACTAAAGTTGCCGACCAGAACCGGCATAATCCACAGCAATTTTTTAGTCCTGCCAGAAATTTGGGATTGGCGCAGGTTTTGCGAAAAAGTATAGAGCAGATTAATCAAAACAGAATTGAAATAACGGGTACTACCCTGCAAATTCATACCGCGACCATCCCTGAGGAAGTTAATGCCAATCGGCTTTCCTCAGGAACTATGCGTGCGGTTAAAAGGGTTTAAGTAGTAGCGCGGTTTTTCTTATCTTTATTTTTAGCAGAACGTCCTTCCGCAAATCTACTGTCTTGTTGCACAGGTTTTTTTGCAAAACGTGCATTGGAATTGCGCGCTGGTTTATCGTTGCGAGCAAAACTTTTGCCTGCTGGCCGGTCATCACGCGAATAACTTTTTCGTGCTGGTTTATCATCACGAGAAAAATTGCGATTGGCAGGTTTATCATCACGCGCAAAGCTTCTATTCGCAGGTCTTTCATCACGGGAGTAGCTTTTGGTTGCGGGTCTTTCATCACGTGAATAACTTTTTGCTGGTCTTTCACCACGATTAAAACTTTTTGGCGCTGACCTTTCGTCACGTGAATAGCTTTTGGTTGCTGGTCTTTCATCACGGGAATAGCTTTTTGCTGCGGGTCTTTCATCGCGAGAATAGCTTTTTGGTGCTGATCTTTCATCGCGAGAATAGCTTTTTGCTGCGGGTCTTTCATCACGGGAATAGCTTTTTGCTGC
>JAZKAT010000015.1:0-27027 GCA_040389045.1 Pseudomonadota bacterium | reverse complement strand
GAATAGCTTTTTGCTGCGGGTCTTTCATCACGGGAATAGCTTTTTGCTGCTGGTCTTTCACCGCGGGAAAAGCTTTTGGCTGCTGGTCGTTCATCCCGGGAATAGCTTTTTGTCGCTGGTCGTTCATCGCGGACATAGTTCTTTCTAGCAGGACGTTCATCACGGGAAAAATATTTACGCGGCTCATCATTTGAAGCGGATTTCTTTGCGCCGAAGGATTTGCCTTCTTTACGATGGGCATAACCACTTTTATTGTTGGAATTGCTTTTACCAAATTTTTTCTTGCGATCACTTGGCGCAGCAGACCCGCCGGTTTTTCCCATACGTTTCGTGGGTTCTAAGCCAGGGACCACCGAGAAAGGAATCTTTTGGCCGATGTAGCGTTCGATTTTTTGTAAGTGACGCGCATCAAGCGGTAATGCCATTGATAAAGCAATGCCGGTTTTGCCAGCACGGCCAGTTCGACCGATACGATGCACATAATCCTCAGAGAATTTTGGCAAGTCGTAATTAATAACGTGGGTCACATCATTAATATCAAGACCACGCGCAGCCACATCGGTCGCCACCAGGAATTGAATTTTGTTGCGGCGGAAACTTTCGATGGTGCGATTACGCACGGCTTGTTTCAAATCACCATGTAAGGGAGCAGCGGCAAAACCATCGTCGCGTAATTGTTTTGCTAATTGATCAGCATGGATTTTAGTCGCGGAAAAAATAATCGCTTTAAAAACATTATCGTTAGCCAGGAAGTGTGTTAACAAACGGTTTTTATGCTGCATATTGTCAACTATATAAAGCTTCTGTTCGATTAACGGCGAAGCGATAGTCTCACTGGATAAATCAATGTTAACCGGATTATTCAACAATTGACGCACTACATTTGAAATTTGATTATCTACGGTGGCGCTAAATAATAAGGTTTGTCGTGTTTTTGGTGTAGCGTTGGCAATGTCTTTGACATCGTCAATAAAGCCCATATCCAGCATACGATCGGCTTCATCCAGCACTAGCATTTCGATTCCGGATAAGTCCAGGCGGCCATTAGCCATATGGTCCATCAAGCGTCCTGGGGTGGCGACGATAATGTCTACCGGGCGTGATAATTCACGTAATTGCTGGCGATAAGGCATGCCACCAACCAGACTGGCCAGGTTAACACGCATGAATTTGCCGTATTTTGCCGTAGCCGTCGTAATCTGGGTGGCTAATTCGCGAGTTGGGGTTAAAATCAATACTCGTGGTTTGGTACTGGTAATGCGTACACTGACACAGTGCAGGGCAGGCAACACGAATGCCGCGGTTTTACCGGTGCCAGTTTGCGCACAGGCAACGACATCTTTGCCGGCTAAAATGTTTGGGATAGCACTGGCTTGGACTGGTGTCGGACTGGTGTAGCCACAGGCGCTTAATGCTTTATTAATATCGGTGCTTAAATTAAATGATGTAAAAGACATGTTGATGATTTTCCTCGTAAAAAATACAAATGCAAGCCGGTAGGACTTCATTCGATTACGAAGGATTAGAAGTCTCAAGGTAGCTGGCGATTAAAAGTTCATTGCCAACGTAGACCTTGAAAAACTAGAGGTAAACTCCCGAATTTGAAGCAGCGGGAAAGAGCATTGGGAATGATCAAATGTAACTTATCGCGGCTATGATCACAGTTTATTCAGGAAAAAGCAAGTAATCTTTTTGAGGGTAGGTCCTCAATCCTGTCATTCCCGCGCAGGCGGGAATCCATTCATGGTATGGGATCCTCTATAAATGGATTCCCGCCTGCGCGGGAATGACAGTACTGGGGCGATTTGAGCTTACTGATAACCCCTGGCACTACAAACTTTTCCATTGTAATCTATTGCTACCAAAACAATACAAAAAGGACTTTGCCATCATGATAGAACTCTATCAATACCCACCCCATTGGGGCTTATTGAATGCCAGTCCGTTTTGTATGAAGTTAGAAGTTTATTTGAAGCTCGCCAGGATTCCCTATCAAACGCATCTTATCAATATCCCAAAAAAATCACCCAGTCATAAATTACCTTTTATCAAAGACGGTAATAAAACTATTTGTGATACATCCGTCATTATTGATTATCTAAAGGCAACTTACGGCAACCCACTGGACCAGCAATTAAGTCAAGTCCAGCAAGCGCGGGCCGTGATGGCGCAGCGTTTGTTGGAAGACCATTTATATTTTGCTATCGTTTATTCACGTTGGATAGATGAAGATAATTGGAAAAAAACCAGCGCGGAGTTTTTTCAGAGTTTACCCAAAATTTTACAAATTATCGTGCCGGGTGTCATCCAGAAAAAAGTTAAAAAACAATTGTGGCAGCAAGGTACCGGCCGTTTATCGAAAGAAAATATTTATGCAGCGGGACAAAAAGATTTAGCGGCGGTGGCGGAATTGTTAGGTAACCAGCCATTTTTTTTAGGCGATTCAATAACGAGTATTGACGCGACTATTTATACGTTTTTATCGTGTATTCTTTATCCGCCAATTAATTCACCGCTACAAGCTTATATAAAACAAACTCCCTCGTTAATCGCTTATTGCGACCGTATTACGAAAATGCTGGCCAGCCCATCAATGGCTGACGCATTATAATTCCGTGGTTGTCAGCCACGTTTTTAAATAATCTGGTAAGGGGGGAGAGGTGCGGCTTGAGCCAACTAATGTTAAACAATCAGCAGGAGTTATTTTCTCGCCGCTACGTTTTAACATGCGGGCTTTTACCAATGCCCGCGCGTATATTTCATCGTTACGCAAAAATTGTTGTTCCACGTAAAAATCTTTTTCATCCCAGCCTAGTAGTTGGGTTTCAACATTAAACGTATTAAATAATTTTAATGATTTTCTAAAATGCATGGTTTCCGCGACAACAACTGGATAAATCCCATTTGTTTGTAAAATTTGTGCTGAACCGCTACGTAGCATTAAATCAACACGCGCCAAATCCATGATAGAAAAATACTTGCCATTATTCATATGCATTAACAAATCCAGGTCTGTTATGCAGACCCGGAATGGTGTTTGGACTTTATCAAGAATTTTGACTTTTTTACGAAAACTTACTACTAGCAGCAAATAAATAAACCGCAAGATCATATTCATTTTAGCCCACCGTATATAGTTTTGGTTCAATATACTACTATATAATTTTTTGGGGGCTAAAGTCAGTATTTTATTCGGTTGCTGGCGTTTCCGTATTAAAATCAATAGTCGCTTTATTAGGAGTCGCGGCGGTATAGGTTCTAGAGTTTTCATCCCATAACAATTGGATCTTGCCGGTAGAATAAATCTTCTCGTCCCAGACAATATCTTCTTCAAGGCAAGTTATTCTCTGGCCGTACTTCTGGACCAAATCTAAGGAAGACAAGTTTTGTGTTAGCCCGTTAACGGTGCCCACCCAGTGATAATCATTCGTAAATAATTGTAAATCCGTGCAAGGCGCTTTGGTCGAAGTCCCGGTATAAGTTTGGTCGCTGTAGGAACTGATATAGGTATTGCTGGAGATCGCCTGGATTTTAAGAATGATAGGCAGATTTGGTGATTTTTTTGCTGGGGGAAGCGTGATCGATTCTGCGTTAGCAATTGTTGAAACCATGATAAGAAGTGCAATGCTCGGTATAGCTTTAATGTATTTCATCGAAAAATCCTTATTAATAAGTGCCTAAATAGCAAGCAATTATTCTCTATAAGTTTAATAAAAGCAAGAACAGTCTATTAACGTCAATAATCAGCAAAATTCTTCAATAAAGTCAGTGCGCTAAAATTATACTGCTTATTTGCTATACTTTAGTGAGTACTACCTTTCCTTGGCAGAAGAAGAGGGGGTTTTATTGGCGTTTAGAAAAGAGAGTAAAAAATCAATTTTTCGGGGTGAGGAAGTTACCGAAAATGTCATCCTCAGAGCGACAGGAATTCCTGCCGTTTTTGCTGACGTATTAAAAAACATATCCCTGGAAAAAGGTATGGCGATAGGACTGCGGGCTGGCACGCCCATGCAGCGTTACATGATGCCTTGTGAACCCAAACCCGTGACTTACAAAGCGAAAACCGGCAATTGGGGTTTTACTAAAGGCGTGATCGCGGAAGACAAAGCACTTGGTAAAGTGGTGAATAATGATGGTGAAATGGTTATTAAAGAACGTGATGATAAAAAAGAATTACCTAAGCATCCTGAAACTGTTATCCATAAAGTGTCATTAAGAGAAGTGGTTGCTGGCATAGAGTCAGGGGAATTTGAATTTATCACCGCGCGCAATGGTCGCATCACGGTAAAAGCTACCGATGGTCCAACCAATTCAAATTATGAATTTAGTATAAATCTGTTAGAACCTAAAGACCGTATTACTCCCCAAATAGACATCAAAAACATTAAAGAAATAACCGCTAACTTAGTTGAAGTTGCAGAGCCCACCTGGTGGAAGCCGCAATATGGTGATTTTAAAAAATTGTCTAGTGATTTTTACCCAGCACAATCACGTGATGCGGACCAACCCAACAATGAATTTACCGATATAAAAGTTTTTGCTGTCTATAATGAAAAAAAAGGTGGCCTGTTACCGGTTACGGGTGATCAGGATGCATTATGGTTTACCCGACCAGCGGGTGTCAGTGATGATAATGGTGTGTATTCCAAGGTATATAATACTTTTCAAACCGAGGGTACGGCGCAACTGTTGTCTGTGCGGAATGAAATGGCGATGATAGAAGCGGGTGATGACGTGGAAAAATTACTTGAACTAACCAATATTTCAGATTCATCTATCGCCAGATTAGGTTGTGTCACCGCTTTTGAATCAGAGGTAATTGATAGCGTTAACAAAGACTTTAATGCTGAAGTTGAGCATATGATGGATTTGTTTCAGCATGGCGCGGAAAACCGTAATCCAGGTAATCCGTCGCCGCTGGATTCACCAATGGTACACTTCTGGCGGGGCGAAGTTTTTCTCACCCAGGATGAGGATGATTTAGTAGACTTTGTGATGCAGCCCGACTATCTGGAAGAAAATATTCTTGATGTGCATCCACGCTGGGATATGGCGGTCTGGGCAGGCGTAGTAGAAAAACAATTTTTGTTGCACCAGCCAGTTCCCCCAATGACCATGGCGGCTTTTGTTGAATTCCGTCAGGAAAATAATATTCCGCTTGGCGATACTCGCAAGGAAGAATATATGGCGTTTATCGAAAAATCCCTTGCCGATGCTTATGCCGATAAAAACTTTAATGCCAAGTCGCTGGCCACGCGTTTTACCGAGACGGCGCTTAAAACTTACGTTGAATTTAAAGAGGATTTTAAACAAACTGTACCTAAGGCTATTGAACAATTATATAATGAAAGAAAGCTAGGTGAAGTAGCGCAACCAAAAGCTAATTCAAGCACAGCCATGATGGCAGCTATGTTGAGTGGCAATAAAGAAGATGCTAAAACAATATTAGCCGGGCAACCCGTAAAAAGAATGGATGTTTCCATAGAGCCGAAGCGAGATCGTACAGTGAAACAGGTTGCGGCTGCGCCTGAGCCTGAACCCGAACAACCTGCATCAACCAGAAGATATAAATCTTAAGAGGATTTTGCCATGACATCTTCAACACCGAATAAAGAAAAGCTTGGCACTTTATTAAATGACTTGAATGCGCATTTAGAGGATTTTTTGACTTTGAGCCCCAATAATTATGTTGAGCATCTTTGCGATCAAGACCGTAACTATGCTCAAACCGTCAATGCGAATGTTGCTAAAGTGATGGAGAATATTGGCAGGGTCACCCAAGCACCAAACGAAGCACAAAAAACTGTTTTTAAAATACATTTAAATCAAGCATTAACTACTTTAACAGCGGCAGTACAAAAATATGAAGCTGTTGTTCCAAAGTATTTAACACCCGAAGAATCTACACCCGAGAAACCTCTGCCTAAGATGTCGGACCCCAGCAGCTTGTGTAAAGAAATTTTAACATCGTTACAGCATATCCGGGAAACCTTTAGCCTCCCCCAGGCTCAAGTGGTGAATCAGCAGGTAGCTAACAATAAGTAATCGCGCTGCGTTTTATTTGATCACGCCCTGTCAGTCTGCGCTGGCGTGATAGTAACCTTGACAATTCAGCTACAAGCCACTATAAATTGTATTAACACAAGAATTCCTCAACGGAAGATGTAACATGCGCTTAGAAACGATGATGAAAACATCCATGAATTGCAGCGATGCTGGCGCCCGCTATTTCTATTTTTGGCTTTAAGCCAATATTCTTATTTCATTACATTTGTTTCGTTCGATAACCCCTTCAGGGCAGAGTACTTTTTTAAGTAATAGCGGTGAAGCATGAGATCAAAAATGATAGGTGGAATTCTGTTAATTGTCGGCACGACAATTGGCGGTGGTATGTTGGCATTACCCATTGTTACCGCGCAAGGCGGTTTTTGGGGCGCGTCGTTATTGTTAATTGCCAGTTGGATGGTAATGACCTTTAGCGCGTTTTTATTGCTTGAAGTTAATATGTGGATGCCAAGCAATAGCAATATTATTTTAATGGCAAAAAATGCTTTGGGAGGCTGGGCGGAAATTATCGCCTGGTTTTGTTATCTGTTACTGTTTTATTGTTTATTAGCGGCTTACATTGCTGGCGGTTCCGATATATTGCATGGCTTGATGAGTGCTATGGGCTTTGAAACGTCTATACAATTGGATTGCATTATCTTCACTTTGATTTTAGCGGCCGTGGTTTTCAACGGTATTCAATTTGTCGATTACACTAACCGCGGCTTGATGTTTATCAAGGTCACCGCTTTTATTTTGTTGGTTGGGTTCATTGTTCCGCATGTGCATGTGAGCCGGTTTAATGAAGGTGAAATCAAATATCTGGTGCCTGCATTTACCGTGGTAATGACTTCCTATGGGTTTTCGACACTGATTCCGAGTTTACGCAGTTATTTTCAAAACGATTTGCAGAAGTTGCGCAAAGTCATTTTAATCGGGAGTTTGATTCCATTAGGTTGTTATATTGCCTGGGTCGCGGTCATTTTTGGTGGTATCCCGTATTCGGGAGAATTTGGCTTATTAAGTATGACGCAGTCTGATCATTCTACGCTGGCATTAACTCAATCATTGATTCATGAATTACATAATTCATCAGTGACTACGTTGACACGGTTATTCACATCGATTTGTGTAGTGACTTCGTTTTTAGGCGTGTCACTCTGTGTTGTGGACTTTCTTGCCGATGGCTTTCGTCTGGATAAAATCGGCATGCCGAAAGTTTTTTTACATGCCGCGACCTTCATTCCACCCTTGGTTATCGCCATCATTTATCCAACGGCATTTATCGTTGGTTTGAATTACGCGGGCATATGTCTGGCGGTGTTAATCATTTTGTTTCCGGCGCTGATGGTTTGGAAAGGCCGTTACATTAAAAAAATTAACGCCAGTTATCGCGTCATCGGCGGTAAGCTACCAATAGTGTTAGTCATCATTGTGTCTTTGTTGATTATTTTTCAGGGGATTTTCTGGCGGGCTTAAATTAATCTACGGTTGGCGAACTCATCTTGGAAACAAAAGGTGGTTTGGCAAACCAGACTATGCCGAGCAGGATGACGAAAATCCAGCCGGCTAGCCAGAAAAAGTCATTGGTAGAGAGCATAAAAGCCTGGCTGGTAATCGTTCTTACTATCATCTGATACGATTGCAGATGACTAAAACCCAGGTTTTCCAATTGGCGTAACGCGTCTAAGCTTATTGGATTGAAATGATTTATTTGTTCTACTAATTGTGAATGATGCAGTGCTTCCCGGTCATTCCAGAGGGTGACACTCAGCGATGTGCCAAAACTACCACCTAAAATACGCATGAAATTCGCTAATCCCAAAGCGCTTGCGATACGTTCTCGTGGCAATCCCGAAATGACGACGGACACGAGAGGTGTAAAAAAGAATGCGATTCCTATACCTTGCACCAGTCGAGGTTGGATTAATTTATAATAACTGACATTTGTGTCAAAGCTGCCACTCCAAAAAGATGAAATTGCAAAAGCAAGAAAACCAAAGCTGATCATCAGACGCAAGTCCACTTTGTTAATGAGCAAACCGATGATTGGCGTGAATAGCACAGGAAAAATTCCCACCGGCGCGGCGGCCAGTCCTGCCCAGGTTGGCGTATAGCCCATTTGGGTTTGCAGCCACAGTGGAAAAATTACCACATTGGCAAAATAAACCGTGAAGCCTAGACATAAGGCAATTGAACCAATTGCAAAATTACGTCCTTTAAACAACCATAAATCAATAATAGGTTCACCATCAGTTAATTCCCAGACGATTAAGAATGCCAAAGCAACGAAAGACACTACCCCTAGTGCGACGATGACATTGGAATTAAACCAATCCAAATCATGGCCCTTGTCCAATAATACTTGCAGACAGCCTACGCCAATGATTAACAAGGTCAGTCCAATGGCATCAATAGGGGGTTTGCTCAGTGGTGTTTCTCGACCTGCTAAAATAATCGCGGTGACACTGACCGAAATAATTCCCACCGGAATATTAATATAAAAAATCCATGGCCAGGTATAATTGTCAGTAAGCCAGCCGCCAATAATGGGGCCACAAATCGGTGCCACTACCGCAGTCATTGCCCACAAGGAAGTGGCAAAGCCTTTTTTATCCTCTGGATAACTCGCTAACAAAATACTTTGTGAAAGCGGAATCATAGGTGCCGCAACCGCGCCTTGCAGAACACGGAAAAAAATCAACATGGGTAAATTAAAAGAAAGCCCGCATAATAACGAAGCCAGGGTAAATAAGGCGGTAGAAAATAAAAATAATTTTATTTCACCAAAGCGCCGCGCCAGCCAACCGGTTAGCGGTAAGACAATCGCCATGCTCACCGAAAATGAAGTGATAATCCAAGTCCCTTCATCGGCGCTGACCCCCATGTTGCCTGCGATAGTGGGGATTGCCACATTGGCGATTGACACATCCAGCACATTCATAAAAATGCCTAACGACAATGAAATGGTGAGTAACACCAAAGTCATACCGCTAAAATTATGCGACTGGTTGTTCATGTAGGAACGCCCGGCGAATTTGATAAAACCATGTCAGGAGCATTAATATGCAAAATATTAGTAATCAGCTGAGCGGCTTCTGCTAATTCTTTCTCATAAACATCGGTTTGATAATAGGCACGCTCAGGTGTTGCTTTATTTAATGTTTCACCTTTCATGCCAAAAGTGTTGGCGGTGACCCGCACGGATAAACCAATGCGTAACGGATGCTCTTTCAATTCTTCAGCATCAATCATAATTCTGACGGGTAACCGCTGCACGATCTTGATCCAGTTACCGGTGGCGTTTTGCGGTGGCAATAAATCGAAAGCGCTGCCAGTGCCCGAACTCAAACCTTGGATGGTGCCATGGAAAGTCACGCTGCCATACGCATCCGCAGTCACTACTACGTTTTGTCCAATACGCAAACGTTCCAGCTGCGATTCTTTGTAATTCGCATCAATCCAGACTTCTTTTAATGGCACGATCGCCATCATTGAAGTGCCCAAAGTAACCTGCTGCCCGACTTGAACATTGCGTTTCGCAACGTAACCCGTGACGGGCGCAATAATGGTAGTACGATAAAAATTAAGATAAGCGTTTTTTAAATTGATCGCGGCGCGAATGACTTCGGGATGATTGTAAAGACTGGTATTGGCGACCAGCGCTGTGGCAGCGTCTAACTGGGCTTTGGTCAAATCGAACTGCGCCTGGGCAGCACTCAATGCAGTGGCATAATGCTCCATTTCTTCTCGAGAAATAGCTTTTTCGCCGACTAAACCATTGCGGCGGGTAACATCAAACCGGGCATTATCCAAATCGGCTTGCCGCAGGGTGACCGCTGCTTGTGCTTGATAAACCTGGTCATAATACTGACGTACTTTGCGCACGGTGTTCGCTAACGCGGCTTGGGCACGGTCTAGTTGCAGACGTGTGTCTGAGTCATCCAGTTTAACGAGAGTTTGTCCCTCTTGCACCAACTGCGTATCATCAGTGTAAATTGCTGTTACGGTGCCAGGCACTTGCGGCATGACGCGCACCAGGTTTCCGCTGACATAGGCATCATCCGTGTATTCATGAAATTGTCCCCACAACAACCAATATAAAAACCACACCAAGCCGATAATTAAAAAAATTATCGTTAAAATAATTAAAATTTTCTTGCGGCTTTTGCGGACTTTTTTCGGCGCTGCCGATTGGTGGGTGGCTTTCTTTTCTTCGGCGTCGGTTTTTTTAGTCTCAGTCGTTGGCATGGTTAAGCCTCCAGCCTGAGATAATTGCCGCCTAATGCTTTGATCATGGCGACAGTTGCTTTTAAATGTTGGGTCTGCAGCAGAATTAAAGCATTTTGTTGAATGTATAAAGATTCTTTAGAGTTGAGTACACTCATATAATCGTTAATGCCATTATGATAACGCGCTTTGGTTAATTGATAATTTTTTTGCGCATCCTTAAATGCAGTAACTTGCTCCGCTTCCTGCCGGTGTAAAGTATGTAGCGTGGCGATCTGGTCAGCAGTGTCGCGCAAGGCATTCAAAATGGTTTCATTATATTGTTCCTGCGCCGTATCAAATTCCGCGTATTGTGTGGCAAGTTCAGCGCGTCTGCGGCCGGCGTCAAAAATGGGTAAATCAATCGCGGCGCCGAAATAACTATCACGGCTGGCGCTATCAAATGCTTTTGACAAAATAAAACTTTGATAACTCCATAAAGCGATCAAATTAACATTAGGATAAAACCGTGCTTTTGCGGCTTTGACTTGCGCGGCGGCCGCTTCCATGCGCCAGCGTGAAGCGATAATATCCGGACGTCTTGCTAAAAAATTAGCGGGAATAACTTTTGGTAAACGAAAAATATTTTTGTTATAGGAAAAATGATTAACCTTGAGTTCTGCGATAAATGGGTTCATACCAACTAAAGCCGCCAGTTTATGGATAGTTATCTGGTACTGTTCTTGTAATTGGGCAATGGTTTCCTGGGCAACTTGTAATTCTGCACTCGCGGTAGTAATCGGAATATCGGAAGCTATGCCATGCTTGGCTTGCACTTTAATAATACCCAGCATTTCCTTTCGTTGTTTGACAATATCGGCAAATATTTTTAGCGAAATCCGTTCCAATTGTAAATTAAAATAATCACTGGCAACGGCCGCGGCAAGGATTAAACGCGCTTCCGCAACTTCTGCTTGCGCAGCGCGGGCTTCATTGGTTCGGGCGGCGATAATGGCCCGATTTTTTCCAAAGAAATCCAATTCCCAATTAAAATTCAAGCCCACATTGGTTTCGGTATAACTGTTGCCGCCAAAAGGTGGTGGGAAAAAAGTATTTTCGGTCAACCGTTCACGTTGAATTGAACCAGTGGCATCAACCTGCGGCCATAACCTTGAGCCGGCAGCTTCAGCGATATGCCGCGCCGCTGACAAACGGCTTTGGGCAATCTGCAAAGAAGGTGAGTCTTTTAAGGCGGTGTTGATTAATTTATTTAGTTGCGGATCGCGATAAATTAACCACCAATCAGCGGTGTTTGCAGAGATTTTCTGGTAATGGTCAGTGCTATAACTCGTATTCAGCATGCCATTATCAAGCGGTTTACTATTACCATGTATACCGGCGTAATTCACGCAGCTTGATAAGACCAGGCATAACAAAATAATAATGTGAGATCGCAAACGTCAAATCCTTTTGATCTTTACTATTATATAGGCACTTGAAACTATTAGAATATCGGCATTATAACAAAATCCTGGGGCATCCTCTATAATAACTGTGGGTCAAACGATGTGTGTTATTGCAGGGACTAGGCTGTCATGACCAAAACCAGACAGCACTTAAATGACTCATATATTCTTAAACGAAAACAAATTTACACAACCAACCCTTATTGTTTGTGTCAATAACTCATGTCAAAATCATTTATTAACGTGTGTCTGGAGCAACATGAATAGCAATACGGTCAGTGTTTTTAATCAATTCTTTTTCTTCAGTGCACTGTTGGGATTGGTTATAAGCTTGATTTGTTACACCCGCTTCAGCCATAAAATCAGCAATATCGTGCGCCTTAGTCTGATTGGCGCGAGTTTCTTTGCATTGATTGTCAGTATTTTGCCAAGCCTCGCCCTCTTGTTAACTATTTCATTTGTACCCTCCGTGATTTCTCAAGCCTTCGATCGTTTGCATACCGCCGCCATTATTGCGTGGCCCTTAGGTTTTGCCGCCAGTTTTTGTTTGTTGGCGCTAGTAGACGAATTTTTTAATGTACTTAACCGTAATAACCAAAAATTACAATTTCGCATGATGGTAATGGCCATTATAGTTATCGCGGCCATGGTCCATTTAATGGGAAATGGGTATTTGGATTACAAAATTATTTTTAAGGCCGAGGAAATTCTTAATTATGCGGCATTAGGCACCAATCCTTCGCAACTTGAAAAAATTTATATGGAAGTGGCGATTAGTCATGATGCAAATTTGTTTAACCAATTGTTAATAAAATTGGCGGGCAATCCCCATACTTCAGCGCAATTATTGCGGGTAGTTTATGCGCGTACGCTTGATACCAGTTTGACGGATACGCAGCGCAATTTTATTTTTGCCTCGCTATCTAAAAATCCGCATGCCGCGTCGGATTTGCTGAAGAAATTATTGGTAACCATTAGTCAAAATGTTCAAGCGCAGCCAGATGACTTATCTGCCGTTTCACATAATCTTAAATTTACCCAGGACGCTTTATTACAATTAATTGCCTACCCGGATTGTGAAATTCGGCGCGCAATTATTGGGTATCCAAATGTATCTGAAAATATTTTAACTAAAATAATTGAACATGATCCCGATGTAGGGGTACGACGCGACGCCAAAAGACGTCTGGATTTTTTGCATGGCATTTCTCATCTGGATACCGATAACCGCTCGACTATGAATCCAAATAATAAAATCATTGCACCGGCCGAAAAAATTGCCGACCCCTTGCAGCTTGCAGCGATTTATAAAAACCTGGATATAAATGATGATCCGGATGAAGTGTTAGCAAGTCTTGCAGAGAATTGTCATATCACCAAGGACATGGCGCGTGATATTTATGCGAAAGCCTCAGGTAAAAAGGGCTATGCTCGTACCGCGGTATTCATTGCCTTATCAATTAATCCACAAACACCTGCCGATATTTTAAATTTTCTGGCGAATGAAAAAGAATTAGCTATACTGCGCGCCTTGGCCGCCAACCCACATATTCCTTATGAAATCATTGATCGTTTTGCGCCTTATCCGGATTGCAGAATTCGCAAGGAAATTATTTGTCTGCCTAGCGCTTCTACTTCAGTTTTGAAAAAGTTGCGGGATGATACTGATGAAAGTGTTGCTCAGGAAGCTTCGGAGCGCTTGCGCGCTGAAAATTCCTATTTAGATATTTGTCGAGAATTTAGAAAAATAACGCCCTCTTGTAGCGATTTAGAAGGTGCACCTGTTGCACCCGAAATGCGAGTTTATCCGAATACTTCAGAGAGGAAAGCGCTTGACCAGCCCTTAGCTTCAAATGATTAATCAAAAATAAAACTTATACGACGTCGTATGCCGGTAAACCTGTTCCGGCTCTAAAATAATAGAAGGAAAAAGTCTATGGTTTACCGCATCAGGTAAGCCCTGGGTTTCAAGGCAAAACGCCCCCCACCGGTTAGTGCGTCTTGACTCGGCTATCCGGTAACTTGCCAGATAATTGCCGGAATAAAACTGCATGCCAGGTTGCGTCGTATGGACTTCCATCATACGTCCGGATTTTGGCTCGCGTACCCGCGCCGCCAGTTGGCCATCCAGTAAATAACAATGATCATAGCCAGTCACTTTTCTAATCCGTTCGCCTATCGGTTTGGCTATCCGAAAATCAAAAGGCGAATTGGGAGTACCCAGCAAACGGCCCGTAGGTAAATGTTTCGCATTGGTTTCCACGTATTGATGGGAAAATATTTCAAGTTCATGACTTAAAATGTCGCCATTCCCGGCGCCGCGTAAATTCCAATAAGTATGATTGGTCAAATTGACCGGAGTGGCCTGGTCGGTGGTCGCATGGTAGTGAATTTTTAATTCATTATCGTCGGTTAATTCATACGTTACATCAACAGATAAATTCCCAGGATAATATTCTTCGTTAGCCGCGCTAAGATGTGAAAAGGTAACTGAATTATCCTGTTGTCGGCTTTGCCAGAAAATTTTATCAAAGCCTTGCTTGCCGCCGTGTAAATGACTGTGAATATTTTCATTGCAAATTAGTTGATAATTTTTATTGTTCAGCTTGAACAAACCATTGGTGATACGGTTGGCCACACGCCCAATGGTACAACCAAAATAAAAAGGGTGGGTCAAATAAGGTTCCAGTTCATCAAATCCCAAAGTCAATTCAACCAGATTGCCACGCTTATCGGGAATTTTTAATGAAGTTAAAGTGGCGCCATAATTCATTAAATTGATTTGCATACCCTGTTTGTTAATTAATTTATATTGATCGTTAATATTTTTCATGTAAATAAATCTGTAAATGTGGTAATGGGTGTAATGTTATTTAATAACAATAACAATGCGCCAAATGAAATAACTAAATTCGCTAAGAATACTTTCATATTAAGTCTGCGCAATTCGCCTTCATGGTTCCAAAAATCATGATAGATAGTAATGGCAATAACCGTAAAAATCATCAGCGATAAAGCCGCAAGTTTAACGTAACTACCAAATATAATCATCGTCCCCGCGGTAATTTCCCAAAAAATTCCCAGCGGCAATACCACAAAAGGCAAAGGAATATTTTTGTTTATCAATACCCGCAGCGCGGGACGCCAGTGATAAATATTCCAAAAGCCTACGCCCGCAAAATAAAATCCTATAAAAAACTTGCCAATGATAGGTAATAAATTTAATAAATTCACACACTACTCCTTGTTAAATTCAGCTATTGAGCGTAAAAGAAATTCACGATGACCGGAGAAGCTTCAAGATTGTGAGTCACTTTGCCTACGTATTTTTCTGGAAGATATTGAATTCCGCCCGGCCAGGTATGGCCTGCGCCGAAAATAGTATATAACCGGACCATAAGTGTCTTAGTCCCCCGGTCTTCTTTGAAGATTTCGGTCCCATCATATTTTGCAACCGGAACGGTTATGAATTTAGGCGGGGAGGTAATATGGTCCATCGCTGCCCAAAAATCAAATGTTTGAGCGGGGGTTAGTGTTGCAATAGGCGGCATGTCCGCGAAATCATACATATAATTTTTATCTCTGGGAACCAAGGTATCTTCGTGGCCTTCAAATAACAATACCGATATCGGGTGGGTCGGTTTGCAAGTTTTAGCAAGTGAAACTGGCATAGTGGCAGCGACCACGGCGATGCCATTTAATCTATTGGATAATTCACAGCCTAAACGAAATACCATCAAACCGCCGTTAGCCATTCCCACTGCAAATTTTCTTAATTTAGAAGGGCCATGCGTGTTTTCGAAATAATCCATCAAATCCTTGATAAATCCAACATCATCGACATCAGTTACGGTGCTGTCCGGGCCAAAGTTCCAGCGTTTGTTATTATAGGCATCCGGATAAACCACGATAAAGTCTCTAGTGTCAGCCAAATTATCAAAACTTCCCCCCAGTACATTGGTATCAAAAGTACTACCACCATCGGAAGTGGAATCATGTAATACGAAGATAATACGATAGATATTCGATAAATTTCCGCCGACGCCGCCGTGCATATAATAATGAAATGTTCTGGTTTTACCCTGTGATAACAAGCTGCCGTTACAGATTCCACTCGGCAGGCAGGTTAAATTTATGGTAGCTTTGCTAGCCTCGCTATGCGCAAAAGTTGGCAACAAGCCCAGCACAAGAAGTAACGTCATTCTGGCCAGTCTTTTTGAAAGTGTCATATTCGTACCTTTCCCTAAATACATATTGCCAGTCCGTTCTAATGTAGTAATATAATATCGTATTCATTTATTTAAGGAAGTGTTTATGTCGAAATCTAAAGATACGAAAAAGGATTTAAAGAAAAAACCAGCCAAATCGTTGATGGAAAAACGCAAAGCTAAAAAAGAAAAAGGAAAAAACAAGTAGTCGAATTTCAGCAACCCCGCGGTCAATGGCGGGGTTGTGTTTTTACCTGGTCACGGGCGAAATCTTACGGACTTGCGCAACCCCTTCAATACTTCCCACTTGCTTGAGTAAATGCTCGTTCACGTCACTGTCCACATCAATCAGGGTGTAGGCAATGCTGTCTCGAGATTTATTTAACAAACTCACAATATTCAACTTGGCCTCAGCCAATTTTGCGGAAATTTGCGCGACCATATTAGGCACATTGGCATTCACAATCGCTAACCGTGTCCCAGACTGTAGCGGCGGGGCATCCACCGTAGGGAAATTTACCGCGTTACTTATACTGCCATTTTCCAGAAAATCGCGTACTTGTTTCACGATCATCACGGCACAGTTATCTTCGGCTTCTTTAGTGGATGCGCCCAAGTGAGGTAAGCTGATGACGCGTGGATGGTTTTTTAATTCGGCGTTGGGAAAATCGTTAATGTAAGCAAACACTTTCTTGTCGTTGAGCGCTGTAATGAGGTCCTTATTATCAATAATTCCATCCCGCGCGAAATTCAGTAGTACTACCCCAGGTTTCATAATTTGAAAACGCGAAGTGTTAATCATATTGCGGGTTTCATCGGTCAGCGGCACATGAAAGCTGATGAAATCAGCGCGCGCCAGCAAGTCATCAATACTACGCGCCTGTTCCACATGGGCGGAGAGTTCCCAGGCCCGGTTGACAGTAATGGTTGGATCGTAGCCGATGACGTGCATACCCAGGCTGATCGCTGCATTAGCGACTTTGACACCAATATTGCCCAGACCCACCAGGCCTAAGGTTTTTCCGAGTAATTCAAAACCCGCGAATTGTTTTTTATCTTGTTCAATTTGTTTTTCCAGCGCGGCATCACTGCTATTGAGTTGATTGACATAATTCCAAGCCTGGCAAATGTTACGGCTTGCTAACAGCATGCCCGCAATGACCAGTTCGCGTACCGCATTGGCATTAGCACCAGGCGTGTTCAGCACGGGAATACCGGTGGTGGTCAAAGCTGCTATCGGAATATTATTCACACCCGCGCCGGCGCGACCGATTACTTTAATGGTATCCGGCAAAACCATGTCATGCATGTTTTGCGAACGTACCAGAATGGCATCGGGGCTTTGTTGCGTTGCTGACACCTCATAACGGGTGGCGGGAAATTGGTTCAAGCCCACCGCGGCAATGGGATTAAGAGTCTGGATTTTAAACATATATTTCCTATCGAGAAAGACAAGGGTTTACATTACCGCATCCTACGCTAAACTAAATCTTTTTTAAAATAATTCTGGGAAGAACATGCCAAATTGGAGGTTGCAGACACCGGTAGACGCCATTGTGTTTGATTGTGATGGAACGCTAAGCAGAATTGAAGGCATAGATGAGTTGGCCACGCAAAATGGCGTAGGCGCGAAAGTCAAAGAATTGACGGCGCATGCCATGGGCGAAACTGGATTGAATGAATCGTTATATCAGCAGCGACTGCAATTAGTGCAGCCTACGCGCGCGCAAGTGCTGGCGTTGGCGCAACATTATTTCGAACAAAGAGTAGTGGGTATAGAGCGGCTGATTCAATTATTTCAACAGCTTGGCAAATCGGTTTATATTGTTTCGGCGGGGCTTTATCCCGCGGTGGCCGGATTGGGTGAATTACTGCAAGTGCCCGCCGCGCATATTTTTGCGGTGGAAATTGAATTTGATGCGCAAGGGAATTATGTGGATTTCAATCACACTTCACCCTTGGCGAATAATCAGGGTAAACGCGAAATTGTCGCGGCTATCAGGCAAAAACATCCGGCCATCGCTTATGTAGGTGATGGCATGAATGATTTGGCGGTGATGCCATTGGTCGCCCGTTTTGTCGGTTATGGTGGCGCATTTTATTATGAAAAAGTCGCTGAGCAGTGTGATTTTTATATCAAGTCACCTTCGATGATGCCGTTGGTACCGTTGATTTTGACGGCGGGGGAGAAGGAGAAGTTGGTGGGTGATGGGTTGGAGCTTTATGAGCAGGGTGAGCTAGGGATAGATGAGGGTCATGTTCAGATGCTATAATTGCCACGCTGTCATTCCCGCGCAGGCGGGAATCCATTCCTGGGAACGTCAATATTGGTGAAATTCTCGTAATGGATTCCCGCCTGCGCGGGAATGACAAGTGCTTGTTGCACCCCTACCCGAATTCAAAGATAATGCACCCCTCAACAAAATACGAAGAATTCTCTATGGCTCAATTTATTTATACCATGCAAGGCGTTGGCAAAGTCGTTCCCCCTAAACGGGAAATCCTGAAAAATATTTGGCTGTCATTTTACCCTGGCGCAAAGATTGGGGTACTCGGTCTAAATGGCTCGGGGAAATCGACCCTGTTAAAAATTATGGCAGGCCTTGATAAGGAAATTAATGGTGAAGCCCGGCCGCAGCCGGGGATTAAAATTGGTTATCTGCCTCAGGAACCCCAATTAGACCCGAACAAAACCGTGCGTGGCAACATTGAAGAAGCCGTAGGTGAAACATTAGACTTATTGAACCGCTTTAACGATATCAGCATGAAATTCGCTGAACCCATGAGCGAAGATGAAATGAATAAATTGCTGGAAGAACAAGGCGATTTACAACAGCAAATTGAATCAGCCGGTGCCTGGGAATTAGAACGTAAACTGGAAATTGCCGCGGACGCTTTACGGTTGCCGCCATGGGAAGCGGATGTCACCAAATTATCAGGTGGTGAGCGTAGACGGGTAGCCTTGTGCCGCTTGTTATTATCCAAACCCGATATGTTGTTGCTGGATGAGCCGACTAACCATTTGGATGCGGAAAGCGTGGATTGGCTGGAACGCTTTTTACATGATTATCCCGGCACAGTAGTTGCCGTGACCCATGATAGATATTTTCTCGATAATGCCGCCAGCTGGATTTTGGAATTAGATCGCGGTCAAGGCATTCCCTATGAAGGTAATTATTCCTCCTGGCTTGAGCAAAAAGAACAACGTCTGGGACAGGAAGAACGTCAAGAAGCCTCTCACCAAAAAGCCTTAAAAGCAGAATTGGAATGGGTACGCACCAATGCCAAAGGCCGTCAGGCGAAAAGCAAAGCGCGCTTAGCCAGATTTGAAGAATTGAATTCCAAAGAATTTCAAAAGCGCAGTGAAACGCAAGAACTCTATATCCCGCCAGGCCCACGCTTAGGTGACAAAGTTATTGAGTTGCGTGATTTGGGCAAACAATTTAGTGATAAGGTTTTATTTGAAAATTTAAGTCTGGATATTCCACCCGGTGCGGTGGTCGGTATCATTGGGCCTAATGGCGCCGGCAAATCCACTTTATTTAAATTACTGATGGGTCTGGAACAGCCTGACAGTGGCAGTATTATCATTGGTGAATCCGTAAAACTCTCCCATGTTGATCAAAGCCGTGATTCATTAAATGGTAAAAACACGGTGTGGCAGGAGATTTCTGAAGGCCAGGATATTATGACGATTGGTACCTTTCAAATGCAATCCCGTGCTTACGTGGGACGCTTTAACTTTAAAGGCACCGACCAGCAAAAATTCATTCAAGACTTGTCGGGGGGCGAACGCAATCGCGTGCATTTGGCCAAGCTGCTTAGCAGTGGCGGAAATGTATTGCTGCTCGATGAGCCTACCAACGATTTGGATGTGGAAACCTTGCGTGCGCTGGAAGAAGCTATTTTGAGTTTCCCTGGCAGCGCACTGATTATTTCGCATGATCGCTGGTTCCTGGACCGTGTGGCTACGCATATTCTGGCTTTCACTGATGATAACGCGGTGGAGTTTTTTACCGGTAGTTATAGTGATTATGAAGCGGATCGGGTACGCCGTCTGGGTGAAAAAGCCAAACAACCGCACCGCATGAAATATAAAAAATTAGAGCATTAGAATGGATTTGTGGCAAAATAATATTTTACACTGTTGAGGGACGAACATGAACATTAGCATAGTCATCAAAAAGCTTGCCGCCATCATTAAACAGGCAGAAGGTGAGTTGAAAAAAATGAAAGGCAATCTCAAAAAATTAAAAATAAAAGAAAAGCTGGAAAAAGCCTTTAAAAAGAAGACTGCTAAAAAATCGTCTGCCAAGCGTAAGAAAGCCAAAAAGACCAGCCGTAAACGTTCTTAACTGTCATTCCCACTCCTGTCACGCCAGCCTGCGCTGGCATGACAGCGAGAATCATTACGGCTCTCGTTTCGAATATAAAGGCAAAAAATGTTGCATTACTCTTACTAAAAGCTGATATACTACAACTAGTTATGGTTGGAGTTTTTAATCATGGAAGATGTAAAACGCGCTACCAAAGGGTTTACCCTTATCGAATTAATGATCACTGTTGCAATTGTCGCTATTCTTGCAGCCATCGCCCTGCCCACCTACTTAAGCTATACCCGCCGCGCGAACTTTGCGGAAGTTGTGGATTCCACCTCACCTTTTAAAGTCGGCGTATCTGAATGTTACCAAAAAACTGGTAGTTTAAGCGGTTGTAATGGCGGCACCCTTGGCATACCCAATAATATAAGCACGCCTACTGGTAAAGTGGCATCAGTGACCGCGGCTGCCGGAGTCATCACCGTGGTACCGGTTGCCCAAAATGGCATACTATCCTCTGATACTTATATTCTGACCCCAACCGCAAACGGCAATAATATAACCTGGGTAGCAACGGGTGGCGGTGTTTCCAATGGCTACGCGCAATAAGCAAACTTGACAAGTTCACCATATCCCTTTATTTTTCACCTATATCTTCAGGGCGGGGTGTAAGTCCCCACCGGCGGTAATATTATTGTTTAATAATTGAGCCCGCGAGCGCTTTCCTGCAAGGGAAAGGTCAGCAGATTTGGTTAAATCCCAAAGCCGACGGTTATAGTCCGGATGAAAGAAGTAAATCAGTCAGCCACTCTAAGCCGTGTTCGGTTTGGTGTGTCTGGTTTGATATATGCCGCCCTGGCACGACTACTATAACGGGAGCGGCAAACATGCAATCTCATGAAACCAAAGTCACAGCGGCGTTGAACGACCTTCGTAATGGCAAGCTGATTATTTTAGTCGACCATGCCGGCCGCGAAGATGAAGGTGATTTGATTTTCCCCGCTGAAACTATTACTCCCGCCATCATGAATTTTATTATCCGTAATAGCAGCGGGATTGTTTGCCTGTCCTTGCCCCAAGCCAAAATTGATCAATTAAACTTGCCCTTAATGGTACCGCCAGAACAAAATTCCAGTCGCTGTATGACACCGTTTACCGTGTCAATTGATGCCAAAGCGGATATCACCACCGGTGTTTCAGCGGCAGACCGGGTGAAAACCATTCATGTCGCTGTTGCCGAACAAGCTCGGCCAGACGATTTAGTGAAGCCCGGCCATATCTTTCCACTCCTGGCGCGCCCCGGCGGCGTATTGGAACGCCCTGGCCATACTGAAGGTTCTCTGGATTTGGTCAAGCTTGCCGGTTTTAAACCGGCTGCGGTAATTTGCGAAGTCATGAACGCGGATGGCACGATGGCGCGTGGCGAAGCGTTACAGGCATTTGCCAAAGAGCATGACATCCGGATTATCAGTATTGAAGATGTCATTCAATATCGTTTGCAGCATGAAAATATGTTTGCCGATACCGCCAGCGCCAATTTGCCATTAGCGGATTACGGCAATTTCAAAGTGACAGTGGTCAAGGAAAAATTAACCGACCGCGAACATGTCGTCTTAAAGCATGAAAAAAATAATTCGTCGCAGCCCCCTCTAGTGCGTATCCATTCCTGTTGCATGACCGGAGATTTGTTTGGCTCGGAACGCTGTGATTGTCAGCAGCAGTTACATTTCTCTCTAGCAAAAATCAGCGCGGAAGGTGGGGTGCTGATTTATTTAAATCAGGAAGGACGCGGCATTGGCTTAATCAATAAAATTAAAGCTTATAGTTTGCAAGAACAGGGTTTTGATACGGTGGATGCGAACCATGAATTAGGCTGGTCGGCTGATTTGCGCAGTTATCATGTCGCCGCGCAAATTTTGCGGGATTTAAATTATTATCGTATCCGTTTGCTGACCAATAACCCGCATAAAATTTCTGACTTGCAAAAATATGGCATTAAAGAAGTAACACGTGTGCCAATTGAAATTCCTTCCAACCAGCACAATAAAAATTATTTGCTGACTAAGCAAAATAAATTAAATCATTGTTCTTCAATAAGTTTATCAAGCTGTGCCAATGAACAAGTATCACCACCGCAAGCTGGCACGGTAACGGGTTGATTGTTAAAAGTCAGTTTGACATAAAAGTTATGCGCCGGATTTTCATATAATGAAAAATTCAAATCGGATGCGTAAGGTGGCCATTCTGTCGCGGGTGTTTGCAGCGCGCTGAGCAGCGTCATAATAGTATCATCATGGGCGCTGAACAAAACAAATTTCAAACTGGTGGTATGTTCAGTGGCGCTTTGCAAATAGTGCACGATAGTGGCGAGTAAATGTTTCGCGGTTAAATGCCAGATCTGTGGAACTTTCATTTCTTCGAGAAATGCCCAACTGCCCGCGGCAATAATTTCCTGCTGGTCTTGTTCACTTAATCCCGCTGGTATGGGTACATTATACAATTGCGAAATACGCAAGTTATCCGCCGCATATAAAACTTCCTGCAAATTTGTAATTTTCATGCCGGTTGCTTCTGACCAATGCGGGAATTTAGCTTGTAACGCTATGGTTTTCGCGCGCCACTCGGGTTGCGTAAAAACATATTTCTCTAAAATTTCATCATGCTGCGCTTTGTTATGATTAGTCAGTAATAAATCATCGATTTCTTTAGGCACGGTATGAATAGGAATAGGTTGAAATCCCATAGGCAGTGTGGCCGGGCCAGTGCCCAATGGATATAAACCATATAACAAGGACTGCGCGCTCATCAAGGTACGATTATAATCGCTAGACCGCACATACATGGCCACACTGGAATAATTCTCTGGTAACAAATGCGTTTGGGTGATGTATCTTTCCCGCATATGTTGTCCCAGATTAAATTCCTGCTGCTCGCCTTTCGGTGACAACTCTCCTAATCCTTGCGGCCAGTGATAAGTCGACTTGGGCATGGCAAAAGCAGGTGATCTATCGCCATGACGGATTAAATCCAGCGCGAAGATTAATTTATCCTGAGCGAGAGCAACCGTGGTGAGAGAACAGACTAGGATTAGCGTGAAAATCTTTGCATAAAATTGTTTCATATCATCTCTTCTACGGTTAAATTAATGGCAGCATTTTAGCATAAGCACCTGCACCCTTACCAATCGCACAGCACGGATTTTTATCGTGAATAAAATCCAATTAAATCAATCAGTTAACATCCATTTGACTAACAGAAATTAGCCAAGCTAAATTTTTTGCGATAAACTTATTATCAGCCTGCGTGATTAATAAGGATAGGATCACTATGAAATTTCTTAATCCCCTCTTCTACTTGCTGACTTCAATTATCCTTACCAGTTTAGCCGTTACCAGTAACACCGTTGTGGCCGCTGTTGCGCCAGCTGTGACCACCAGCGCTGTTGGTAAACCTAATATTATTGTCATCATGGGTGATGATATAGGCTGGTTTAATATCGGTGCTTATAACCAGGGCATGATGGCTGGCAAAACGCCCAAGATTGATAAATTCGCTACTGAGGGTATGCGGTTCACTGATTATTACGCCGAGCCTAGTTGCACCGCGGGACGTGCGAATTTTATTTCCGGTGAATTACCTATGCGTACCGGTTTGACTACCGTAGGACAGGCGGGCGCTGACATGGGCTTTCCGGCGCAAGCGCCTACCATTGCGACAGCATTAAAAGAAATGGGTTATGCTACTGGTCAGTTTGGTAAAAATCATTTTGGTGATTTAAATAAATATTTACCGTGTCTGCATGGCTTTGATGAATTTTATGGTTATCTCTATCACCTGGATGCGATGGAAGATCCATTCTGGCATTCTTATCCACCCGCTTTAAAAGACCAGGTGGGCCCACGTAATATGGTGCACTGTTGGGCGACGACCACGGCGGATGCAACTAGTGAACCACGTTGGGGTGAAGTCGGCAAACAACGAATTACTGATGAAGGTGCGTTGCCACCGGAACGCATGAAAACAGTAGACGATGAAATTCTCAAAAATACTTTTACGTTTATGGATAAAGCCAAGACTGACAGCAAACCCTTTTTCATCTGGTTAAATCCATCACGTATGCATGTGTTCACGCACTTGTCTGACAAGTATTCCAAAATGATGACGCCAGAAAATGGCTGGTATACCGAAGAAGCGGGCATGGCGCAGTTTGATGATATCGTCGGTTCCGTGTTGCAAAAAATTGATGAGATGGGTATCAAAGACAATACGATTGTCATTATCACTACAGACAATGGCGCAGAAGTGATTAGCTGGCCGGATGGTGGTATGACACCGTTTGCCGGTGAAAAAGGCATGGCGACGGAAGGTGGGATGCGAGTGCCAGCAATCATTCGCTGGCCGGGTAAAATTCCAGCGGGCGTCATTCAAAATGGTATTTTCTCAGGATTGGATTGGTTCCCCACGCTGGTTGCAGCAGCGGGTGACGCCAATATCAAAGAAGAATTATTAAAAGGTAAAAGTCTCAATGGTGCTAATTACAAAGTGCATCTGGATGGTTACAACCAGTTAGATTTACTGACTAACAATGGCCCATCCAAGCGGCATGAAATTTTATATTTCATCGAAAGCAGATTAGGCGCGGTGCGTATTGATGATTATAAATATCGTTTCGTTGATCAGCCTGGCGGCTGGATGGGTGGCACAGTGGTTTTAGACTGGCCGTTAATCACTAATTTAAGATTAGATCCGTTTGAACGTACCCAGCATTCTATGGGTTTTGGCATGGACTTTTTCGGCCATGAATTCTGGCGCTTTGTGTTTGTGCAGCAGGAAATTGGGGAAATAGCGCAAAGCTTTATTGATTTCCCACCTATGCAAAAAGGCGCGACGTTTAATTTGGAAGGTGTGAAGGAACAGGTGATTAAAGCGATACATGCTCAACAAGGCGGCTAGCCGGGAGTAACTCAAATGAGAGCTGCAAAATTAATTTTAATTTTGTTGTGTACCTGGTGTTTCGCCACATTAAGTTATGCTGATCCGGTAGCGGATCCATTGCCCTCCTGGAATGTGGGCCCCACCAAAACCAGCATTATTGACTTCGTACATGCAGTAACAGATGAAGCATCACCTTCTTATGTGCAACCCTCAGATCGCATTGCGACTTTTGATAACGATGGTACGTTATGGGTTGAATATCCTATGTATACGCAATTTATTTTTGCGTTGCAGCGCGTAAAAGAATTGGCGCCACAACACCCGGAATGGAAAGATAAGCCGCCCTTTAGTGCCATTATCAGTGGTGATAAAAGCGCAATGGAAAAAATGACCATGCATGACGTTGAGCAATTGCTGGCGGTGACGCATAGCGGCATGAGTGTGGAAGAATTTCAAAAGATTTTAATAAACTGGTTAGTGGCTGCTAAAGACCCGCATTTTAATCGTCTTTACACGCAATTGGTTTATCAACCTATGTTGGAAGTCATGAGTTACTTACGCAAGAATAATTTTAAAATATATATAGTCACTGGCGGCGGTCAGGATTTTGTGCGCGCTTATGCGCAACCTACTTATGGAGTAGCGCCAGAAGAAGTAGTCGGTTCTACGGAAAAAACCAAATATGGTTATGCCAACGGTGTGCCTACCTTAACTAAACTTCCCGAAGTATTGTTTATAGATGATCATGCTGGCAAACCAGAAGCTATCAATTTATTCATAGGCAAAAAACCGATTATTGCTTTTGGTAATTCTGACGGCGATCAGCAAATGCTGGAATGGACGCAATCTAATAGCGGTAAAGCCACGTTAATGTTGCTGGTGCATCATGATGATGCCGCGCGGGAATTTTCCTATGGGCCAAAATCAAAAGTGGGAACTTTTTCGGATGCCTTGATGCAGGAAGCAGTCCAAAAGAAATGGCATGTCATTAGTATGAAAGACGATTGGAAAGTGATTTTTCCTGTTGTTTCCATAGCCAGCCAAGACCAGGGGAAATAATTATGGATTTTCATCAAGCTTTATTATTAATCCAGCATAGTATTTCTTTTGCGGGTGTGTTGGTGATTTTTTCCGGCGTATTGCTGGCTTTGTACCGTTATTTGAAGTATTTGGTGATAGGGCCTTCGGTTAATCCAGAATATTCGATTAATGGGATACGGTTGACGCTAGGGCGGGTGTTAGTGTTGGGACTGGAATTTATTGTGGGCGCGGATTTGATTGGTACGACTACCGCGCCGGATTATTATTCGATAGGTATAGTGGCTTGTATTGTGGCTATACGTACCGTGTTAAGTTATACCTTAAACCGTGAAATTGCTTCTTTGAGCGAAGGAACCGCACCCTTGCCTAAATAACTAGGCGTATGCCGGTGGTCTATTACGAGCGGCCTGTATATCTGTATCTGCATTTAATGTCGTATTTAATTTGGATAGACTTGCAGCTAATCTCTTCTCCATTCCACTTCTAAATAATCCAACTCCTAACAAGGTTGTCGTGCTGCCAGCGACAATACCAAGGGTACTGATTGGCGTTGTTAAGCCCAGCGACATAAATTTAGCGCTGACACAAACTGCAGTTAACAAAGTTCCCACCAGGGCTAGTACTGCACCGAAGAATTTTTTGTAGAAGCTAGGTGCGCCGTGGGTGTTATGTTTTATAAAAGCAGAAAAATCATCTAGACCGATAATTCTTGTATCCATGTTGGGGTTGTTGGTTCGCATAATATTAGTGTCTATAACATTACTTACTTTGATTAGCATGTTAGTTAAGAATTTTTTTTGCTGT
>JAZKAT010000014.1:97404-151935 GCA_040389045.1 Pseudomonadota bacterium | reverse complement strand
GCAATAGATAATTTAGCTAGTATTTCAAACTGTTGCTCAGCCCAGGCATAAACCATTTTAACGGGATCTTTAGCAAGCGGTAGAATTTCATTTGTATTCGCGGGAATACCTAGTTGATGCATCATCACCACTTCACAGTCACTGGCAACAATAATTTCCCGCATCGCTGGGTCCGTTAAACCACTCACATCATTGATCCAATCAACTCCCATCGCCAGCGCGCGTTCCGCCGTACTGGCATAACGCGTGTCTATACTGATTTTTGGTGCCACTAGAAAATTGTTTCGTTCCGCTAACAACGCCGGTAAGATTTTTTCAAGACGCTGCCATTCCTGTTCAGCAGTAATAGCTCGCGCCTTGGGATTAGAAGCTTCCGCGCCTATATCCAATAAAGTAGCGCCATCATTAATAAGCTGGTGAGCGTGAGCAATGACCGCCTCGGGAGACAATAATTTCCCCGCATCTGAAAATGAATCGGGGGTGATATTTAAAATCCCCATCAATTCTGAAGTATCAATGCGCTGGGCAATTTGTTTGGTGTGCAGCGGGGCTTCGCCGGTAAATCGCGAACCCCAGTCGACGCATAGTTCACTCGCAGTGTGATGCAATACTGGATGCACCCAGCGCGGCGCAACATCCGCTAACGGCCATAATGCGAATGGTCGCGAAGCTAAATGTTCATGCGGTATATGTAACTTCTCATCATATTGCACCAAATCATCCCAAGCCAAAATATCAATGTCTATAGGACGCGGAGCCCAATCTTTGCCGGGTAGTCGGCCAATTAAAGTTTCGATAGTTTTGACATGATGCAATAATTCATACGGAGTTAAAGTGGTTTCACAGCTTAACGCCAAATTAAGATAAGGATGGTCCCAGGTTTCGCGGCTATCTGCGGGCAGCAAGGCATCAGAAACATAAATAGGAGACACGCGTATTATGCTTAGACCAGTCAATTTTTTTAAATGTTGCCAGGCGCTGCGTAAATAAAACAGCCTATCGCCTATGTTTGAACCTAAGCCCAGAATTACCATACGATATTTTCATCACCATAATGAAAAAACACCCCACCTTTCAAACTGGCGATAGGCGGCAGTTTTTTAACGCGCACCCCAACCGTAGTGCCTTCCTTCACAAAAGCTTTAATGTGTTGATAAAGTTCATGACCTAAATGTTCCAACAGTTTATATTGACGCGTGGAAATTTTTTCCAGAATAGTCGCGGTCAACGTGTCATAACAATGCGTATCCTGCAACTCATCACTCACACAACCCTGCGGTGGCTGCTGAAATTGTAAATTGATATCGATAACCACCAATTGCTGTTGCGCGCGCTCCGCGTCCGGCCAACCCAAAAATACTGGAAATTCCAAACCTCGCAACACTATACCGCTTGAAATATTAGTCATTATTGCTCGCATATCTTATTAATGTTTTTCATAATAGCCGGCGTCAACTTATCTTTGAATTCAATCGATCCCAGGTTATCAAGCAATTGAGAAGTTTTTGTGGCGCCGGTAATCACCGAACTCACATTGGGATTTTTCAAACACCAGGCTAGCGCCAGCTGCGACATACTGCCACCCAGTTCATTCGCTAATTTAGTCAATTCTTTAACTTTAGCCACCTGCTGTTTGAAATTTTCAGGCACCAATGACGGATCTTTTGCCAAGCGACTGTCGGGCGGAATGCCATTTTCATATTTGCCGGATAAAACTCCTGAAGCCAAAGGACTCCAGATAGTAGTGCCCAGACCATATTTTTTAAATAGCGGCAAATAGTCATGTTCTAAATGGTCACGATAAAATAAATTATACCGCGGCTGTTCCATGCTGGGTTTAATGCAACCCAGGCGATCGGCAATTTCAAACGCTTCGGTAAGTTGTGCGGCACTCCATTCCGAAGTTCCCCAATAAAAGGCAAAGTTCTTACGCACGATAGAATCCATGGCCAGCACGGTTTCTTCAATCGGAGTATGAGGATCGGGACGATGACAAAATAGTAAATCCACATAATCAAGCTGCAACCGCCGCAGCGAATTTTTGGTACCTTCAATCAAATGCTTGCGCGACAAACCCGTATCATTAGGCCCGCTGCCGCCCCAGAAAATTTTCGTAGAAACCACCAAATCTTCGCGCCGAAATTCTTTTAATACTTTACCCATCAAAACTTCTGCTTCACCCTGCGCATAAGCTTCCGCATTATCAAAAAAATTAACCCCATGATCAAAAGCCGTATGCATTAATTCCTGCGCTTCTTTTAACCCCAATTGCTTAGCAAAAGTCACCCAAGACCCATAAGAAATTTCCGAAACCCGAATCCCCGCTTTGCCTAACCTATTGTACTGCATGGTGAAGTCCTTTTGACGCGCTAATTTTTAAAAAAGCATTCTAACATGTAGCCCGTATGAGCGCAGTGACAGCAGTGCAAACTTTTCCACACACCGAAAGAATAAAAAAAGCTTCCCCCTTCCTCAAACAGTACAAACATGGTACTGTATCCATCCTTGAAACCACGACGATTAATAAAAAAATAAAATGTTAAAAATCAGCAAGTTAGCAGACTACGCGATAATCATTGTGAGTTACATGGCACATGAATCGCAACAAATAATGAACGCCAAGCAAATCGCCGAAGGCATACATATCAGTTTGCCCACCGTCAGCAAAGTTTTAAAATTGTTAGGCGCGGCGCAAATTGTGACATCCCACCGCGGAATAGGTGGCGGATATCAATTGGCGCAAACGGCAAGCCACATAACCATCGCCCAAATCGTCACCGCCATTGAAGGCAACTTAGCGATGACAGAGTGTTGCTCAAGCGCCACCTTGTGCGTACTTGATTCATTCTGCTCAACCAAAGAAAACTGGAAAACCATCAACAAAATTATTTTAAACGCCCTAGGCAGCTTAACACTTGCCGACATGATGAAACCGTTAAACGCAGTGAGTGCATTAACATTAAAAGGCATACCGATAACCGTGCAAGGTCTATAAGATGACAAACAGTTTTTTAAAAGAAGTCGTAAACAAAAGCTATGAATTTGGCTTTATCACAGCGATAGAATCCGACGCCTTACCGCCCGGCTTATCCGAAGCCGTCGTGCGCGAAATTTCACGCCGCAAAAATGAACCCGAATTTATGCTGCGCTTCCGTCTGCGTGCCTACGAACATTGGTTAACCATGACCCCACCACGCTGGGCGCACCTGCACCACAACGAAATTGATTACCAAAGTATTATTTATTACTCCGCGCCTAAATCCAAAAAAGATGGCCCGAAAAGTATTGAAGAAGTTGATCCCAAATTATTAGAAACCTATAAAAAACTGGGCATCCCTTTGCATGAACAAGCCGCGCTGGCCGGAGTTGCGGTAGACGCGGTATTTGACAGTGTATCTGTTGCCACAACCTTCAAGGCTAAACTGGCGGAAGTGGGCGTTATCTTCTGTTCCTTCTCAGAAGCCGTGCAAAAGTATCCAGAATTAATTGAAAAATATTTAGGGACCGTCGTACCTTACCGCGATAATTTTTTCGCGACCTTAAATTCAGCCGTATTTAGCGATGGTTCATTTGTTTATATTCCCAAAGGCGTGCGTTGCCCTATGGAATTATCCACTTACTTTCGCATTAACGCCGCCAACACCGGCCAGTTCGAACGCACACTGATCATCGCCGATGAAGGCAGCCATGTCAGTTATTTAGAAGGTTGCACCGCGCCTATGCGTGATGAAAATCAATTACACGCCGCTGTCGTAGAATTAATTGCCCTGGATAATGCGCAGATAAAATATTCCACCGTGCAAAACTGGTATCCAGGAGATGAAAATGGCCGTGGCGGCATATTTAATTTTGTGACCAAACGCGGATTATGCAGCGGAGTGAATTCTAAAATTTCCTGGACCCAGATTGAAACCGGTTCAGCAATTACCTGGAAATACCCTAGCGTAATATTACGAGGTGACAATTCCGTTGGCGAATTCTATTCTGTGGCACTAACCAATAATTACCAGCAAGCCGATACCGGTACCAAGATGATACACCTGGGCAAGAACACCAGTAGCACGATAATTTCCAAAGGTATTTCAGCCGGTTTTGGCCAAAATACTTATCGCGGCCTGGTACGCGTCGCTCCTGGCGCCAGCGGTGCGCGAAATTATACCCAGTGTGATTCATTATTATTAAGCTCGACTTGCGGAGCGCATACCTTCCCCTACATAGAAGTAAAAAATAAAACGGCTTGCGTTGAACATGAAGCATCAACCTCAAAAATCGGTGAAGACCAATTGTTTTATTGCCAGCAACGCGGAATTTCCGCGGAAAACGCCGTATCTATGATAGTGAATGGCTTTTGCAAGGAAGTATTTAAAGAATTACCTATGGAATTTGCGGTGGAAGCGCAAAAGTTATTGGAAGTGAGTTTAGAAGGCAGTGTTGGATAAATTTTATTATATTTTAGGTAAGCAAAAATGTTAAAAATCGAAAATTTACATGCGTCCATTCAAGACGCCAAACAAAAAACCAAAACCATTTTGCGTGGTATTGATTTGCATATCAATCCTGGCGAAGTCCATGCCATCATGGGGCCAAATGGTTCCGGGAAAAGTACGCTTTCAAATATTTTGGCTGGGCACGCCGACTATCAAGTGACTAAGGGCAGCGTATCATTACAAGGCGCCAACTTGTTAGATATGACACCCGAACAACGCGCCGTACACGGCTTGTTTTTAGCATTTCAATATCCGATTGAAATCCCGGGCGTCAATAACATGTATTTCTTGAAAGCCGCGCTAAATAGCTTACGCAAACACCGAGACCAATCCCCTCTGGACGCACTGGATTTCTTAAAATTAATCAAAACCAAAATTAAAGAAGTTGGCCTTGATGAAGCATTTTTACAACGCGCCGTAAACGAAGGTTTTTCCGGCGGCGAAAAGAAACGCAATGAAATTTTGCAAATGCTGGTACTGGAACCCAAACTTGCGATTTTAGATGAAACCGATTCTGGCCTGGACATTGATGCTTTGCAGATTATCGCCAAAGGCGTCAATTCATTACGCAATAGTGAGCGCAGCATTTTAGTGATAACCCACTATCAACGCTTACTGGATTTCATTGTACCGGATGTAGTGCACGTCATGGTCAATGGCCAAATCATTAAATCAGGCGGCAAGGAATTGGCGCTGGAATTAGAAGCGAAAGGTTATGGCTGGCTGGAAGGGCAAACGACTGTATGAATACCGCACCTGAATGGTTGACTACTTATTTTGGGCAGCAAGAAGCCGCTCAGGATTGGCTGCGCGCGACGCAAACTTCCCAGCGCGAAAGTTTTTTGCAACGCGGTTTTCCAGTGCGGCAAGAAGAACGCTGGAAATACACGGATATAAGCTTCCTCACCAAAAAAATATTTACCGTGGCGGAACACAACGCACTAGATATTACCGCGACACTGCATAAGCTGCGCATAGCAAACGTTACCAGCATCTTCGTAGTATTGCTAAATGGAAAATTTTCCGCGGAACTTTCGGATTTGACTTTATTGCCGACTTCCGTAGTACTAACGAGTTTAGCAAGCGCGTTTCAAACCCATGCCGACTATATAGAACCACGCTTGCCACATGACAGCAAAAGCTATCCCTTCGCGACGTTGAATTCCGCGTTAGTCAGCGACGGCGTATTTTTGCTGGTACCTGATAATGTACGCGTGACCGTGCCTATTCATATCCTGCATATCAATACCGCCAACCAAAATTTTCTGGCTAGCCCGCGTAATATAGTAATTGCGGGCGTAAGCTCTAGCGTCACTATTTTAGAAGAACATCATGGCCTGGATGAAAGTAATTATTTTACTAATCTAGTGACTGACATTGAAGCGGGTGATAATTGCCATGTGGATTTTCATAAAATCCAACATGAAAGTATGCAGGCGGCGCATATCGCGCAGATTTTTATAACAGCGCGCCAGGATGCGGTGGTTAATGTGCATACCCTGGCTTTAGGCGCTCACCTGGGCAGAGATGATGTGACGGTGAATTTAAGCGCGCGTGGCGCGGCTTGCCAATTGAATGGTTTTTATTATTTGAACACCGACCATCAGCAAATCGACAATCATATTTTGATCGAACACAGCGCGCCTTATTGTGTGAGTGAAATGCTTTACAAAGGTATCGCTGACAAAAAATCCAAAGTGATTTTTAACGGTAAAATACACGTGCACAAAGATGCGCAAAAAACCCAGTCGCATCAATATAATCACAACTTATTATTGTCCGCTGACGCGGAAATCAATACCAAGCCAGAATTGGAAATATACGCGGATGATGTCAAGTGCGCGCATGGCGATACCGTGGGGCAAATCGATGCCGCGGCATTATTTTATCTACGTGCCCGCGGCATTCCACAGGCTATCGCCATGAAAATGTTGACCCAGGCTTTTGCCGCTGACGTATTTGCCAAAATAACTTGCCAGGCGGTCAAACAAAAAATGGCTGATTTATTAAATGAGAAGTTTGCTCATGACAATTAATTTCGAACAATGGCGCACGGATTTCCCTTTGCTACGTGAAATGAACCGCGGCAAGCCGCTTATTTATCTGGATAACAGCGCGACTAATCAAAAACCGCAATGTGTTATTGACGCGATCACTAAATATTACACCAAAGAAAATGCTAATATTCACCGCGGTGTTTATGAATTAAGTCAACGCGCCACGGCGGCCTATGAAAACGCGCGACTGACCGTGCAAAATTTTATTAACGCTAAACACGCGCATGAAATTATTTTCCTGCGCGGTACCACCGAAGGAATTAATCTGGTTGCGCAAACCTATGGCCGCGCCAACTTTAAAGTACTAGACGAAATTATCATTAGCACCATGGAACATCATTCCAATATCGTGCCCTGGCAAATGCTGGCCGACCAGGTCGGCGCTAATTTGCGTATTATCCCTATCAATGATGCGGGTGAAATTGATTTGGAGGCATATCAAAAATTATTTACCGAACGCACGAAAATTGTTGCTATTACGCATGCTTCCAACGCTTTAGGTACGGTAAATCCTATCAAAGAAATGGTGCGTATCGCGCATGAGCACAACGTGCCAGTGCTGGTTGATGGTGCGCAAGCGTTGCCGCACATGCCAGTGGATGTGCAAGACCTGGATTGTGATTTTTATATTTTTTCCAGTCATAAAGCTTATGGCCCAACCGGTGTCGGCGCATTGTATGGCAAAACCGCGTTACTGGAAAAAATGCCCCCTTATCAGGGTGGTGGTGACATGATTGAAAGCGTTAGCTTCAGTCGCACGACTTATAATAAATTGCCTTACAAATTTGAAGCGGGCACACCAAATATTGCGGGAGTCATTGGCTTTGGCACGGCGTTAAATTATTTGAGTAAAGTTGGCATGACCGCGATTGCGGCGCATGAACAGGAATTACTCGTGTATGCCACCCGTAAATTAGCCGCGATTCAAGGTTTGAAAATTATTGGCACGGCCACGCAAAAAATTGGTGTGGTTTCATTTGTCCTTGAAGGTATGCATCCGCATGACATAGGCACTATTTTAGATGACCAGGGTATTGCGATTCGCGCCGGCCATCACTGTGCAATGCCACTGATGGCGCGCTTCGATGTGCCAGCGACAGTACGTGCTTCATTTGGTTTGTATAACACGCATGCGGATATTGACGCATTAGTGGAAGGTATTTTAGCGGCGCAGAGGTTATTCAATGTCAGCACTACGTGAACTTTATCAAGAAGTGATTATTGATCACAGTAGGCAACCGCGTAATTTCGGGGTATTGCCGGATGCGAACCACAGTAAAGAAGGTTTTAATCCATTGTGTGGTGATCGCGTGACGGTACATATCCTTGCGGAAAATGATGTTATATCCAAATTACAGTTTGAAGGCTGCGGCTGCGCGATTTCCATGGCATCCGCTTCCTTAATGACGGAAACATTATGGGGCAAGACGCGCGCCGAAGTGGAAGTGATTTTTCAGCATTTTCATCAACTCATCACCGCAGGCAGTGCGCCAGAAGAATTACTGGGAAAATTAACGGTGCTGGCGGGTGTAGCAGAATTTCCGGTACGCGTAAAATGCGCGACCCTGCCGTGGCATACTTTGAAAGCCGCGCTGGCGGGTGATACCCAAGCAGTTTGTACTGAATAACGAGGTTTATATGAGCCATCCAGTTAAGTTCACCGATGCCGCCGTGGCGCATATCAAAAATATGTTGCAACAAAACCAGCCGCACGCTGGCTTTCGCCTGTCAGTCAAAAAAACCGGTTGTACGGGTTATGCTTATTTACCAGCAATTGTCGAACAAATGCAACCGAATGATTTACATTATGTCGTACAGGATGATTTGCAAATTTATATTGATCCAACCGCGTTGACGTTTTTTGATGAATTAGTAGTAGATTTTGTCGAGGAAACGACAAATATGTTAAAACAAAAACGTTTAGTATTCGTTAATCCAAAAGAAACTGGCCGCTGCGGTTGCGGCGAAAGTTTTACAGTTGAGTAGCCTATGTTAAAACAAGACACTATAGAAGTAACGCGTGACGTCGATGCTTTATTAATTCCTTCGGGCGTTAACATCACGATTCAAAAAGGCACTTTGGTAATGATTACGCAAGCCTTAGGCAATGCTTACACGGTTTATGTGAATGGTAATCTGGCGCGGGTTGCAGGGCGCGATGGTGATGCCTTGATGATGGTCATTATGGATGAGCCCGATGTGAATGCGATGGATATGCCATTGTCAGATAAGGTTTGGGAATTATTAAAAACTTGTTATGACCCGGAAATACCGGTCAACATTGTTGATTTAGGTTTAGTTTATGAATGTAAAGTTAGCGACAATCAAATTTTGATTACCATGACGTTGACGGCGGCGGGCTGCGGCATGGGCCCGGTGCTGGTCGCGGACATTGAACAAAAGTTACGATCAATTAATGATGTTACGGAAGTGAAAGTGGAATTGATATTTGACCCCCCTTGGGACCGCGGCATGATGAGTGATGTCGCAAAATTACAATTAGGTATGTTATAGAAGAGAGGTACAACAATGACTACACAAGATTTGATTAAACAACAAATTCAGGAAAACCCGGTTATGCTTTACATGAAAGGCACACCCCAGTTTCCACAATGTGGATTTTCGTCAGCAGCGGTAAAAATGTTGAAAGAGCTGTCGGTAAAATTCGCTTCGGTGAATGTTTTAGAAAACCCGGAAATTCGCCAGGGCATCAAAGAGTTTTCCAACTGGCCCACCATCCCGCAATTATATATCAACGGCCAGTTTATCGGTGGCAGCGATATCATGAGCGAAATGTTTGAAAGCGGCGAATTGCAGGAATTAGTTAAACAATTGGCGTAACCCTTCTGTCATTCCCGCGCAGGCGGGAATTGTGATTTCAATGAATGGATTCCTGCCTATGCAGGAATGACAAAGATGGCCTCCACTGCGCATAAAAATTTCTTATGTATAAATAGCACGTTGCTGCTATAATAATCCCCTAGAATTCAGTGCAAGGATAGCCATGAATAACCTAACTACGCGTAATTATGATCTAAAGCGACCACTGAAAGGCATAGGCATATTTCTTTGTTTTATGGGTCTGCTCGCTATCGCATTTGCCATCACCATACGCGTGATCCCCAATGCCATCCCACCCCAGCTCCTGATACAACTACACACTACACCCCAAATTCTCGATAGATTAAATATTACTTACCAATACTCACTAATAGCCTGCCTCGTACTCTCTGGACTTTTTGTCGATATCATCGGCCCCCGCACTACCCTGGTAGTCGCGGTTGCCATTGCAGTCGTAGCTAATTATTTATTTGGCAGCGCCGAATCTGTGGACTACATGTTGTATGGCCGAGTATTAATTGGCTACTCATATCCCTTTATCTTAACCAGCGTACTGACTCTGGGCACCCATTGGTTACCCCGTCGGCATTTCTCATTATTTGTTGGCTTAGTGTTTGGAACATTCCTATTAACACCCACTTCTGAATATAGCCTGTTAAAAAATATTATGACCCTTGATGTACTTAAAACGGGTATTCTCATCGCCAATATCGTTGGCATAGTGGTCATTCTGTCCATCATCCTGACCGTAAAAATCGCCGACGTGACGCGCCATCGCCATACCCTTGCCGGACTTTGCCGACCGCTGCGTTATTATAAACTCTGGCTGATTGCCATAGTTTCAATGTTAGGCTGGATGGTTAATACTTTCTTGTTGCACGACGGTGCCTACTGGTTAGTGCATAAATTTAATTATGCCCTTATGCCGGCCATTGATTTGATTAACACCTCGTTTATTTATTTCAGCCTGGGCGCGATACTGATGGGATTATTTTCTGATTATTTCCAACGCAAAAGATATTTAATTACTTTGGGATATTGTTTAGGTGCGCTAACTTTTGGCATATTAGAATTTGTCCCTAATTTGCCGCTGACTTTTGTGCCACCCTTATTATTCCTGAGCGCATTCTTTGTCAGCAGCAGCATTATTTGTTATACCAAGGCAAATGATTATTCCACAATTGGCAATAGCGGCATAACCTTGGGCTTTGTCCTGAGTTTGACGACGATAGGCAGCAGTTTTTTTGCCAAAATAACCGGCAGAATAATCCAGAATAACATCAATAATAATGCGACCTGGGATTGGATGTTGACCTTGATTCCCTGTTTATTATTGCTAGGCGCGGCGATTTCTTTTTTACTGAAACCAACCCATATCAGCTCAGACAGTAACTTATTGCTGGTCGAGCGGGTTTAAATGGTCAGCTAAATGTTTAACTAAAGTTTCTTCATTATCGTGGGTGTAATCCTTTTCCACCGTTACCACAACCTTGTGTAACTCATGCGATAAATGCTCTTTCAATAATCCTAAAAAAGCCGGTGGCGCGACTATCATTATCGTTTTAAATAAATGTTCTTCACGGGAATGCTCTAATTTTTTAGCGAGTGCATTAGCAAATAAATTAGCGTGATGAAATTTCGGATTACTGGATTCAACCGAACTACTCGCGCCTAAATCATTTTTATTAGCCACCATTAAATCAGAATTTTTTTTATTAACATCTTTCTCAGAAAAATCATGGATTAACTGCAGTTTCTTTTCAGCAGGATAATTATTGATAAAAATACGGGCGCGATTGGCGTCAGCAATTAAAATCCAGGCGGCATCCGTCATGATTATAGTCCTGACTTTTTAGAAATCTTTTTCCACCACTTCAAGCGCGGTAAAAATAACAAAAGGAAAATCAATACTGCCGTGAGCACGCTAATCATATACATGCCTAGCGCAACCGCCAAACCCACCGCAGCGGTGGCCCACAAAGTCGCGGCAGTCGTTAACCCACTAATGTATTTATCATCTTGACGAAAAATAATACCACCACCAAGAAAACCTATGCCAGTGACTACTTGCGCGGCAATCCGAGAAGGGTCGGCGCCAGCCACACTTAAGGAAACAATGCCAAAAACACATGCTCCCAAACAAATTGCGCCGTAAGTACGTATGCCGGCAGAAATTCCATGTAACTCGCGTTCAAGACCAATTAAGGCGCCTAATAGAAAAGCAATCACAATACGTGAAATAACTTCGATATCAGCTTGAAAATCAATTAACATGTTTTGGTATTCCTTAATTCGATAATTTTATTATCATACTAATAACAGTCACTTGTACAGCCATGAAAATATTATAAAAGATTGAAATTAACCACTTTAAAGGAAAACTGTTAATGAAAACTCATAGCGTGGTCACCATTATCCTTACCAGTCTGCTGTTATTTAATCCGGTACTGGCAGTTGCTGATAATTCCGGTATGGATCCTGACACTAGCACTAACCCGGGCGTAACCCCTAACAACAGCGGTAATGCCGGTGTGCAACCTGGCTCCAGCTATAATCCTGGCGTACAACCTGATACCGGGGAAAATCCGGGTTTGCAGCCGGGTGGAAGTGACAACGCTGGCGTGCAGCCTGATGATTCGGATAATCCAGGACTACAGCCCAGCAGTTAACAGACCAAGGTAACCCAAATGAAAACACCATCCACCCCAAGAACTTATTCGCGACAAGATGATTTATGCCTGGGCATAGATCAAATGATGCGGACTGTGTTTGGCAAACCTGCCGCCACGACCCGGCCTTACCCGGCCAAGGGCTTAGTTGAGCCAACATTGACGGCAACAGAGCGTAAACACGCGGCCAGCCTGATGCGGGTCAATCATGCCGGAGAAGTCGCGGCGCAAGCGCTGTATCAAGGCCAACGCTTAATGTCACAAAACCAGGACTTGCAAGCCAAATTGCAAAACGCCGCTATTGAAGAAGGTGAGCATTTACAGTGGTGTGCAACTCGTGTCACTGAGCTTGATAGTCATACCAGTTATCTAAATCCTGTTTGGTATGCTGGTTCATTGCTAATTGGTATGGCAGCCGGCTTGGTGGGTGATAATTGGAGCTTGGGGTTTGTTGCAGAAACAGAACAGCAAGTGGTTAAGCATTTGGAAAATCAATTACGCGAATTGCCACAGAATGATCAGAAAAGCGCAGAAGTTTTGCGACAAATGCAACTTGATGAAGCCCAGCATCGCGATGATGCGATAAGCTCTGGCGCGGTGATATTACCCGGCTGGATTAAGAAACTAATGGGATTATCCGCCGCGGTAATGGTGAAAACCGCTTATTGGATTTAAGCCGCAGCAGCTTTATAGGCCATGACTAAAGCGGATGTTTGAATCAGCCAGACTACCCAGACAATTAACATGAAATAAGGAAACCAGCTGCGTCTTGCTAACCAATAAAATCCTGCCGGTACTAATGCTACCAAAATGGGTATGGTCAACGCGGCGATTAATTGCTTTAACAAATTGCCAGCAGTGCCTCCGGAAAATACTTCTTTCAAAGCATCGACAATCCAATTATGACCTGCAACCAGGGCTTCCAGGGCGCTATGTACATAGGGGGTGGTGAGAATAATAATCACAGCTAGCAAAATTATGGCTATAAAATGTTTTAACATGGGGAAATCCTGACGATGAATGTTTATCTCTTGCGGTTAAAGTAATTGAGCGAAACTAATTAACAAACCTACTACGCCTACGCCGAGAAGTTGCCAATCCTCATTCACGGATAAATAAGCGCCATTAAAGCTATAAATGGTTATTAAAATAAAGCTGGCAATAAGTATAGTTATGATAGGTGCCACAAAAGAGCGCGCAGAAGCAGCTAAAATGTTGTAACTGACCAGCACATTAACAGTCCAATAAATATAGGTCTGATACTCTGGAAATAAATTAGAGTGGGTAATGAAATAATATGCCCCCACCAGGATGGCGATGACGATAACATTTAAAAGAATAGGGAGAATAGCAAATAATGGTTTTCTTTCCTGAAACGAAGTTACTTTCGTAGTATAGCGTTTGTGCCGGTCTTTCATAAACTCTCCATAAACCAAAACGATTTTCTATAGGATAACATAACAAACAAATTTATATAAACTCTAAGTTCTTAATCCAGTGCCTTTATCTAATAAGACCAGGCTCCAAATCAGCAAGACAATAAATAAAACGCATACCAGACTAAACCCAAAATAGACGCTTACCTCAGAGACACCGAGAATACCATAGCGGAAAGTGGAAACAATATTTACAATTGGGTTAAAGATGGAAATATTCTTCCACACAGGTGGCAATTGGTTAATCGAATAAAAAACGCCACCTAAATAAGTTAAAGGAGTGAGTACAAAGGTAGGTATAAATGAAACATCATCAAATTTTTTCGCAAAAATGCCATTGATAAAGCCACACAAAGAAAATAATGTGGCGGACAGCACTGCCATGGTGATGACAACCCAGATGTGCTGGATATGCAAAGGGGTGAAACACATTGAAACTAAGAGCACAATCAACCCTACCGCCAGCCCCCGTAACATGCCGCCAAAAGTAAAGCCTAGCATGATGATGTAATTAGGCACGGGTGCCACCATCATTTCTTCTATGCTTTTGCTGAATTTTGTCCCAAAAAACGAGGCGGAAGTATTGGCGTAAGCATTCGTGATAATAGACATCATTACCAGGCCAGGCACTATATATTGCATATAAGTGTAACCATCAATCCTATTTATTTGTGAGCCAATTAATTTACCAAAAATTAAGAAATACAAGGTCATGGTAATCGCGGGTGGCAATAAAGTCTGGGTCCAAATGCGGATAAAACGCACCACTTCTTTTCTTAATATGGTTGCTAACGCTATGTAAATTTGTTCAGCACGAGTTTGCATCACTTAGGACTCCGCGGATGATTGTTTATTTTCAGAAATCAAATCAATGAATAATTCTTCCAGGCGGCTGGTTTTATTCCTAAGACTTTTAATATTGATATTATTTTTAGAAAGTTCTTGAAATAAATGATTCAGCGACTGATCTTTATCAAGATGAATTTCCAGCGTAGTATCATCTCTAAGCCGTGGATTATACATATCGAGTGATGGTAATTTAAGTAAAGGTTTTTCTAAATCAAGAATCATAATTTGCTTACTTAAACGGGCGATTAAAGATTTCATGTTGGCGTTTTCAATAATTTCACCGTGATCGATGATCGCAACATTTTTGCAAAGATGCTCAGCTTCTTCCAGATAATGCGTGGTTAAAATAATGGTGGTGCCTTGCTGGTTTAATTCCGTTAGAAATTCCCAAAGTATATGACGAAGTTCTATGTCAACGCCGGCGGTGGGTTCATCCAGAATAAGTAATTTAGGTTCATTGACCAATGCGCGCGCGATCAGTAAACGACGTTTCATACCACCTGACAACCGCAAAGCTATTTGCTCGCGCTTTTCCCAAAGCCCCATTTTTTTTAAATAATGTTCAGTGCGTTTGCTGGCAATTTTGCGCGGGATTCCATAGTAGCCCGCTTGATTAATCATGATCTGATCAATTCTTTCAAAAGGATTAAAATTCATTTCTTGTGGGACTACACCCAGGCATAATTTAGCGCCATTCAGATCAGTATCCATGTCATGATCAAACACCACAACGGAACCGCTGGTTTTATTAACCAGTGAACTAATGATGCCGATAGTGGTCGATTTGCCCGCGCCATTTGGCCCAAGCAGGGCGAAGAAATCGCCTTGTGGAACTTCCAGATTAATGCCTTTCAACGCGCGCAGACCGCGCGGGTAATTTTTTACGAGATTTTTAACATTGAGTGCCAGCATAAAAATTCCAGAGCAAGTTATATTTTGTTAGTTAATTTTTTTAAAAGCTTATGTAATGCCTGCCCGCGATGACTAAGTTGATTTTTGACATGCAAGGGTAATTCAGCCGCGGTTTTATTTTCCTTTGGCACATAAAAAACAGGATCATAACCAAAGCCCATTTTGCCTTGTGGTGCCGACAAAATTTCGCCCTGCCAACTGCCAGTGCAAATGATGGGGGTGGGATCTTTTGCGTGAGTCATAAAAACCAGTACACAGTAATATGCCGCATGCCGTTCTGACAAGGGAATATGTTGCATGACTTGTAACAGTTTGGTGATATTGTCTTCTGAGCTAGCATTCGCACCCGCATAACGTGCGGAATAAATTCCTGGCGCGCCTTGCAAGGCAGCAACGGTTAATCCGGAATCATCCGCCAGCGCGGGCAATCCAGTTTGTTCACAGGCATGACGCGCTTTAATTAAAGCATTTTCAACAAAGGTCAAACCCGTTTCCTCCGCGTCAATCACCTGCAATTTGGTTTGCGGAATAATCGTCACGTCCAGGTCATTTAACATGGTTTGCAGTTCTTGAATTTTGCCAGCGTTACTACTGGCTAACACGACTTTCATAATACCCCATTCAAACAAATGCCATTTGCCAGCCTAAGGAAAACAAGGGAGTAATAAATAAAATTATTATCAATTGTAAAACAATCATTACCGCCAGCGGACTGATATCGATGCCGCCAATCGAGGGAATGGTGCGACGAAAAGGTCTTAAGATAGGCGAGGTCAATTTAGCGAGGATTGCTGAAATAGAAGAATAACCTTGATTAAACCAGCTCATAATGGCTTGCAACAACACGGCATAGAAAAATAAATTGACTAGCGTTTTCAACGCATCGGCGCCAGCCAGTACCAATAAACCGAAATAGTTGATGCTGTTATTCGCGATTAATCCCAATAATAAAAATTTTATGCATTCCAGGACAAGTACCATCAATACACTGGCTAATTCTATGTTTTTAAAATTGGGAATGACGCGACGCAGGGGAATAATTAAAAATTTGGTAAGTTTGATAATGAATTGTGACAGAGGATTAAAAAAATCCGCGTGTACGGCCGCGAGTAAAATTCTCACCATCAAGACAAAAATATATAAATCAAAAAGCGTATTAACTAAAAATAAGCCGGCAGTCTGAATGGGATCAGGCATTTTTTTTCTCCGCAGCATCAAATAAATCGGCTAATTCTTCGGCCCGCTGTTTAGCGGCTTGCAGCGCGTTCGCGACGATACCCGTTAAATTTTTCTGGTCGAAAACCTGCAGCGCCCGTTCAGTGGTGCCTTTGGGTGAAGTAACACGTTTGCGTAAATCTTTCAGTGAATCTTCACTTTCCAGGGCCATGCGGGTCGCGCCAAAAGCAGTTTGTAACGTTAACAACCGCGCAGCTTCAGTTGGCAAGCCTAGAGCTTCAGCCGCTTCCTGCATGCATTCCATAAATAAAAAATAATAAGCGGGACCGGAACCGGAAAGCGCGGTGACGCTATCTAAATCTTTTTCATCGTTAAGCCAAACAATCAGGCCCACGGCGCGGAAGATGGCTTCCACCAAATTGCGTTGCTCCACAGAAACGTTAGGATTGACATATAGTCCAGTCGCTCCCGAGCCAATCAATGCCGGTGTATTGGGCATCGCGCGCGCGATAGCAATTTCGCCACCTAAGCGTTTTTGCAAACTGGTTTCCCTGACGCCCGCCGCGGTTGAAATAATTAATGGTTTGCGTTGCTGGATGATATCAGTCAATTCAGTTAAAACTTCCGGCATGACCAAGGGTTTCACTGCCAGGATAATGATGTCAGCCTTGCTTGCGGCTTCGCGATTATCGCTAGTGATGTGAATGCCAAATTTATTTTTGTGGGGAGTGAGTTTAGCCAGTGTAGGATTACTCATCCATAATTTATCGGCAGGATAATGATCGGCAAGTAGACCAAGCGCCAGGCAAGTTCCCATGTTGCCACCACCTATCACTGCAATTGTCGCTTCGCGCATAGGATACATCCAAAAAAATAGTGGACGTATCATAGCATAATCTGTTGCAGCGCAAAGCATCCCCGCCTGCGCCGGGAGGGCGGCAGGCAGGCGGGAATATCGCAAGAAATCTATTAATTAGTCGAGTGATGTGAACGCAGAGTCCAGGTCAACTTGCTGGGGTCATGGATAGCCAGTGAAACATCATGGTCCGTGTCCTCATTCTCAGAACTGGCAAGCGATGGTGCAGGCGTGGCGGGTTTTGCTTCCACCGTATTGGTCAGCACGGAAGTGGCTGGCGTTTCAACTGCCTCGGTGGGTTTGGCAGTTGGAACATTGGCAGCCTCAGTGGGTTTAGGGGCAACTTCAGTATCAGGAGTAGTGGGGTTCTTGGCGGCATTCGCTTCCAGGGTTTTGACGTCAGCTGACTTGCCCGGCTCGAGAACAGAGGCATCATTTTTAGCAAGATCACCCATTAAGCTGAATAAATAATCATAGTAATTATGCGCACTCCATACATACCACCCATCCGCACCGGCGTCTCGTACCGCTTTCATTTCTGCGATAATGTAACTACGGCGTTTAGCACCTGGCAATGGGTAACGATAGTTCGATATTTCGATATAGGCATAAAGTTTGACGGGCATTTGATAATTGAACTGTGAACGTAACGCTCTTAATGATTTGTAGACAGTGTCATAAGGCGTGACCGCATGTTCACGGTAGGGTTCAAAGTGTGATGGGTAGACCATTGGGCATATCGCATCCAAACTTTGCGCCATTAACCGCAGGTTTTGCCCTATATGTTTGGATTCGCCAAAGCTCGAAATCCCAAACACATCAGCTTGTAATGGGATACCACGTTCAGATACTTTTTGTTTATAGTATTGGACGACTTTCAAAATATTTTTAGCATTTTCAGACGATGCTCGCGTATGAACATTGTACCGAATGTAATCTAACTGTATTTGATTTGCACCATAATTCATTGCAGTGTCTATCAGGCGATAGCGTTTTGCCCAATAAGCGGGGGATACAATTTGATCAGGATGCCCACCTTGTGGAAAAACAACGACCCGTGCTACGTATTGGATATTATTTTCTTTGAGCAGGGCGACGTTTCTCTGATAAAGTTTGGACGGAATTTCCATATCCACGACGAAGGTATTAATGCCAACAGCTTTAGAATGCTCAATCAAGTACTTCAAGTACTTTGTATCTTCCATGGTGGTTTGAGTCAGGTAAATTCCTTTTACGAGGCCTGCGCTCGCACTACTACTAACACCTAAACTGACTAGGGTCAGCAGGAGGAGAAGCGCCAATCTTCGATGTGTAATACACATGTTGGCTACCCCATAAATGTTTTCTACATTTACAGTATAGCTCGCCAAAAAAATTTTGATTGATGGTATAATATTCTCAGTTTAAAACCGTACACCGAAGATTTTTGTACCTATTCTAAGCATAGTTGAACCTTCTGCTATTGCTGCTTCCAAATCATCTGACATTCCCATGGACAAAGTATCAATTTCTAAGCCATTTTTTGCTAATTTTTGAAATAATTCGAACATTTTATGAAATTCGGCGCGTTGTGCAGTAAAAGAATTATTTTGCAGCGGAATAGTCATGAGTCCCCGCAAATTCAGCCGCGAAAATTTTTGGCAGGCCTGCGCCAGCGCTAAAATATTTTCTGGATCACAACCGGCTTTGTTAGGATCGCGACTGATGTTAACTTGCAGACAAATATTCAGCGGCGGTAAATTCTCGGGACGTTGTTTGTTTAAACGTTCAGCAATGCTGAGGTTGTCTACAGTATGTATCCAGGCAAAATGTTCCGCCAGTTTTTTGGTTTTATTACTTTGAATGGCACCGATGAAATGCCATTCAATCTTGAATTTTTTTAGCTCAGAAATTTTTGTTAATGCTTCTTGTAAATAATTTTCCCCAAACGCCCGCTGACCCGCGGCATAAGCAGTTGCTATCGCATCGCTAGTTTGGTTTTTGCTGACCGCGAGTAATTGTACGCAATGAGGTGGTCGGTGATATTTTGCGGTTAATTCGGCAATTTGCTGCTGGAGTTCGCCTAGATTGGTAGCGATGGTCATGAGATTTCCTAACTGTCATCCCTGGTTGTCATTCCCGCGCAGGCGGGAATCCATTCCTAGATACAACAATGTCCGGTAAATTTAAAATGGATTCCCGCCTGCGCGGGAATGACAGCGGGTCAAACCACCGGCCCTGCCTGGCGAATGTTGTCATCAATATCGAACTGTTTGAAGTTTTCAATAAATTGTTCCGTTAACACTTTCACATATTTGTCATGTTCCGCAGGATCTTGCCAGGCGGAGCGGGGGTTTAATAACTTGCTGTCTACATCACGCACTTCGGTTGGAATTTCAAAGTTGAAACCCGGTAATTTTTCATAATTAACATCCGTCAGCTCACCTTCAACAATAGCTCGCACCACTGCCCTGGTCGTGGGTATGGGAAAACGATGGCCTCCTTTGCCATAAGCGCCACCAGACCAGCCGGTATTCACTAAATAAACCTGGGAGCCATCTTCCGTTAAGCGCTTTAATAACAAATTGGCATAGACCTTTGGCGGTCGCGGGAAAAATGGCGCGCCAAAACAAGTACTGAAAGTAGGTTTAATATCACTGCCCTGGCCGACTTCGGTGCTGCCAACCAAAGCGGTATAACCACTTAAAAAATAATAAGCGGCCTGTTCTTTGGTAAGCCGCGCCACTGGCGGTAATACCCCATATAAATCGCAGGTTAAGAACAACACCGCTTTAGGCACATTGCCACTGTTAGAAGTCACTCTTAGTGGGATGTGTTCACGTGGATAAGCGGCGCGAGTATTTTGCGTTAAACTGATGTCATAATAATCCGGCTCATTGGTGTTGGGATCGAGCACCACATTTTCCAGTACCGCGCCATAACGAATGGCATCCCAAATAACGGGTTCATTTTTTTGGGAAAGGTCAATACACTTGGCGTAACAACCCCCTTCAAAATTAAAGACGCCATCCTTACTCCAACCATGTTCATCATCACCAATCAAAAAACGTTCCGGATCAGCGGACAGTGTGGTTTTGCCCGTGCCCGATAAACCAAAAAATAAAGCGGTTTCACCATCTCTGCCAACATTCGCGGCGCAATGCATAGGTAAGACTTCTTTATCAGGCAGTAAAAAGTTCAAGACCGAGAACATCGCTTTTTTCATTTCGCCCGCATAATAAGTTCCGCAAATTAAAATTCGCCGCTGGCTGAAATTTAAAATTACAGCCGCATCACTGTTAACACCGTCACGGCCAGGTTCAGTGGCATAGCTTGGCACACTTAAAATAGTCCACCCGTTATCATCTTCAGGCATGCGATTACGAATAAATAAATCATGAGTAAATAAAGTATGCCACGCTAATTCGGCAACCACTTTAACGGGTAGTTGATAAGTTTCATCAGCCCCTACACTCAAGTCGGCGCTAAAGCAGGTATCTTTGGTATTGAGATGTGCTAAGGCACGGTCCCATAAGGCTTGGAATTTATCCGGTGAAATCGGCTGATTAATACTGTTCCAATCAACAGTTGTCGCCGTTAAATCATCCTTAACAATAAAACGATCTTTGGGGGAACGGCCGGTGCGTGCGCCAGTGGTAACAGCCAAGGCTTGATTGCTAGCTAAAACACCCTCTTCACTAGCCAGGGCCATGTTAATTAATTCAGCAGCGGATAAATTATGGTGAATTTTAGTAGTTATGTTCATGAAGTATTATTCCTGCCTTATGTTTAAAGCCTGCGCTGTCATGACATGCGTCTAAGTCACGCATTATAGCTTATTTTACCCCTGGTGCCGTATGGAAAACAATTTAATGCAAATCCGCAGCGGCAAGTTGCCGTTTTTTCGGCGCTTTTAATAAAAGTGTCATGACACAGGCTGCCGCTAAGACCAGCGCGGCAATCTGATAAGTATGCAGATAGGCAATGAAATTGGCCTGGGTATTAATCGTATTGCCCAATTTGGCCAGGGTGTGAGGGTCTGATAAAGAAGAATTATGGCGTGTTAACCAGTGGGTGAAGTTAGGATTGTTGGCTTTAATATGAGTTGCCAACAAATTCCAATTAGCTTGACTGTCACGGTCCAGGTAGGAAATTAGAATAGAGATACCAATGGCATTGCCCAGATTACGACCGAAATTGAATAAACCACTGGCTTCGGCAATGGCGCTGTTAGGTAGCGATGAATAAACGATGGCAGTTAAAGGTAGGAAAAAACAACCTATGCCTATGCCTTGAATACAGCCGTTGATAATTAAGAAACCCATATTCATTTCAAGGGTGATCTGACTCATTTGCCAGAGGGTGATCGCGCCTATTGCTAAACCTACACTAATGATAAGACGACCATCCACGCCATTCATCATGAACCTCCCGACCATGGCCATGGTAATTGCGCTAGTAATTCCACGCGGCGCCATCATCAAACCGGATAATTCCGAAGTGTAACCATACAAACTTTCGAGCATTTGTGGCAGCAGGGTAATACAGCCTATAATTGAGGCGGCGAAGAATGCCACCATCAAGGTGCCAAAGGCAAAGTTACGATCGGCAAACAAACGGATATTGATAATGGGATTGGCGACGCGCCAACTGTGAATGAGAAAATAACTAAACGTCGCGACAAAAATTACAAACAATAAACAAATTGTATCAGAGGCAAACCAGTCATCTACCTGGCCTCTATCCAAAAATAATTGCAGCGCACCTATGCTGACAATCATGAGTATCATGCCTAGCCAGTCAATCGCGCCTTTACCCATTTCCGAACCTTTGATGAACATGACCACCAGTACCAAATCAATAATGCAAATGGGAATATTGATAAAAAAAATCCAGCGCCAATTCAGGGTGTCAGTAATAAATCCGCCTAAGGTCGGCCCCATAATCGGCGCGGACATAATGCCTATGCCCCAGATCGCCATGACTTTGGGTTGTTCAGACAAGGGAAAAGTTTCACGTAAAATAAATTGTGACAGTGGCACCAGTGAAGCGCCGAAAATACCTTGCAGCAAACGGAAAAAAACCATGGCGGCTAAATTAGTGGCGGTGCCGCATAACATAGACGCAATCATGAAGCCGACTATATTAATTAACAATAAACGCTTACTGCCCAGACGGCCAACTAAAAATCCCGTCAATGGCATCAACACACCGGCGGCGACAATATAAGAGGTTAATATCCAGCTGATCTGGTCGCGGTCAGCGTTTAATGATCCCATCATGTGCGGCAATGAAACATTTACAATAGTGGTATCAAGAATTTCCATGACCGTGGATAACATCACAGCCGCGATAATATACCAGCGATGCGGGTTCAGTTCAGTGGTGGTAGTCATGATTTAAGTTCGCGTTGTGGTATCAATCGTCGCGGTAGCCGTTGCGCCGGCGCGTAGTGGAAAATTCGCATCAGGATTTTGAATGACAATTTTCACGGGAAAACGTTGTGTGACTTTGACCCAGTTACCGCTGGCATTTTCTGGTGGCAGCAGTGAAGACACAGCGCCACTCGCGGAGCTGACCGCATCGACCAAGCCATGAAAAACATGTTTGGGAAACATGTCGAGAACAATTTTCACCGGTTGCCCGGGTTTGATGTGGGCCACTTGAGTTTCTTTATAGTTGGCATCTACCCAGAAATGATCTTGTTCAACAAGAATAAACAAAGTGTTGTTGGCGATAACATTATTGCCGGGCTGTAATAAAAATTGCGTCACTATTCCCGCTCGTGGTGCAACCACTTGTGTGTGGTGTAAATCAAGTTGAGTTTGCGCGAGCAGCGCTTCATCAGCGGCAAGTTCGGCGCGGGCACTGTCTAATTGAGATTGTGCCTGATCGCCAGTCGCTCTGGCTTCCTGGCCCAACTTAACCAGGCGTAAAATTCGTTGTCCATTCTGTTCCGCCAAAAGTGCTGCCGCACGCGCGGCATCCACAGTAGCCTGGGCTTTGGCCACGGCAATTTGAAAAGGCGCGGGCGCGATAGTAAAAAGCAGCTGGCCTTGCTTGACCATTTCATGATCGTGCACGGCAATTGTTTCAACGGGACCAGTGATTTGCGTCGCGACATTGATGGTATCGGCTTGAACATAGGCATCATCCGTGCTGGGATGGCGGCCAAAATAAGCCAGGGTGTAATACATTATGATTACGGCTAAGCCTACAACTAAGGTGCCTAGTAAAAGTTTTTGTGTATTCGGTAAGCGCATTAGGTGATTCCTGATATGAAGTGAGATTTTAACGCATGCACGTGTGTCATGCCAGCTCAGCTGTCACAGCGACGACTTGACACTTAAAGACACACATGGAAAACTCACGCTACTTTTAAAATGATAGGTGAGGCATGACCGAACTAGATAAAGTAATACAAACTGCATATGCCACTACTGGCCGTCAGGAAGATGTGAATAAGGTCTATTTGGCGCTGCTACGCAGCTTACTCTTTGTTCCCGTTGAAAAAAATTCAGTTATTGTAAATGAAGAAGAACCCTTCCGGCCTTTGTTTGCGAATATTGAAGGCAACTATTTTATGCTGGTATTTGATAGCAATGAGCGGTTGGCTGAATGGGCGGGCGAACATTACGATGCCATGCAGTATGTAGAAATTTCCGGTCGTGATGTGATCTCGGGGGTGGGCGAGCAAGTGTTTGTTGGGCTTAACGCGGGTACGGAATTTTATAAGGAATTTTCGCCGGATGAAGTTAAACGCCTGAAGACAATCGTAGCGCGGATAGACCAGCTGCGACCACAGACTTGATACCAAGTCCAGCCAGGTCTTACATCATGCTGGAACACGTCAAATTACAATTTCTTTAGAAATTAAAGACCCGATTTCAAGAAGGTTGCAATAGAAAATTATTGATTAAAGATTGCTCGGATTCAGTTAATAAATTTTGTTGAAAAAGACCCGTGAAAATTTCCGTCAGCGTCAGCGCGGCGTGTACCTTCAGGTTTTGTTGTTGCAAGTTTGCCAAGCCGCCTTGTTCGCGGTCAATTAACACAGCGACATCCCGGACGATAATGTTGTTTTCACGCAAATCGTTTAAAGTTTCCACTACGCTGTTGCCGCTAGTAATCACATCTTCAATAATCAGACAGGTTTGCCCTGCTTGATAACTGCCTTCGATTTGTTGTTGCGTGCCGTAAGCTTTTTTTTCTTTACGGCGCATAATCATGGGAATATTTTCCTGCAATGACAGACAAGTGGCGATAGGTAACGCGGTGTAAGGGATGCCACACAGCAGGTCGAAAGAAAGTCGCTGGCAGCTTTGCCACAATAACGTAGCAGCCGCGCGTAAAAGTTGTGGGTGAGAAATGAGTTGGCGCAAATCAATGTAAACCGGCGAATTAATTCCACTTTTTAATTTGAATTCACCAAACTTAATCACTTTGATTTTAAAAAATTCGTGGATGAGTTGTAGTTTTTGCGTGGCAAGTACGGTCATTTACACCCCAAAATGTCCCGCCGAGGTAATCGGCGGGAATAGTTGTTTTAGTACTCTGCTCCTGCCGCTAATAGCGGTGTGCTGTATTCAGGAATCAGATTAGCCAAAGTCATGGCGCGCGCTAAGCGATTAAGACCGATGCCGCCGCCGTAGCGTGAGAACATAGGCAGGGCAAGATACCGGTCGAGTTCTTCCGTCACGCGCGCTACCCCAAAAGCATCAAATAATAATTTCGCATATTCGCCGTCTGATAAGGTGTGGAAAATTTCCCGCATTTCGCGGGTATTTGTCGAACGTTCCGCAGAGCCTATCGTTTCCATGCCATACAAAATGACATCTATTTTATTGAAGGTCCCATCGAGGTTGCGCTTCATGTTCCAGAATGGATGAGTGCGTAGTGGGAAATATTCCAAACTGATTTCATTGCTGATTTCTGTTTGCAGGGTAAGTTCAAGATCAGCTTTGATTTCCCTGACGTTATATTCATTACAAATTTTTTCGTAATTACAGTGAATGGGTGCGTTAAAACCAAGATATTCTACTAATTCATTTTCCAGTTTGCGCATGTCTTCCATGGTGCCATGGGATTCAAATTCAAACATAGGAAAAACTTTAAGGTGGCGCCCGGGGATTGGATTCGGTTCATCACGATAACTGGTTGTTATGCAGAATACGCCTGGCACATCTGGATTTTTTAAAATTTCTTCTTCCAGCCACATTTGACCGGTTTGCGGCAAAGGATATTTTATATTGCTGAAAATAAAGGGACTGATGGTTTTCGGGTCTTCACAAGCGGCGAGAATGGATAAACGGGGTTGCGCGAGTACTTGTACGAAATGCTTTTTTACTTGAAAAAAATAGCGTAGCTTTTCAAGTATATAACTGTACGTTTTAATTTCACTAACATCGACTAAAGACATAGAATACTCTCCTAGTTACAAGGGCTTAAGGATTTTTAAAATGTCTGCGCGCAAACTTGTTTAGCATAGGCCGAATAATTTATTTGTCAAGCGAATGTTATTACTGAATTTTTAATTTTTTCCCCTCTTAAAAAGGTTAAAAAAATCAATTGTTAGGAAACATTGCGGAAACCTGTATATCCATTATACTTAAAGGATAAATTCTTAACTGATGTGGTATCAATATGAAGTCACAATTAGTCATGCCAGTGTTTATCTCATCGTTGATTAGCTTAGGTATTTCGAGCGTGCTTCTAAGTGATGTAGCGTTTGCCGATACGGCTGCTGCTCCTGCCGCACCAACAACCGCAACGACGCCAGCTGCTGCGGTCCCCGCTGCAACCACGCCAGCTACCGCCGCTAAACCATCAACCTCCACCACGACACCCGCTGCACCTGCTGCCACTGCGCCTGCTTCGGCATCCAGCATGCCGGCAATTGCTCAGGCGATCTGGGTCAAGGGCACGGTAGTGGCTACGCAACCCGGTGGTACGCCGCGACCTTTAACGCGCCGCTCAGTGATTTATGAGCATGATATTGTATCAACAGATAAAACTTCCACGGGGGAAATTGGTTTTACCGATGGTAGTTTAATGTCATTAAATTCGGATACCGCAATTAAAATAGATGAATATAAATATAAGGAAGGTGGTGGCGGTGGTAAGGATGATAAGTCAGTCATCAACTTGGTGAAAGGTGGCTTTCGTACCATCACTGGCGCAATTCCAAAAGAAAATCCAGAAGGCTATAAGATGAATACTCCGGTCGCCACCATTGGTGTACGCGGCACGGAATATGTCACTGTGTTGTCTCCGGAAAAAGGCTTGTTGCTAAAAATCGAAAAAGGCCAGATTAAAGTAATTAATGCCGGCGGCACGATTGATTTAACGGAATGTTCGGCGGGTGAAGGTGTGTCCTGCGATAGTTATGGTGTGGTGAAGAGCTTTGACATTAAGCCTGAAACCACAGGGACTATGCCCTCGGAAATGGCCAATGTTGCTCCTGTCACTACCCTGCCATCGGGTTTTGGCATGCCTGGCAGACCGGGTAGTCAGTCACCGTCACAAGGGCCCAGCAAGTCAGTAGGAAGTTTCTGCGTAGGTTTATTGGATGATGTTATCAAACAATTCCACAAGTTTTTCGGTTAATCCTGATTGGCGCTTTCCGAATAGGACAGCGCCATTCGCACAATCCTATTTCGCGTGATGCTCATGTACGCCATCCCAATCAGCAGCTGGCGGGGTTTCTTTGAGTTCTTTAATTCTTTTTAAGTAAATAGAGTATATTTTCACTTGCGGGTGAGCGTTGTGTAATTCAGTAAATAGTTTTTCTGCAGCTTCCCATTGTTGCTGGTAATAATTATTTAACGCCAGCGTGCTGAGTTCAATTTCATGTTCTAATTCCGGAGTAGCATCTTTTTTACGGCAAATTACTTCATAGATAGCAACGCCATTCTTTTTACCCTTGACGCGTACTTTATCCAATTCACGGAAAATAAATTTCTTTTGATCTTTATAGGTGGATTCGGTAATCATTAATTGCACGCCGTAAAATTTGGTGAGCCCTTCTACTCGCGAAGCTAAATTTACCGCATCACCCAAGACTGTGTAATTACGTCGAAATTTCGATCCCATGTCGCCCACACTCATTACGCCCGAATTTAAGCCAATGCCAATAGTTATCTCTGGCCAGCCGCGGGTTTCAAACGTTGATTTGAGGCTGGCCACGGTTTCCTGCATTTCCAGCGCGGCGGTGATGGCGTGTTCAGCGTGTTTCTTATCCGTCAACGGTGCGCCCCAGAATGCCATGATTAAATCGCCGATGTACTTATCAATCGTGCCTTCATATTTAAAAATTATTTCCGTCATGGGAGTAAAAAATTCATTTAAAAGATTTTTTAATTCAGAAGCAGTCATGGTTTCAGAGATGGTAGTAAAATTGCGGATATCGGCGAATAACACCGTCATGTCACGGTCTTCACCCAGCAGGGCGAAACTGTCAGCGCCTTTTAACATTTCATCGATGTGTTCTTCAGGAACATACTGACCAAACATTTCTTTTAAGCGTTCACGTTTTCTGCTTTCAAACAAATAACCATAGATAATGTTCATGATGGCCAAGCTGATGATCAGCAAAATCGGAATAAGAATATAAATAATCAAGCCAGTTCTGAGCCACAAAAAATTGTTTAAGGCAATGAGACATACGGGAATGATAATCGAGATGATGGTTAAAATTCGCGGCCCAAGAAAGGGAAAGAGAATTGCAAAAATAAGACCTACCACTACCGTAGTAGAAATTTCCGCGCCCTTTACCCATTCAGGTTTATAAAAATAATTATCCTGTAAAATACCATCCGCAATGGTGGCCTGAATTTCCACGCCTGGAAAAATACCCTGCACCGCGGTGGCTCGCAAATCGCCTAAACCCGTGGCGGAAGGGCCCAGAAAGACAATCTTTCCCGCCAGGCTGTTAGCGGGTATTACATGTTTGTGTAACACATCGGTCGCGGAAAAGTAAGGGAAGGTATAACTTTTTCCTCTAAACGGCACTAACATTTGAGAGAGGGAATCAGTAGGGATTTTATGCTGGCCCAGTTTGATGGATTCTAATTGGGGAAAGCCATTGTAACTGGCAGTAACAAGAGTAACTTTTTCCAGCAGAAATAATTTTACCGCGCCTAGCGCCAGTGAAGGATACAAATTATTTTTGTAGCGTATCAATAATGGCACGCGGCGGATGATGCCATCCGGATCAGGATAAACATTAATGAAGCCAGCATATTTTGCCGCGGTTTGTAGCTGGGGGATGTTGCTAATGTAACCCACCGCTTCGATAAAGGGCAGATGCTTTTCCTCCGGTGTGGTTAGCTGATACGCCGGCGTCGGTAATAAACCGGATACTTCCGTTCGCGGTAAAAAAGTCATGCCCAGCACAGTATCTTGTTGCGATAAGGCGGCGGCAAACTGCACATCATTATCCAGCGCAGGAATGATTTGTTTTATCGCGGAGTTGATGATGGGATTATCTAATTTGCGCGCGTCCAGTAAGTCAATAATGGTGTTACCGGGGTTCTTTTCGGATTCAGAAAACATAATATCAGTTGCGACTACGACGACGCCTTCTTCTTGCAGGCGTTTTACCAATTCCGCCATTTTGGTGCGCGGCCATGGCCAGCGGCCTTCGGCTTGTAAACTTTTATCATCAATATCGATAATCGCTACCGGGCTTGAAGGTTTGACAAAGTGGGTAAATAATTTGGCGCGCAATTGCATGTCATAGCCAATATTATTCAGCCGAATCATAAGTTGGCGCACGGTGTCGACGTCAGTGGTTTGGATCCAGATGGCAAGACTGAGGATAATTAAACCGAGTACAATTGATATCCGCTTATTCATCCATAATCCTTTATGAACAGTTGGCTGTTATTGCTACTGGCAATCCATCTATTATAGCCATTGCCATCAATAATGTATCTATCATTTTATTCGATGACAAATTCATTAGAGACACAAGTTGCCGAGTCACCACAACCGCTGCCAGCGGGTTGATCCATCAAGATGACGGAAACCGGTTTTTGTGAGGTTTCAGTAATGACTTCAAGATTATTTTCTAATGCCAATGTAGTGGGAGCAGTGTCAGGCATAACCACTTCTATAGGTTCCTGGCCTAATGCCAGACTTAAACTTTCCATAATGTTAGGCACCACCGAGAAACTACTGATAACGGCATTGTTATTTTCCGGTGTTACATAGTTGAGAGGGTTGTAAGAAACGGTTGAACCATTGCTGACATGGACGTTGTTGCTGTAAACATTAGGATATCTAAAATTATTATTGCTAGGCTCATAAGACATAAAAACTTGTCCGCCACCGCCAAAATTAACATTGCCATTACTGCTAAACGTAATGGTGCCCACACCATCAACCGTGTTATCTGCCAATACGGCCAAACTGCCGCCCGCCGTATTCGAAATGTTAGCGTTAATATTTACATCACGGTAGGCGCTAAGGGTTAATTTGTTCGTGTTATTCCATGAAACATTATTGGCGACGGTAATATCACCCGGTTCATTGCCACTGGTGGAAGTGAGCACCAGCACATTCGCTGTTAGCAACATGTTTTCCAGCGTAGCCACCGTCAGCACGGAATTATCAGAATTTGGCGTATTGGGCCCCGCGTTTTGAATGGTGATATTTTGTGGATCCAGAGTAATTGTTCCGGTGTTGCCATGCGGCGCTTCAAGGTCGATAGTGCCGTGATAATTTAACATTTGCTTACCCGATACTTCAACCTGAGCGCCATTACCGCGAGCTGAACCCCCGCGCGCGTCAATTGAACCGCCAAAGTTAGTCATTTTATCCGACCACACTACCACATCACCGCCGTTGCCACTGGTGAATGAAGAAGTGTTGATATTGCTGCCTTGCGCTACATTAGTAAATTGCGCGTGGGGATCAAGACCATGACCCTGCTGGTCGCCGCCAATTAATACGACGCCGCCATTAGCATCGCCCTGCGCATTGATTTGGGCAGTAGCGCCAATAACTACGGTGTTGTTAGCGAAAATTGATACTTTACCACCGACATCGCCAGAACCAGCTAAGGCCGCTGCCACATCCAGGCTGCCGTCGATAGTAGTATTCGTTGCATAAACTTGGATTGAACCACCCGTTGGGATGTTATTTTCCTGATTAGAATTTCCATAAGCAGCCGCGGTTAATCTACTGCCGGCATCAACATCTACTGCTGCCGTGGTCTGCGGGCTTGCTGGATTGCCACCCAATAAAATTTCACCGCCAAATTGTTGGCCGCTGGCGTTTATTACTGCTAAGGGTGCAACAGTGATCTTATCTCCAGTAACAACAACTTCACCGCCGGAAGCGGCGAAACTCAAGCCTGAGACATCAAGCGTTCCCCCAATATAAGTCTGGTCACTGCTAACGGTAATTTCTCCGCCAAAACCAGAGTCACCCATTGCTGCCGCGGTAATGTAACTGGCGGCGCTGATATTTACGTATTGTGAAGTAGTGCTGCCGGTAGGTGAATTTGGATTGCTGCCGATGAATAATTCACCTGCAACAAAATCAGCATTCGCACTAATTACCGCGCCGGGCGCTACCGATACATTTTGGGCGTAAACGCCAATGTTTCCGCCTATGGTATTAGCGCCACTGGCTTGTGCGCTAAGCTTACCTGCCACGTTGACGGTATCACCATATAAATTTATCTGGCCGCCAATCCCGTTATCGCCCATCGCATTGGCAAGTATCATGCTCAAGCCATCAATACCGATATAAGTAGAGTTTTTCGCCTTACCGTTGGCATCGGGTATGCCGGCAACAGTAACAGTACCCGCGACGGTTTTAGCGCTCACATTCATGGTGGCGCCCGCGGCTAAAAATGAATTCGCGGCAACTTCAATATTGCCCCCTAGTGTTGTGGCGCCTACACCCTCAGCGCTGACATTACCGGCGATAGTGATTTTGTCGGCCGCTAAAATAATGTTACCGGCCGTACCGGTATTTAAAGCGTTAGCAAGCACTACGCTGCCAGCATCGATATTGATATAAGCAGCTTTGTTGATAATGATGTTGCCGCCGCCAGCGCCGCTGCTCACATTCATAATCGCGCCTTCTGCGATAAATGAATTTGCCGCGACTTGAATGTTGCCGCCTAGCGTGGCTGCACTAAGGCCCTGCGCGCTGATATTTCCCGAAAGGGTTACATCACTGGCCGTTAAATTAATGGTGCCCGCCGTACCAGCGTTAAATGCGTTAGCAAGTATGCTGCTGCCAGCATCGATATTAATATAAGAAGTCGTTGCGACGGGATTTTGTTTGGCTATGCTTACCGTGCCGCCCCCCGTGCCCCCCGTGACATTCATGGTCGCGCCCGCGGCGACAAAAGTATTCGCGGCAACTTGAATATTACCGCCTAAAGAGGTGGGACTCATGCCTTGCGCGCTGATATTTCCCGCAATAGACACCGCGTCTGCCAGAAACTTGACGCTACCTGCCGTACCAGTATTTATCGCGTTAGCTAACACTACGCTTTTAGCATCAATATTAATATAAGCAGGCTTGGTTGGGCCGCGATCATAGGTTGCGACAATGACTTTACCACCGCCCGCATTACCACTGACATTCAGTGTAGCTGCTTCAGTAACAAAAGAATTTGCCGCGACTATCACCTTCCCACCGACGGAAGTGGCACCCGTGCCTTGCGCGCTTAAATTGCCAGCGATACTAATTGAGTCAGCTTTTAAATTTATCGTTCCAGCAGGGCCACTTTTCCAGGAATTGGCGAGCACATTAGTCAGATGACTAATACCAATGTAGCTTGCTGGCACGGGATGATCTGCACTGTTATTTTTTCCGGATAATGAAACAACGCCACCCGCCGCGCCGCCAGAAACATTCAGCATGGCGTTATGGTATAAGTTGATGGTATTGGCGGCGATGGTGATGTTACCGCCTACCGCATCAGATGATTTACCAATTGCGCTGAGATTGCCATTTACCAAAACTTTGTTGGCGGTCAAGGTAATACTGCCACCGCCCGCATCACCATTAGCATGAATAATGGCAAGTGGTTCTATCTTTATATTAGCGGCTGTCACTTGTATAATGCCGCCTTCCATTCCTTTCTTACCGGATGTTGTTAATTCGCCGCCTATATTAATGTCGCCCGTGGCAGCGGATAAAATAATTTGTCCATCTTGTTGTAAAACAGAATGCGCCTGAGCAACACCTTGCATATCAATGACATTATCCAATACACCTTGCGCCGCTTCAGCGGTCACGAGAATTTTGCCGCCATCGGCAATCAGTGAACCGGTATTTTCAATTCTGCCGTTAGCGGAGGCGCGCGCATCGACACTAAAATTAATTAATTGGTCGCCATAAAAATCCAGCGTGAATTTATCGCCAGTTGCTAAAATGATGCTGCCTAATTCAGCCTGTATCATACCGTGATTAGTAACTGAGGATCCAATTAAGGCAACTAATCCATAATCAGCGGCTTTGATGATACCATCATTCACAATGCCGGCATGGTAAGGTGAGGGTTGATCAAAGATATATTTGCCAGCAAGAAAGTTGGCATTGGAAATATTAGATGTTGATGCAATAAGACCGCCCACATGAATGACGGAGCCTACACCAAAATAAATACCGGCCGCGTTTACTAAAATAATTTTTCCCGTGGCTGACAATTGTCCGTAAATTTGCGTCATACCTTGATTAGCGTTAATGCGATTTAGCGCCACGCCATTGGTGGGTTGTTGAAAATGGGTTTTATCCTTGGCACTAATATTAAAACTTTGCCATTCAATAATGGCTTGTTGGCTGTTTTGTTGTATTACGGTGGAATTGGGAGCTTGAGCAATGGTCGCGTTGCCCGAGGTGACTACGCCACCTTGCGGATTAGCAAAAGCCATACTGGTGAATAGTATGGATGAGCAGAGAACGATTAAATTTTGGACTATAGAAGGTCTGGACGATTTATAATTATTAGCGATCATATGATCTCCTTCTCAGATCTTATTTTTAGCTTATAAGCCTATTGTAGTTCAAATTGTAATCTAATGGGGAGAAAAAAAGCGTATTTGCGCTATCTGGTTGAAAATTGGCGTATTATATTTCATAGACATTGGTTCTATTGACCTTTTTTCATTCTATGTCAGGTATATCTATGGCATATTCCCTTTATAAAACTTTAAAAAATCACTTGTTTTATTCAGCAACTTAACTAGCTATAATGTGCAGTAGTTTTTACGTAAAAAATTTAATAGTGAACAAGGAAGTTCTAAAAGCATGATCAAAAATGTCAGAACACTAGGTAAATTTTTTTCGTTACTACTCTTCGTTGTTATAACTATTTCAACAAATTATGCTATCGCACTCCCGTTGGCTCCCGCGCAACTTTTGCCAAGCAGCGTTTTACCGGAACGGCAAAGTAAAGATTTAAGCCCACAAGCACCCCAATCGAATACCTTACCGCCATTGCCTAAAGCCAAACCCCAGGCTGCGCAAAATGCCTTAGGCCCGGCGGCGACTAAAATCAAATTCAAAATATCGACCGTTAATTTGAAGGGTAATACGGTTTACAGCACGGCGGAGCTTTCCAAACTTTATAAATCTAAACTGGGTTCGGTGATCACCGTTGCCGAGTTGCAAGATATTGTGCAAAGCATTACAAATTATTATCGTAATGATGGTTATGTATTGTCGCGCGCGATCTTACCGCCCCAACACGTTGCCAATGGCGTAGTTAATATTCAGATAGTGGAAGGTTATATCGATCACGTCAAAGTGATAGGTGCCCCCCATGGCGCGCGCCCCTTGATCCAACGCTTTGGTGATCAAATTCTTTTGCAACGCCCATTGCAAATCAAACGCATGGAACATTATTTGTTGTTGGCTAACACCATACCTGGTGTGCAGGTAAAAGCCGTGTTGGAACCTTCAAAAACCAATATTGGCGCATCCACATTAGATCTGGTTACGCAAACCAAAACGTTTAGCGGTTACCTGTCCTATGATAATTATGGCACGCGTTACATAGGGCCCAATGAAGTCACCACGGGCGGCGAAGTGGAATCTATCTTCCTGCCGGGGGATAGTACTTCGATGACGATATCACGCACCACCAGGCCGCAGGAATTAAAGTTCTTCCTGGTTGGGTATAACATGGCGGTGGGTGTGCAAGGTGCCCGGTTATCGTTTAGTATGAATCAGGCGCGTACTTTGCCGGGATTCGTTTTGGCTCCATTAAAAATCAATGGTGACGCATTCACCTTTTCCACCATGTTAAATTATCCGTTGGTGAAAACCCGCAGCCAGGATTTAAACCTGGATGCCACTTTTAATTATATAGACAGTAAAGTAACGACGCTGCAACAAGCGTTTATGCTATATGACGATCACATACGTTCTTTTAGAATTGGGGTTAATTGGGATTTATCGGATACCTGGTATGGATCAAATAATGCGGGCGCGCATATTGAGCAAGGCTTGGATATCTTTGGCGCGACGCCAATCAGTAAAAGTGAAACCGGTTTTACTTCACGTTATGGCGCAAGCGGCCACTTCACCAAACTGGAATTAATGTATAGCCGCTTGCAGCAACTTGGCGCGACGCGATATTCAGTATTTTTTATTGCTAAAACCCAATGGTCTTGCGAACCGCTGCTGGCGACGGAACAATTTGGTTTCGGTGGTGTGCAGCAAGCGTTGGGTCGTGGCTATGACTCGGCGGAAATTATCGGTGACCGTGGGCTGGCGGGCAGCATTGAATTGCGCATGAATGTAATGCCGGGCAGAGTATTACTACAAGCGGCGCAATTATATATGTTTTATGACGCGGGTGTGATCTGGAATGCGCGTCAGGTTGTGGATCAGTTGCAAAAACAAAGCGCGACTTCTGCGGGTGTAGGTTCACGCTTCTTCTTCACGCAAAATGTGACCGGCAATCTGGTGTGGGCACAACCGTTGACTCGTCAAGTTGATGCGCTTGCCTTGCTGGGCGATGGTCGTCAGCCGCGCGTATTCTTTAGCGTTACCGCTACGGTTTAACTACGATTACTCAATGATGAAGCAGTTAATGAAAATGAGCCAGGGTCGACACTAGCTGTTGAACTTGCTGAAGCACTGGATGAACTTGCGGGAAATAGTGAACTGTCATAGCGGCCTCTTCTTCTTGAATTTTTTGATGACAGGGAACTTACATCCGGTTGAACTGGAATAGTCCGATGTTCCATGTTTAAGCGCCAGTCAGATTTGATCTGGCTAAGTTTGCCATCTACATCATCTGCAAATGTTGAACTTTCTATTTTTAATCCTCGGATAAGGTCCTGCAGCAAACTCATTTCTTTGCTGCGCACTCGATAAAAGAAAAATCGATGGCTGCCGCGCTGCTGGGCTTCTCTTTCATAAATTTTTGCCTGGTTCCAAAATGCGAGAGCGTTGTCGTACTTGATAGGCTCAACTAAGCTCTTTGCTAAAACAAAAAGTTTTAAATAACTTGTTGGGACAGTATAAGTGATCCCATTCACCGTTAAACCTACACCACCCCAGGATACCAGTGAGCTAAAATATTTAACGTCCATTAACATATTAGCGAATTTACGGGTAACGCTAATAAGATTATCTTTGGCAATGGTAGTGCTGTGTTGAGAGTTTAATTTTGCTTCAAGAGCAGTTGCCACGGTGGTTAATTCATGCAAGGGTTTAATCGTATCATTAAATGAATTAAATTTAATAACTAACTCTTTTTTTAACGCTTCAACTTGAATAGCGGCAGCGCCAACTTTTTCCAGATTATGCGGATCTAGATCAGCAATTTCTTTATGCAGGGCAATTGAAGATTCTAATTCTGTGGCTTCGGCAATCAAATTAGCCAGGCCAGCATAAGGCATGTTCAAAGTAGCTGATAATTTGACTAAATTTAAAATGGTTTGGTGTAATTGCGCGGTTTGATCTGGCAGTCTCATGTAATCCAGCATCATGGCTTGGGTATTTTGCTTAGCTTCAGTTCTAACGTTACCAAGCTGGGCGTGGCCTTTTTTGAGTTTAGCTTCATCTTGTTCCGCCTTAAGTTTAAGCGCGGCAACTTTGTCTTCAAGTTCAGCTAATTGCTCAGCGAGTAAAGTCAGTTTTTTATTTTGGTTCGTTAAGTCTGAATTTAATTTTGCATTTTCCATTACTATAAGGTCGCGATAGTCATACCCGCAAATGTTGCGAAGGGTAAACGGAGCCCATGCAAATGAATCTTGGCTTGGGTGGAACATTATCGCTGTAGACAATGGTTGTTCTAAATTAAGATACTCATCAAATTTTGATTTTGGATAAGAGTATCCCCAAGGGGCCCAACTACTATATTTGTAAAATTTAACAAACATTTGCTGAACCAGGTTTTGCAATTCGGTGAAATTTAACTGGAACAAATTATTGATAAAACGTAGTACGGGTTTGGAATCGGTTATTTCCACCTTGGCAATATTGGAAAATTGCTCATTAAATTTAGCAGCGGTAGTTTCATTACTTATATTTTTTAATTCTTTTTGAAAGTAAGCAACGGCAGACAGGCGCAAGCAATGTAGCAACGCCAGGCGAATTTCTTCCAGTTTGGGATTTGCGATCAAGGTTTGGTACTGAGCTTCCAGCTTAGTTTTGAGATCAGTAAATTTTATTTTGGAATGATTCGTAAATTTATTTGCTGCGTATTCAATAGAAAGTGTTTCAAATTCATTAGCAAGTATTTCAAATTCTTTATATTCTGCTTGAGTCCTTTTCTTAATTTCATCTGTTGCCATGAATAAATTTTGGATTTGTTCGCAGCTCTCATTGAGAAAAACTGCCTGGTTATCTACCTGTTCGAAAAGATTTTCATTGTTTGCCAGAACAGCAGCAGGAGGAAAAAGCATTTCATCCATCTTTACCATTTTGGGTGCTGGTGCGGGTGCAAGTAAATCAAGCCGCGTTACTTTATTGGTAAATAACCGTTGTTGAAGTGCTTGATCTAGCATTTTGCTATCAATAGCGGGCGGGACAAAATCATCAATTAACTTAGTGGTAATTTGCAGTTCCTTGGCAGGAGGAATTGTTAAGTCAGTATAGATTTCATGACAGTCAGGCGTTTTAGTTACCAACATGTGTTTATTGACATGGGTAAAGTAGCTTGATGCTTCAAAGTGATAATTAGCGTAAACCAGCCCTTTAACACCCACTAGCGTGTCGGTAAAGAATGAAGTAGCTGGGTAGATGGCTGTTAATAAAGGGATGATCCTTTCTAGCTCAATTAAATTAAATTTACCCTGGCTAATTTCATAATGAAAATAATAAGAAGGATTTTCTGATTTATCATCAGCTTGTGCTGCGGGGGAATTTTTGAATTCAACTAGAAAGACTTGGCTCGGCATAGTACACCCACTCTTTTCACTCTAATAGTAGTGGGCATATTATCGTGGGGTGAGCAAGAAGTGTCAAGATAATTTTTGTACAATTAATTTATAATGGGTTGTTTTTAAACAGTAGTTTTGGGAATAACTTTAAAGGTATTGGCGCCAATCAAGTCCAGGAAAATGAGTATGGCCAGTTGCTCGGTTTCCCGCAGTTTTTCAAAATCGTCCCCTTCAAAAACTGCTTTAGCCCGATTGGTAATGTCATCCAACTCAACAAAGGCGGTAATGTTAGCCAGATATTCACGCCATTCGGGATTTTTCTCTTGTTTGTCCATGGCTTCTTTAACCGGTTCTTTTAACGCCGAGCAGAGAAAATTGAGTAAGCCGCGGTCGGTTTGAATAATGGTTTTGATATAGCTGCGACAAACTTCTTCATCACCCCATTTTTTCCACGCAAATAAAATAGGTACAAACTTGGGGTGTTCGGTAAGACGTTCGCTGCGGGCCCAGTCTTCGATTTTGGTAACAATAAGTTCTTGAAGTTGTAACAGTTGGACTGGAGTGATTTCCCTATGCTCGATTGGCAGGTATTCATCATCGCCTTCAAGATGTTGTCTGCCCAATACATCTATTTCATGGATCATAATGTAAAGACTTTTACTCGCATTGTTAATGGCTTCTTGCAATACTTCAAAACGTTTTTCCGTGCTGGGCAATTCATGCAGCAATTGATGGCAGATACGATGTACGCGCATAGCGGTATTGAAACTTAAACGCGTGTTTTTGCCTTCTGGAAATAAATCGCCGTCATCCATCAAGGCTTTAATGACATTGGCTATATATTTTTTAGCAATTCGGTGTATGACATTGCCGTCGAGTAAATCAAGAAAGCGGGTGACTCTGTCATCTTGATTTAAGCGAGTGAGGGCTTGATCGAAGCTTGCCGCATCACTGGCTTGCGATAATATGGTTTGTAATTCAGATTCCGGCATGTAACTGTTAGGTATGGATAAACGGAAATAAACATCAAACATGTCCGGACTACAAATGCGGCGCAATTCTCTCGCGCGTGCTTCCGAGTGATAGAATTGTTCATTGGGTAAATAGATTTGATGCAAACGCGGGAACATGGCGATTAATAAATTTTGTAAAATATCTTTCGGAATTGAAATGTTACGATTAAGAATTTCATCAATCCTGGCTTTGTCTTGTTTAATTTGTTCTTGGTTAAGCACATAGACATTGTCCAACAGATCAGTGAATAAATCTTTGTTTTCCCGTATGCCAGCAAAAATCACTGGCGCGAATACTTCAAGCGCGGTCAGGGCAAAATAATCCACCGGGTTGACTACATCACGTACGCGAGAATAACCAAAACTTAATGAATTCACATAGCGCGTAATGTCGCGGCAACTGTTAAAGAAATATTTTAAGGTAGCATAATAAATATCGGCCCAGTAAGCCATGTCCCAGGTATCTTCGGGCGTAATTGCCAGGACGGGTTCAAGTCTATCAAACAATAAACTTTCCAAATCATTTTTATTAATAGGTGGAACTTCAAAAGGAAGTTGCACTAGCTTTTCCAAAAATTCCGCACCTTCTCCATCACGGGTTTTGTTTATGGCATTGATGACTTGTTCTTTGTTAAATGACAATAAGTAAACGGTGTTCGCATAGTCACCCATGGATTTGACGATTTGTAGAATTTGATTAATTTCCGGTGGTGTCAATCTGGAAATATTATCTATGATGATAATAATTTTGTGTTTGAGTTGTTTCAGATAATTATTTAATTCTGTTTTAACTTGAATAGGATCACGACCCGATTCCCAGGCATATTCTTCTTGTTTATTGACCACGGGTTTTTTTAGTTTAGCTATTAAGCGTCTTTTCACGCGCATGGATTTGGGTACAGGGGTATGGGTGAAAAACGACATATACAATTCCAGCAGGTGAATTATTTCGGTGGAATTTTCGAGAAAGGGCGCCTGGCGTAATTCGGAGGAAAGCCGTCGATAAAACCCATAAATAAGTTGCCCCTGGCCTGAGTAACTCCACGGACTAAAATTCAAGATAATAGGTTTTTCATTGTCGAACATATTGCTGGCGGCGTAGCGTAATTCTTCGAGTACCAGATTGATGAGAGAGGTTTTGCCGCTTCCTGGGGTACCGTACAACCCAATAACCAGGCTTTCAGAAGCTTTATGATCCAAGATACATCGAGCCAGATATTTGGCGAATGTACTTCTTCCTAAACGATCTTGTTGGACACTCGTAATAGGTCGGTCAGCGTCAAACATAGTATCCCCTTAAGTAATACGTATGACACTCAATTTAGTTATTATATCATTTTAAGGGTTTTTCTAGGGATTGTTCTATTTATCAGGAACATAAACAACGACACAGCAAACGCAATCAGTGCATATTCCATAAATGCGCCCCGATAAATTACCAACGCTGGCAGCCCCGAGACATTGTCAGGAATGTTGGAAAGCTTAGCCAGCAACCCGGCGAATTGACCACCAAAACCCAGCGCGACAAACCAGATCCCCATCATCATCCCTAAAATTTTACGCGGGGATAATGTAGTGACTGCTGACAAACCAATCGGTGATAACAACATTTCACCGATAGTCACAAGAAAATAAGACAAGACAATCCACAGCGGATTGACTAAATAATTTTGATCGTAACAATAAGTACTAATGCTTAAGGTCAAAAAACCTAAGCCGACAAATACAATCGCCAAAATAAATTTCAAAAACGGAGCAGGGTTACGGGAATTTTCACTCAAGTTATTCCATGACCAGGCAAATAACGGCCCCAGTAAAATAACAAAGATACTTTCCAACGCATAAAATGCCGTGGTCGGAATAGTAGAGTGAAAGACTTGACGGTTAATCAAACGCTCTATAAAAAGACTGGCCGAAAAAAATAATTGCAAAAAGATCATCCAGAAAATAATCGAAGACAAAATCAATGCAATCAATACCAGCATCCCTTGTCTATGCTTAGCATCCTGCCGGTAAGTCAGCACCAACAAAAAAACCAGCAACAGGATACCCGCTATTGGTAATAACCACTGCGCGAGAAATTTAGTTTGCATTAACTGGCTTATTAAAATGATAGCGAGTACACAACCGACAATCACCAACAACTTTATACTATTTTTTGCCGAGGGCTGACACAAAACTGAATTATTGGTTTTTAGATAGTTAAATCCACACAGAAAAGTGACCAAGCCAAAAATCAAACCCGCGCTCGCCAAAGCAAAGCCCGCATGCCAGCCAAAATGATCTTTCACAAACCCAGAACTGATGCCCGCAAGCAAAACACCTAAATTAATGCCGATATAAAACAAAGTGAAACCCGGTTCGCGCCGTGGATCACCGGGCTCATAAAGCGACCCCAGCAAACTGGAAACATTCGGTTTAAATAAACCATTACCCACGATAATCGTTGCCAGCGATAAATAAAATTCATGCGTCCAGGGTAATGCTAATCCCGCATAGCCCAAACTTAAAAAAACGCCGCCGATGATAATGGCGGGTTTGAATCCCAGCACCCGGTCCGCAAGATACCCGCCTGGAAAAGGCGCGATATAAGCCAACGCCGAAAACACACCCATGATGGTATAGCTTTCATTATCCGTAAAACCAAAAGATTTTGACATGTACAAGACCAGCATGCCTTGTACTACATAAAAACCAAAGCGTTCCCACATTTCCGTAAGAAATAAAAAAGATAATGCTTTAGGCTGTCCCTGAAAAATTTTCATCACGCGTCCGGCGCGGCCATTCCACTATGCCGCAACAAAGCATCAATAGTCGGTTCACGACCACGAAAGGCGATAAACGAAGTCATTGGGTCTCTAATACCGCCAACCTCAAGAATGTTTTCCAAATATTTTTTGCCGGTTTCTGCATTAAATACTCCGGTTTCTTCGAATAATGAATAAGCGTCACTCGATAAAACTTCCGCCCATTTGTAACTGTAATAACCCGCCGCGTAACTGCCGGCAAAGATATGCGAAAAACTATTTTGAAAACGGTTAAACGTAGGATTGGTGATCACCGCGGCTAAATTACGTACCTCATCCAGAATATTTTGCACGCGTCCGCCCATACCAGGCTCATATTCCTGATGAATGCGAAAATCAAATAATGAAAATTCCAACTGCCGTAACATTTGCAAACCAGATTGAAAATTTTTCGCAGCCAGTAATTTATTGTAAATTGAATCAGGCAAACATTCACCGGTTTCAAAGTGCGCGGAAATTAATGGCATAGTCGCTTTTTCCCAAGCCCAGTGTTCCATAATCTGACTGGGAAATTCCACCGCATCCCAGGGCACGCCGTTAATACCGGAGATTGACGCATAATCTATTTTCGTCAACAAGTGATGCAGGCAATGACCAAATTCATGGAAAATTGTTTCTACTTCATCTTGAGTTAACAGTGCCGGCTTGTTATCTACGGGCCGGGTAAAATTACAAGTTAAAAACGCCACTGGCGTTTGCATACTGCCATCATCGAGTATTCTGCGCATGCGGCATTCATCCATCCACGCGCCATCGCGTTTATGCGGGCGGGCGAATAAATCCGTATAAAAGCAGCCGCGCAACGCATTATTCTGATCGAAAACTTCAAAAAATTTTACTTGCGGGTGCCAGGTATCCACATTAAGTTTTTCAACGATAGTAATGCCATATAATTTATTAACCACACTAAACATACCCGCCATGACTTTGGGCGCTGGAAAATAGGCACGTAACTCTTCTTGCGAAATGGCGTATTTTTGCTGGCGCAATTTTTCTGAATAAAAAGCTAAGTCCCAGGCTTCAATCTGTTGAATGTTATCCCGCGCTTTCGCGAACTCCGCGAGTTCGCGCACTTCTTCTTTGGCGGCATGTTGCGATCTATCTACCAAGTCATATAAAAAACTTAACACCCGCGAAACCGATCCGGCCATTTTAGTGGCCAGCGAATATTCCGCGAAATTGGGAAACCCTAATAAATTAGCCAATTCATGACGCAAGCGCAGTATGTCTTCGATGATAGCGGTATTGTCCCAGCGGCCGGCGTTGGGGCCCTGGTCCGAGGCACGGGTAGCGTAAGCTTCATACATCAACCAGCGCAATTCGCGGTTTTCCATATATTTCATCACCGCCGCGTAACTTGGGTATTCAAGCGTAAACACCCAGCCATCCTTACCTTGCTGCGCCGCAGTTTGTTCGGCAATTTTTAAATCCTGCGCCGTCATGCCCGCGACTGCATTGGGGTCTGAAACATGCAAAGTCCAGCCCTGAGTGGCATCCAGTATGTGTTCAGCGAATAGGGTTTGGAGTTTGCTCAATTGTTTTTGCAGCTCGGCAAAACGGGCTTTGTCTGTTGGTGAAAGATTGACCCCAGCCAATTTGAAATCCCGCAATTCATTCTGAATAACTTTTTGCTGAGCATGCGACATTTGTTTAAATTCTTCGCCATCCGCAATAGATTGAATTGCTTCGAAAAGGGTGACATTTTGCATGATCTCGGTGTGATATTCGATTAAAAGCGGCAAACATGCATTATATGCACTGCGTAAACTTTCCGACTCTACCACAGCGTGCATATGCGATACAGGCGCCCAAGCTTTGGACAATACATCTTCCATATTATCTAAAGGCTTTATTAAATTGTCCCAGGTATAGACTTTATTGGTGCTTAACAAAGTTATCAGTTCGGCACGATGTTGCGCTATGACTTGGCGGATCGCGGGTTCTATATGTTCTTCGGGGATAATGCTGCTAAAACTGGGCAGCGTGCCTTGATTTAATAATGGGTTTTCCATGCGTGCAATAGTCTCTTTTTTGAGTATGGATTAGGGTAGCATACTTGCCGATAGAGTCGTAGCGGGGCGCTCTTTAACAATGCTATAATCACGCGTCCAAAACCATCAGGGCTGGTATGAAAAAAAGTATTTACGATGTCAAAACCTTCCAAGGCATGATTAGCGCTTTGCAGGATTATTGGGCAAAACAGGGTTGTACTATAGTGCAGCCATTGGATATGGAAGTAGGCGCGGGAACTTTTCATCCGGGAACTTTTTTACGCGCTATTGGGCCAGAAACCTGGCGCCTTGCCTATGTGCAACCTAGCCGTCGTCCTACCGATGGTCGCTATGGTGAAAATCCCAATCGTGTTCAGCATTACTATCAATTTCAAGTAATTTTAAAACCCGCGCCGTTGGATATTCAGGAATTATACCTGGGATCATTAAGCGCACTGGGTGTTGATCCACTGACCGATGATATTCGTTTCGTGGAAGATAATTGGGAATCACCTACGCTAGGTGCGTGGGGCCTGGGGTGGGAAGTTTGGCAAAATGGTTTGGAAGTTTCGCAATTTACTTATTTTCAACAAGTAGGTGGTTTGGAATGTGTGCCCATCACCGGTGAATTGACTTATGGGTTGGAACGCCTGGCGATGTCTTTGCAGGGTATTGATAATCTCTATGAATTGGTGTGGAGCAAAGGCCCGCAGGGCGTGGTGACTTATGGTGATGTGTTTCATCAAAATGAAGTGGAAATGTCAAAATATAATTTTGAACACGCCAACATTGAGTTACTGTTTCGACAATTCCACGATTATGAAAAAGAAAGTCAGCGCCTCATTGAATTAGGCCTGCCATTGCCCGCGTATGAAATGGTATTAAAAGCTTCACATACTTTTAATTTACTTGACGCACGCCGCGCGATTTCAGTGACTGAACGGCAACAACATATTTTAAAAATTCGCCGCCTGGCTAAAGCCGTGGCGGAAAGTTATTATCAGGCGCGCGAAGCATTAGGTTTCCCGCTATTGCAGGAAAAGAAGCATGCACGCAAACAAAGCTGATTTTCTCGTTGAAATTCATACCGAAGAATTGCCACCCAAAGCATTGCAATTACTGGGTCGAAGTTTTTTAAACGAAATTCAAACACGCTTGCGCAATATACCCTTAGAATTTAAAGAAGCGCAATTTTTTGTGACCCCGCGTCGTTTGGCGGTATTAGTCAAGTCGCTGGTGTCACACCAGCCGCAGACTATAGTAGAGCGACGTGGTCCCGCGTTAGCCGCCGCGTTTGATACAGATGGCAATCCAACACCAGCGTGCATGGGGTTTGCCAAGTCACTTAATGTGACACCAAATCAATTGATAACCATTCAAAACAAGCAAGGCACCTGGGTAGGCTTCCAACAAGTTGTGCCCGGAAAAACGGTCGCCGAGCTACTCCCAGGCATCGTTAAAGATGCGCTGGCCGCGTTGCCAATTCCAAAACGCATGCGTTGGGGCGATGGTGATGTAGAATTCGCGCGACCGGTGCATTCAGTCATTATGTTATACGGTGATGAAATCATTGATGCGGAAATTTTAAGTGTCCGCAGCGGCCGCCTGACGCGTGGCCATCGTTTTCATAGCAAAAAAATTATTAGTATTCCCAAGCCCGCCGCTTATCAAAAACGCTTGAAGGCAAATTATGTCATTGCTGATTTCGCGGAACGCCGCCAAATGATTTTGGAACAAGCCCAGGCCATCGTCGCGAAAGCGTTTGGCGAAGGGGTGCATGCGGTGATTGATGCTGATTTGCTGGATGAAGTCACGGGGCTGGTCGAATGGCCGGTGGCTATTTTAGGGGACTTCGATCAACGTTTTCTTGACGTGCCAGCGGAAGCGTTAATTTCAGCGATGCAAGACCATCAACGTTATTTTCCCGTGGTGGATAATAATGGCAAACTCTTACCGCATTTTGTGGCCATCAGTAATATTGAAGCCCGTGACATGCAGCATATGATTGCGGGAAATGAGCGGGTGTTGCGCGCGCGTTTATCGGATGCCGCCTTCTTTTTTGAAATGGATAAAAAGCAAAAATTAGCCGATAGAATTGAAGGCTTAAAACATGTGGTTTATCACGTCAAACTCGGCACGCTGCATGAAAAAGCTGTACGGTTGTCCGCTCTCGCCGAATTTATCGCCAACAAAATTGGTGTGAACAGCGTACAGGCCGCCCGCGCGGGCTTGTTGGCAAAAACCGATTTATTGACCCAGATGGTAGGCGAATTTCCAGAACTACAAGGCGTGGCGGGCAAGTATTATGCCCTGCAAGATAAAGAAACCGATGCTATCGCGAATGCGCTGCAAGAACAATATATGCCGCGATTTTCCGGCGATGAATTGCCAGCCTCAGAATTAGGCGCAGTGCTTGCCCTGGCCGATCGCGTGGATACGCTGGTGGGTGCTTTTGGTATTAATCAACAACCCACTGGTGATAAAGATCCATTCGCATTAAAACGCGCCGCCTTAGGGGTGTTAAGAATTTTAATTGAGAAAAAAATTGATATTGATATAGCCGAGATAATGGAATTTGCCACACAGCTTTATACCGTCAAATTAAATAATCCCGCCACGGTCACGCAACTTTGCGATTTTCTGCAAGAACGTTTAAAACCCTGGTATCAAGAACAAGGTATTAATCCTGATGTGATTGCGGCGGTCGCGGCGCTGAAAATAACGCGGCCTTATGATTTTCACCGTCGGGTTTTAGCGGTCAAATATTTTAAGGAATTGCCGGACGCTGAATCGTTAAGTGTGGCGAACAAACGCGTGAGTAATATTCTGGACAAGTATGATTCCGACATCGATGCGAAAGCAGTTGATGTGGCATTATTTGAATTGCCCGCCGAACGCGCGCTGGCAGCGCACCTGGATTCCCTGAATAAAACCATAGAGCCATTATTTCAAGATGCGCGTTATATTGACGTATTATCACAGTTAGCAAATTTGCGCCAACCCGTGGATGAATTTTTTGATAAAGTGATGGTGATGGCGGAAGACCGCGCTTTACGGGAAAATCGTTTGTTATTACTTACTAAACTTCGCGCTTTGTTTTTACAAGTCGCCGATGTCGCGCTACTGCAAACGAGATAAGCCATGCCATTTATTCTTTTAGACCGTGACGGTGTTATTAATCATGATTCAGTTGAATATATCAAATCGCCTGAAGAATGGTTGCCTATAGACGGTAGTCTTGAAGCCATCGCGCGATTTAATCAAGCGGGTTATCAAGTGATTGTCGCCACCAATCAATCTGGTTTGGCGCGCGGTCTTTATGATTTACCGACCCTGACTAAAATCCATCAAAAATTTTTCACGCTGTTGGCGGAAGCAGGGGGCAAGGTGGAGGAAATTTTTTTCTGTCCTCACCATCCTAACAATCATTGCAGTTGTCGCAAACCAGAACCCGGTATGTTGCATAATATTGCAAAAAAATATCCGATTGACTTAACGACCACCATTTTTATTGGTGATTCCCTGTCAGATGTGCAAGCCGCTGAGCGTGCGGGTTGCGAACCGGTACTGGTATTGACCGGCAATGGCAAACGCACTTTAGAAGAATTACCCGCGCCTACTAAAGTCCGATATTTTAATGATCTGGCCCATGCCGCAACCATCATTTGTAAAAAATAATAGAGATAGTGACATGTCTAAACAAGCAGCCCTGCCCGGTAAAATATCGATGTTTTTTCGATCGTTGATTTTTGTGACCGTATTGCCGGTTTTTACCATTTTTTACAGTATGATTTGTGTAGCCTCTTACCCACTGCCCTTGCGCTACCGGTTTGCAATTGTGATGGGATGGTCGCGCTCGGCGGTTTGGTTGTTGAAGGTGATTTGTCACATTGATTATCAGGAAACGGGCTTGGAAAATATTCCCCGTGATCGTTGCGGAATTATCATGAGTAAACACCAATCTTCGTGGGAAACATTTTATTTGCCACCCCAGTTTCATGAGACAGCGATTATTTTAAAACGCGAATTATGCTGGGTGCCTTTTTTTGGCTGGGGCATGGCTGCTATCGACCCGATTGCAATTAATCGCAGTGAAGGTTCATCGGCAATGACGCAAGTGATGAAACAAGGCAAAGAGTGTCTAGTGCAAGGCCGCTGGATTTTAGTATTTCCAGAAGGTACTCGCATCGCGCCCGGCCACGTAGGAAAATATAAATTAGGTGGCGCGCGCCTGGCGGTTGATACCGGCAGTCCGATTATACCGGTCGCGCATAATGCCGGTACTTACTGGTCAAAACGCAAATTCATCAAACGTCCCGGCACTATAAAAGTAGTTTTTGGTCCAGTAATTGAAACAGTCGGCCGCACCGCCGAAGCCGTATTGGAAGAAACTAAGAGTTGGATTGAATCTACTATGTTGAAAATTGATGGCGCATAGCGCGTGTCATTATTTTAACGTACCACGATATTGCTTTTTGCCACCCAGGTTATTTTTTTGATTAGTAAGGAAGGCGACTACTTTGAGATGGCCAAATTGCCTGGCCACACTAATGGCATCGCCGCGGGGCAAACTGGAATCCATAAAATCATCGGCGTGCAGGTTTTTGTAATCAATGTATATCTTTAATAAGCCTTCTTTTTGTTTTTGATCAAGCAGTTTGAACTGAACTTCAAGGGTCTCTACATCGCCTGATCTAATAGCATGCGCGAAACTGCGAATTGCTTCAGAATTCAAATCAAATTCTTTCATTTCTTCCTGGTATACGAACATACGTCCTTTTAAGTCGTGGATACCAATAAAACTATATTGATTCGCCATATATTGTGCCTCCATTTAATTATTATAGCATTAAATGAGTTAGGTTTGCCCAAGGCTAAAAACAGGTTTATCTTCCAAGGTGGCCGCTGTATCCATTATCTTTTGAAAAGTTTGTAAATAATTGCTTAATCGTGTCTTAGGACAATAAAATTTTTGAATTTCATGTAAGTCAAAATCAAGCAGATATACTTGTGCTAAGTGCAAATCCTCATAGAGAGAATTATAGCCTTTATTAAAAGCCAAAGCCTTCAAGTGTTGGATTCTTTGGGCTGATTCATGAATTATTTTTTGATCGTCCTCACTAAATAAGTTTATCCAAAATGCATGTGTCCAATCGTGCACTAACATGGCGAATGGCCCAGCGGAAATTCCATGCGCACCCACTAGATTATCGCTGGCAAGTGGATGGTACAATGCGCCAGGATGAAAGCCCCCTTTCAGCATCTTGAGGTAGACATCATGCTTGGTGAGGCCAAATACCGGATGTACTCGCAAGGGCTTGGGCGACATTTGATTAAATAAAAAATTGATTATGCTGACAGAAGGCAAATAACGAATTCCACACTCAACTTCTATCAGAAAAGGCACTGTCGTGCCGATGATCTCCATCATGTTATCATATTGTGACATATACCCTGGTTTTAACGATAATTTCGATAACCAAAGCTCAGATGGAGATAAGGTTAAAATAAAATCTCTGCAGCTTTCAAAATCAACCTGATAACTAAATTTTTGAAATTCCTCGCAAATAGCGTGCAAGTATTTTTTACCAGTATCAGTCAACTCTCCATCTTCCGCGAATTTGATGACACTAAATGCGCGGTCTACTTTAAAGTCTTGATGTTCGGGTGCTAAAGGTTGCAAATTGGTAAAATTCATTAAACCGATTAAATACTGATAAACAGAAATGCCGGTATTAAAGGCGATTTTTCTGTCGCGTATTAAGGCAAGTAAATAGAGGGAACAAACCGGATCAGCAAAAATGTCATGCTCATGATTTCCAAAATTGATAGCTTCTAGTAATTCCTTGCAGCCAGGATGACTTGTGGAAGTCTGACTCAGGCAATTTTGCAATTTATTGTTAGTCAGCTGAGTGAATAAATTAGTAAATTTTGGCTGGTAGTAATTTAGTAAGGAAAAATTTTGCTTAGGAATGAAGAAAGCATTACGTAAGAATGTTTTTGAAGATTTTCTCGCAAAATTAACCCAGGTTTTCCGTCCCAGCGCCATGAGCTTGTCCTCCTCTTTTTTATTTGTCATCCAGCACTACTACTGTCATTCCCGCGCAGGCGGCGCGGGAATGACAGAGTGGCGCCAACTTTTACCCGAGAAGTCTTACCTTTGCAAGTACTCGCGGGTACGATATTATTTGCTAACCTAACTCAATCGGATAATTCATGCGCATCGCAGTTTGCCTTTTTAAATACTTCCCATTTGGTGGCTTGCAGCGTGATTTTTTGCGGATTGCCAAAGCCTGTCTCAAGCGTGGCCATGTAGTTGACGTTTATACTATTTCCTGGGAAGGCCGCTACGAGCCTGGATTGGCAATCCGTACTATCGCCGCCAAAGGTTTCACGAATCACAAGCGTCGCGAAGATTTCGTTAAACAGATAACCCCATTTTTACGCCAAGGCCATTACGATTTAATTTTTGGTTTCAATAAAATGCCCGGGCTGGATGTGTATTACGCCGCGGATACCTGCTATCAAGCCAAGGCGCGTCAACAACACGGCTGGTGGTATCGTTTAACCAGTCGCTATCGACACAATGTGGCTTCTGAAAAAGCCGTTTTCGCCGCCGAGGCCAAAACCGAAATTTTATTGATTTCGCCCTTGCAGCAACCGGAGTTTACCCACTATTACCATACCCCCGCCCAGCGTTTTCATATTTTACCGCCGGGTATCGCGGAAGACAGAAAAGCCCCGCCGGATGCCGCGCAAATTCGCCAGAAAACCCGTGCCGAGTACGGTTTGACGGAAGATAATTATTTATTGTTGCTAGTGGGCTCAGGCTTTAAAACCAAAGGTTTGGATAGAGTGTTAAAAGCAGTGGCTGCGTTGCCTCCGGAGTTAAAATCCAAAAGCCGTTTGTGGGTGATTGGCAAAGATAATACGGCCCCTTATACGCGGCTGGCGGAAAAATTACAGATCAGTGAACTAGTCACTTTTTTAGGGGGCCGCAAAGATGTACCACGGTTTTTATTGGCTGCGGATGTGTTACTCCATCCTGCCTACAATGAAAACACCGGCACCGTATTACTGGAAGCCTTAGTGTCAGGGTTACCAGTGATAACCACCGATGTCTGCGGCTATGCCCACTATATTCAAGAGGCTGCCGCGGGCATTGTAGTGCCATCACCCTATAAGCAGGAAAGATTTAATCAATCACTGGCAAATATGCTATTATCCGCAGATATACGCGCGGCCGCGCATTGGAATGCCCTGACTTTCGCCAAAGAGGCGGATATTTACAGCATGCCAGAACGGGCGGTCGACATAATTGAATCGTTAAGGTGATACGTGTATTTCAGTCTGGTTCCACATCTCAAAAATTTTTTTGATGGTGATAAGCTATTCGATCAACTCATGACATTGCAAGGTAAAATATATCGTGAGTTGGAAGGCCGTCGTACGCAAAGAATTGAATTCAACGGTCAGGGTTATTTCATCAAGCAGCATTTCGGCATAGGCTGGAAGGAAATTTTTAAAAATTTGTTCCAATGCCGTTTGCCCATCTTGTCCGCGCGTAATGAATGGCTGGCACTGCAACGTTTGCCCAAACTGGATGTTGCCACTATGCAAGTAGCGGGCTTTGGCTCTCGAGGAATCAATCCCGCACGTCGCCAATCTTTTTTACTGACCGCGGAATTAACCGACGTTATTAGCCTGGAAGATTTTTGCAAAAACTGGCGCGTGCAACCGCCGCCGGTTTTATTGAAACGCGCACTCATTAAAGAAGTTGCGCGCATTGCCCGCGTGCTGCATATGAATGGTATCAATCACCGGGATTTTTATATTTGCCATTTTTTGCTGGCACAGTCTTCGATAGAGAGTGGAGCGCTTAAATTATTTCTGATTGATTTGCATCGTGCGCAAATTAGAAGCGAAACGCCAGTGCGTTGGATTATTAAAGACCTTGCTGGTTTGTTTTTTTCTAGCAAAGATAGTGGATTGACCTCTCGAGATTTATTGCGTTTTATTAGAGAATATCGGATGCGCCCCTGGCGTGAAACACTATTCTGCGAATGGACTTTTTGGAAAAAGGTGAAACAACGTGGCGACCGAACGTATCAACGACATGAAAAATAATAATATTGCAAATTTCCTGCAGGAATTTTCCTGGTCAAGTTTGAAAGTCGGCAACCGGGTGACGGTTGCGCCATTTCAACTTGCATTGACCGATAGCAAAGACACGCTATTTTGTCATGAAATCATCCGTGTTATTCCGGGCAAGCGACTGGTTGCCTTTGGCACTTATGCTGGCAAGCCGGTGGTGGCAAAGTTATTTTATGAGCCTGGTAACGCCGTGCGTCATGCGCGCCGTGAATATACCGGCATCAAGGCTTTGCTGGACAATGGTGTACTCACGCCGCAATTGTATTATCACGGCAAAGCAAAAGATGGCAAAGTTCAGGTACTTATTTTTGAAAAAATCACCAATGCGCAAAACCTTGCTGCAATCTGGGAAAATCGCAGCAGCATTAAGGAATTATTGCCGTTATTACAAGCGTTGATGATAGAACTGGCGACCCACCATGTGCTGGGAATTTTACAGCATGATTTGCACTTCAAGAATTTTCTCGTCAAAAGAAAAAATATTTACACCATTGATGGTGGTGACTTGCAGGTTTTTTATAAACCCTTAACTAAAAAAGATAGCCTGGATAATTTAGGTTTATTCTTTTCACAGCTAGGTGTAGGTACCGAAGAATTGCAAAAAGCACTGTTCCAGGTTTATGCCGAGTCGCGCAGTTTTTTAGTGAAGAAACAAGACCTCGCTTATTTAACGGCTGCCCAGGAAAAATGGACGGCGATACGCTGGGAACAATTTAGCAAAAAGATTTTCCGCAGCTGCACCGCCTTTGTGCGCAAAGGCAATTTAACCAGCGTGAGCATGTATGACCGGGATTATGAATCCGCCGAATTATTACAATTGTTAAAAGCTCCCGAGGCAATTTTTACCAGTCCAGATACGGAAATTCTCAAATCAGGCCGCAGCGCCACCGTCGTTAAAATAAAATTGGATGATAAATATTTTGTGTTAAAACGGTATAACATGAAAAATGCCTTACATCTGTTGCGACGTTGTCTGCGTCCTACCCGCGCGGCGAATAGCTGGCGGCTGGCGCAGCGGCTGCGCTTGATGGGTGTGTCAACCGCCAAGCCAGCGGCATTTATCGAAAAAAGATTTTTAGGTTTGCGTGGCAAATCTTATCTGCTGACTGAATATATAGAAGGCGAACACGCGGGTGATTTCTTCGCGCTGCACCAGAATGAAGATGCGCATTCATTGTTTGTGGCGCAACAAATCATCGCCTTATTTGAAAATCTGGCGCGTCTACGCATTACTCATGGCGATTTAAAAATGACGAATATTTTAATCGCGCGCCAATTGAAGCCGATATTAATCGATTTGGATGGCATGTATGAACACAAAAATATTTTTGGGTTCAAACGCACTTTTCATCGCGAAATCAAACGTTTCATGGTGAACTGGCGCGGTAACCCGACGGTTTATAATATGTTTGAATTACTGGTGCAGGAAATTTATCGCCGCATGGGAGTAAACGCATGAAACAGCTTAAAAATCCTGAGCTATTTCGTAAGCAATGTTTTGTCGGCGGTAAATGGGTAGATGCTAAAAGTAAAAAAACTTTTACTGTGCACAATCCATTTGATAATTCCGTATTAGGACAATTGCCAGATTTTGATGAAGCTGACACGGCAAAGGCGATCAGCGCCGCCAGTGACGCCTGGCCACAATGGCGTAGCCTGACGGCGAAAGCGCGCGCGGATATTTTATGGCGCTGGGCTGAATTAATTCGTGATAACAAAGAAGATCTCGCTACACTGATGACGCTGGAACAGGGCAAGCCTATTGTGGAAGCGCGCGGCGAAGTCGATTATGGCAATTCATTCATCGAATGGTTCGCCGAAGAAGGCCGCCGTGTCTATGGTGATGTAATACTTTCTGAAAAACCTCAGCAACATTTAGTCGTGATCAAACAATCCATTGGCGTCGTCGCCGCGATTGCGCCATGGAATTTTCCTATCGCCATGATTACGCGCAAATGCGCGCCAGCGTTAGCGGCAGGTTGTCCAGTAGTAATCAAGCCTGCCGAAGCCACACCCTATTGCGCACTGGCGCTGGCAGTATTGGCTGAGCAAGCGGGCGTGCCCGCGGGTGTGATTAATGTGGTTACGGGTGATGCCGTGACCATAGGTAAGGAATTAACATCAAATCCCTTAGTGCGTAAACTTTCTTTTACCGGTTCAACCGCGGTCGGTAAAAAATTGATGGCGCAATGCGCGACTACCATGAAAAAAGTTTCCATGGAATTAGGCGGCAATGCACCGTTTATTGTTTTTGATGACGCGGATATTGATGCGGCGATCACGGGTGTCATGGCATCGAAGTTTCGTAACACCGGACAAACCTGTGTTTGCGCTAACCGTATCTTCGTGCAAGATTCGATTTATGATACTTTTACCAATAAATTAATCGCCGCGGTGGCGAAATTAAAAGTAGGTAATGGCCTGGATGAAACTTCCACGCAAGGCCCGCTGATTAATAAGGCCGCTGTAGACAAAGTAAAAAAACACATAGCAGATGCGGTCGCGAAAGGCGCCAAAATTGTTTTTGGTGGCAAACCGCTGGAAGGTTTGTTTTTTGAGCCGACGGTGTTGACTGACATGACCAGTAAAATGTTACCAGCAACCGAAGAAACTTTTGGCCCGGTTGCACCATTATTTCGTTTTAAAACGGAAGCAGAAGCGATCGCCATGGCCAATGATACGGAATTCGGTTTGGCTTCGTATTTTTATAGCACCAATATTCATCGAGTCTGGCGTGTTGCAGAAGCATTGGAATATGGCATGGTCGGCATTAACGAAGGCATTATTTCCACCGCCGTCGCCCCCTTCGGCGGCGTAAAAGAATCCGGCACCGGCCGTGAAGGTTCTAAATACGGGATTGATGAATATCTTGAAATAAAATTGTTGTGTATGGGGGCGGGGAAGTAATCATTACAAACTGTTGGGCTTCGCTACGCTCAGC
>JAZKAT010000014.1:90902-97304 GCA_040389045.1 Pseudomonadota bacterium | reverse complement strand
TGTATGGGGGCGGGGAAGTAATCATTACAAACTGTTGGGCTTCGCTACGCTCAGCTCAACCTACCTGAACCTCAGCCTATTTTGTCATTCCCGCGCAGGCGGGAATCCATTCATTGAAACCATGCCCGGTGCGGCAAACTAGTAATGGATTCCCGCCTGCGCGGGAATGACATAGTGGTGGGAAGGGAGCAACGCCGCAGGTCAGGGGTAATCCAAACTCAAATCTCAAACTTCAATCCCTGCGCCAACGGCAACGTCTTCCCCCAGTTAATCGTATTCGTCTGCCTGCGCATATAAGCTTTCCAGCAATCCGACCCCGCCTCACGGCCACCGCCAGTATCCTTCTCACCACCAAACGCACCACCAATTTCCGCGCCCGATGTACCTATATTAATATTCGCAATCCCACAATCACTACCCTGTGCCGATAAAAACAATTCCGCATTTTGAATATTGTTAGTAAACAAAGCCGAAGACAACCCATGGTTAGAATGATTTTGCATAGCAATAGCATCGGTCAATGCAGAAAATTTCATGACATACAATAACGGCCCAAACGTTTCATGCTGCACCACTTCCCAGGAATTTTCCGCCGCCACCAACGTCGGCTCCACAAAAAACCCCGGTTGCTTTATCACATTTCCACCCGCGAGAATTTTCCCACCCGCTTTTTGAATTTCTTCTATAGTCGTGACAAATTGTTTCACCGCCGCGGCGTCAATCAATGGCCCCATCAGATTTTTTTCATCCAGCGGATCACCGATAGTAATTTTTTTATAAGCATTAATCAAAGCCGCCACTAACTGATCATAAATTTTTTCATGCACAATCAAGCGCCGTGTAGTAGTGCAACGCTGGCCTGCCGTACCCACCGCCCCAAATACAATCGCCGGAATAGCCAATTGCAGATTAGCGGTTTCATCAACGATAATCGCATTATTGCCACTTAACTCTAATAAAGTTTTCCCCAGGCGTTGTGCGACATAACACTGAATTTGTCTGCCCACCGGCGTTGAACCAGTAAATGAAATTAACGGCACGCGTTTATCATCCACCATTCTTTTTACCACACTATTGTTATCCGTTATAAATAAGGAAAAAACCCCGTCATAACCATTTTTTTTCATGACTTCATTACAGATGTGCTGCACGGCAATCGCACATAACGGTGTTTTGGGTGAAGGTTTCCAAATCACGGTATTTCCCGCGATCGCGGCAATAAATGCATTCCATGCCCACACCGCGACGGGAAAATTAAACGCGGTAATAACACTCACTACCCCTAGCGGCTGCCATTGTTCATACATGCGGTGTTCAGGACGCTCAGAATGCATAGTGCTGCCGTATAACATACGCGACTGTCCTACCGCGAAGTCAGCCATATCAATCATTTCCTGCACTTCACCATTGCCTTCCTGTTTCGATTTACCCATTTCCAGCGAAACCAGACTGCCTAGATTTTCCTTATTGACGCGTAGCGCATCGCCAATCTGACGAATAATATCACCGCGTTTTGGCGCAGGTACATTGCGCCATTGCAAAAAAGCTTGCTGTGAAGCGTTAACAATTTTTTCGTAATCTTCGCCGGAGCAATTGTATACCGTAGCGATGAGCGTTTCATTCGCGGGATTGATACTAGCAATTTCACCCGATGCTGTTTCTCCCGACCACCAGCCGCTGCCCGTACTCGCGCCAGAATTAAGTGCGGTTAATTTTAAAGATTTTAAGATGTCCATAGTAATTCTCAATGTTTTTAGGAGTAATATTTACCAAATCGATTCTCTGTCAATTGCGCGAGTGAAAACTGTTCTTGTCTAATATGGCCACGATATTTTTCCGGTTGCGATAATACTAAATCCAATACCGAGCACAACCCAGAAGCCGTAGTCAATTGTATCGCTGACCAATTAAACCCATTGATAGTTTTCGGATAGAATTTTTTAAAATAATTTTGTTCACTGAGCAAGTTATCTTTAGTACCCGTCACCGACACATAAACCAATACCACATCTTGTTCGGTTTTCGGAATGACTTTTTCTAAAATTTTCTTCAGCGTGTCCCTATCCTGATTCAAATTCAAATCATTCATCAAGAAACGCATTTTTTCGCAGTGACCCGGATAGCGTATTGTTTTATAAGTCATATGATTAACTTTGCCAAGAAAACTGGTTGCCAGACTGCCTATCCCACCTGACGTATTAAAAGCTTCGTAAGTTAAACCGTCAATTTTAATTTCTTCCAAATCATCTAATGGCAAGCGTTCTACTTCTTCACCATTTTCTATCGCATTACACATATTGCCATATTCATTTATCAACCCATCGGTAGACCAGGTCAGTGAATATTGCAAACCATTACTACTGTTAACTGGCAACGCGCCTACGCGCATTTTCACCGAATCTAATACCGGAAAATTCCGCATGATTTCATTGGTAACAATACTGATAAAGCCTGGCGCTAAACCGCATTGCGGCACAAAAGCATTTTTGGCATTGTTAGATAATTCCAGAATAGCGCCAGCAGTTTGGGTGTCTTCCGTCAAATCAAAATAATGCAAATTAAATTCTTTCGCGAGCTTGGCGACTTCAACATTAAAATAATAAGGTAAGCAGGAAACAATCGCTTCCATAGGATTGTTTTTAAGAAAGTCACGCATTTTATCTATATCTTGCGCGCTGATTTTTACGGTGGAGAGGTTAGGAGTTTTAGCTAGTATTCTTGTTAAATCCGGGCGGTCATCAAAATTAATATCCGCGAGATAAGCGTGGTAATCATTGGAGTTAGCTAACAGAAATGCAATCAGAGAACCAATCTTGCCCGCGCCCAGGATAAATACTTTGTGCATACAATTCCTTTTTCAATGCGATTCTTGTTATCAGTGAGCGCCTGGTGGTTTGGGTCCGCCTGTATTAAATGGGCTAGGTGACTTATATTCTGGTTCTGCCGTTGGCACTTCTTTAACATGTGCCGCGCTTTCTTTTTTCTCAGGGGCAACGGTTTCTTTGACCGCATCTTCCACCACGCTGGCGATTGCCGACAGCAGTGATTCTTTAGCGGCGGCTGGCTCAGCTGCTTCAGGAGCTGCTGCAGCTGCTTCCGATTTTGGAGCATTATCGCTAAAAGTTTCTCCTAAAGCGGCATCGCGGTCTTCACTTAATGTGTATACGCCGGTTGCCGATTGCATGGAGGCGTTAAGAATAGTTCCTGAATAATCATTAATGGGGTCGTTACCCATCGCAGGACCGCTGGCGACTATGCCTAACGCATTACCCGGCATGCTGACAATGGGTCCCGATATTTTACCCGGAACGCGAGGATCCAAGCCGTATAAATTACAAAGTGAATCAGTGAACGCCTTGTCTTCTTCAGGAGTTCTTTGGGCTGTGGGATCTTTGGCAAGTTCATCTTTAACTAGTTTTATCGCTCCGGCGAGTTGGGCGACAGAAAGCATTAGCGCAGGATCTTGCATGGCATTGAGGGCAGGCATAATTTTTTCAATAGTATCGCCGACTTCTTTACGTTCCGCAGGCGTTAACGTTTTAGGGTCCTGCATCATGAGTTTAATGTTAATTTTTAAATTAGGATCTTGATTGAGAGCTAATACACAAGCCATGCCCATTGCATATTGTCTTTTATCCGCGGGGGTTAATTTAGCCGGATCTTTAAAATTGAGGGCGACCACAGCTATTGCTTGTCTTAAATTTGTTATATCTTCAAGGCCGCGTTTGCCGGCCACTTGGCCTACTACGACAGCATCGAGTACACCTTTTTTTAATCGGTCAACAGCTTTAGGATCATTGGCATCTATACCGCCTGCATCTTTTAAAGCAGGCCCTAGCACCATTTTGATATCATTTTTTTGTTCTTTGGTGATGGCACCATGTTTCAGCATTTTTTGTAATAACATCTCGAGCATTTGGTCAATGTCATGAACGCTTGAAATCATAGCCATAAAATACACCTTCTAAATAAAAATAATTACTTATAACGATAAATTATATCATATAAGATAGTCTAAACTGGATGACCTACTGACTGCCCTTTAAGAATTTCCTTAAAATTCACTATGATAGAAAAAAAATTAACTCTTTTACGCATCGCTGTACCCACTCCATTACGGCAAGTGTTCGATTATTTGCCACCAACGGGTGCTTCAGTTGATAATTTAATCCCCGGTATAAGGGTGCGCGTACCGTTTGGACCGCGGGAATTAGTCGGTGTTTTGCTGGAAGTAGTTAATGAAATATCCACGTTTCAATTAAAAAATATTCTGGAAATTTTAGACCAGGAACCGGTAGTACCGGCCGATGTATTGCAATTATGTTTATGGTCTGCCAACTATTATCATCATCCAGTTGGCATGGTGCTGGAAACAGCGCTGCCAATTTTATTGCGGCAAGGTAAATCATTAGCTGAAGGGGCGGTAACACACTGGCAAATTAGCGCGACCGGGCAACAAGCGTTGCTTGATGATTCAAAGCGCGCGCCTAAACAAATCGAATTATTAAAAACGCTGGCCTTATATCCGCTAGGAGTTACCCGTGAACAGTTACAAGAATTGCATGCTTCAACCACACTGTTAAATAATTTATGCGACAAAAAATGGGTAGTAAAAACTTTACGTCCCAATAATTTTTCCGCCGCGCTGACAATCACCGATGCTCCCAAACAATTAAATAAGGCGCAAGCGGAAGCGGTGACCATGATTAATGCGCAACTTGATGCCTTCAAAGTATTTTTGTTAGATGGCGTGACTGGCAGTGGCAAGACGGAAGTGTATTTACAAATTATTGCCGAAGTGATTGCACGGCAACGTCAAGTGTTAGTGTTAGTGCCGGAAATTGGTTTGACGCCGCAAACCATACAACGCTTTCGCCAACGTTTCGCGGTACCGGTAATTGCTTTGCATTCGGGCTTGAATGATAAAGAACGATTGAATGCATGGCTGGCTGGCATGACCGCGGGCGCGAAAATTATTATCGGCACACGCTCCGCGATTTTTTCTCCGTTTATTGATTTGGGTTTAATAATTGTTGATGAAGAGCATGATATTTCTTTTAAACAACAAGAAGGGTTTCGTTATCACGCGCGCGACCTTGCCATTTTGCGCGCGCAAAACCGGCAAGTGCCGATTATTTTAGGTTCGGCAACACCCGCGCTGGAAACTATTCATCGTGCCGCGCGCGGCAATTACCAATATTTAAATTTGCCGGAACGCGCCGGCGCCGCGCAAATGCCGCGGTACTGTGTGGTAGATGTGCGTAACCAGTATTTGGAAGAAGGTTTATCACCGGCCTTGTTACAAGCCATGCAGGAACATTTACAAAATAACGGTCAGGTGATGTTGTTTTTAAACCGCCGTGGTTATGCGCCAGTATTTATGTGTCACGCATGCGGCCACTTGGCGGCTTGCAAACGCTGTGATGCACGCATGACATTTCATCATGAGCCGCGGCGTTTGCATTGTCATCATTGTGACGCGCAGCGTCCGGTGACGACGGTTTGTGAAAAATGTGGCAACCGCGATTTACATATTATTGGTTTAGGCACCGAACGTTTAGAGCAAGCCTTACAAAAACATTTCCCCGGAATTTCTATCGCGCGTATAGACCGTGACAGTACGCAACGCAAAGGCAGTATGGAAAATTTGCTGGATGGTATTCTCTCCGGCGAACATAAAATTTTAATTGGTACGCAAATGCTGGCTAAGGGGCATCATTTTCCTGATGTTTCGCTGGTTGGAATTGTCGATCCAGATGGTGGGTTCTTTAGTTCGGATTTTCGCGCCATTGAGCGCATGGCCCAATTGGTATTACAGGTTGCCGGACGCGCTGGACGCGCCAACCGCCCTGGCACGGTGATGATTCAAACCCATCACCCAGACCAACCTTTTTTAAAACAATTATTAAATGAAAATTATTATCGTTTCGCGGAAAGTTTACTGCTTGAACGCGAACAAGCCGCCTTGCCGCCTTATACATTTTTAGCATTATTCCGCGCCGAAGCACACAGCATGCAACAAGCCTTGGATTTTTTGCGCGCCGTAAAAGAATTAACACTAGATTTCCGCCACGACGTCCCCGTCTGGGGCCCAGTCCCCGCCCCCATGCCTCGCCGCGCTGGGCGTTTCCGGGTGCAACTATTATTACAATCCGCCAAACGTCCCATGCTACAACATTACTTAAAATTACTGATACCCGCCATCGAAAAACTCCCCGGCAAACACCAAGTCCGCTGGTCGCTGGATGTCGATCCATTAGAAATGTTTTAGCGTATTACACAATCTCACCTCTCGCCCTCCGATATTTCCTTGATGTTGACCCTTTAGAAATGTTTTAGTGGTTTGTCGCAAACCATTCTTCACCTGTCCCACCAATCTGTCATTCCCGCGCAGGCGGGAAT
>JAZKAT010000014.1:63041-90802 GCA_040389045.1 Pseudomonadota bacterium | reverse complement strand
CGCAAACCATTCTTCACCTGTCCCACCAATCTGTCATTCCCGCGCAGGCGGGAATCCATTCGTGGCACGGGAGCCGGATTAATGGATTCCCGCCTGCGCGGGAATGACAGGAGTTGACGCCCCTTTGAGGTTTGCTATACTTGCCCTTCTTAAAAATGCCGGGGTGGCGGAACTGGTAGACGCGCCGGATTCAAAATCCGGTGATGGTGACATCGTGTCGGTTCGATTCCGACCCTCGGTAGTATTTTTAATTCAGAATTGTACATTTCCCCTCCAACGCCCCGGTGGCACAGTGGATAGCGCGGCCCCCTCCTAAGGGGCAGGTCGCCGGTTCGACTCCGGCCTGGGGCGCCAGTTAAGTTACCCCGTCCATATAATCCTACCAAACATATGATATGTTAAGCATTACGATACCACAAAGCAGGTGCGCCCATGAAAGTGATCGCTTTTGTGAGCAATAAGTTAGGGGTTGGTAAAACTACATGCAGTCGCGCGCTGGCTGAGTATCTGAGTAACATTAAAAAAATTCCTACTCTCGCAATTGATTTCGATCCGCAAGGTCATTTTTCTCAACACTTTTTAGTTATGCAAACTGACGCGGCTGTGCCAGCCAACTATAAACCTCCAGTGCATCCGGACTTTAATCCCAATGATCCCGATGACGCGGATTGGGATGGCGTTAGCAGTATTGCGGAAATATTTTATGGCGAAGGCGTCATCCCTTATCCCACCAACATTAAAAATTTAGATGTTGCGCCGGCACATTCGGAAAAATTGCGGGCTGCCGAAACAGTCAGAAAAAGTGAAGCTATGGAAAAAGTCCATAACCGGCTAGCGGATTTTTTGAGTTCGCAAGATGTGAGAGCAGCCTACCAGGCAGTGGTAATTGATACGGGCCCGGCGAAAGGCCCGCTGGCTATCAGTGTAATGAAAGCCGCTACGCATATTGTTATTCCCGCCGTGATGGAAGAAAAATCGGTGGAGGGAATTTATGGCATGTTGCAGTTGTGGATGCAGGAAGCTTTAATTCGTGAAAAACACCGACCGTTAAAATTAGTCGGCATACTCCCAACCTTGTTTAAAAGCCATGGCCACGCCCATAAAGATTTATTAGCAGGTTTACAAGATAACATAGCGATTGGAAAATATGTTATGCCAGTTAAATTAAGTGAACGTGGGGCCTTTGCTAAAGCAATTTTTGATGTGTCTGCCAATCAAGCGGCTACCGAAGAAGCGTTGGAAGTTTGTAATTATATTACTGAAAAGGTATTTGCTCATGACTAACAAAGTGATGACTTCCATAAAATTACAAAAGCCACTGCATTTTAAAATGCAGCAGCAAATCATTAACGATGGTTATGGCATGCGCGGCAAAAATAAATGGATCATCGAAGCGGTGGAAGCGTTTTTACAATTAGCCGATTATCCCGCCCTGGTGAATATCGCCGTGGAGATGGACCAATTAAAAGAAAGTCTCAGTCTTCGCCTCCCTGAATCACTGATGCAAAAACTGGATGAAGCCATTATCTATGTCCGACGAACTTATCCCGCAATGGAAGGTGTCAAAAGTAACTTAATCAGAGCGAGCATCATGCAGCGATTAATTCGGGGCCCGTTTTAAGTCTGATAATTAATCTTTTCAAGTTTATAGGAAAGGAGTAAGATATTTTTCTACCTTGATAACTTGATAGTATTTTTTAACTGGCATTTAACATGAATAAAATTGTCATAAAGAATATGCGACAAGTTCAAACCATCAGCGATGTTTTGCATATGGAAAGGCTGCGGATTTTATCGGAATTAATCAAAACCCATCTTCACATCCAAAACAAATTTACCACGCTAAAAAACATCTTTTTGTATCAGGTAAACTTTAATAATCAAAGATTTGGAAAGACGGCTAGTGACCCAGCCAGTACCCAGATACTTTCTGAAAAATTGACCCTATGGATGATTTTTGAAGAAATTGAAATTAGCAAATTGTGGGTGATAGACCGCGCGCTTTCGGAAAGAATTCGTAATATCGATAGAAAAATTCAATTAATGAGTATGTTTGAATTGCTGGTTATCGCACGTAAAATCTCTAGTGACACCAATTAGGCTTAAGTCTAATTTTTGATCAATAATTAAACGAATAAAAAAGTTATCTGTAATTCTGATATACATTCAGCAAGTTGAAATCAAAAAAAATTTCGCTTTTTCCGCAAGCTAAAACCCGGTGTTAAAATAATAGAAACTATGCGGGAGACGTCTTATGGCCACGGCTAAGCTGATCTCATCATTAAAAGTTGCTGTCATTAGTATACTATTTTTCTTAAGTGGTCAGGCTGCCGCGGATTACATGGTTGACTACGGCCCAGGCCCGGTAGTTTGCAGCAGCTGCGCGCAACCCTGTAATCGATGCCACCGAGAGTATTATCACCGGGCCCACCGCGCCAGGCATTATTACCCCCATTATGCGCACCAAGTCCGCCGCCATGGTACTTACCGCTTTGAAATTCTTTATACCACCACACCTTATCCCGATTTTTATTATGATTCTTGTGGTTATTATGGCTGCCATCCAGTGCGTTATTTCCGCCAAAGCTGTAACGTACAACGTTATGCGATTACCCCAGAAAGAGTAATCAATACTTGCCAGGGTTGTCAGAGTTGTAGTCAGGGGATAAGTTACGATAGAAGCACGGCGGATGACACCACGGATTATTACTGAGAGGCGCATTAACCAAAAATAATGCCTACCGTAAGAGTACGTGGTTTTTTCAAGTAAACATCCACACCTTTCACAGGTGAAATATTGCTGATCGCATAAAGCCCCGCCTCATCCAACTGGCTTGAACCGCTAGACTGCAGTAACACGATCTGACTGACCACTCCTTCCGGCGTAATGTAAAATTGAATTCTGACAATTCCCGTAATATGAAAATCCTGAGCGCTTTTGGGATAAAATAATTTTGCACCCGTGGCTCTGCTTAATAATTTAATGAGTGGTTTATCGGTAGGTTTGTCGGCGATCAAATTTGCCGGGTCTGAGTGGGGCGCGCCGCTTTGTGTTTTACTGGGTTTGCCTATCATGGTGGTAGGCGTGGCTGCGGCGGCGGGCTGTTTTGGGGGAGCGGCTTTTGGTTTTAAAATTCCATTTTTGGCGGTGTTGTCGGTAGTGGGGTTAAGCAATGATGGTTTTTCGGCTGGCGAATTCTGTGGCGCTGGCGGCGGTTGTTCTTGATAAACATAAGAGGGCAAAACTTTTTGGGCTTTGGATTCCTCATCTTGCTCAGGCGGAGTATTCTGGTCTTGTTCGATCAAGACCACGGTAAAACTTAGAAACAACAATAAATGCAGCAGCAATACTAGTAAAAAGCAGTAACGCAATTTTTTAATCATGAAAGCCTTACCAATGCTGTTTGACCCCAATCTAACCATAATAATAACATATGGAGGCTATCGGTATATGGATAATTGGAGTATTCTGGGGTGGAATGCGGATAAGTTTTTGGAACCATACACATTTAAAAAGGAACTCTAATGAAAATGCCTATGCTAAAACTTGCTGTGGGTTTGATGTTAACATTTTTTATTAGCGAATGTTATGCCATAGACGTAAACGTGCAATCAACCTCTGATAAAATTTCCGGTCTTGGCTTCACCGCAAACGGCTCCAAACATGGCGGGCCAGGGACCAGTTACAACGGCAGTAGTATGCCCAAAGGTGTGTATACTTTTGGTTTACGTGCTGATGGCAAAGACGTTGGTTGTGTTGACAGCCACGGCAAAAAGAAAATTAAACTTACCACGAATACCAATGCCGTACTCAACTTTAATGGCAGACGCTGCATAGTAAAAATTAGTTCAGAATAATACGGAAGGAAGATTATTCCTTAATTATTCCCTAATATTTTATGGTCAAAATTTTTAAAATTTCAGTGCCAGCCGGTGTGCTAAACTGTACTGTGTCTCCCACCGCGGATTTAAGCAGTGCTTTGGCCACCGGTGAAATCCAGCTGATTTTATCTTGAGTTAAATCCGCTTCATCAATGCCAACTATCTTGACGGTTTTTTTGCTGCCGTCTTCTTGAACGTAAGTCACGGTCGCACCAAAAAATACTTGAGTCAGGTTTTTTTGACGTTCTGGATCGACCACTTCAGCATTTTCTATTCTTTTAATAAGATAACGTACACGCCTATCAATTTCACGCAACCGTTTTTTGCCATAGATGTAATCACCATTTTCAGAGCGGTCGCCATTACCGGCGGCCCAACGCACTACTTCTACAATTTTTGGGCGTTCATCACTGACTAAATTGCGCAATTCATCTTGTAAAGCAGCATAACCTGAAGGAGTGACATAATTTTTATGGTGCGTATCAGGCGTTTCCGGTTGCTCGGGTTCTTCTTCAGCATCAGTTTCCTTGGTAAATGCTTTATTCATGGTGCCTCAAAGAGCTAATGATGGGATCGCTACATGCGGATCTAATTCAGAATCATAATCTATGTTCTCAACATTAAAACCAAACAAGCGATGAAACTCATCACGATAACCTTTGATGTCAGTCATTTCTTCCAGATTTTCCGTAGCGACTAAGGGCCATAATTCAGCAATTTTTTGCTGGATGTCGGCTTGCATTTCAAAGTTATCCATGCGAACTCTACAATCTTTGACGTTTTGCAACGCGTGCGCGCCATAAATTTCACTAGTAAAAAGCCGGCTGATTTGTTCAATACAACCTTCATGAGTGCCTTTTTCTTTCATGGCTTTATAAAGCAGGGAAATATAAAGTGGCACAACGGGAATAGCGGCGCTGGCTTGGGTCACCAATGCTTTATTAACCGATAACAAAGCATGGCCGTCATGAGTTTTAAGCATGGCATTTAATTTTAGCGCGGTTTCCTGTAAATGTTCTTTGGCTTTTCCAATAGTGCCTTTACGATAAATTTGCTGAGTAAGCTCAGGGCCAACATAATCATAGGCAATGGTAATAACACCTTTCGCTAATAAATTTTCTTTCGCTAATAACTGCAGCCACATTTCCCAATCTTCACCACCCATGACGGAAACAGTGTCAGCAATTTCTTCGGCCGTGGCGGGTTCCAGGGTAATTTGTTTCACTTCACCGCGTAAGGGATCAACCGTTTTATTAGTGAAAGTATCATTCAACGGTTTTAGTACAGAAGAATGCACGGTGCCGGTTTCCGGATGGATACGTCGTGGAGAAGCCAGGCTATAAACAATTAAATCAATTTTTCCTAAATCTTTGCGTATCAAATCAATAGTCGTTTGTTTTATCGCGGTAGAGAATGCATCGCCATTAATGCTTTTGGCATAAAAATTATTATCATGAGCAAATTTTTCAAACGCCGCGGTGTTATACCAGCCAGCGGTGGCCGTTCGATTTTGTTCCGCCGCTTTTTCAAAAAAGACGCCAATCGTTTTTGCGCCTGCGCCAAAAGTCGCGGCAATGCGGCTGGCCAAGCCATAACCGGTTGAAGCACCTATTACCAAAACATTTTTAGGGCCTTGAAACTGGCCATGAGCTTTAACAAATTCAATTTGTTCTTCTACCATTTTGGAACAGCCTACGGGATGCGCGGTAGTAGAAATAAAGCCACGCATTTTGGGTGAAATTAACATGTGCTCTCCTGCTTAGGGAATTATTGGTGCGTATATTACCACGATCAAGGATTTTTCTTAAATGATTAATCGATAATTGCCAGCCGGCAGCGGGGTAACAAGCCAATCCTGGGCGTTTTTTTCATATAACAGTGCTATTGCCTTGATAACTTCAGGAGACAGGTTTAATTGCTGCTGTAAATTTTGCAAAATTTCAATGCGTTGGGAAGCAGGACCGGCGGCAATAAATAATTGCGGATCAGTCATAAAAATGGCTTTGGTCAGCGGCATATTATTTTTTAAATTCTTCACCTGCGCCCATTTAGCATGGCCTAGTAATACATAGCCAAATTGAGAACCCGGCAAATGAAAGCTGCTGATGAAATATTTATGATGAGAAGAAAGTTTATTGTGTTTATCAAAAACCATTAATTTGTGAGTGTCACGCACATCAATCACGCCCGCCAATGTCTTGTGCGCATTTAACATATAGAAATCCGGACTGTTCCAAAGCAACAAATTCTCGATCAGATACGACTGGTCAGGCAGGCTTGCCAACAAGCCATGACGCGCCGCGTTTTCAACCAAACCACGGTTAAATTTATATTTATCATTAATATGATTAATGGTGGCAAGATTGACTAGCGTCGCTAAAGTAATAACAATACTCAGCACTGACGCTAACAGTAAATGTATACCGCGTTTAGTATTGATTGATAGCGGCAACAAATTCAATGACCCCAAACCCGCTAATAAAATAAAACCCATGCCTGTATATTGTATATAGACGGGTATATAACCTATACCTAGCCGCAATATAAATTGATATTTCAGATTAATCGCCATGATGAAAGCGGGAACCATCATTAAAAATAACGCCATGATACTAAAACACACGCAGGAACGTTTCGTTAACACCAATTGATGTAATAACCAGTAAATAATCCCGGTGCCAGCCAGTAATAAATAAATCATGGCCCATAAATAATTATTTAATACTTCAGTTATTGAGATAATCGGGTGCGGTGCGAATAAAAAATAACTTAGTGGCAGGGCCGCGGTAAATTGCGCGATAAAAGCCGGGAAAAATTGGGTGGTCAAATGAATCTGGATGCCATCATAAGCTTGCTTGCTCATGAAATGTAATAGCAAATTAATAATTAAATAAGCGGAAAACAAGATAAAATAGGGTTTAATTTCCGTGCGTAAAGATTGGTTATTGATGGGTTTGCAATACATCAATGTCATCAATAAAAAAAACGCGACGCTGCCGATTTCATAAGTACACAAGGCACAGCTAAACGTTATAATCGAAAAGATTAAAAACTTTTGTTTTTGCGTTACTTGATAATAACGATAAAATATTAGTGTCCACGCAATGAAGGTTACCATGAGTGGCAGGAAAATCGCGAAACTGGTCAAGGGGTCCGGCGCATTGCGCACTGACCAGCATAATGGCATTAAGAAAATAAATAACATGGCGGCGGCAAAATTCTTGGTTAGGGTTTTAACCAGCCACGCGCATGAAAGAATACTCATCCAGATAAATAAACTGCGAACTATTTGATAATCATGTACTGCGGGAAAAAAATAAAACATTGCTACCGATGATATTACAGAAAGTGGAAATAGCCGACCACTGCTCAGCCAGGTTTGCATGTTTAAAACCACGAACCCCCAAAAACCTTGTTGATATAATGTGATGGTTCCCGGGATTACACTATTGGTAATATCATCACTGTAAAAACCGGCCTGTAATATCGGTAACGAGACTATAAAACAAAACGCTATGATCAGTGCTAAGCCGATTAGTTTTTGATAGGGTCTGAGAAAATTAATATCTTCCATGGTCGTGTATCATCCGTATAAACACATCTGTCACTATTATACTTTGTGTGTCAGTGTGTGTCATGCCAGCTGGATGCCGGCCGGCGCTGCCTGACAAGCAAAATGGCCCCAAAAAATCAAGCAAATCCCCGGCCGATTTCACTGGCCAATATTAACCCATTGATTGTACTATAAATTAATAACTACTAAAATATCAGACTGAATGAACATTTTCTGTTATTATGTCCCTACAGTCGTAATGGCTGTTTACATTTTTAATTTACAAGAGGTTCAATCAACATGGCACGTGAAAAGGGAACTGTTAAATGGTTCAGCAACGAAAAGGGATTTGGTTTTATTGAAAGAGAACAGGGTGGCGATGTATTCGTACATTTTAAAGCAATTGTTGGCGACGGTTACCGTTCATTATCTGAAGGGCAACGCGTAGAGTTCACAGTTACACAAGGCCAGAAAGGTCTTCAAGCTGAAGAAGTCTCGGTCATCGAGTAAACACCGTAGGTTTGCTGGTCAGTTTAACTGATTAATTGCAACCACCAAAAACCCAGTTGTCGAAAGGCCGCTGGTTTTTGCGTGGCGGTTTTTTTATTTTTACCAGGAATTTTATGTTTGGCGGCATCGTAGAGACATTAGGTATAGTCAGTTCCATCGAGATGAATGCTAGTCACATCGATATATCCATTACCCCCCAACTTGAATTTTCTGATATCAGTATTGGCGATAGCGTGGCCGTGAATGGTGTTTGTTTAACAGTAACCACATTTGTTAACAATACTTTTTCGGCCACCATAGTCCCGGAAACCATGCGTTTGACCAACCTCGGGAATCTTGTGGTTGGCAGCAAAGTTAATTTGGAAAGAGCTCTGCCCGTCAATGGCCGCATCAGTGGTCATAACGTGCAGGGTCATATTGATGCCTGCGGCGAAATTATCGAATTACAGCAAGATGGTAATGAAGCGCTGCTGGTAAAAATCGGCATCCCACCAACGCTGGCAAAATATTTTGTCAATAAAGGTTATGTCACCATTGATGGCATGAGTATCACTGTCATCGAAGCAACTTCCTCCTGGTTTTCCATTACCTTAATTCCGCACACACAAGCTGTCACCATAGCCAAAGAATATAGTCCCGGCAGTCGCGTTAATCTGGAAGTCGATATTTTAGGTAAGTATGTAGCAAAATTATTAGGTTCCATGACTGGAACGCTGATTACATAAACCTTTAGCAAAACCTCCCTCATTTAATAATCACTTAAGCTTTTTTCTTTATGATAACTGTCTTGTATTTACCAAGGCTGTGTTATGGCAACTCCACGTTCATATAAATTAATCATTGTTGGTGCTTATGGTTTAGTGAGCAGTAGCGCGTTTTATCAAGCGGCTAAATTGGCAAAAGAGTCAGCGTCTGCTAATTCACAGTTTTATCAACAGCCACAAGTGTTAGCCATAGACCAGTTTTCACTGGGACACGCGGAAGGTTCCAGTCACGGCGAAAGCAGAATCACCCGGCTGGCGATAGGCGAAGGTGCTGAGTATGTTGAGCTGGCAAAAAGGTCTCACGAAATCTGGAAGGAAGTTGAATCCCAAACCGATAGCAAATTATTGCATGTGATGCCCGACGTACCTATTGGAGGTTTGATAGTTGGCCCTGATGGTAGCGGTGTCCCAGCTTTTTATCATGGCACTGAAGGGTTTTTGCAGCAAACCCATCAGCGAGCGCGTGAGTATAAAGTAAAACATCAATATTTAGCTAACGCTGCTTTACGTCAAACTTTTCCGCAATTTAAATTTCGTGACGGAGAAGCGGGATATTGCGAAGAAAGCATGGGATATATCAATGCCGATGCCTGCATAAAAGCCAATATTGCCCTCGCCAAAAAATTCGGTGGTGAATTGCGTGATAATGAAATAGTTGAACGCTTTGAAAAATTAGCGGATGGTAAAATTAAAGTTACCACCAGCAAAAAAAGCGTAGAAACCAGTTACTTAACAGAAAAATTAATTATCGCCGCCGGGCCTTGGCTGCAAAATCTGGTAGATGTTCACGAATTAACAGTTTGCCGGCAAGTCGTTTATTGGTTTAAGGTAGACCCAGCGTCTCGCTCGCAGTTTACTAATGCTAGTTTTCCTACCTTTATCTGGAACCTCGATAATAAAAATATGGTGTATGGTTTTCCCCTGATGGAAGATGCTGAAGCCATTAAAATCGGTACCGAATCTTATGCGACTACTACCACGCCCGAAACGGTAGATAGACAAGTCAGCCAGATAGAAATTACCAGGATGTACGAAAAGTTTATTAAACCCTATTTTACTGGCATTACCAGCGAATGTGTGAAAGCTAAGGTTTGTTTATATACGGTTGCACCGAAATGGCGGTTTGTCATTGATTTCCTGCCGGACTACGACAATAAAGTCATTGTGGCATCGCCCTGTTCAGGACACGGCGCAAAACACGCGGCGGCCGTAGGTGAAGCAATCGCACAGCAAAGTTTGCGCGGTAAAAGTAAAATACCGGTGATGGAATTCGGTGGTTTATTGTTGCCCGATAACAGGATAAGGTTAACTAGAAGTTAATTTTGCCCAGGAAACGGATTTATTTAAACAACGTTGCAAAATAGTTTGTGGAATAATATAAGAAAAACCATTGTGCATGCATTTTAATAATAATTCTTTTCGCGAAGTGCATTTAAGTTTATTTTTAATGGATTCCAGATACGATTCAATCGTGCGAGGTGACAACTTCATGAGTGTGCCGATTTCTTTGTTACTAAAGCCACGCATGAAATAAAATATCAATTCCGATTCTCTGAGTGATAATTGATTGAAATTCCCATCAGTAATAGCAAAGGTTTTATTCTGAAAATTTTCCGGCTCGGAACCCGCCGACAATAATTCAAAAATCGCCTGTCCGGTCGCGGGATTGGTTACTTCGCTGCCCATGCTGCACACGCCTATAATTTCCCCTTGGTCATTTTTGACCGGGGCTTTGCGCAATAAAAAAATGTGGATATTGCCATCTGAGAATTGATGGATTTGCAGACTGGAAATTTCCTGGCCGCTTGTAATGACTTTGCTATCTTCGGCGCGAAATTCCAGGGCCGAGTCTGCGGCATCACAGCGTAATTCAAAATCACTATGCCCGCAAAATTGTTCGGCGCTCTCAAAGCCACACAAATGCGCGGCATAGTGACTGGCAGCGATATAGATGAGGTCGATATTTTTATAAAATACCAGACCGGGTAGTTGGGCTATCATTGCGTTTAAATTTTCGCTCATTAGCTTCTGTCATCCCCCCAGGCTGCATCCAGAACGGGCTATTGTATTCCATTTGAACCGCGGGATGCCAGCTTTCGCTGGTATGACAAGGGGTGCCACCGTGATTTTCACGGTGTTTTTAATTTGTCCCACCTTATATTGTATTGAGCCCCGAGCACAAATAAAAATAACGAGGCTTCTATGGCACATCCACGAAATAAACTCACTATCATTGGCGCAGGTATCATTGGCGCGTTGGAAGCGTATTATGCCTATCTCAGCGCAAAAAAAGCCGGCGAGCAAATCCGCGTTACCATTCTTGAAAAACACGCAACCGTGCTGGAATCTACCTCCTCTAATATTGTACCCAGCCTAACTCCCGATGAAATTTTATCAGTCGTGCCTCGCGGTAAGCAGTTAGTGGAAAAATTAAAACTATTATTTAGCGAGCCAGGTGGCATTCGGGTTGATGATGTGCCCGGTGTCAATGATTCTGCTATTGCTGATGAATTTAAAGAACAAGTCCAATTATACAGTGAAGATGAAGCCGCCCATAACTTGCGTACCCAAGCCTTATTGGATATGGGTAAAAGAAGCATGGATTTTTGGCAGGAATTATTTGACAACGCCGATGATGAATTAAAATTGATTTTAACAGAATCCAATTTTAATCCCTGCCGTGAACCTAGAAATAGCGAGACGCAGCTGCGCGATGGCTACCGTATTGATCTAATTTATAATGTCCCCAATGCAAAATCAAAAGCGCTTAGCATGCAAGCCGATTATGAAAAATTAGGCTATACCAATTGTAAAATTTTATCACCTGATGAAGTGCAAAAGCTAGATCCTATCCTTGCTAAATTCTGCGCGAGTCATGCTGAGAGGAATGAGGCGGGTGAATTGCAGTGGCATAACGATGCCGTCGCGTTGTGGCGCCCAGGCGGTTGTCTGGATTCGAATGTATTTTTGCCGAAGTTTTTCGAATATCTTGAAAACAAGATGGGCAAGTATCAACATGCAGATGGCAGTGTTCGTGATTGTTTCCAGATAAAATATGAACGCCAGGTCCAGGAAGTTATTCTTGATGATTCAAATAACCGGTTACGGGTTACGGGATTAAAATTCTTTGGCAATACGGTAATTACATCGGATAAAAATAATTATCTGCGCAAGGATTATGTATTTTGTCCCGGCGAAGCAGTTGGTACATTACGGAGTTTAGATTTTGATGAGCCTGCTTACGCAGGATTTGCTGGTGCGGTTTTAAAATTGGTTATTCCAGTACCGGCTGATAAAATTCCTGAATACAATACATTTAATCATTGTATGGAAGTGCATCAGGAAGGAGTAGTGTTAGCGTGGCAAGCTCGCTTTCACAATAACAATATTATTATTGGTGTTGGTGGTACTAAAGCGTTTTATGCCGATAAGTTACCTAGCGCAGAGCATGATTTTGCGCGCAATAGAAATCTTCTGCAGTTGAACATGATTAATAATGTCTTGCCCGATTACATGTCATTAGCTTTAGGCAGAGATACTCACGGACAACAGTTAACCGAACATGATTTAGCTGAACTACAAGCAAAAGGAATTGCGACGCGATGGGTAGGGACACGTGCGGTCGCTTATGATGGTTTTCCCACGTTGGGCAGGTTGTTTAAAGCAGGTCGCGCGGTTGAAAATGGTCGCAACACGACTCATTTGGGCTCAGGCGGTGTATCGTTTGCGCCGGCAGCAGTGCTGGCTAGTCGGGCTGCGGATGAAGCTAAGTCTGATGAATTGACTCAAAACGTGTTGCAATATAGTAATCCAAGTCGACGCATGTGATAGTTCTTTGAATGTATTTGTAGTTCTAATTTTATTCAGCTTGTCTTTAAAAAGTTATCTTATTGACAAGCTGATCTAGCTAAATTAGCATTGCGTACCCAAAACATACTTAAAAGGATTATCTATGCGCAGCGGACCTAGCACCCTAGCCCAAGAAGAAGAAACCAAAGAACAAGCAGAAACTCGAGTTAAAGCAGTCATAGCCGCTTTAAATTTTGATAGAGGCGCCGTCCGACTTGCCGATGCAGATTTAGTTATCGCTCTTGATAACGCAGAAAAAACCCTTACCGAAATTTCAGACATTCCAGAATTTACTGATTACGCTATGCAGTTAGCGGAACAACTCGGAATTTATTATGGGTATCACCCGCGCGATCAAAAAAGAGCTTCAGAAAAACTCAAACTTTTTAAAGAAGCGGCAATCAGGAAATTAGGCATCACTCCCGATGCGCTAGAGTATGCGCGGGCTTGCATGTACCTTGAACATGCCAAAACGAATGAACAAGATAAAGAATATTATGATCAAGCATTGATTACTGTAACAGCATACGAAAAAACTCTTGCTGGTGATAAATATCAAGTGACCAGAAGCAGGTCTGAGGCAATAAATAATATTCCTGGTTTGTTAGAGTATGCGCATGCTTGTATGTATACAGGCTATGTTGGAACGATACAGGGAAGTTACCATGATGAAAGATTGTTTGTAGAAGCATTAGCAATATTTAACAATTACCAAAAACAGTTAGCCGCCAAAAATGCTCTCACCTCGGAAAAAATATCCCAACTTAACATTGAAAAAGGTTACATAGAATGTTTCCTGGGGTTGCAAATCCACAGGAAAAGTTATCTGGTGGGTAAGAATGAAAGTCAAAGAATAGATTTTTTAAAAAATGCGGTTCAGCATTTAGTTGCCGGGCAGCAATTGCAGCGTGCGGCGTTAGATATTATTGGCCCAGTGAATGATCAAAATCGTGATTTATATTTACAAGTAACAATAGAGCTTGCTAATACCTATCACATTCAAGGTGTAGTTTCCGGGAAAATGTTTGATCATGGTGCTGAGTTAACAGCTTATGAAGGAGCCATGGAATTAGAAAAAGCCTATGAAGTGGCAACGGATAGAAAGCATTTTCTGACCTTTGTGACTTTGCAAAATTATTCACTGACCCTGGCGAATAATTTTAACCGCGCGAAAGATGCTTTATCCCTATTGCAACAAACTCTGCAAGACCAACAGGAATATTACAAAGATAAACAAACTGGCAAGTATGTTGATAATTTCGATATCGCCAAGACTTATCATTTTACCGGGATGGTGTTAGTCAAATTGGGCCGTCACGCTGAAGCTGTTAATTACTTCCAGCAATCTTACGATATGAAGATCAGATTAGGGTCTTCCCGCATTGCTCCCGAAGTTTTGGATTCACAAAATTGTTTATTAACGGCGCACAGTGAAGCTATGCTGCAAACCGTGACTTTGATTGATCTATTCAATTGGACTGATTTTAAAACGATTAAACCATTTGAAAGCTGTGTTGAAGCATTGGCTTCAATGACCGATCATCTTTCAGTCACGCTGGTGAAAAAAGATTATAGTCGTATACAACAGCTGTTGCCTACCTTATATCAATTGGGTGCATACTACGTTCATGTCCCAAGAAATCCCATCTTGGCTAACCTTTATTTGGCACCGGCGCTGAAATATTGTGAAGCAAATAGTGAAATAGTTAATAAAGATTTGCATGCCTGGATTTTAAACCACAGCGCTTTCACCAACCAGCAAAGCCTGGCGCAATGTTATGGCAAACCTATTGAGAAATTACGTAAAGAGTATGCTCAATACAATCCCCATAACACCAACCCCGCGCTGACTGAGCAGGAAATCAGAGATATCTATTATAAAGATGCCGTGTCACAGGCTAAAAAAGTTCTTCAATACCAAGCCCCTGATCTGTTAACTAAAAACCAATTGCATGGTTTTGCGAATTTAATTATCGCTTATGCTGACTATGAACGTCAGCGCGTCATGTCTGATCGCGATGAAAAACGTAAAATAATGGCCGGTGTGATTCAGCAAGTTGCAGATGCGCTGAAACTTTATGAAGATGTGAAGGACTTAGGTGAACAATATCTACGGGCTAAAAACCGCTACGCGGATTTAATTTCTGAATATGTTTTGTTACTTGATAATGATGCAGAAAAAGCGGCGCTGCCAGATCCACTGAAGATATACGAAGAAATTGAAGAGGAACGTAAATTACAAAAAACTAACAAAGCCAATCCATGGGCTGGTAGATTTTATTTCTCCTTCGGTAAATATCTGGAGAAGAAATTATTTATTTCCGATGTTAACCATGCTAATTATCCTAGTGAAACCAATATGAATTATCTTGAAAGAGCGGTGGTGATGTATGGGCAAGCCCACACTATTCTTTCTGAGTCTGTTATTGATGGTCCCAGAAATAAATTTACTTTGGAAGTTGGCGAAATCAAAGCAGGTTTAGAGAAGCGTCTTGCCGATCTGAATAACAGCCCGAAAAACAGGTCGCAAGTTCTGGCTACGGGCAGCACGACTGCTGACGCAGGAATGTATGCTGGGTCTGAGCGTAAATCTCAGGAGAACAAGTTAGCTGAAGCTGCAGCATTGGCTGCCGCACAACAGCCATCAGCGCAATCAACATCCCTAACAAAACAGTAATAATTAGTTGGGCCTCGACTCTTCACCTCTCCCCTTGTGGGAGAGGTCGACGAGCAGCTCCGGGTGAGGGGTGCTTTTAAATTTAAACAATCACAACTTCGAAACAAACGCATTATTCTTAATATAAAACCGCAACAATCTATGCGCCCAGTGTTTCGCATAATCCACACCGATACGTTTTTTCCTCACGATAGTAAATTTTTTCTGTTCCTCTGGCTCAGCAATAAAAAAATCATCACTCAATAAATCATGCGCATTCAGTGCACGGTCGATTTGCAAAGCTTTACAGAGCAATCCGGGCCCGCGAGTGGATTTATCAATATTCTTGATCGGTTCCAGCGCGCGAATTAAGACAGCTGAAGCATGACCTTCCGCTTGCGTCACCACGTTCACGCAATTGTACATGCCATAAATGAGATACACATAAGCATAACCCGGCGGCCCAAACATCACCTGGGTGCGTTTGGTCAGACCTTTGCTGGAATGCGCGGCCAGATCCTGCGGCCCTAGATAAGCTTCGACTTCGACAATTTTGCCAATGCGTTCTTTGCCGGCTACCACATGGACCAACCATTTCCCCAGTAAATCTTTGGCAACCTGGATAGTGTCCCGCGCATAAAATTCTCTAGGCAGTTTTTGCATTGCTCCAATCCCAATAAAGCCAAGCGCCCACCATACAGCGACACTATATTGAATTTCAACCAAAGATTGGTTATCCTAGCTGAAGGTGAAGAAATGGTGAAGAATGCAACGTAAAATCATTCACGTAGACATGGATTGCTTCTATGCCGCGATTGAAATTCGCGACAATCCGTCATTGGCCGATAAACCCGTTGCGGTAGGCGGTGCGCCTGATCAGCGTGGGGTTTTGTGTACCTGCAACTATGTGGCCAGGGAATATGGGGTGCGTTCCGCCATGCCTACCGCCGTTGCGCTCAGGCTTTGCAAGGACTTGATATTGGTCCCCGTCAATATGGAAAAATACCGCGCCGCGGCCGATATTATTCATCGTATCTTTCGTGAATATACCGATTTGGTGGAACCGCTTTCGTTAGACGAAGCTTATCTGGATGTAACAGATTCACCGCATGAACAAGGCATAGCAACCGACATTGCCAAAGCCATTCGCCAGCAAATTTGGCAGCGGGTCAACATTACCGCTTCGGCGGGCGTAGCGCCCAATAAATTTTTAGCAAAAATTGCCAGTGGCTGGCGCAAGCCCAACGGTTTATTTGTGATCCGTCCTCAGCAAGTGGATAATTTTATCAAAGCGTTGCCGGTTAAAAATTTATTTGGCGTAGGTAAAGTCACGGCGGAAAAACTGCATGCCCAGGGCTTAAAAACCTGTGCTGATATTCAAAAAGTTTCCCTGGCCCAGCTCACGGAAAATTTTGGCAAGCTAGGCGCGCAATTATACGAACGCAGCCGCGGCATTGACAATCGCAGCGTGGAACCCAATCGCATCCGCAAATCATTAAGTGTAGAACGGACTTTCAGTAGAAATATTCAAAAAATGGATGATTGCCTGCGGGTTATCGATGACTTGTTTCAACAATTAATTGAAAGAATTAAATTATCCGCCGCAAACCGGCCGATTAAAAACCAATACATTAAAATTAAATACAGTGATTTCAAGCAAACAACGATAGAACGCATCAGCAAAACCACTGACCTTGAGCAATTTAAAAATCTCTTATTTGAGTTGAATAAACGAGAAGGTGTATCAATCCGGCTGTTAGGTCTAGGGGTGCATTTTCAGCTGGAACATAGCCCCGATGATGTCGTTCAGCAATCGCTGCTATGACATTCTGTCTCTTGCACCACTGTCATTCCCGCCTGCGCGGGAATGATAGAATGGGAGTGGCTATGAAAGGGTGAAAACTAATGGTTTTTCCCCTGTTTTCCCAGTATTATTCGGCTTTGTAAGCTGTTTATAGGAAAGGCAATGACTCTTGGCATAGCAATAACAGACCGCAAATCGGCACGTTCATTATTACTTCCCTGTATGGTGTGGGGGGTAAGCAGCTTGTTTGTTACTTTCCAAATGCTATTGCAAACATCACCTAGCGTCATGATCGCGGATTTACAACAAGCTTTTTCAATTGATACCCTGGGTGTCAGCTTACTATCGACCAGTTTTTTTTACACTTATGTATTATTGCAAATTCCAGCGGGTATGTTGATAGACCGGGTCCATCCGCGTTATTGTCTGGCGGCCTGTTTTGTCGGCGTATCCTTGATGACAGTCATGTTCGCCTTAAGCCACAATCTGGAAATGGCTAGAACCAGCCGCATATTACAAGGCTTGTTTTCAGCGCCCTCCGTTGTGCCTGCCTTATATCTGGCAGCAATCTGGTTTCCCGCCAGATACTTTGCGTTGCTCGCGGGGTTGACAGAAATGATAGGCATGTCTGGTAGTGCGGTAGGTCAGTTAGTTTTAGCACCGTGTTCAGGTTTAGTAGGTTGGCGCGTAACCCTGCTAATCTGCGCGGCGATTGGATTTGTCATGGCACTTTGTACACTGCTGATAATTCGCAATAAACCCACCACTGCAAATACCACGACTACCGCCACCGCTCCCCATCAAACTCACATCTTTCGCTCCTTACTGATTGTTATCTCCTGTCCGCAAGCCTGGATTAATGGCTTATTTTCAGGGTTATTATTTTCAATCTCAGCAGCGTTTGGCGCATTCTGGTGTATTCCGTATTTAATGAAAATTTACAATTTTACGTTAAATTCAGCTGCCGCGGCCAGTTCCATGGTTTTATTCGGCGTTGCTTTGGGCGCGCCAGTGCTGGGTGGAATTTCCGACCGCATTAATTTGCGTAAATTGCCGATGATTGTCAGCACTGCGGCGGTGTTGGTGTTGATGTTGATTATCATGTATGTGCCGAATATCAATTTAACTTTATTATTTTTGCTGCTATTCGCGTTAGGATTTTTCAGCGCCGCTTATGCGCTGCCATTCGCGGTGATACGCGAAATCATGCCTAACCACGTGCGCGGCACCGCCATGGGTTACACTAACATGATGTGCATACTGATAGGCGCACCCGTGCTGCAACCCTTGATTGGCTGGTTACTGGATAGGGAATTGTTGCAGACAACGAATGTTGGACTCGCTTATCAGCACGCCATGCTGGCATTGCCGGTGAGTCTGGCGATTGGTCTGGTGCTGGCGTTTTTTGTAAGAGAAACGTATTGTGGGAATGTTAAACCTTAACATAGCCGAGCAACCTATTGCTGTCACTCCCGCGCAGGCGGAATCTATGCAACCCACTGCTGTCATTCCCGCGCAGGCGGGAATCCATTGTTAGCTTACCGAACCTCTGAATTTACCAGGAATGGATTCCCGCCTGCGCGGGAATGACAGAGGGTAAGTGGATAATGACGGGGTGTGACCAGAAGGTTACTCTACTCCGCTTCTTCCTTCGGCTTTTCCTTCTTAACTTCCAGCAAATGAATGCGCCGGTTGTCACTGTGTAATACTTTGAATCTATAATTTTCAATATATAAAGTTTCGCCGCGCACCGGCAAGTGTTTGAAGCCCTGTAATACCAGACCACCTATGGTGTCGTAATCTTCGTCGCTATATTCAGTTTCAAAATATTCATTGAAGTCATCAATCGGCATTGCCGCTTTGACAGTGTAAGTGTTATTGGTGTGCTTCTTGATATAGTCATCTTCATCAATATCATATTCATCTTCAATATCACCGACGATTTGTTCAAGCACGTCTTCAATAGTGACCAGGCCCGCGACATGACCATACTCATCAATCACAATAGCCATATGATTGCGATTGACGCGAAATTCTTTTAATAAAATATCCAGGCGCTTGCTTTGCGGCACAAAAACCGCGGGCCGTAACACTTCACTAATGTTAAAAGTTTTTTGGGTTTTGGGAAAACCATACGGCAACAAATCTTTGGCGATTAACACGCCGATAACATCACGGCCCGTGGCATCTAAAACCGGAAAGCGCGAGTGCGCTGATTCAATCAGAATAGGAATAATTTCTTCATAAGTGGTTTCGCAGCCGATGGCAATCATTTGCGATTGTGGAATCATCACTTCGCGCACTTGCATTTCTGATACTTGCAGCACACTTTCAATCATGCCTAACATTTCTGGACTTAATAAGTCGCGCTCTTCTGCGTCGCGTAAGACTTCCATTAACTGTTCGCGGTCTCTAGGTTCACGGCTTAATAAATCAGTCAATCGATCAAGCCAGGTTTTATGTTTAGAATTTTTAGTATCGATGTCATCATCACTCATGTCGTTTTCCTGTATTGGGAATTTTATAAGGATCGCTAAAACCCAAAGTTTTTAAAATAGTAATTTCCTGTGCTTCCATGCGCGCGGCGGCAGCATCTTGTTCATGGTCGTAACCTAACAAATGCAAAGTGCCGTGTACCACCATGTGCGCCCAATGCGCGTCTACTGTTTTATGCTGCTGGATGGCTTCTTGCGCTACGACACTCGCGCAAATCACCAAATCACCTAATATAGGTAAATCCAGTTCGACATCGTCTGGCATATCAAAAGGAAATGATAAGACATTGGTGGGATAATATTTTCCACGATACGTGCCATTTAAGTTTGTCATTTCAGCTTCATCTACGATACGAATGGTCATTTCGGCGGCCGGTACTCTATCTTGCAAAGTATGTTTAGCATAACGACGCAGCAAAGGTGCTGTTGGTGCAGGTGTTTTTCGGGTCGCACGCTGCACCAAAATCCTATACATATTATTTGCTAGTATTATTGCGTTGCTTGTAAAGCTCATAAGCTTCAACAATACTTTGGACAAGTGGGTGGCGTACCACATCACTGGTTTGGAAACGGGTAAAGCTAATGCCTTTAATGCCATCTAAAACATCCAGCGCGTGAATCAAACCAGAGTCACGGTGGTTGCTTAAATCAATCTGGGTGATATCGCCAGTGATCACGGCCTTGGAGTTAAAACCAATACGCGTCAAAAACATTTTCATTTGTTCAGTCGTCGTGTTTTGACCTTCATCAAGAATAATAAACGCATCATTTAAGGAGCGACCGCGCATATAAGCGAGTGGTACTAATTCAATAATGCCGCGTTCAATTAATTGCGCAACTTGTTCAAAGCCAATCATTTCATAGAGAGCATCATACAATGGTTGTAAATAAGGATGAATTTTCTGTGCCAGATCCCCGGGTAAAAATCCTAAGCGTTCACCCGCTTCCACAATGGGACGCACCAGCACGATACGGCCTATGCGCGCTGCTTCCAGTGCTTGTACCGCGCAGGCCACAGCTAAATAAGTTTTGCCGGTGCCCGCAGGCCCGAGACCAAAATTAATATCGTGATTAGAAATATTTTTGATGTACTGCACCTGGTTTTCACCACGGGCGGCGATTACCGCGCGTTTCGTGTGTATATCCAGATGAAATTCCTGCGTCCCTTGCGTTGAATCGTTAGGCTTGTTTTTTGCAGTTTGTAAGTGCAAGTGGACCTCCCGCGGTGCGAGTATAGGGGCTTTAGCAACATCATAAAGTTTGGTTAACGTGTTGCAGGCACGCTGAACAGCCTCAGGCGTACCGCTGATGGAAAATGTATAGCCACGTTGTTTGATATGAACTTCGAGTCGTTTCTCAATGAGATGAAGATGTTCATCACATTTACCGCATAAGTTTAACAGGCGCTTATTGTCTTCCGGGGTTAAAACAAGAATCTGCGAATAGTGTGTGGTTTCCAAGGGTTTGTAAGGACTCCTTTAAGGGCTTACTATAAGTATAGTGCAATTTAACCACATTATTCCAGTGTTCCTCGTAATGAATTTGGTAAGGCTTCGGTGATATTAACGGACACAATCTGTCCAACAAGGTCAGGGGTGCCGTTAAAGTTAACAACTCGGTTGTTTTCTGTTCTACCAGCAAATTGATTGGGACTTTTACGCGACGTGCCAGTGACCAAAACAGGTTGCTGAGTGCCCACCATGGCTTCACTGATTTGTTTAGTATTCATCAGGATACGCTGCTGTAAAATGCTCAAACGCTGTTTTTTGACTTCCATGGTCACATTATCAGGTAATTGCGCGGCTGGCGTACCGGGTCTTGGGCTATAGATAAAACTGAAGGAATTATCAAAACCTATCTCATGGATCAAATTCATAGTGTCTTCAAAGTCAGCGTCGGTTTCACCCGGAAAACCAATAATAAAATCGGAGGAAATAGCAATATCCGGCCGTACCTTTTTTAAACGACGAATTTTTGATTTGTATTCCAGCGCGGTATAACCCCGTTTCATGGCCGCTAAAATGCGATCTGAACCACTTTGCACCGGCAAATGTAGATGATTAGCTAATTTAGGAATAGTGGCGTACGCGTTAATCAGGCTGGTTGAAAAAGCCAGCGGATGGGAAGTGGTAAAGCGGATCCGCAAAATATTATCCAGTGCGGCGAGATAATCAATCAAGATTGCCAAATCAGCGGTGTCGCCATTATGTTGCTGGCCTCGGTAATCATTGACGTTTTGACCCAGTAAGTTGACTTCCCGTACGCCTTGTTCACTTAAACTGACGATTTCTGCCAATACATCATCCAGAGGGCGGCTGATTTCTTCACCGCGGGTGTAAGGCACTACGCAAAAACTACAATATTTGCTGCAGCCTTCCATAATGGAGACATTGGCCGTAGGGCCGTCAGCGCGGGGTTCGGGTAAATGATCGAATTTTTCAATTTCGGGAAAGCTGATATCGATTACGGAACGGCGGCTGGCTTTGACTTCGGTTAACATTTCGCCCAGGCGGTGCAGGGTTTGTGGGCCAAAAATCATGTCCACATAAGGTGCGCGTTTTAAAATGGCGGGGCCTTCCTGGCTGGCAACGCAGCCGCCAACGCCAATGACCAGGTTAGGATTTTTGAGTTTCAATTCGCGAAAGCGGCCTAATTCAGAAAAAACTTTTTCCTGGGCCCGTTCTCGAATAGAGCAGGTATTTAACAAAATAACGTCAGCTTCTTCCATATCCTGGGTTTTTTCCAGTTGATGTGAAGCCATGAGGACATCGGCCATTTTGGTCGAGTCATATTCATTCATTTGGCAACCATGGGTCTGGATGTATAGCTTGTTCATTACTTTTTTGCTCCGGGTTTCTGAAACTAACCGGCTATGATATGTGAATGCTGGTTGGTTTTCTAGGATTCTGTCTTTACAATTACCCCTCACCCGTCGCCTGCGGCGCCGACCTCTCCCACAAGGGGAGAGGTGAATTAGTGGAAGAGACTTTAGATGAATCCAGAACTTGAATTAAAAGAACGGGCTAGAGACTTGGGGCTGAGTAATATCAGACGGCATATTTTTTTATGTTGTGATCAGACCAAGCCAAAATGTTGCGCACTGGCGGTTGGGCAAATGGCGTGGGAATTTTTAAAGGACCGGTTAAAAGAATTGGGCTTATCAGATCACGGCGAAATTTACCGTTCTAAAGCCAATTGTTTGCGGGTCTGCCGACAAGGCCCCATCGCGGTAGTTTATCCCGACGGGGTCTGGTACCACTCCTGCTCACCGGCGGTATTGGAGCGCATTATTCAAGAGCATTTGATAGGTGGCGTGCCAGTTGCTGATTATGTGATTTCTTAAAATGACTATTGCCCGTATTTATCAGCAAGTGGATTTGAGCGAAGGCGCGTTAGTTACACTGGATGACGTGGCGTCGCATCACTTGGCGCGGGTTTTGCGCGCGAAAATTCAAGACCCGGTGACCGTGTTCAATGGTAGCGGGGGTGAATACGCCAGTGTAATTGAAACTATCACTAAAAAATCGGTGACGTTACGCATCAACAAATTTAACGCGCGCGAAGCAGAATCTCCGCTGAATTTATATTTAGCGCAAGGCATAGCGCGCGGTGAAAAAATGGATTACATCATCCAAAAAGCGGTTGAATTGGGTGTTAAAAAAATCATACCGCTGTTGACTGAGCGCAGCACGGTGAAATTGGCGCAAGACCGCCGGGAAAAACGCTGGCAACATTGGCAATCGATTATTATCAGCGCCTGTGAACAGTGCGGCCGCAATCGTCTGCCAGAATTAGCGCCGGTGCAAAACTTTAGGGACTGGGTATCAGCTGCGCAGGCGGACCAATGTTTTGTGTTAGCGCCGCTTAGCACCAGCAAATTGCGGGATTATCAGGTAAAACCTTCAGCCAGTGTGATCTTGTTGATTGGTCCGGAAGGCGGTTTAAGCGAGCCTGAAATCAATGCCGCGCTAACGCGGCAATTTTCGGCTTTGAATCTGGGGCCAAGGATTTTACGAACTGAGACGGCGGCGGTTGCTGCACTGAGTGCGTTACAGTGTAGTTTTGGCGATATGGTTTGAACCGCTTCATTCCCGCGCAACAGCATAGCGTCACCCTACATTTTTTCATCTTACAAACCTTGGCTCAATATTTAAACATTCTGGTCACTTTTTTTTACTGATACTGATTGTATCGTATTGGGATATTAAAAACTTTCAAGTATAATTGCCCCCTCTTGTTCGGAGGTGTTACATGGCTGATGAAGCTGATATAGCTAATGACTATCATGAACTCTTGATTTCCAATGCGCTTAACAAGATGGTCCGCCAGGCAACAAGCAGTAAAGCAGGGGCAAAGAATTGCGCGGAATGTGAAGAGCCGATTGCTACAGCAAGACGTAAGTTGGGTTTCAGTTTGTGTTTTCAATGCGCAGAGGAAACAGAGCGCCGTAAAGCTCTATTTGCAAATTACTAATTTTAAAGTACTCAGGGAACATTTCATTATGGATAAACATGTAATTGATTCAGAAATAACTTCACATTCATTACGCAGCAGTGTGACCGAAATCATGCAGCAATATTTTGCTAACTTGAAGGGTGAAGAACCCCGCAATGTTTACGATTTTTTCCTGGATGAGATCGAAGAGCCTTTGTTGGTCGCCGTAATGAAATTTACGCGCGATAATCAATCTGAAGCAGCTCGAATTTTGGGTGTATCTCGCGGTACGCTACGTAGCATGCTCAAAAAATTCGACATGCTATAAGTTATCCGTTTATTTTATTCTATTCTTGGTTCTGGTATTGCCGGTAATTGACGGTCTTGTTACCATGCTAGTAGATTAATAAGGAATGGATTTCCGTGACTACGCTTACCGATTATCAGCAAGTCATTCATGAACTTTCGGAAAGAATTGTTGTTGCCCAAAAACCCATACGCGTTTTGGATGCGCTGAAATGGAACCAAAAAATTCAAGAAGATTTTTTTCGCCATAAGTTTAAGAGATTGCCTGAAGTTAACACGGCTTATTATCTAGACCAATCCCCGCTGAATTTTGATCCCTTGCGAAAAATTGAAGAATTCCATGAAATTGAACGCAGCATAAGACGCCTGCTGGGCCAATACAGCGGTGTGGGCAGCGTCATGCAGCGTATGTGTAGAGAGTATTCGCGGGTGGTGGAAATGCTGCTGGCGCGCGGCACGCCTAAGTTTACGGAAATTTCCCAGGAATTATATGGCAGTTCCGACGATGCGTTTCATATCGGAGCGCCCACCTTAAAAGATTTAGCGACCGTGGTTACCAGTACGCTGGCGAATATCAAGGAACAGGTTGTCACCAAGGCTGATATTAAATGTTTCACCAGTGAAGAAGCGGTGGCAATTCTCAGTGAGCGACTCAGTACGTACTTTGATGATAGCGACCGGGTGCGGGTAGAGTTGAGCGATGGGATTATCGCCGATGCATCTGCGGGAGCGGACCGCATAAAAATTCATAAAGGCTTAATGTTCAGCGAACGCGAAATTCGGGTCTTTGAAATTCACGAAGGCTGGGTACATTTAGGGACTACGTTAAATGGTATGGCGCAACCTATTTGCACTTTCCTCAGCAAGGGGCCGCCATCTTCCACTATCACTCAGGAAGGTTTGGGAATTATTTCAGAAGTTTTTACTTTTTCATCTTATCCAGGCCGGTTGAAACGCTTAACTAACCGTATCACTGCGGTGAGTATGGCGGAAAGCGGCGCTGACTTTCTGGATGTTTTTAATTTTTATCGCGATCAGGGTTTAGAAGATAGCGAAAGTTATCATTTTTCCACGCGCGTGTTTCGGGGCAGTGTTCCTGATGGTGGCCCCTTTACCAAAGACTTGTCTTACAGCAAAGGGTTTATTTTAATTTATAATTATGTGCGCCTGGCGGTGCAGCGCGGTTTGGTTAATCAAATTCCCTTACTATTTCTGGGTAAAACGACGCTGGAAGATATTCATATTTTTGCTGATCTGGTGGAAGAGAATATTGTCACCCCACCCAAATATGTGCCGCCGCAATTTCAGGATATCGCGGCATTGAGTGCCTGGATGTGTTATTCATTATTTTTGAATAAACTGGATTTACAGCGATTAGCCACGGATTTTAAAGCGATACTACATTAAAGGTGCTGCAAAGCCGCTGGTTTGGTAACCAGCGGCAATGAAGCTTAGCTTGCTGAGTTCAGGCTATCGATCACTTGTTTGGTGATATCAACGGAGCCATTAATGTAAAGAATATTAGCGGCCCTTTCAATGATATCGTAGTGTTCGTTAGCACCGATTTTGTTAATGACATCACCCAGTTTCTTCAAGAATTGACCTTGAGCTTGGGCTTGTGCAGTAGCATAATCTTTTTGGAACGCAGCAACCATTTGATCTAGGCCAGTTTTGTCTGCATTGATTGTTGCTTGCAGCTTGCCACGATCATCTGGAGTCATACTGAAACTATTGAACGTATATTTATCCACTTCATCCTGCAGCTTTCTTTGAGCATCGTTAATGGCGCTTTGGCGAGGTTGAAATTGCTTACGCAAATCCGCATTTAAAGATTCAGCATATTTGGAGTTTTGTAAGATTTGTTCCAAGCTTACTACGGCCATTTTGACGGTCTGAGCAGCATACAGTGGGGTGGCAATAAGTCCAATTACAATCAACATCATAGATAAAAAGCGCTTCATAACGAGTTCTCCCTTTCTTTATAATATGGGTAATTTTACCACAAATTTAGCCCATATAAGCAACAAAATAGGGGTTTACTTCTGGCAAAATTAGGAGGTGATTTTATTAAAAAGCGCTAGCCTTTGCAGTTTTTCATTCAATTCAGTATCATCCAGCAAGTTTGTTTCACAATACACATTTTGGGATGATATTTAAACATGACTAGATTGTTTGTTTGTTTCGATACGGGAAATACCAGGACTATATTAAAAGGGGCAAAAACATTGCTTCTTAAAGATAAAACTAAATCGATAAAGTTTTTAGTAATTGGTGTGGCGGCGAAGAAAATTTTTGACGACGAGGCCAATAAACAGCATAAAGATGATGTCATAGTAATTACTAAGTGGTTAACTAAAACTACACTTGAAAGTTTGAATGACAGAGCGCTAACGGTTGAAGAAATACGGATTGTTACCAATGAGCTTGCGAAATTAAACCCAGAATACAGCATAGTAGGCAGTTCGTGTTTTCCAAATGCATTGGTTCCTTATCAAATTATTGAAATCTTAACTAAGCAAAAGCAATTGTTGTTAGCTGACGAACAATCTGCGCCCGACCAAGTATATGTGGGTGACTTTGTTCGTATTGCTAATTTTGATTTTTTTCAAGATTCCATCAATAATCCGCTGTGGTCATTGTTAAGCAGTGAGTGGGCGGCGCATATTAGTTTTTTACTGGCATTCGCGGAAGAAGCAAGGCGCATGTTGGCTGTGAATAATCGTTTAACCTGCCATGCAGTGAGTAGTCCAGAATTAGATGAAATGTTTGAAGTTAAAATTGAACCCACTGAGATTAATAATACATTGCAACAATTAGAAATTTCGGAAGGAAAGCGACTGCTTTTTATTTCCGGCTCAACAGTAATTGAGGATGATCTAGCTTTACTGCAAGCGCTGCATTTTGATCTGAAAGACCAGGAAAAAACCGTGGTACGTATTGGTTTGCATCCTGGCACCAAGAATATGGAGCAGCATGTATCTAAACTTCTGGCCTGGATGGAAAAAGGCGCTCATGCCAATTTCCCAGTTTTCCCAGCGAGAATAATTATTCCTAACGATATCAAAGCAGAACTTTCACCAGCTACTTTGAAAAGTTACCGGTTGCTGTTCGTCAATTTAACTGGAAACCAAGTGTTCCTCGCTGCCAGTTCAGTTGCTTCAGCAAAACCCTCAACACTTGCAACCAAAGGTGTTGTGCTAGGTAAACCAACTTATTGTTTGCCCGATTATGTAGGACTATCTTATGTTGTATCCTTCTTTAAGGTTTTACCATTACAGTTAATTCAGCCGGAAGAAAAATCGGTGCGGTTAACCAAGAAAGATTTGCAATTACCCGATGGTGCCGCGGTTGATGTGATGTCGGACTTGTTGTTAGAAAGAACACCGGCTAGTTTGAGACGATAGTTAGCATTAAAAACTGGATGTTGGGAAGAACTCTGGTTAGCTTGAGACGATAGTTAGCATTAAAAACTGTTGGGCTTCGCTGCGCTCAGCCCAACCTACAAACT
>JAZKAT010000014.1:0-62941 GCA_040389045.1 Pseudomonadota bacterium | reverse complement strand
ATAGTTAGCATTAAAAACTGTTGGGCTTCGCTGCGCTCAGCCCAACCTACAAACTTGCACCACTGTCATTCCCGCGCAGGCGGGAATCCATTCATGGTATGGTTGCTACTTTAAATGGATTCCCGCCTGCGCGGGAATGACAGCAATGGGGACATCACCTTGTTCGAGAAATTAAAAAATTTTTATAACGAGAGCCCAGAAAACAGGATTCAAATACATCGAATTCTGGGGTTTGGGGTATTACCGGTGTTTTTTCTTGCGGTGTTATATATTGTGATGATTAATGTTTTACATTAAAGCTGTTGGGCTGCGCTCAGCCCAACCTACACAAGCTCAGCCCAGTTGCTGTCATTCCCGCGAAGGCGGGAATCCATGCATAATATGGTTGCTGATTTGGCGTTGCGATTAATATCAACCTTTCCCCACAATCCTATCATCCGAATCTGTGCTTTCTTCGATAAATTTAATGATGGTGCTGGCGACATCTTTGCCGGTGGCTTTTTCAATGCCTTCAAGGCCAGGGGATGCGTTAACTTCCATGATTAATGGGCCGCGATTGGAACGGACGATATCGACGCCTGCCACATTCAAACCTATGATATGCGCCGCGCGTATTGCCATGGTGCGTTCTTCATCCGTGATGTCCACCGCGCTCGCGCTACCGCCGCGGTGCAAGTTAGAACGAAATTCTTCGGGTGAACGTGATTGTCTGCGCATGGCCGCGACGACATCGCCGCCGACGACAAAACAGCGCACATCAGCGCCGCTGGATTCTTTTATGTATTCCTGAACTAAAATATTTACTTTCAAGCCCAGGAAAGCTTCGATAACACTACGCGCCGCCTTGGTGGTTTCAACCAGCACTACACCTATGCCTTGCGTACCTTCTAAAAATTTAACGACTAGCGGTGTGCCGCCAACCATTTTTATCAAATCTTGAATTTCATCGATGGAATGCGCAAATCCCGTGATGGGCAAGCCTATGCCTTTTTTGGAAAGCAGTTGCAGTGAACGTAATTTGTCGCGTGCGCGGGTAATGGCAACGGAATCGTTAACGCAAAAAACGCCCATCATTTCCAATTGACGCACTACAGCGGCGCCATAAAAAGTAATAGAGGCGCCAACCCTTGGAATGACCGCGTCATAAAGGTCTAGCTCTTCACCTTTGTAATGAATGGTGGGACGCGCAGACGTAATATTCATGTAACAACGTAAGGTGTCGATTACATCCGCTTTGTGACCACGCGCTTTAGCGGCTTCGATTAGTCGCCGCGTGGAATATAAATCTTTCGTCCTCGATAAAATTGCAATTTTCATTTTTTATGAACCTTCTTTTTCTTTAGTCAGAAATGATCGTGCGGGGTTGACAAAGTAGCGTTTGCGTATGGCACTTCTGCCTAGCAACATGCGAAACAACATTGTATCCCGTTCTGTCAAAGTAATCTCTATCGGCCAGTGAGTTCCGCCAATAATGACGGGGGTGTTAATGACATAACGTTCTTCACGGTGACCTCCCGAATCTGACACCCATCTTAAATCAATGATGTCCGCTGTGCATGTAATAATTTTATCAGTATTATGCTGCAAAGGGTGAATATCAAAGTGTATGCGGTCGCGGCCATTTTCTTTGAAAGGTTTCAAGGAAAAGGCGTGCAGCGCAGAGGTGCGGGCGCCAGTATCTACTTTTGCCTTGATCTTTTCAATACCAAGTTCTGGAAGGGTTACCCATTCCCGCCAACCAATAATGGGGCGTTTTATCATGTTAAGTCCTTCATTCAGAAATAATTTTAATTGGAAATGGCTCACTGCCACTGCCGGAATATAAAGAACGGCTAGGGTATGACATTTCTATTTTTTTGGCATTAAAAGCTTTATGTATTTCAATTTGAATAATATTTTTTAAATCCAGAAAGTTATGCCGGCTGCTCCAGACGGAAAAAAGTAAATTAATGGAGGATTCACCGAATTCCAGGATTTGTAGTACTGGTTTGGGTTCGATCAGCGAAAGCGGATTTTTATAAGCGACCTCAAATAAGACATCTTTGACCACTTCCAAGTCTTCTTTATATGCTACCCCAATTTTTAAATCAGTGCGACGAATAGGAAAAGACGACAAATTTGTGATCGGTGATTTAATCAACATTTCATTCGGAATACGCACCATGGTATTTTCCTGGGTGCGTAATTTTACTGATAGCAAATCGATTGATAATATTTCTCCCTGGATGTCACCCACTTTTATCGTGTGACCGACTTCAAAAGGTTTTTCGCCAATCATGAAGGCGCCGCTGACAATATTGGACATGGATGTTTGTGAAGCGATACCAATTGCCACGGTTAAAATTCCCGCCGCGCCTAACAAGGCGCCAACATGAAAACCCAGCTGATCAAATGCCGAAGCGATAAATATAAAAAACACAAAATAAAAAATGAAACGCTTCAGCAGCATGGATTGCTGAGGAGTTAATTGTTTCATAAGAGATTTCGCTATGCTGCTGCTTAACAGCCGCGCGGCGAGAAAACCGACGGCGACTAGCAATATTGCCAAGACGAAAGGTTCAATGTGGTTGTGAAAAAAATCTTCGGAAAAAAAATGCATTTGCTACTCCGATAACAAGCTGTAAAACATGCTGATAAAATTCATGCCTTTGAGCGACAGCCGCGGCGCGCTAATCAAGTTTGCATCTTTGGCGATATGGGGCGCGCCTTTGCCTTGTTTCACTGTGTGTTTGTAATTAATTTCATTTTTAATGACGAGTTCTTCCGTCCACAAACCGCCATTCGCATCGACGTAAATGGATAAATAAGGTAACGGCAAACTTAATTGTTCAATCAGCAACGGGCTTTTGGAATGATTATAAATAATGACTGGCGTGATCACGCGATGTGAACGCACGGGCAGACTTTCCAAATCAGTGCGGCAAAAAGTGCGGCTTGCATAACACAAATCACCTTCCAGCGTATTCGGCCCATGCCAGGTATCGGATTGACGCACTACGGGAATTTCCAGCAAAGTATTTTTAGGATTGCCGGTTTCAATGCGTACCCACACCGGCGAACTGACATAAATCGTCGCTTCCTGATTCGGCGGTAAATAAAACGCGGTGTCAGCGTGTGAAACTTGCGCGCGATCAGCCAAAATAGGGGTCAAGGTAATGGTGGAACTGGTTTGATGAAAGAGAAAACGTTTAAACTCCAAAAGATCATTTGGAAACGGCGGGGATTTTTCCACACCAACTTGAATATTATTCTGTTCAAGATCATCACTGGAATTGCTGGCAATACGCCATTCCTGCGGCTGGCGTTCGATACCCAGCAATAATGCACCAATTTCCCAAAACCGTGGTTTGTTTTCCTGGAAATTAAATGTTCCCCACCAAATGATGGCTTGTTTTTTCATGGATTGATTTTATCCGCAGAAGTTATTTTTCCATTTTATATTGATCAACAAGAGGCAATAAAATTTCTTGCCAAATCCTCTCGTCCACCACACCTACGTGACGGTAACGAATGAGGCCGTGTTTATCAATTAAAAATGTTTCTGGCGTGCCGTAAACATGTAAATATTTTCCTATAGTCCCCTGAGTATCAAGACCACTTTTAACATAAGGATTGCCATGCTCCGATAAAAATGCTTTGGCGTCGCTGGCTTCATCTTTGTAAACCAGACTATAAATCGGCACAATATTTTTATGTTGGATAGTAAGGAGCGTATCGTGTTCGCTGCGACAGGATGGACACCACGATGCCCAGACATTTAATAAAACCACTTTGCCTTTAAAATCTTGCGGCGTTAAGTAAGCATTCGCTTTCCATAAATCAGGCGCTTCAAAAGCCGGGACTTTTTGTTTTAGCGCGGAGCTGAAATTAAGGTCGTAACGATTCGTTATTTCTAACGCTAACAAAACAACGAGAGCGGCGACAATCACCGCGGGAAACAGAGTGCTTAAAGTTGATTTTTTACGTCGCATGACGACCCCCAAGTAGCGCCCATTATAACCTAAAAATTATGAAAAAATGTCGGAAGATTTAGCGCGTGATTTGCTGAACGTGCGGGTTACATGTTATTTTCCTTTTCTGATTGAATAGACTGCCAAAGGAAGCCGTATGTCTGCAAAAATAGTATCCATTCCCGCCAAATTTGCGCGAGAAACGCATTTAAACCTTGCTCAGTATCAAAAGTTATATGCAGAGTCCATCCAAGACCCACAGGGTTTCTGGGGTGAGCAGGCAGAAAAATTTATTTCCTGGTTTGAACCTTGGGACACAGTTTTAACCGGTAGTTTTGCCGAGCAGGATGTCACCTGGTTTCAGAATGGAAAATTAAATGCTTCCTATAATTGTCTTGACCGTCATTTGCCAACTCGCGCGGAGCAAGTCGCGCTTATCTGGGAAGGTGATGAAGCCAGCGCAACAAAAAAAATAACGTATGCGCAATTGCATGAAGAAGTCTGCCGTTTTGCCAATGCACTAAAACAATTGGGTGTAAAAAAAGGCGACCATGTTTGTATTTACATGCCGATGATACCAGAAGCGGTTGTGGCGATATTAGCGTGTGTGCGTATTGGCGCGGTGCATTCCATTGTCTTCGGCGGGTTTTCAGCGGATGCTTTAAAGACTCGAATTGATGACGCGGAATGTAAAATTGTTATCACTGCTAGCGCGGGTTTCCGCGGCCAAAAAATTATTCCTCTGAAAAAAAGCGTAGATACCGCCGTACAAAATTCAGAGTACGTGCAAAAAGTTATTGTCGTCAAACATACTGACGAAGCTATTTCCTGGCTCAATGGCCGCGATCTTTGGTATCACGAAATCATTGCTGAGGCGGCGCCGCTGTGCGAGCCTGAAATAATGGATGCGGAAGATCCCTTATTTATTCTTTACACCTCAGGCTCAACGGGAAAACCCAAAGGAATTTTACATACGCATGGCGGTTATCTGGTTTTTGCGGCCATGACTTTTTATTATATTTTTGATTATCACGATCAGGAAATTTATTGGTGTACCGCCGATATTGGCTGGATCACCGGTCATACTTATACGGTTTATGGGCCATTATTAAATGGTGGTACGACGCTGATTTTTGAAGGCACGCCAACGTATCCGACGTTTGCGCGTTACTGGGAAGTGATAGATAGATATCAAGTTGATATTTTTTACACGTCGCCAACGGCAATTCGTGCGCTGCGTCGCGAAGGCGATGAATGGGTGAAAAAAACCAGCCGGCGCAGTTTAAAAATATTAGGCAGCGTTGGTGAACCAATTAATCCTGAAGTATGGGAATGGTATTTCAACGTAGTAGGCGATGGCCGTTGTCCTATCGTTGATACCTGGTGGCAAACCGAGACCGGCGGCATTCTCATCTCAGCGTTGCCGGGGGTTACACCACTCGTCGCAGGCGCGGCCGCGTGGCCATTCTTTGGTGTAGTGCCAGCGATTTTTGATGATGATGGAAATATCGCTGCAGCAGATGTCATGGGTAAATTAGTCATCCAGCAACCATGGCCAGGCATAATGCAGACGGTTTACAAACATCGCGAACGTTTTGTAAAAAATTATTTTCATGAATTTCCTGGCAATTATCTAACGGGTGATGATGCGCGTTGTGATAAGCAGGGTTATTTCTGGATTACCGGACGCAATGATGACGTTTTGAAAATTTCTGGTCACCGCATCGGTACAGGTGAAGTAGAGAGCGCATTACTGAAATTATCAGCCATCGCGGAAGCAGCGGTTGTTGCGGTGCCGCATGCGATTAAAGGTGAAGCCATTTATGCCTTCGTCACACCCAAAGCCGGTATCGTGCCTTCTGACAAATTAAAAAAAGCCTTGATCCTGAAGGTGCGTGAAGTGATAGGGCCTATAGCGGCCCCTGACTATGTACAATGGACAGAAGCGTTGCCCAAGACCCGTTCCGGAAAAATTATGCGACGATTATTGCGCAAAATTGCAAATAATGACTTAAAAGAGTTAGGTGATACCTCAACCCTTGCCGATCCGCAAGTCGTTGAAAATTTAATAATGAATCGAATCGAGATTGCAGCCCTGTAATGCCAGGTGGGGTGGATTATGATATAATTTCAATAAAATCACCTCAAAAAAGGATTCGGCAAATGCGTATTAAAGCTAAATACGTTGTTGCAGTAGTCTTAATTATTGTGGCCGTGCTAGCGGCCCCTTTCGTGGATGGATTTTTTTTCAAACAGAATTATTATAAGATGATTGCCGCGCGTCACGCCAGCGGTGCACCAATTAATATTGTTGAATATCATTTAGGCTGGTTGAGCTCTACCGCCAAACTGGAAATTGCTTCCGGAAATAATCCAAAAGCTAAAATTACCATTGATCAAGTCATCCAGCATGGCCCAATCATTGCCGATCCCGATACCCATAATCACAAATTCGCTGAAGCGACTATCGCTAGTCATATCCACCTTGATAAACAATTCGAGAATTATTTGTTAGGTGGCGCGAACTCAGATAGTGGCGTGATGGGAATATTTACCTGGGTCAGTTTTCTGCAAAATTATCAAAGTCACTTTCAGTCAGCAGCTTTTCTCATTAAAGTGCCAGGTCAACAAGATTCCAAAATCACCTGGACTGGCATGAGTGGTGATATAGAAACGGTTTTCAAACACAATTTTGAATTAGAAAATTTTAAGACGTCCTTAGTGGGTGGTCCATTATATATTCAAAACGCGGAGCACGGCGTACAAATTTCAGCGCAACAGATAGATGGAGAAGGTAATTGCGGTAAATATGTGGTTTGTGTGGGCACTACGTTACTTAATATTCCGCTGATAAACATTTCGTCTGCTTCGCAAGTTGTGAGATTGACGGGCTTGAGTTATGGGGTGAACTCTAGCGTTGATGCAAAAAATAATTTGTCTGGCACGCTAGCTCTCACCTTCACTAAATATGAAGCCCAGGATTATAATGCTGGTCCCGGCACTTTTAAATTGACCATTAACAGCGTCAACACTGTCGCACTAAAAAAAGTGATGGAAGCTGTGCATGATGCAAGCGCCAATTTGGAAAAACAAAGTGATCCTCAAGCTACTCAATTAATGTTATTAGCGCAACTTACCGCAGCAGCGCCACATTTGATAACGCCGACTTTTTCGATCAATGAAAGCAGCATGATTAATACTTCTTATGGCCCTTTCTCTTCTTCAGCGCTACTGGCATGGCCAGAAAAAAATCCGCTGCCAAATAGCATTAATGATTTAATGCAAATGAATTTCAAATTGCATGTGACCGCGGCTACCGCACTAGTAGATCAAATTATTATGTATATCGATCAAAAGACGGCAGAGCGTCAGTCTGCCTCAACCATGCCTACACCCATTTCATCAACTTCAACTACAGGCAAGCCAGAATCGTTTGATGAAATGCTAGAACCGCTGGCTGCGCAGGGCCTGACCGCGGATGAAATTAAAAATATAGTTTCCTTGCAACAAAAAAATATACCAGCAGATGCTTTCAATTCCTATATTGATGGGCGAGTTGCCATCAGGATGATTCCAGCCACTCTGGCGCCCATTCTGAAGCGTGATTATCTAACGGCATTAAACACGCCATTCCAAAATGTGGCGGCAAATGCCGGCGCAAACAAACAATTGGATGTCTGGGTACGCGAAAACAAAATTACCAGTGACACGCGCGCTGCGTTGATTTTGTTGCAAAAACAAGGTTTTTCTTCTGAAATTTATAATTCGAGTATTGATGATATCGTTGCAGCCAAAAGATTACCGTCGGATCTGGGAGACCAATTAAAAAGTCAATATGCTTCTACCAACCCGGAATCATCCTTTGGTGGTGGCGATGATACTATCCACGTTGCGGCTTCAAATGTGGCTGCCCAGGACCAGGGGGAAGCCCGCAAAAAATTTGATGCGGAAATACAACAAGGTTTTATTAAACAAGTTAAAGATAGCTATGTTATTGACATCGACTATGAACACGGTGAGTTGAAAGTTAATGGCAAAGCTGTTCCAATACCAAATCCTTTTTAAAAATTTACCAAGCCTGCGCAGGGTCACGGGAGTGTAACAATGGCGATGAATGTTGCTCAAAAATTGATCCAATCTCATTTGATAGAAGGCAAGATGGTTCCAGGTGAAGAAATTGCACTGAAAATCGATCAAACACTTTGCCAAGACGCCACCGGCACGTTAGTGATGCTAGAGCTGGAAGCCATGAATGTAGAGCGTGTTAGAACGGAGTTATCAGCGCAATATGTCGATCACAATTTAATTCAGGAAGATTATAAAAACGCGGACGATCATTTGTTTTTGCAAAGCGCCGCGGAACGCTTCGGCGTATGGTTTAGCCGTCCTGGTAATGGCGTCAGTCATCCTCTGCATATGCAAAACTTCGGTATTCCCGGCAAAACCTTATTGGGATCGGACAGTCATACCTGCGCCGCGGGTTGTCTTGGCATGTTAGCCATGGGCGCGGGCGGTTTAGAAGTGGCGATGTCGATGGCGGGTTATCCTTTCAATGTCAAAATGCCTAAAGTATTTGGCGTCAAATTAACGGGTAAGTTGCCCGACTGGGTTAGTGCCAAAGATATTATTCTGGAAATGTTGCGTCGTTATGATGTGAAAGGCGGTGTGGATTATATTATTGAATATTTCGGCCCGGGCTTAAAACATTTAACGGCGATGGACCGACATGTAATCGCTAACATGGGTGCGGAACTTGGCGCTACGGCGACTGTGTTTCCATCAGACAAAGAAACGTTTAAATTTTTAGATAGTATGCAACGCGCTGATGACTGGAAGGAAATTGTGGCTGACCCCGGTGCGAAATATGATAAACGCGCTGACATCAATTTAGCAGAACTGGAACCTTTAATCGCCTTGCCTTCAAGTCCCGGTAAAGTTGTGCCCGTGCGTGAAGTGGTGGGACGCGAAGTTTATCAATCTTACATAGGTTCTTCTGCAAATCCGGGTTATCGTGACTTTGCCATTTCCGCATTGATCGTGAAAGGCAAGCGCGTGCATTCCGCTGTTTCATTTGATGTTAATCCCGCTTCCCGTAATGAATTGGAAGAATTAGCGGACGAAGGTTTGCTGGGGGATTTAGTGCATGCTGGCGCACGCATCCATCAAGCCGGTTGTAATGGTTGCATAGGCATGGGGCAGGCGCCTGCTTCGGGACGTAATAGTTTGCGCACGGGCCCACGTAATTTTCCTGGCCGCTCTGGTACACGCGAAGACAGTGTATATCTTTGCAGTCCGGAAGTAGCGACGGCTTCTGCTATTTATGGTGTCATTACTGATCCGCGCAAATTGGATATGGCGTATCCCAAAGTAAAATTGCCGCGCAAACGCATTATTAATAAAGCGATGTTAGAAGCGCCGTTACCGCTAGACAAAGCTCGCACCACTAAGTTAATCAAAGGCCCCAATATTGCATCGTTACCGGAATTAAAACCGCTGCCGCAAGAAGTGAAAGTCGCAGTGTTGCTGAAAATGGGTGACAATATTTCCACGGATGAAATCATGCCAGCCGGCGCCCGCGTATTACCGTATCGCAGTAACATTCCAAAAATCAGTGAATTTTCATTTGATGTGATTGATGAAACTTATTTTAGACGCGCTAAGGCATTGCAAGGCGGCCACACCGTTATCGGCGGTGAAAATTACGGTCAGGGTTCCAGCCGCGAACATGCAGCGCTGGCGCCACGGTTTTTAGGTTTGCAGGTGGTGATCAGCAAGAGTTTCGCGCGTATCCATTGGCAAAATCTGGTGAATTTCGGCATTGTGCCGCTAGTGTTCGCTAACACGGCGGATTATGAAAAAATTTCTACCGGTGATGTGTTAGTGTTGTCGGATTTGCCGGAAACACTTAAAAAAGGCAATGAAATTACTGCCACTATCGAAGGCAAAAATACTAAAATCCCACTGCTGCATAAATTGTCGCCGCGTCAGGTAGACATTTTAATTGAGGGCGGCTTGATTAACTGGGCTAAAAAACATCCTCCCAAATAATTTTTCGAGAAACATTAATGAAAAATTCTGCGCAGGGTCCGGCATTTCAATGGGATGATCCCTTCTTTTTGAATGATCAACTTTCGGAAGAAGAACGTCTGGTGCGTGATGCCGCGCAGGATTACGCGCAGGAAAAATTACAGCCACGAGTCATCGCCGCGTTTCGCGATCAACATTTTGATAAAGACATCATGCGTGAAATGGGCGCGGCGGGATTTTTAGGCGCGACCATCAAAGGTTATGGCTGCGCGGGAATTAATTATGTGGCGTATGGATTAGTGATACGCGAAATTGAACGGGTTGATTCCGGTTATCGTTCGGCGATGAGTGTGCAATCGAGTTTGGCTATGCATGCCATTCATACGTATGGCAGTGAAGCGCAACGTGAAAAATTTTTACCTAAGATGGCAACGGGTGAATGGATAGGGTGTTTTGGTTTGACTGAACCCAATCATGGCTCTGATCCTTCGGGTATGGAAGCGCGCGCTAAAACAGTGGATGGTGGTTTTGTGTTGAAAGGCACAAAGATGTGGATTACCAATTCGCCTATCGCGGATGTGTTTGTGGTGTGGGCGCGTAATGATGCGGGGCGCGTGCGCGGTTTTATTTTAGAAAAAGGTATGGCGGGATTATCGGCCCCGATCATGCATGGCAAGCTTAGTTTGCGGGTTTCTATCACTGGTGAGATTGTGATGGAAGATGTATTTGTACCGGCTGAAAATGAATTACCTGGCGCGGATGGTTTGGCAGGGCCATTGGGTTGTCTTGACAGTGCGCGTTATGGAATTGCCTGGGGTGCTTTAGGCGCGGCGGAATTTTGCTGGCATGCGGCGCGACAATATGTTTTGGACCGCAAGCAGTTTGGACAACCGCTGGCGGCGAACCAATTGATACAATTTAAACTGGCGAATATGCAAACGGGTATTGCGCTGGCGCTGCAAGGTTGTTTGCGTGCGGGTCGGTTGAAGGATGAAGGACGCGCGACTACGCCGTTAATTTCAATTATCAAACGTAATTCAACGTTATTGGCTTTGGACGTGGCGCGTGAAGCGCGGGACATGCATGGGGCTAATGGGATTATGGAAGAGTTTCAAGTAATGCGGCATATGGTGAATTTGGAAACGGTGAAAACGTATGAGGGGACGGCGGATATTCATGCGTTGATTTTAGGGCATGCGCAAACAGGGGTACAGGCGTTTAAGCCTAAAGGCTAGTGCGAAACCCAAAACTGTTGGGCTTCACTGCGTTCAGCCCAACCTACTGCTAACTACACCGCTGTCATTCCCGCGCAGGCGGGAATCCATTATTAGTTTACCCTTGCTTCTGCAGTTTCAATGAATGGATTCCCGCCTGCGCGGGAATGACAGTTGGGCACGTTGGGGTGAGCACCGCAAAGCCTAACAGAATATAAAATATTCAATAAAATCATTTTCTTAAAACGTAAAAATCTGCCCCATCTCGCTATTTCCCCCATTTTTCAGTATCATAGTCATGGTTTTAATAAACATACACAAACGAGGCAACATGCCAAAAGTAGTTGAAACAGACATCGCGATTATAGGTGGGGGTATTGCTGGCCTGTGGTTGTTGAATCGCTTGCGGAATTTGGATTTCGCCGCGATTTTATTGGAGTCGGGTACACTGGGCGGTGGTCAAACTAACAAAGCCCAGGGCATTATCCATGGCGGCACCAAATATTCCCTGCAAGGTAATGTCACCGCGGCCGCGCAAGCCATTGCGGATATGCCAGGCATCTGGCAGCAATGCTTAATGGGCAAAGGTGAAATCGATTTATCTGGCGTGCCCATTTTATCGCAACATCAATATTTATTTTCCACCAACAAATTAACTGGCAAGCTCGCAGGTTTCTTTGCGGGTTTAGCATTACAAGGTCGGGTGCAAGCATTAACGCCCGAAGCGTACCCTAAAGTTTTTCAAAATGTAAAATTCAAAGGCTTAGTGTATGCGCTGGATGAAATGGCGATAGATACGCAAGCATTAGTGCGTGAGCTGGTTAAACCAAATCAAGACGTTATTTATAAAATCGATCCACTGCGTGAAGACCAGTTAACATTTGATGAAGAACATCATTTAACGGCATTGCATGTGCAAGCCTGCTCAAGCGAGCCCGTGTTAATCAAAGCTAAAAAATATATTTTCGCCGCGGGCGCGGGTAATGAATTACTCCTGCAAAAATTACCTTTCCCCGCCGTTGCCATGCAACGCCGTCCATTGCACATGGTAGTCGTAAAAACTGATTTTGATTTTCCCGTGTTTGCGCATTGCCTTGGGATAGGTGCGACACCTCGCATCACCATTACTACGCATCGCGCGCAAGATGGTAAGAGCGTGTGGTATCTGGGCGGTCAATTGGCTGAAGAAGGCGTGAAGCTGGATTCCGCCACCCAGACCGCATTAGCAAAAAAAGAATTACAGGAATTATTTACCTGGCTGGATTTTTCCAACGCGCAATTTGCCAGCTTTTATGTGGATCGCGCCGAACCATTGCAACCCGATGGCAAACGTCCCGATGGTGTATTCATGAAAGAAATTGGCAACGTAATTATTGCCTGGCCAACTAAGCTGGCGTTAGCGCCCAAGTTGGCGGATGAAATTATAACTTGTTTAAATGGCAGCGATGCTCGCAATGGAACTTGTGACGCGCGCGCCTTACGCACGTTCCCCATGCCAGTATTGGCAGCGCCAGTCTGGGATGAGTTATTATGCTAAAACAAAATTTAGTCGCGGCTACCGGCGTTGCGGTCAGCAGCATTGGGCTTGGCACCGTTAAATTCGGCCGCAATCAGCAAGTCCATTATCCTGACGCATTTGAATTACCCACCGATCAGGAAATTTTAAATTTACTATCTGTAGCGCAAGATTACGGTATCAATTTGCTGGATACCGCGCCCGCTTACGGCAGCAGCGAAGAGCGTTTAGGCAAATTGTTAAAAAAACAGCGTAAACAATGGGTTTTAAGCACCAAAGTCGGCGAAGAATTTGTGGATGGTGCTTCTCTTTATGACTTTAGTCCCGCGCATACCATTTACAGCATAGAACGTAGTTTGCAACGGTTGAATACGGATTACCTGGATATTGTGCTGGTGCATTCTAATGGTGATGACGCTAAAATTATCGCCGAGCATGAAATTTTTGCAACGTTAGACGTGTTAAAGAAAGCGGGTAAAATCCGCGCGTTTGGCATGTCCACCAAAACGGTGGAAGGTGGTTTGATGGCGGTGGATGCGGCAGATATAGTGATGGTGATGCACAATCCTATTTATACCGCGGAGTTACCGGTGATTAAGCATGCGCAGCAACATCAAAAAGGGATTTTTATTAAAAAAGCTTTTGCCAGCGGTCATCTGCAAAAAATTTCAGCCGCGGACCCGGTGCGCGAAGCGATGCGTTTTATTTTTCAAGAGCCAGCGGTAAGCAGTGTCATTGTTGGCACATTAAATCAAGATCATTTACGTTATAATGTTGAATGCGCATTGAGCGCCAACGCATAACGTTGCTGTTGGAGCAGCATCATGGAAATTTATTTAGTCGGTGGCGCTGTCCGTGACGCATTGTTAGGTTTACCCGTTACCGAAAATGACTGGGTGGTGGTTGGCGCAACACCCGCCGCAATGCTGCAACAAGGCTACAAACAGGTAGGCAAGGATTTTCCGGTTTTTTTACATCCCTCATCTCATGAAGAATACGCGTTGGCGCGAGTGGAGCGCAAAACTGGCCGCGGTTATACCGGCTTTGATTTTGATGCTTCTCCGCAAGTGACGTTGACGCAGGATTTGTCGCGACGTGATCTTACTATCAATGCCATTGCTAAAACCCTGGATGGCAAATTGATTGATCCCTATCACGGTCAAGCCGATTTAAAAGATAAAATATTGCGGCATGTTTCGCCCGCGTTTGCTGAAGACCCGGTGCGAATTTTACGAGTGGCGCGGTTCGCTGCCCGTTTTGCGGAATTTGGTTTTACGGTAGCACCTGAAACTAATGATTTAATGAAGACTATGGTGACGGCAGGTGAAGTGGATGCGCTGGTAGCTGAACGGGTCTGGAAAGAATTATCTCGCGCTTTAGTTGAAAAAAATCCCGAGCAATTTTTTTTCGTGTTAGAAAATTGTGATGCGTTACGCGTTCTCTTTCCGCAATTTAGCACGGCGAATTTTTCTGCGTTAGCGCGCGCTGCTGCTTTAACCAACGATCCAGAAATTCGTTTTGCTGTGTTATGTCATGGTTTGTCGGTAAAACAAATAGAAGAATTAGGCAAACGTTATCGGGTGCCAGGCAACTATATTGAATTGGCGTTACTGGTTGCTAACCATCAAGAAAAGTTTTTGCAGGCGCGGGAGTTAAGCGCGGAAGATTTGTTAACGTTGTTGCAGGCAACGGATGCATTCCGGCGCGAACCACGCTTTAAAAAATTTCTGGCCACAGTGGAAATTATCGCGGAAAGTTCTGCTCAAGCGGCCTGGTTAACTAAGGCTTTTCAGGCGGCAAAGGAGGTAAATCCGCAAACCTTTCTGGAAAAAGGCGCCAAAGGCCAGGAAATCGCAGATTTAATTCGCAAGGAACGTATTGATTGTATTAGGAAATTATTAGATTAAGGAGAAATTTCTAATCCCATAATTTTATCTTAAGAATGATTCTTTATAATACAATTCAGAGAGTTATGACTCATTAGATAGATAGGGGCACTATGCGTTCTAATAGAAGTAGGCGAATATTTCAGGAAACATCTGAGCAGCCAGTTTGGTATCTCCAACTATGGCAGTCGCTTTCTGTTGACGTATCTTCTGATGAGGGCATCATTTCCACGATTGATAAATCTGGTCTGCTGCGCACGATAACCTCGACTATCATGCCAGTTATCGCTACCGTTTTATTGATCGCGCCTATAGTTAATACCTGGTTAGCCATTAAAAATTTCTATTACGCCGAAAATAAAAATCTCGATAAAACCTTAGATCTTTTAGTGAATATATTAATGACGGTCACCTCGGTTGGGGTGATGGCAACCTTGTTGGCAGGTGTCGTTTATATTTCTCCTTATATTTTATTAGTGGCGATGGGTGTGGGACTTGGTTACGGAATTTACAATGTCGTCAAACATCTCTATGCAGCCTGGTGCGCGAATGAGGAAGGTGACGAAGCTAGAGCTAAACAGCATTTATGGACAGTGCCTTATCACGCAATTTTAACGGTCTTAAGCGGTCTTGGTTTGCTGGTGCAGTTAAATTATGCGTTTAACGTTGTGGTTATCAATGGCATATTTAAAATTGTTAATATCTCTAATTCAGCTTATAACGTGGCGCAAATATTATTATATAGTTTAGGTTTCCTCATCACTTTAAGCAGCATGCCCGCGTTTGCCAAAATGGTAATGGAATATAATGCTAAAACCTGGAAAGTTCTTGCCAATCCATTAGCAAATCTTAATGAATTAATTTTTGGTAAAGAAGGCCCGGAAGCGCATGTAGATGGTTTGTGGGACCGTATCCAGAAGGGTTATGAGTTTTGTAAAGAACAGCCGTTGAAAGCTACGTTATTATTTATTCCTACCGTAATAAAACTTAGTATAGAAGCGATAGGTTTTCTTGCTGTCATCGGCGCGCGCGGCGTAGCGTTAGCTTTGGCGCCAATACAATTCATAGGCGTAGGCGTGACTAAGGCAATTAATTTTATCAGGCATATCATCACGCCAGCGCCGCAAATAGCGAATTTAGATTTGGCGCAAGATCCCATTTCAATAGAGCAAAAAAATTCAACGGCGCGGGTAATGCGTAACATGCTGATTACCAAGCATGCCAGATTGACAGCGGATATCGCAGCTGAGATAGCGCATTTGAAAACGCAGGAAGACACTCCGAAAATTAGGGCAAAGTTTGTTTTAATGCGCGAATTGGAATTGAAGCTGGGTAAGGATATAGCTTCGTATGATGCTAATTCCTCTCTCGATACGTTAAGAGAAGAAGCCAAGGAATACAGTCCGCGCCTGTATCAATCGTTCTTCCGTCTGGAAGGTCATGTAGAAAAGATAGACCGCCAGTTTGAAGAATTGGATATGGGTATCAAGGAAGCGAGAGCATTAGCTTATGATAGAGCGCCTAATGATGAGGTGAAGGAAGATAAGTCGGAGCTGGAGATTGTGCGGGTTAATGGGCATCGTGCAGCGTAATATTCCTCTCTGTCATTCCCGCGCGAAAATGACAAATAACATCAATCAACTTTTCTTTGAAGGCTTTGGAGCTTGTTTGCTAAGTTTAGCTATTTGATAAACTGGCGGAGATGGCTCCATAACTCTTTTCTGTGTTGCAGGAGCTGAACCTTGAGGATGAGAAAACATTTCTGTTAAAGCCACATAGCGATTATAAAATTCCATTTTCTGTTTCTTATCATTTTGTTGCTTTATGAGGATATGATTGTAAATATAAAGCCTCAACATTATTTCAATATTCCTATCCATGTTTGTTGCTTCATCCTTAAATTTTTCCCATTTCTTTACAGCCATATGAGACTCATTCACAATATTTGCAAATTCTCTTAAACTCATAGAAAAATAAGTTCTTACAAATTTAATTTGATTACCCGTGAGCCTGCTTTTTTGCGAAACCAAAGATTCGATAGCTAAATCCGCAATCTTATCCACATCAATTTTTGGATAAAATTCATCACCTTCTCGCACCATTTCAACATCGTGAAGTTCAATGGGAAATCCCAACCCATCATAAATATATTTTTTTACCAATTTTGTATTCATATTTTATTTTCCAAGGTGGATATGCATAGCTGTGATAATCAACATTAACTGTTTGTTAAATGAAACGATAATTCTGGTTTTTTTGTCATCGATATCATTTCCTTCAATGCAATAATTCCAATCCATATGGGGCGATTCATATTTATCTTTGGATTTTTTTCTTTTCCGTTTTAGCTTATTTCGTAAAATATTAAGGACCGCTAGATCAATAATTTTTCGTTCTTCTAACCGTTTTTTAGCGTGCTCTTTAAATAAATACATTCTATTAGCAATCCTATCATCGATCAGGGCCCATAATTCTTTGTCCGTCTTCTTGATGGGTTTTCCAGATTTCACCTCGTCACTCCATGAAGTTTTATTTTATATAATTATAATCCATGAAATTGCTTCTGTAAACCTGGTTTACATTTGGTTTATCTAATTGATAATATTAAGGTTCTACCGAGATAATTTCTGGGATAGGTGCTTTTGGTCTAGCTCCTTCTTCTTCAAGAATAATTGAAGCTGTTTGTGTGCCCTGATGCATACTTTCCTTTAAACTCAAACCTCTTGATTGACCGAGCAAAAACCCTGCGATAAATGCATCTCCGCTGCCAACCGAGCTGACAAACATTTTTGGCGCTATTGCGGGTACGTGGTGAAGCATGCACCCAGCTTGAGAAATTTCCGCCCCCGCTGCTCCTTTTGTTGTGATCACCCGCTGTGATGATTGTTGCAAATTAACTACTTGGGCGAAGGCAGCTTGTTCATCCTGATTGCCGATGATGATGTTTGCCTTGGAAATTATATGTTGAACCACGTCGGTAAAACCCTTCCACTGCGTGATACCTTGCAAATTGATTACAATGGCACAGTTATTTTGCGCGTGTTCCATGGCGGCGATGATGGCGGGTTTTGCCATTGGGCTGGTAAGTAGATGTGCTTCAATTAGAAAAAAATCGCTGGTTGAAAAATCAAACTCGATAAAATCCGCCGCAGAGAAAGAATCACCGCATCCCGGGGTATAAGCAAAACTACGATGCTGGCCAGTCAATAACACCAAACAGATTCCGGACATTTCTGGTGTGCTTGCATAGGGAGGGCAACATAGATCAATTTTTCTTTGTTTTAAATCGGCTAAATAACTTTCTCCTGCGCCATCATGAAATACCTTACCAAAAAATCCTGCTTTGCCGCCTAATGCTGATATGACTGCAACTGTGTTGGCGCTTGGGCCACCAGGAACCAATTGCGTTTTTGTCAGTGCTGCTTCAATTTCCTTTAACTCGGTAACCGTGCATTCCCGTTGCCCATCAATGGGAATTTGGTGGGTTTGCAGAAATTCAGCAGCAGCATGAGCGATTACATCAGTACAGGCTCTGCCAACCGCGACGATGTGATAGGGTTTTTGCATTATCAAGGTGCTCAAATTTAAGATTCAAAGTATAACAATCCTTCTGAAATACTTCTAGTTGGTAGCCTGCATGAAGCTTTGTAAGTTGGGCTGAATGTATAGAAGCCTAGCAGCTTTCTAAAACCCCTCAGCTGTCACTGGCATGACAGTGGTGTAGGTTTGGCTGAACATAGAGAAGCCCAACAATTTTGGATTTTTGTTGGGCTTCACTGCGATCAGCCCACCCTACCTCTAACAAGGCTTAAAGACTGCGATGGCGATTGTTTATGTTCCCGGATTGCTTCTCTAGGCTCATATTGCTTATAGCTAAATATTTTTTTGGCTTGGTCTAAAAGTTCTTGCACATCTTTAGTAATATTCTTCGCTGCTGTCAATTTTGGTTTGAACCATTTAAATTCGGATAAGCCAGCAGCAGCGCAGAGAGATGCGCCTATCGCTATTAACCCTACCGAAGCTCCGAAGGATGGAACTAGACCAAGAATGCCGGTTACAATACAAATAACACCTATAGTAGCTGCTAAAGCAACCTTGATGCCGTGCCATACTGGGCCCATTTTTTTATAAACAAGATTACTACTCAAAACCAGCTTTTGCATGAGAGACGTATTTTTAGGTTCATCCATAAATTTAGATAAATTGTTTGCTACATCAAATAATAAGTTAATATCCTTAGATATAGTTTGAGATGGGTTTTGTAGCATCTTGTAAACTAGTACTCGCATCTCTGTGATTACATTATCCCTAGTTACATAAAAGGAATCAATCATTGTATCGTAGTCTTCGTCCTGGGTAGTATTCTCAGAGCCCTTCAATTCTTTCTCTGATAACATATTTAAAAGTTCAAGAAGATCTAATTCACGTTGTATTGGGGTGACAAGGGCATTACGGTTTTTCTTATAAGCATTACCGTATAATCTTTTACCTTCCTCAGATCTAAACTTTATAATTTTATTAATTTGTTTCATCGACAGATGATTTGTAAGTACAAGAGATACCCTTAGTTTTGCTGTGACCGGTAAGACATTTCCAAAAAGATCAGTATTTTCATTGTCTTCACCATTAAGAAAAGCTGCAAGTTCGTTATTTTCTTTTACTGATAATTTAAATGGTTCTTTTTTCTTAGGTTTTGACATGACGATTCCCCTTTGCACTTGTATTATAATAGCTTAACATAATTGTGTACAATTAGGTCAATGCAAGTAAAATACAATAACTTAGGGTGTGAGGATGCGCTCAATCATACTTTAAGATTACGGCTAATCGCCATCCCTAGAGGGTTAACCTGCTCCGAGAATAATAATAACGAGGAATAGTAGAATGAGTGGAGCGCGAAGTGACTTAGCAAATAAATCTCCAGAACAGGTTTTTATAAACGCATTATCTCATGCGGATGATGTTGCCAGTCAAGGAATGGTAAGACTACCTTATATTTTTGGAGCATATAAAGATGCGCTTGAACTTTATCAACAAATTCCCGTTGCGGGTCAGAGCGAAAATTTATTAGGTTATTACCTCGCATGTAGAAGCAATTTTTTACGTTATTCCTCAGCGGTAATTGCCGATCTCACCAAACCCCAATTAGTTAATGATGAAGTCAAAGAACAATTGATTAAGCATGCGGAAACGGTTCTAGCCTTGCGAGCAAAATGTTTAACGGCTAGTGATACTTTGGACAACAGGGACCAAGCTATTTTTCAAGAACAAGTTTTACATTTAAAACAAGACTTGGAAATTGTAAAGGCCGCAGGACATTTGGGATATAATTGTATAAACATCCCCAAAGATGGCAATTGTTTATTTAATGCGATTGCAGACCAGCTAAAGCTAAATGATTTGGTTATCACTAATCCCTTAGATGATAAGCAACACCATGCTTTACGCTCTTTAGCGGTGAAACATTTAAGGGTGAACCAGGAATGCTATGCGGGACATATTCCTAACGATACACCTGTTAACAGTTATACCGCCGGACTCGCTAAATCCGGCACCTGGGGAGATCATTTAGAAATTATGGCCTTGGTTCGTGAACTAATGATTACATTAGTTTTGATACGGGATGATAAAAATATAATAATCTTTAAAACCCAGCATCCGAAAGCTATATTCTACTTAGGTTATGAAAAAAATTATCATTTTGTTTCTTTGCATAAAAAAGATAATTCGCCTTTACACCCTGAATTAGCAGCTAAAATTGAAGATGCGCAGGCAATGGACATTGGACCTTATGTTTTACACGCGGAAGTAAAGAAAAAAGTTTCAACCGTATCCAATTCAGAACCACAGAAAATAGTTCCTGCAACTTCCAGCAAAAAACTATTTTCGCTACTGGCTCTGTTTTTTAAACCTTCAAGTAGTGCAAGCACAGCCGAAGACCAAAGCAAGCACGAAAAACCTAATAAGACGCCCACTCTTTTAACTAAAGGCAGTTCGAGTTCATTAGGGCCGCAGTGACGGTTTTAATACAGCATGATCTAATAAATGAATATTCATATGTCACATTTGAGAATTTTTAACTAACGTCAAATGAAATGCTTGACCCCTTAGTTTAAGGAGGCACAGTGAAAGATGTAGAAGGCACGCCAGCTACGGGGTCGAGTTGGAAGGCCCTAAAGCAGTGGGGTGACAATGTCGTTCGCGTCGAGCGGCTCGCTGAAGGAGTCGCCAACGAAGTGTGGAGTGTGCGCGTCAATGGGCGCCTTGCGGTTGCTCGCCTCGGTGCGAGAAGTGATGCTGATCTTGCGTGGGAGACCAAGCTCCTCCAATACCTTGACCGTGAAGGTTTGACCGTGCCGCTTCCCATCCCGACAATGGATGGTCGGCTGTTCGTCGAAGGTCTGGTGGTGATGACTTACGTGGAGGGCGGGCCGCCAGAGTCGCAAGCTGACTGGGGTCGCGTAGCCGACACACTCCGCCAGTTGCACCGATTGACGCAGGGTTGGCCGCAGCGTCCGGGCTGGCAATCATCGACCGACCTTCTGCACGCTGAGACTGGGACGAAGATCAATCTTCATGCGATGCCGCCTGAGGGTGTTGCTCGATGCCGAGTAGCATGGGCACGGCTAGCCGGACGACAGACATGTGTTGTCCACGGCGACCATAATCCTGGCAACATCCGCATGACCCGTGATCGGGTCGGGCTGATCGACTGGGACGAGGCGCACGTCGACGTTCCTGACCTTGACCTGGTGCTGCCCCACAATGCTGCCGGTCTCGATGACGTTGCTCTCGACATTGCCGCACAAGCATCGGCCGCATGGGAAGCCGCCGTCTGCTGGGACGATGAGTTCGCCGTCAAGCGACTCGCCGAAGTTCGAGTGGTCTGAGTTGTTCCTTTGGCAGGAAACTATGTAAGGTATTTATTGTTAGGAGTAGGTTTAACGTGGTGGTTTTCTGCGTCTTTGATTTTTAAACCTTCGTTCAAATGATCATAAGCCACAGTCATTAGTTTTTTACTTGCTTCAAAGGTTAAAGCAACAAGTGCGGGGGAAACTGTTGCAGCACTCACGGGGTTCATTGAGGCAAGCGCAGACAGAGTTAGACCAACGGCGGCAGTAACTAAACAAGCTGCTGCATAACCAAAAGATTGACCGTACTTCTCGAATTTTGTACTCATTTCGCACCTCTTGAGGAGCTAATCTTGACAAGTCCGATTGAGTTCTAACACTTTCCCTTCGAGATCTTGAATCTTTTGTACCAATAAAAGGTTTTTTCTGAGAATAAGATGAAATGTCGGTAAATCCAGCAAGCCAGAATCTTTGTTGATTTTCATACCTAAAGTTAAAAAAGCATCTTTGACTTCATTTACAGCAATATCCATACGATCAATTGCCGAAGAATTTAGGTTTTGGAGTGCCTTCCTGGTATTGTCAATCTCTGCTGATTTAACTGGCAACTGCTTATATAGATTTGCCAGCTCGAAAGCCAACTCCCGCAAAGGCTGAGAGAACTTATTTAACTCTTTAAATAGCAGTTCGTCAGTATTCATAGAGTATTTCCTTGATGATTTATTATTATATCACGATCAAGATAAGACATATAAGCTATTGATTTATATGGATAAAATTTTACAAGCCGGGCTTGAAGTGAAGAGATTGGCTTTTGGGATTCACCGATTGTGGTTACCCCTTGGGCTAACTAACTCACAGCATGATGCGAACAACGATTAAAGCAATTACTGCCCAAGCAAAAATGCTTTTAAAAAGACTTAATATTTCTAAAGGAATTTGTGGTTTTTCAAATTTTAATACGCTTGCGTATTTAGCCGATGCATACCAACAAGGATAAACTTTATCAGTGGGATATAAACTCAATTGTTTAGTCATGGCATCTTTAGTGCCACAACTGTTGGGTTTTGATGGATCAGGACTATCGTAGGTAATTGTGCTTACCTTAGGATAGGTTATTTTGAAAAAATATTGTTTTTTAATTACATACTCTACTTTGAATTTCATGGTGTAACACATGGCAGGTGAACGATGAACTGCTTCGATATTTTTCTCTACAATTCGACAAGACGTAAGATTAGCGACAACAAAATGTGAAGATATCAGCAATCCGCCGGAAAAGATGATAAGGGCGCAACTTAATAACTGAATTAATTTTAAAATGGATTGAAACAATGTTTATCCTTATCACAGGCGGAGAAAAGTAAAAGTAAATGGGGTCAAATATTCATATATCACATTTGAGAATTTTTAACCAACGTCAAATGAATACATGCCCCTTTGTTACCGACGATAACCTGGGCTTCTTATTAGAAAATAATCATCCTCTTGTTCAAAGTCATGAACATTCGAATCGGGTAATTTCGCATTCGCAACTTCCTCATCGAGAAGTGTATTAATCAATTGTATTTGTTCAACCTGCAATGAAGAACTTGTTTGCCGCAGACAATTCTCAATTAAGAAAAATTTTAGCAAGCTACGCATCTTTGCCGGATCATCGGTGATTAAATGATGTGGGCTGGCCGCTTCAATTCTATCGAATGCTATTCCTTCCTTTTCTAAAATTTTAGCTATCTGCTGACTATTAACATAATCAGGTTTAAATTTAATATGAAATAGATGGTTCTTACCGCGGGGGGCAATCAAAGCAATAAAACAATAGCCACCAGGATTCACTAACGATTGTAATCTAAGGATAAAATCTTTCATCTGCTGTTCATCAAAATGATACATAACATGAGAACACAATACGAAATCAAATTTCTTGTCGGTTTCATATTTAAAGAAATCACAAATTTCGATTTTATATGGGTGTTTTTTTAAATCTGTTTCAACTGCGGGATTGATATCTAATACCGTAATTTCCTTAAAATCCGCTTTGAAATGATGTGTAAGAATTCCAATTCCCACACCAACATCAAGCATGGAATCTTGATTGGCGATTCTAGGTAAAACATGCTGCCTGATGGCTTGCGCTATTATCGGAATATGTTGTGATGAATTTGCTAAAATACCTAACGCCTCTCTGTATTCTTGAGGGCTAGAGCTGAGCATATAATAACCTCCTGTGTGAAATGAACGAAGAGCAAGATTCTAAAGTATTTTTCTCAAACAGCAAAGACCAGCTCATTTTATGGGATATATTTATACAGTTCATGGCTATAATTCACGCTAGTGTTGATTTAGACATAGGGAATACTTGAGCAACAAAGTCATATTGCTGTATAGTCTATAACCATTAATAATAATTTATCTTAAAATGGTTACAAAAAATGGCTAACAGTCGCAAGTCTTCTACCAGCGCCATACTTGAAAAGTGCGCCATCACAGGTATTACTATCACAGAATCCCCTGCAAGCTATCTCGATGCTGAAGATATAGTAAAAGCTGAAACGTTGATGAGTAAAATTGTATTTGATGACGATGACGACTTAAAAAAAAGATATACTATTATACATTCCGCGACTATTGCTAAACTCACCAAAATATTATCTTCCCAACAAATTCATTTTCCATTACATCGCACTCAGCTTAATGTCATCAGTTTAGGTTGTGGAATTCCAGATGATTATTTTGCTTTGAAAGCCTTATTAGAACAAAACAATAATTCTGCTGTTTTAAGCTATGTTGGAATTGATATTAATTTAAAACCTTCACATGAACCAAACGTAGATTTCAGTCAATTTCCGGAAATAAAATTAATAACTGCTGATGCCACCGACCCAGAAAAACTAAAGACAGTGCTTAGCAATGCAAATGCTGTTCCCGCAAATGGCTTCGATATTATTTTTCTGCGGCATCCTGAGATTTTAGCGCGTAATCGGCATTATCCGTTTCAAAGAATGATAAGAAATGTAATACCATTTTTATCCGGTGAAAAATCTACCGTTTTCATTTCTGCGTATCTTTCTTTAGAATTAATTTTGATAAATGGATGTTTGGATTCGCCTGGTTATGCGGTACTTCCAGACAATGAGTTAACAACTAGCGGTGTGATTTTAACAAAAAATGTGCACGGAATGCAGATGGAACCTGAAAATTTTTCTATAGTGATGCATTGTAGCGGCCCTTCATTAACTTTAAAATCGGAAGTTGCTGAAATAAAACTTGAGGAAGAAGTCTTTCAAACTAAAAGGCGAAAATTTACAGAGTAAGTTGGACTCAATCAGCTATTCTATAGTGACAAGGAACGTATACAAGTAAAGGGGTCAAACATTCAGAAGCTAGTGAGAAGCTAGTGAGAAGCTAGTGAGAAGCTAGTGAGAAGCTAGTGTCAAGTAACCTCAATGAACATGTTTATAAACAGGTAATTTTTGGATGTTGATTGAGGTTACTTGACACCATTTTTTGAGGTTAATTGAAATCACGTTTTTTTGACGCCAATATATAAAAAAATCAAAAGATTATTTAATTTTTTTTTCCTTCAAAAAAGATTGAATGGCATTGTTTAAAACAATCTCTTTTTCATTTCTGCTTAACGTAGCCCAAAGGTTATGAGTAACATTCTTTATGTTCATTTCAATTAGTTCAGGTGGATTAGTTTCGTGCCAAGATAATTTGTTATTTGTATTACATTCAGGGCAAACTGGACTTCTTCCTATTTGAAAATCAGTATTATCTGTAGCAGGATCGCAAGCTTTACCAAAAATCCCTTGAAGTACGTCTGATTTAGAAAGCTCATGAATCTTAAGAAACACTTTATTTTTATAAGACATTTCTCTAAATTCTAAAAATACTTTATCTTCAAATGCCGCTAGATAGGCTATTTCTCCTGATGCGCTACGCATTAAAAACCTACCGTAAGGATGGCCAGGCAACTCAGGCGATTTAAATTTGTTGCCACAATTTCCACAGCTATAAACGTACAGATGTAAGTGCATTACATTACTCCATTCATTAATCGCATATTAGATATGTTAGGGGCAGGTACAACCATTTGGGGTCTTAATAATTTATTAAAATCATTTAATATTGCAATATTAACACCTTCTCCGCGTTCTGATAAATAGCGTATTACATTATATCCAGCCCACATTGCGCTATTACCTATTTCTTGAGTTAGAGGAGAGATCTCACCACCAGTGTAGCCCCAAGCCTCTGCAACTTTTGGATTAGTCAAATCAAGAATTCTTGCCGAACTTATATTAAATTCAAACCTAATAGTTTCAACCCCCAAAGTATTGTAATGAGAAAGCTCCGCGAGTGTTGTGTCGGGAAGTTCTGAAACGTAAAGCGCTTTACCAAAGCGACTTGTTGAATTTAAAAAGTCTCTGTCAATACCATTTAATATATTCTGGGCATCTGCTGGGCTAGTTACCGTATGAAATACATCTTGTCTCAAACTTATTTCATCAAAAAGCCCAAACCGAAGAACGCCTGCTTGTACAAGCTTAACACCAACATCCCCAACAGCATTACCTATGCGGTTAGCGTCCCCGGAAAGTTGGTGTCAAGTAACCTCAATTAACCTGTTTATAAGAAGTTAATTTTCGCATGTTGATTGAGGTTACTTGACACCATGTTTCCTATGGAAGTAACATTTGAATTAATTATTTTGAATGTCATTGTTTTAAACTCTTAACTATAAAAAACCAGCCGCCAAAGCGATAAACTTCAGTGCTACTACCTAGAATTCCTAAATCGGGGAATATTCATTTGAATAGTTTCTTCACTTAAAGGTTGGCCTGGATGCGAGGGGTCAACAACCGAAAGTGTGAAATCAGTCAGTTCACTATAAGCAGTTCGGTTGGTTGCGCGAGTGTTTTCTGAGTGAGAGAGTCTAATATTTGAATTCAAACTCGCTTGATTGGAAGCGGCATTGTTTTGAACTGGAATCTGCAATAATCTAAAAATATTAGCGAGGGATGATAGGGCAGAATTAATGGTTCGACTTAATTCGTCGAATTTGGCTTTGCGGGCGTCATAAATTTTGTTTGCAAAATTATTCACAAGGTTTCTATCATTATTATTCTGTTGATCATATGCTTTCATTGCATCTTCATATTCTTGATCAGCTAAGTTATCTGAAATTTTATTAAGAATTAAACCGCCCAGAATGCCAAAAGCAATCCCACAGATTAAAGGCGGGGCTAAAACTGAAAGCAAAATGGTTGCGCTAGCGGAAAGAATCCACATATTTGGTATTATTGTTGCGATGAGTAGCGCAAGTGTTGGCAAGCTACTATATTTTGCAATATCTAAAAGCTTATAATAATTAAAGATAGGGAACTTTGCTCGTAAACCTGATTTAAAGTTTAAAATATTTTTAGAAAAATTGGTTGAATTAATGTCTAGAGTGAAATTATATGAATATTCATTTGCATTGATAAGTCCTGGCAGAATAGGGTGAGAGAGTAATAACAAGTTGTTAGTTTTTGTTCTAGTTTCAAGATAAGCTTTTTTGTCACACAAATGCCCAGACAAGAGTATAAGCGCATTACTCAATGTAATATCATTTCCACTAATGGGACAAATGGCATTGGGTATATACCATGGATTATCATTATTTTCAGTAGTTTCATCATTAAGTGGCCAGTAAGTAGTAGATGCTATTAAGATACTGAAAATAATATCAGTTAAAGAAGAATTATTTTGCCCAAGTTTCGAATTATAAATTTCCAAAAGTGGTTGGCGGATATTTTCATCAATGCATTGTGTTAATCCGGCAGAATCTAAAGAATTTAAAAAGTTTAAATCTGTTTCATTCCCTAGATTAATAAGCCTAGTGATGAAGCGTTTTGTTTGGCGTAATGCTCGCAATTCACTTGCATCTATTAAATCAAGTTGTTCCAAAATTAATTTTAGAGTTTCGCGATCGTAAGGATTGATACGCATTGTTAAATCCCGGAATTCCAAATAATAAATAAATCGCTGATTGATTAATAAATGATCATATGTTTTTCTTATTGAGAGTAACCTAACGAATTATCATCACATTGTCAATTTCTAAGTTTAATAATTACTCATAATTTAAGTTTTTGACAACAAATAGTTTGACAAGAAGTAAGCAGTTACATAGTATGATGAACATCAAAAGACCAAAACATTAAATTTGAATTATTTTAGATCACATTTATCTTGGGTAGGATTATGAATATTAGAAATTTAAGAAATAAGCAAATACTGGAAAAATATTTAGTTTCGGCCGTTGGAGATATTAAGGATGAAGCTTTGGCTCAATTGCTTGTTACTGATATTCATGAAATTTTGTTTATTAAAGATGAAGCTATTGCAATCCATCTACAGCTTGATTTAATTAGTTCTAATTTACTTTCTTATTTAGATAAACTCCTGCAAAACAAAAATATCAGCCAGAAAATTTTGTATAATTTGGTTGATTCGTTAGGAGATTTTGTAAATAGTCGTGACTGTCTAATGCCTGGCCGGTATGAAAAAATCCAATACTTTGGCTTTGATGTAGTAAAAACTACACTTGAATTTAAAAACTTTAAGGATGAGCTATCTTCATTTAAACAACGGATTCAATATTCTAAATCCTCATCAACTAATTTATTCCAGAATTTATTCATATCCACTATAGATGGTTTGAGTGCGCTAGCAAAGAATCCTGTTGCGGCATTATTGTTTTTGGCGCAATACAATATATTATTGGTACAAGCGCAAGAATCAGATATTCCAAGAGATGGACTTGTTGCGGAGTATTTATTTGATAGCGGAAGTGCTTTGGATACGAGTGGACATCAAAACCATGGGATAGTTTTTGGAGCAAGTCCCACAAAAGATCTTTGGGATGTCGAAAATAACGCCCTTTATTTTGATGGCGGGGCGTATGTTACTATTGATGCTGATGACTTTCCTACAAAGGAACGAACTGTATCAATGTGGATAAAACCCGATATCCATAAAATCGATGAGGAAAGAGACCGTGGAAATTCAATTTTTGGTTATGGAGGTTCTGATGACCCAAGCCAATGGAGAAGTATGATTGTAAATTTGGATAGTCCTGCTTTCCCACCAAATACTCTTGCTGTGCAATCTCACAATAGGGTCAATCTCGCCGAATACCATGCAGAAAACATGCATGGTTCACCAAGCGATTGGGTACATCTGGCTATAACTAATGATAAACATGCGGGTTTGCAAATTTACTGGAATAATCCAAACCAACCAGTAACGACCAGCACGGGTTATATGAAAGATACTTATGTACAAGGTAAAAAATGTTTTATTGGCGCGATCCCTGGGCCAAATGGGTTAGGACCATTTGAAGATAATTCTGCAACAAAATGGGTGGGAATTATAGACAATGTTCGGGTCTATAATCGTTTGTTAAAGGGTTATGAGCTGGTTCAATTATTCAATGAGAAGCCCAAACAACAGACTAACTTAATGTGGACATATCTACTTCTAACAGGAGTAGGATCTCTCATTGGTATGGCTGTAGTTCTAGGTGCACAAGAATGTTATAAAAATTATAAAAACAAGGATGCTAGATTGAAAGAATACAAGAGCGAAGTAAATAAAGCTTTAGATCCAGATTTTAATCCAAATCAACCTCTAATAATTAGAACTGAAAATGGCACAAAAGATGAAAAAACACTTTCCGTAGAAATGAAACCACTTGTAGCTGCAGCAGCAAATACAAGACGTAACAGAAGAAGTTCGAGATTTTTACATCCAGAATCAAGAAATTCACTTTCCGAATCAGAACTTGAGTTGGGTGAAACAATGCAAAGCACAACTTCAGGGAACGTTGAAGAAAGAAGAAATATTACGACAAGACATTCCCCTACATTCTTTGGACAATCACAGTCACGTACAACTCCTGTACCTATTTCTTCCGCTACGTCTTCTACAGCATATGGAAGCATGAATTTAGGCAGATCATCAGAACAAACATAAGTTTCATTAGCAAAAAACATAATGTTTAAAGTAGAAAATTAGTAAGGAAAAAGTAAGGAGCAATACAATGCTAAGGACAATTAATAAGCAAATAATTTATCATTTTAACTCAGTGGCTTTAAGTGAGAGCAAGCAATATGATAACAGCTTAGCATCTGAGGATTTGACCGATCTACAACTGATTGCTGCAAAGCAATCACTAAAAAAATATCTGACAAACAATATTGATTTTACCATTAGAGCTAAAAGCAATTCAGACGCAAAAAAACAATTTGAAAAATTCAAAATAATCCTCGGGCCACTTGATAAATCAATTAGTGTATCCCAACAGAAAGATACGATAGACCAGTTATCATTTGATCTTATAAAAACACAGTCTTGCATTCTAATTTGGGATGCAATTAATACAGATTTGGAAAGCTGTGAAAGATTATTTAAAAATATTATTACGTTTGAAAAATACAAAAAGTTACTTATAAGTTACAAAAGAAATGATAATAATTCCCACACAGATGAAATTATTTTAAGTCAGCATCAAGAATTAATAGATTCTCATCAAGCTATTATAGCGGAGGTATTCGAGTCTGGTTTTGATTGTTATCAAACCTGGTGCTGGGACAATCAAATTGCTATATCTCAAATAGCTATTGATATCAATACCTCAAGAAATGAAATTCTATTAGATGAATCTATAAAAGAAAATATCAAAAAGCTATTGAGTTCTAACATCGAAAAAAGCCTGGAAAATAATTGCTGGGAGAAAATATATCACAGAGCAGATAATATAACCTATAGGATTAGTGACCAGATTCTATACTTTTTACCACAGGTTTTTAAAGTTTTTGAAAAGATATTATTAAACGCTACAAATCTCTCAGAATTATTCGAATCTTTCCATACACAAACTAATGTATTTTTAAAAGTTGTTGAAACAACTTTACAAAAGCAAAATGATTTATCAAAAAATACAACTGCTCAGGAAAATATTGTATTACTTGAAAAGTATATTAGCGATTGGTTTGAAGCAATAAAAAGAGAAGTTTTCCTTGATATAAAGCAGGAAAAAATTAATGCTAAAGTTAATTATATAATTAAGAACAAGTCGTTAAAGGCTTGGCAATTGACTTCAAGTGACATAAACGAACTATATAACCTGATCTGTCAAATTACTATTCCTGAAATAAGACAGCAATATATAATCGAATTTGAAAAGAGATACCCAAATCAGGGCATTATTAGTGTACTTGAACAAAGTGCTGCAAGATTAATTGCAGATCGTGATGTAAATGATCTTGAAGCTATAATAAAAAGACCATTGCAATGGTACCAGCTAAATATTTGTCTAGGATTTTTTGACGCACGTTCAGAGCTGCAATTAGCTGTAAAAAAATATCTGAGAAAATATTTGGAACAACAAATTAAAGAAAGTGATCTTTTTTTGATAACCACTGCTGGTAACAATAATGATTTAGAAATAAGACGATATATAGAGTATTTGATAAGCTGCCTCTATATGGCTAAATGTGATCAGGTAGATGTTGGTATTTTGTTTAATGCTTCGAGTTCTAAGAAAAACACTAAAATAACTGGTATTAATATAATACTTAATAAATTAAAGTCTTGCACCACAGAATTCAAGAGTTTTGCACAAGGTTTTGAGTCAATTTATCAAGAAGCAAATTACGGGCTAATTCTTTGTCTGCGTCCGCCATCTAGTAAGTTAGGTTTTTTGAGCGACAGTGTCGATCTTAAGGCCAAAGAATTAAACCCACTTACAGCTGCGGAAAGTTACCAACTATATTGGAAATATTATAATAAATTTTTGTATTCTAATAATGTTGATAGTGAAACAAAGTTTGGATATTTATATGAAGCATGTTGCCATTTATTGCAAGCAAGTATTGACGGAAATGTTGCAGCTCAATCAAAATTACAAACATTCTCTGATGAAACGGGAACTTATAAGTTTATAAAGCAATTAAATAACGAGTTTTATACGCAGCTTTTACAGATTAATAAGGATTCAGAAGATTATAACAATGCTCAGTGGTATTTGTTTAAAAACTATCTGCAGCGTTACGAAACGACGTTTTACCATCATTATGGTGAACGGTTGCAAGATATAGTAATAGCTTTAAAATATTTAATAAAAGTACCGGAGCAAAAGTTTATAGATGTTAAAGATATTAGCCTGAATTCAGTTTATAAAGATAATAAGATCGCTTGGTATATTTTATTAAATGAATTAATAGGCAATCAATTTCTTTCAGTTGATAAAGAGAAGCATGTTTCCTATCCATTTCGATTGATGTCGACAGAAAAATTTTATTCTTTACTAGATGACTCCATAGCGGATAGTCCTGAAAAAGAAACACTTCTACAAGAGATATTATCCAGTTTTAAGCAGTTTAGAAAAAATTTCAAACGATTGCTGATTAATAGCGATAGAGAAAATCATTATACGATAATCATTACGGCGCAAGATTTTGAAAAAATAAAAAAGCCGTATATTTCTTATATTGATGAAGATACTAAAGAAGAGATCGCCCGATTTGAAAGCGTTAAGGGTCAACTTATATTTAGGTCATATGGATCTGACATTAGTTTGCAGATGGATGGTGTTTTGCAAGTCCCGTCGTTTGTGATTGAAAACTCAGGCGCCACTACTATTTTAAGTGCAAATTTTGATTCCAAGCAATTAACTATCAGCGGGAAGGTCGGAAAATTAATTTTTGAAGGAAATATCAATGTTGCATTACTCTCATGGGAGATGCTGGGTGCTATTTGTATAGCAGAAAGTGCAACTATAGTAGTTGATAAATCGGCCATAAAATTACACGATCTTGAAGTACATTCTAGCATCTATTCTAAATCAGCAGCCTACTATGAAATTAAAAATCGGTTCCGATTAGGCGGAGCAAGCAAAGCAAACTCCGATTCAAAAACCCTAGGTAAATTGCTTTCAAACGGCTTGATACAAATTAACGCTGGTAAAATTTCAAAAATTTATGGTGAAATTCTTTCTGCTAATTTAATTGTTAAAACAAAAGATACCTTATATTTGGGATCACAGTCCTGGCTGCAAGCTAAAAACTTATTAGAAATGCATGCTCCGGCGCTGATTAGCTCCGCATCAAATATAAGAGCTCAAAATGAAGCAAAGTTAGTAATAACAAATAATATTGTGGTAAACAAAAAAAGTAACTGGCAAATTAAAAAATTCTCTTTGCAAGCTGGTAAAATGGAAAATCGAAGTCAACTATTGAATTTCGATACAGCGGTATTAACAGTTCCTGATATCATTAATTATCAGTGTGGCATTATCACTACAAAAAAGTTATTGCAAATCCGAGGAGATACAGTTGTCAATACGGGACAAATAATATTTGGAAATCAACTGAATGCAGCACTCAATAAATATTTTGTCCATGGTCTCGTTGATTTAGAAGATTTACGCGAGGATTTAGCTGATATTTCAAAAAGTTATAAGCGGCCATCGCTATCGGGTAAAAGTGCTGTAATTGTGACAGGTGCTTACATTAATTTATTTGGTAAAGTAACAACGAGTGCATTCTCACTTACTGCTGTGGCTGAATTTACTTTAGGAGGATTAACAAACTCCACCAACAAAATAAAATCACGTATTTTTTCCATGGATCTTGGTTTAGATGTACCTAACGTTACGGAAATTTTTAGTGATTTAAATACATTTATTAGGCTAAATTCACAAGGAGAGTTTCAGTCAGCACTGGAAATGCTTTGTACTTCTGGAGCTATGTTTAAGGGTTCACAGTTTGTCAGTTGGCTATTTAAAACATTTATCCCCGCATTAGGTGCACCTATTGATTTGGTATGGACAATATTTTCTGTTGTTACCAGAACCCCACAATTAATAAATCAAATTTACACACTTCATCAGCAAAATACGATTATACAATACCACCAGCTGTATTCATTAATTAATACGGGTAACAGTCTGGCAACGCAAGGAGTTTTTTTAGAAGGTAGATTAATAGGCCTGAGTCATGGTTTGCCTCCTATACAGATATCTGTTCCGCCAGTAGTGGAAGTGGTTGGGGATATTGCAGCGTTAGCATTGCCATACAGTAGCGATACTGCATTATTTAATTTGGAAGGTGGTTTACACATCTCTCCTTCGCTAAGCAGCCGCTCCTTATTTTCAATTAATGATTTTAATGCCAAATTTGGTTTAAACATTTCTGAAACCTTCTTTTTTACAGACCAAAGAACCACCTTATCTCTTGCTAATAATTATTCTCAAGTAGGGGAGAGGGCGTATAATTCAGGAGCTATTATTGCTTCGACGATAACTTCAAATGTTAATCATGAAGTTGAGGCAGGTATTGCAATCGCACGTTCTATCAACCGTAATGCTCAGGAATTTAAGGAAGAAAAATCTAGTTCTACAAAGGCAGAAACCTACACTTTGATTGGCGAAAAAGAAAGTCTGGAAGGCTCCAATCAAGTTGATAGACTTGCCATGATTGCTAAATCTTCATTACATACCTCTGGAACCATAAAAGCTCACGATGTTATCGCGGAAAGTGAACAGTCTAACTTTTCGGGTGATACCGAGACAACAAATTTTAATTCACATTCTACTAGTGATACTGAAACGCATGGTCATCTACGTGCAAGCCATGCAAATGTATCTTCTGATACCAAAGTTAAGCTTGATGCTCAAATTGAAATAGTAGAAGAAAAAACTGATTCCAACAATTCTGATGCGATCAGACCTTCCCTTAAAATTTCTGCAGATGAAGTTATTAGCGAAAGCAGTATTGAAGATAAAGATGGTGAGGTTGTGTTAATTGCTAAGAAAACTGCTTATCTATCAAAAGATATTCAAGCAGATGTTTTAGTAGTTGAAGCTGACGAGTCTATTACAGATAAAGCACACCTTAAAGTGCACCAAGCAGATTTAGAGTCTAAAAAGCAAATAAATTATGATGGTACTGCTGAATTTGCTTCTCCCGCATCAGATAATTATTTAAGAATGTCTGCTGATCATGTTGCTATGGCTGCCGAAAGTAGTGTTTCTGGTGAAGGTACACTATCAATTCATGCCAAAACAGGGACTTTGGCTAATATTTCTGTAGATAATTTTGATCTAGTATTTTCGCATATCCCTCAAATTGAAGATTTAATTCAACAAACCGGTATCTATAAAAATATTAAATTTACAAAAGGTGTATCAGTAGGTACATCCGATGCGGTTAAATTAGATAGAAAGCTGGACCTTCCCTATTCCGTTGAAGTCACAGGCTCATCTGTCGATATTGAAGCTGATATACATTCCAGCAATAACATATCCTTTACCTCAACTTGCGGGAATATTCATATAGGTGAACACAAGGTAGTTGCAGATCACTATTTGCAATTTGATTCTCATGGTGATCTTGTGGGTGATAGTAGTCATTTGATGGGCTATGAAATCGCTATTAATGCGTTAAAAAAAGTTGTAGATAATGGTGGTCAATGGGTATCAGAAAATTATTTCAATATTAAAGCTGGGGATGACGTAGAAGTAAATTGCCTTAGTTCAGATGTTCAAGGTGACTATGATACCAAGAAATCTTATCAACCAGGATATCTCATTGGTGGTGTGGGTAAAGATCATGAGGGTGTTGGGTTATTTGTGCAGACAGATGGCAAATTCATTTTGCTAGGTTCGTCGGTATATAGCCAGGGTAGCAATGATATTTATGCCAAAAAAGGCATTGATCTGGAAGCGCTTTATCACAAATATATTTCGTATTACCGAGAATACCATAATTGGACTGGACGCAAATCTGAGACTATAGATTATTCCTTTCAATTACAGCCGGCGGTGCTTTATTCTCAGAATGGTTCAAATTCATTATTTTCAAGTGACGGTTCAATTTATTCTGTTTCGGCTGAATTCTATGCTGCGAAGGAAAATAATCTTACCGCTAAGCATGATATTAAATTATTAGGCTATGTATTGGAAGAGCGAGAATATAAAGATAGACGTAACTTATATGTAAGTGATAAAAAAACAGATCAACGCGATGAAGTTGCCATACCTACTGCAGTGATCGCTGTTGCTAATACGAATATTACTTCAACAGATGGAAATATCGAACAGACGAATGCGTTTATAAGTTCAGGTGGTAAACTTACTGAAACTGCTGAAAATATCAGAATAGCAGCTCCGGTTCTAAAACATTCACTCAAAGTTGAAACAAGCGGCGTTACCTTTTCAACCCCAATAATGTCAGGTACAAGTAGTCAACCTATAGCTCAAGATTTTCAGGGTCTTAATCAGGCTAAAGATGCGGTAGCCTTTAGCGCTGGTATTACCAATACAGTGCTTGATAGTCTTAATTTTGCTAATACTGTTTTAACGGGTATCCGCAATGGTTCATTTGTGAAAGGTGTACTACAAGCATCTAATTTGATTTCAGCACAAGTTGGCTATCAACACTCAAAAACGACTGTTAAATCAGAATCAATTGCAGACAATGTTGGAGTAGATGCTGGTGAAGTGGTTCTGAAAGCTTCTCAATCAGTATCGCTTATCGGTGTAACAACCAGAGCTGCGGGTGACTTTACTATTAAAACACATCATTTGATACAGCGAGGCGAAGCAGTACATTCCTCCATGGAAAATCAAACTGAACAAATCGCTGCTGGAATGGCAATGTCAGGTGACCCATCCATGAGTGCATCCGTGAGTGTTGGTACTTCTGAGAGTGTAGAATATGAAAATCAAAATGTTTTGGCAGGTGGCACGTATAAGGCTGTAGTTGATATAGCCGATTTGACTGATGTTACTGTTGAGGCAAAAAATATTGAGGTTGATGCTAAAGAATTTAATATGACCACCAGCTTAGGAGAAAGCTCGAGTGAACAATCGAGTGTAAGTGCCAGTACCAGTGGACAAATAGATGCGAAAATGCATTCTACCCATACTAAAACTATCCATGAGGCAACTACTCTGCACGCAAGAGACCATCTTGAAGTTAAGACCGATAGTGCCACAATAGTTGGGGGTAAAGTTATATCAGATGGAGATGGTAAATTTACTGCAAAGACTTTGCATTGTGAAACTGAATATGAGGAAAAGAGCAGCCATTCATTAAGTTTGAGCGCTAACGTCAACGATTTAGGTTCCTTAGGCCAGGATAAAGCTCAAGATGATAATCAAGATCCATCGACAAACTATTCGTCGTTTATACCAACCGAAACAGTTTCCGTGGGAAATGCGAGCTTTTCTGCCAAGCAGGAATCAACTATCCATTTTGCTAGCGGCACGCCAAATATTCAATCTATAACTCCGGGTAGTAGCAAGCTCAATAAAGAAGATGCCAGCGGTTATAGCGTACAACGAGATAAAGAATCAAATGTTACTTTGAAAGTGCCGATTAGCATTCCTACGGTGGAGCAATATAAAAATACTTTGGAGGGTGCTAAGGCGGCAATGCATCCGCATGTAAGTACTATTGATGGGCCAAAATCTTCCTCAGAGGATCAACCCCCTGCAGCTTTATTAACATCGTCAGTAGATACAGCATGGGTAAACAGCAAGACTGCTAGTTATGCGCAATCAGTATTTCAAACTCCAAGTTATCCCACTAATTCTACAACCTCTCCGGATCAAGGCACGTCAAAAGCAAGATCAACAGGTGATGAGGAAGAAAAGATTTTTCCAACGGAGAGTTCTCAATTATCTACATCAAATATAGGTATTCCAGATCCACGTGCTAGTAATTTAGGTTTTTTTGGTAAAAGCTATCGTCCATCCATGCCTGCGTCATCATCTGCAAACTATGCAACTGTCGATGTAGGGATTTTTGAAGAAGGGAGTGAAACTTCACAATCAAGTTACGAGAGTGCAAATGATTATGTGAATAATCCTCGTATTTTAGATGTAGTTACACACAATTCCAGTTTCCAATCGGGCACTAGTGATTACCTTGATCAAGTGCAATTCACGCAGGAAAAAGATGCTGCCGCACCTATGACATTTGAGAATAAAACAACTGGTGAAAAACTTAAAAATCTTAGTGAAGCAACTTTTAATATAGATAATGTCGATTCGTTTAATGCTGCTGCAGCAGCAAGTAGAGAGGGATTAGTCCATGCAATCAGCAATCCAAGAGAAACTATTGAAAATATTGCTATTACCTATTGGGATACTCTAAATGGAGTATCAGAAATAGTTACCGGTTCTACTACCAAGGGAGCACATGATCGTAATGTCGTTCGTGGCAAGGCTTATCATGAAGTAGCCGATGAGTTTCAGTACGGTACCACCGCTGATAGAGTGGGAATTGTTACTGGCGTTGTTTCAAATATTATTTACACAGAAGCAATAGGTGTGCCTCTCGTCATCGGAGTTGTCAAAACTGCTAGAGTGGGCATGGATACGTTGCCATCTTTATCAAAGACTACTCCTAAGGAGAGCCTCGGCAAGATGCCTGAGTCCATTCCTGATAATCAACCGGAAAGAATCAGTCAATCAGATCTGTCATCTAAATTGGAAAAAGAGCCAGTCAGTACTTTACCTTCGCGTGCTACGGGTCAACGTTTGGATGTGTCATCCGAAGAGATAGGTGAAACGACACTACCAAAGAATGATAGGCAATATCCACCGAATCCAAGCACGCCTGCCTTTAGTGGCGCGAACGCTTATCAGTCACGCTTGTTGAATCAACATGGCTTATTCAATGATGGTGTTTCATACTCAGAACCATTAAAAAAAGTTGCAGGCTCTGATGCACAATTCCATCATGTCGATGAAGCCGGTTCTAATAGCTATGTCATAAACCGTCAATATGAAGAAACTATGGCGGGCACACGTAGAGGGTCAGGCAAAGGCCGTGGGGGAGATAATCATAGTAGGCATGGAAAAGTATCCTCTGAGAGTTCAAGTTCCGGATCGACTTCTCATGGTGGTGGTACCAGTCATGTCGACAATAGACCTGTCAATGATATAGAAATTCCTGAGGCGATAAAAAAAGCTCAACTACCTTATCAAATTGGAGATTTTCCATTTAAGCCACCAAAGAAATGGCGTCCACATATGGATTTAGTAAGAGGGGATAGAGGCGGCTATATGGATGCAGATGGTAATGAATGGGTTAAGGGAGATGTGAGAGGATATAGAAATAGAAATAATTTGCAAGATAAAGATACTTTTGAGTGGGATGTTCAAATACCCCAGAAAAATTATATAAAATACAAGCACCTTCTCAAAGATAAAAAGCATATCAATGTATCAAAAGACGGTATAATTACACATAATAAAAATCCTGACGTTACGCCATCTGGAAGGAAAAAATGATGCAGAAAAATCTTGAATTTCGTGAAGTAGTCACCATCATCTCGGAAGATGAAGAAGATAAACAATTTAAGGGTCTCACAGGTATCATTATTGGAATCGCCAAGAATGATGATGATTTTATATCTAATTATTTAGTACAGATATTTGATAGTGAAGGAAGTAATATAGAAAGTAGTATCTTTTATCCTAAAGATTTAGTGAGTACAGGAAAGATGGCACATGGTGAATTTAATAAGTCACATTTCAGTTTGAAAGTTTCTAATGATGGAAATATTACTGATGTGATAGAGCCATTAGACTCATTCTTCATTTTAATGGAATCATTAACCATTTTCAAATATGTGGATGGAGATTCCAAAATGATTCCTGTGAAATTGAAAAAGGAAGTTTTAGCCAACAACAAAAGCTACGAAATTTTAAATAAAAAATTATTCTCAAAATGGGATAGCGGAGAAAAAATCACGCCCAGCAAACAAGTAGAAATAATGAAAAATTTCAAAGAAGTTATGCTAGCTAAGTTCGGCGTAGAAATAGATTACGAATAGTTTTGTAAGCTGGGCAGAAAGTGAGAAACTTCATTAGAGCCGCATAACAAAACCAGTCCCATCTGGTTCAACGTTATAATCATCATAGGCATCTATAAAATTTTCTTGTTGGTGAGTAATAACTTTTGGTGCGGGTAACGTTTTCAAAAAATTCTGATAATGGTAGTCGGCACTTTTGAAAAAATAATATTTTTCGTCTTTTGGTAGCAAAGGTAAGTTATGAAATAAATGGCTAGTCGCCCTGACACGCAATAGCATTTTTACTTTCAAAAAAGTTAATATTAAAACCCACATATCATTATTTAAGGGATCATTCTTTAAAGAAATTAGAGTACCGATTGGATTGGTATCTTTGGATTGTGGTTCAATATGGATTGAGTGGATAGTCGAATCAAAGATCTCATCAGATACATTGATGTCAGCGTGGCTACTATTCCAGTGAGAAAAGTTATTTGAATTAGTTTTCTCTTTAAAAATTTCCCCCAGCCCTTCGCGATTTTCGCCAAATATAACAACCCTATCCTCTGCATCAGCTTTCATTTCAAAACCAGCTTGTCTTGCTGGATTTCCCATATGGGGCATATGAGCAATTAGATCGGCATTAACATCCACGGTATGCTCAATTGTGGCCAGAATATTATAAAAAAACATTCTATTTGCATCGAAAGTAACAGGAGGCAGTTCAGTTCTATAAATCTCCAACGAAGCCGCTGTGATTGCTTTAAATTCAAATTTCTCGAATAAGGGAGGAATTGTCATTAATGGTGGCGTTTCATTGAACCAAACTTTGAAAAATTTTCCACTTAATGTTTCTGATCCCAATAAATCAAGATAATGAAAAGCTATGCTCCGCTCTTCCAAATATCTGGTAAAGCTACTAAATCTGATATCGGCAGTATCGGGCGTAGTTAACTGACCGAGATGATGAATATATTGCTTCAATAAATATATAAAAGTTGAATCGCCAAAAATTTTGCGGAAAATCCCTTTGTTTTCATCGTAATAGATAATTCTACTTTTAAGTTCAGATAATTTCATAATGTGTAGGCATTTATCAAATGAGAGGGGTTAAACATTACTTTAAGATTGAGGAATGATACATCTATTAATCAATTAATGTCAATAATTGCACTGTTTAATTGTTATTGATCGTATTATATTAAATCAAGCTTATTAAGCATATTGCTTGTTGTTTTGAATTCTTCAGATAATTGAAAATTTGCGTTAACAAATTCATTTATTTCCAAACTCAATGCGCGATTGTCTGTGAGAGTTAATTTTTTTAGTCTAATCAGAGCACTGAATAATTCACACAATTCTTCTTGAGCATCTCGGGAAGAGTTATTGAAATCTTCATTTCTATAGTTCGCTAACCGAGCGATACCATCTAACTGTAGCAATAGCTCGTTAAAGTGCTGATTTTGTTCTTCAGTCACGTTGGCCATTTGTAACATACCCCCAATTTATGGAAAACGGCATTATCGATGCTCAATATTAAGACAGTATCAAGGGTTAAAATTAAATAAATAAAACAAGGGGTTAGTTAGATAAAGACAAATGCGACCATAGAAAAACGAGGATGCGAACCTTTATCACTAACCCGACAGTTAAAGCAAGTATTCTGGATGCGGCGTAGTGAAATCCGGGTGATTATAACACGTTGTGAATAAGTATTAATTCCATTTTTTGATCAAAAAAATATACATCGTTCAAAATATGTGTATAATAGTTGCACTTATCTATTTTAAACCTATAAAATTCTCGCGGAGGTTTTATGATCATTGAGACTCGAAGTACCATCAATACACCCATTATTTCAGATGAATCGATTGTACTGGTAAATCCAACTGGCGATCTTATTATTGATGCACCAATTGTATCAAGAAAGAAAAATATCACTTTGATTGCTAAAAATATTTTTATTACGTTTAGAGGTAAACTTGTCACGGAAGCTAATGGAAACAATGTAGGTAATATGCATCTTCAAGCTTCAGAAAGTATATATATGGAAGGTGACGTAACATGTAGCCGAAATTGTACTGTTGAAGCAAAAAATTTAACTCAAATCGGTGGTAGATCCCGTAAATACTTTCATGTCCAAAATATTCTTGGTTTTGATCATTCTACATTACGTCATGTTGTAACAAATCAGAGTAATAATAGTAATTCAACACCAGATGTAACTACTTCTACGCTAAATGTATCTCCAGTGGCTGATTCGCATAGAGACATGTTTTTTTCATCTCCGGAAGGGAATTATAGAAATGTGGAGAGAAAGCCTATGTCATTGTTAATTGATGATAATGATAGTTTGGATTGGCATACATGTATGCAGAGCTATAAACGTAGCAGGGTATAAAATTTCCAGATGTCAAATGAATACTTGACCCCGTTATCTGAATTAAATGATAAATGCGATACATTGAAGCTAGAAGACCAGAGCAAAATGAACATCGAGAAGAACATAAAGAAGAACATATAAATCTAGATAGAGACGAACGTAAAGAGCGACAACCAGTCAATATTAACGCTATTTTACATCCTAAAAGAAGAAATAGGTAAAGGATATAATTATGTTTTACAGACTTTATGAAGGCTTATCAAACTTTTACTTTAATGTATTTACTGACGGCATTTTCAAAAAAATGCCGCCCCCCAACGAGGTAAATCAACGTAATTTTGCTATTCACATCGCCCAGCTTAAAAGTTTAATTACAACCTCGCAAGTTGATGTGGTAAGGCGCCGTGAACATCACCCTTTCGCTCCAGGTTGGTCGTTATCACATGATGATTCTTGGCTAAAATACGCTATGAAACAACTCACAGAATATGATAATAAATCATTTTTCACACGCTGCTGGTTACGCATAACTGGTCAAGCTAGAGATATCGCTTTTACCCGCTTGTGGCTGGCCACTGAAGTTTGCAAGCCATACCTTAATTGTCAAAATCTTGGCGAATCAACTTTTTCAATACCTGAAGCTTATTTGAAAGTTTTTCCATCCGCTTTCAAAAAAATTATCAGCAGGTTAGTTTTCGACACATTATCCTGGCAAAGCAATATGAAGATAGAAAATCGAAATATTGAATACTCAACAACTTTAGGTGAGTATCGAACCTTAAGTCACGAAGAGGTACGAAACAAATGGGATAATTATTTTATAACCTCAATAAAAGACATCATTAAAGCTGAAGATTATATAGCTACATGCTCTATTTATTCCAAAGTAGAACAAATTGAAACAACAAAAAAGCTGAGTGAATATAAAATGCGTCGCTTAGTTTATGCATGCGGTTATTTAAATTTACCTTTAGAAAACATGACTACTAGAAAACTATTAGCGGAATTAAGAAGTATCTACTTAAAAATTCATCCTGATAAAGTTAAAAAATCAATCAATATTGATGGTAAAGTTGAACATCACACAATTGAAACTATTGACATTCTTACTGATACTACATCTTCATTATTTCAAGATATTTCTAGAATCTTTAAGGATATTACTGCAAATGATGAGATCATAGTGCCATCGCTATTAATTGGTCCGGAAGCTATTCGGAACATGCATGCAATGGGCTCAAGAGCCGGTAAAATATTTAATCAAAATGTTTTACTCGTTACAGTGACATTTCCTCAAACAGTAGCAAAATTGGCGATTGCAAATAGATCAATAAATAGATTGCATTTAAAAATATTCGAACGAAATAACGAGCGAATATCTGAGGATGAAAAAAAATACATTGAAGAAGAAAAATTCAAGATGAAACGCTCGCAGTCAATGCCATTATTCTTTTCACAACCCAAGAAAAGTCCGGGTCAAATTTGGTATGAAACAAGAAAAGGAAGATTAACATTGCCAGGATTTTAGTGCGTGTGACGCAAAAATCACTATGAGCCAACAATAAACCTTGATGGTTTTAAAAAAGTAACTGGAATTTTTGATATTTTTAAAAAGAGAGCGGATGAAGAAAGGCTGTCCATTTTAGATTAAGGTTAATTTATGAAAAAATCCCTGACATCCCTTAGCAAAAAAATCTCATATATTCTTCGTCATGCTCCATCTGATTATAAATTAGAAATGGATCAGGAGGGATGGGTTTCTATTCAAGATTTGTTACAGGTTCTTCGTAAGGAAAAGGATGAATGGCAGACTTTGACGATATCTGATTTAGTTGAAATTATTAATCACTCGCCTAAGCAGAGATTTGAATTAATAAACGATAAAATCCGCGCCTTGTATGGTCATTCCTTAGATGAGAAGTTAAAAAAGCATAAGGTTGAACCTCCAGAAATCCTATATCACGGTACAACTCCACAAGTTGCAGAGCTTGTAAGTAAAGAAGGATTAAAGCCAATGAAGCGTCAATTTATTCATTTGTCCATAAATGAAGAAATTGCTATGGAAGTTGGATATAGAAAATCATCTACTCCTGTAATACTAAGTATTGAAGCAAGGAAGGCTTATCATGATGGAGTGAAATTTTATGTTGGCAATGATCATGTCTGGTTAGCCGATTTTATTCCATCAAAATATTTGGATATAAAAAAGTGAAATGAGCATATAAGCAGGTAATTTTTGGCTGTTGATTGAGGTTACTTGATACCAGATCAGATTTTTTCTACGTGTTAGAAAGCGTTAGTTTGTTTGATTGCAGTGTCTGCAGCAGCTCTTTTTCCTTAACGGGTCGCCGTGAAAACATCATACTGAGTGAACGTGTTATCGGTACGCATTGTTGGGCAATCTTGGCAGGTACTTGGAAGTCTTCTTCCAATGTGGTTGATATCAATTTTACCAAGGGCTTACTGTCTTTCTGCTCAGCTTGTCTTGTCAACAGCTGGTCACCCCAAATGGTGCGATGGCCTTCAGCATGCACTTTGGTAAATTTAAATAAGGTTGTAAATAAATATCCATTACCAACATGTGTGTAAGCATGAGCAGCTAAAAAACGCTCTGGGTAGGAATAGTTTTCACGTGGACCTATCGGCTTGTCAAAAACAAATTGATCTACCCAAGTAGGTTCAAACCATTTTTGCATAACATATTTTTCATCCTCAGTTGGAATAATTCGATATTTGCCAGTAGCATCCGTGTACTCTGTAGTTTCTAATGCCAATGGATGACGATAGGAATCACACCAACCGACATCGGCAACGAATTTCACTGAATCCAAATGCACTATATTAATCGGATGGGTAGGATAAGCGTTATTTTCCTTATGTAAGTCATAGGCACGAACATCTGCTAATAACATTTCGACTTGAAAGCCTAATTCATGCAATAGCCAGCCAAAAGAATAATTCAGCTCAAAACACATGCCGCCTCGATTCTCAATAAGGTATTTATTTAAGAGGTCGGGAATATCAAATGAGGAGGCGATATTGTAAATACCATCAATATTTTCATGTGGAATGGTTTCAATATGTTTTTTTTGTAACAGGCATAAATATTCGAATGAAGGTTCTTGTTGCTTCAAACCCAGATGTTTTAAATAAAGTTTCGCTAGCGGGCTCATCAGCTTACTCTCAATATGAAATGTTAAAAGTAGCTGCATGATACAAAATATTAGTTTGCATTGCAAATAATTTACACTATTAAACCAGTATTGTTGATTTTAGTAGAGTTTGACTCCTGGCTCTATCTGACAGAAGCAATTAATATGAACTCTCTACTGTCTACTTAAAAATTTCGTACTTCGGGAACTAAAATGAAAAAATCATTATGCGTCATAATTGGTGTAGGCCCTGGTAATGGCTCGGCTATAGCGACTCGCTTTGCAAAAGAGGGTTACCATTTGGCTTTATTGGCAAGAACAACCACCTTAAGTGCAAAATTGGCTGACGAACTTGGTAACGCGAACGCTTATGAATGTGATGTGAGTGATGAAAATTCTATTAAACAAGTTTTTTCGCAAATTCAACATGACTTGGGGGCGATTGATGTTCTGGTTTACAACGCGGGTTCGGGCGCGTGGGGCAATATTGAAGAAATCAAACCAGCAGACTTCGAATCTAACTGGCGTGTTAACGCATTTGGCTTAATGCTGGCCGCGCAGCAAGTTATTCCCACAATGAAGAAAAATGGTAGCGGTAGCATCATTATTATTGGAGCTACGGCATCAAGGCGTGGAGGAATTAAAACAGCCGCTTTTGCACCGGCAAAAGCCGCACAGCGTAGTCTTGCTGAATCTATGGCGAAATATTTATGGCCTCAAGGAATTCATGTGGCTTTAATCATTATTGATGGCGTGGTGGATTTACCGAAAACTCGGCAGCAAATGCCAAATAAACCCGATAGCTATTTTGTTAAACCAGTAGCAGTCGCCAATTCTGTTTATGAGTTAACTCAGCAAGATTCATCGGCATGGTCATTTGAAGTTGAGGTTAGACCGTTTGGGGAAGTTTGGTAACCATAATTGCAACATTAAAATGGATATCGCTCAACATACAGTTCAGTTGAATTAAATGAAACCGTAACCAGTTTACGAGGCTGGTTATTTCCAAAAATCTCAGCGCATGATAAAACCCGCTACTCTAAAAAATATATGGAATGCTTAGAACACGAAGCAGTGTCTCCTCACCAGCAAAAATAATATTGAGCCATATCAATGTAAGCGTTCGGTAAAATGGTAATCAAATTATGCGGTTATTAGGGATTCACCTTGACTGTCAAAAAAATGATAAAATTAGAGATAAATCAGACAAAAAAGGCAACGCTATGCGAAACCGTCCTGTAGATAAGTTTCTTCGGAATCAAACCGCTCTCTTAATGGAAGATTCGCTACTGATTGGCAAAGCTGATGCGCTTAAGATATTAGAAAACTATGATACTAGAGAAACTAAAATCTTTGCCGATAACGTTGAAAATCTGAAGAAATACATTGAAAACTTAGCGTACCCTCAAGAGGGATTATCTGCTCGTGTAAGTTCTATCTCTGAAGAGTTGGAGGGCGGTTTTAAGCGCTCCGAACATTCCTATATTTTTCCGTCTTTTAATACTGAGTTTAAGGAATTAATTAGAAATAATAAATCGCCTTTATTAGTTGAGAAACTTTCACTGTTCTTCGCCATGAAAGAAATATTATGGATAGAATATAGTATTAAGATATTTTTCCCGCATCACCTGCCCGATATCCACCCTCAGTCATTACCAAAATTTTATAAATTTCTTTGCGAGCTGAAGCAAAAGAAGCTTGAACTATACCGTGAATATGAAGCAGATATTATATATAAAACTAGATATGAAGTAGATATAACTAGTACAGTAATAATAGAAAAAAAAATAGAGGAAAGATTAAAAGAAATTTATAAAAATATTCCTCCGAAAGCGTTAAAATTGATTATCGAACGGGATTCATTATCAACAATGATAAATGCAGATCGAGCGCTAAAGGATGTTTTATTTATTCCGCAAGAAGATAGAGATTATATTTTATTACACTTCAAAATACGTCATTACAATGAAATTCCTAGGGTTGTCCAAATCCTAAAAGAGAACGTGCTTGATTTAATCCAGACACCTTTAGCCCGCAATAGATACGAATTGATTAGCACGGTATTTTCTCCGAATTATCAATTTGAAGGTTGGGCTAACTCGATAGTCAGGGATCTTTGGCCTGAGGAAAGAAAGCTTTTCCCCAAAATGCAATCCGAAAAGTTTACCTCGATGGTTCTACAATTACCTGTTGTTATTGGTAAAGATGAATATGATCACAAGTTGGATGCAAAAGTTTATGATCAAAATCAACATGCAATTTATAAAGCCTATGATATGTTAGCAGGTGGCGCCCAAAACTTGACGGGCCTTAACTATGAATTTCAATCATTACCCCCTACTCCGTTTGTGCAAACGCACTGGTTTCCTCACAACTATGTCATTGCTGGCAGGTGTTGTAGGCTTATCTGCTTACTCATTTTATGCATTGCGGCGCATGTCCGGTTTTTGGACGCGAGCCCTTGGATTGAGTACGGAAGGTAAAAATAATATATTGCTGGAACATCTAGAATCTCTACCGCCTCCGGATCCAAAACCTGATTTCTTAAGCACAGAAGAACTAGAAAAATTCAGAGACAATATTGAAAAAATCACAGATCCGGAATTAAAGAAATATAATCAGAATATTTTAAAGCGTTACGAAGATTTTATAAGTCTGTCATGTTCAATCACTCTTGAAGATGCTGCATCACTGAGTGATCCACTCACTATTCAAGCGGTTTATTACAAACCAGATCAAAATCGATATAATATATTTGGGCGTGATATTATACGTCAGTGGACTAAGATTCACGATTTTAATTCGTTGGTTGATTACATAAAGCGTTTAAATAGATGGGATCCTGGAGAAAGGATCTTTGCAAAACCTGCAATTCTTCCCGAAACTCGTGACAACCTGGTTCCTGATAAAGATTCTGATATAACTTTTCTACGCGGTTATCCGAGTTATCTACAAGAATACATTGATATCGCGCGCCGTATGAATAGTTTGGAAAATGTATCGCGCAACAATGCATTTTTTCCACCTGTTAGCGATCCGCTTTCAGAATCTAATATAGATGAAGAAGGTTTAAAGCCAGCACCAGAAGGTCAACAAAACAATGAAAAAGACCGGTCTTTAAATCAGAAAAAAAAGTAAGAAAAAGCTGGTGTCAAGTAACCTCAATGAACATGTTTATAAGAAGGTAATTTTTGGATGTTGATTGAGGTTACTTGACACCAGTTTTTCAAACATGTATTTATCAAGAATTTGAAAAGATGTTATTTGTGAATACTTGAGACCTTCTACCACTTATCTGATTGGATCGTCATTCACTATTGCGGTAGCTTCTACATCATCACCACCACTAGTGGAATATGTGCAAAAAGCTAAAAATGTTGTCGGCCATGAATAAGGGCCATCTTGAAGCGTTAACGATGCCAGCAATTCTTCAGCTTTGACCTTTGCTTCAGGTTGTGAAGCAGCATGAAAATCCATAAAAAATCCCCAGACTGGTGGCCACCAATTCACGTCGGATGGCTTTTGTTGCATATCCGTGTCCAGGTCATAAACACATTCTCCCTTCTCAGAACACCGAATTTTGCTGTATGCAGTACTAGCTTGAATTTGCTGAACCGGAGGGCATACGAGCGTATCCTCAGGGGTGATGGCAAAAGCTTTGCTTGCAAAACATATAGCTAAAGCGGAGGAAATCATGGTTACTTTAAAAATGTGCATTTTCATCTACTCCATAAATTTTTTAATATTCCAATGGATCATGATCTTCACATCGCGGTCATAAGCTTTGTTTCGAAGCCAAGGGCGTTAGTGTATCGACATATGTAAAGATCGTCAGTTTCGAAAGTTGGGCCGCTTTTATAAGCTAAGGATTGCAATGCTTCTAACGCCTTAGGTTTTGTTTGAGATTTATAATACGTCTTTACGCGCATGAGCAAGTACCAGTAGATACCGGAGGAATCAGCTTCATTCAAAATGTGATAGTTAAAAGTAAAAATGGTGGAGCTAGGGGTTTTAATATAATCTTCATGCTGTGCCACGGCAGCTTGGATTTGTTCAACCGTGGGGCATAAAGTAGGTGGCTGCCAAGCAAATGAGATATTGGAAAAAGCTAGAGTTGACAATACAGAGATAACTATCGTTCTAAAGATATACATTCCTTGTAACTCCTGGTAAGTTTTAAACTCTGAGAATAATAACACACTAAAATTTTAAAAAGCAATGTGCTAATCAAAGGTAGCAAGACCCCGCGACAAGCGCGACCACCGGCATCAAACAACATCATCCCCGGTATTTCTAAGGGTCGATGTCGGGGGGGCAGGCTTGACTTTTGGACTTATTTAACTAGTTATGCCAATAATTCAACAAATCAAGCCTGATTCCGCCACACATCGAAGCGGATAAGACTTGGAGCGCGCTAAGAGCCTTGCAAAGCTGGTGTCAAGTAACCTCAATGAACATGTTTATAAGAAGGTAATTTTAGGATGTTGATTGAGGTTACTTGACACCACGTTTTCCTCATCTTTATCATAAGGTGTAATAGTTTCGGTAAAATAGAATTTAGTAAATCCATACCCTGCCAGTAATATCATTACAATACCAATGATCATGCAATACCACCTATCTATGAAATAAAGGCTTGTGTCAAGTTCTTATCTAAGTTAAAGATAAAAACGAAAATAACAATTATTGAATCAAGAAAGAAATGGGGTCAAATATACATACGTCACATTCGAGAATTTTTAACTAACGTCAAATGAATACTTGACCCCGTTGTTTTTTAAAATAGTTTCATAAATTCGTTTTATTAATATCATTTTTGATTTGGAGAGTACAAGCCAAAGTAGTCTTCTGGTGTTACAAGATTAATGCCTTTTGTTATTTTCGCATTTTCAAATGCTAATTTTATTTTTTCAGTCACCATTAAATTAGTTGAATAGTCTTCATCACGAGCAATCGAGTATTTACCCATGCACCCTGGCAAACATGTTAAATACTTAATTCCAGAAATATATTCTTCTTTTACTGTAGATGTAGTGTAAATTGAATTCTTGCGGTCTATTCCTTTAATTTTATGAGTCACATTGAGACCTTTATAATTCGTTAAGATACCATCTTTACATCGGATTTCTGTCTCTACAAATTGCACTTCATCCGGTACAAGATCATTTAAGAGATCCGCAACTTTTAGGCTAACTAACGGAAAGTAGCCTGTATTAACGATATAATCATATGATAACAAGTTTTTTTGTGGCACTTTTGCATCGTAAAACAGTTTACGTGATTCTATTTCAAATGGTAGCCTCTCACCATTCAAAAATATAAAACGATTCGTTGAATTATCGTTAGAATACAGCGCTGTGTTTTTATCAGACCAATCTTCTGGTGATACCCAAAGATATAGCATTTTTAAAATCTCCTAAATTCGAAAGCTGGTGTCAAGTAACCTCAATGAACATGTTTATAAGAAGGTAATTTTTGGATGTAGATTGAGGTTACTTGACACCAGATTTTGGGCTGAGCGCAGCGAAGCCCAACATGACCTGCTTAAAGATTAGTCGAACCCAAATAACTGTTCTGTCTCTACCAGAACACACTGATCACCGCTAGATAGCCAAAGTTGTTTATCTTGTATAGTGGCTTGCAACTGCATATGACGCTGATTGAGTTTAGCAAGTCCTGTTAGAGTGGCTGGCGCAATGCGTAAGATTCGTAAGTTTTTCAGCCGACTAATTTTCTCTTGCATCCCTTGCCACCAGACATCAGCGCCGCGGCCGTAAACATATAACCAAACTTGTAGTGCACGACCGCAAGCTTGACGCAGGCGCCTTTCATCAGGCTCTCCCACATCTATCCAAAGATCGACCTCACCCGTATCGCTTTTCTGCCAAAGCTCGGGTTCATCTACCGCAGAAAGGCCGCGAGTAAATTTCAATTGCTCACTTGCATGTAACGCAAATATAACCAGACGCAGCATAACTCTTTCCAATGTTTCCGATGGATGCTGTGCCAAGGTTAACGCATGGGTAGCATAATACCCGCGGTCCATATCACTAATGATGATTTCAGCTTTATGTATAGTAGCTTTTAACGCCATTGGTGTTTATCCAGTCGTGTTGATAGGTGAGAATGATATGGTTGAAATACTATATGTTTTTTAATCGTGGCACCCGATTTATTTCTGGTATATTGTTGATAGTGCCCAGAAATGATATTGGAAAGGCTAATCCTCTCAATCGGACGTTATAGAGTGGTGTTAAGACATTTATAACCTTTAGTTTTAGAACAACAACACACTTTTTTTGGTTTTAGAGGATTGTGAAATGTATCAAGCTAAATTTTTAAAACAGCACGATTTAGTCGAAGAGGAAGTTATCATTGAGGTAAACGGTCTCGAATTGGTTGGTTTCTCTTTGGATGATAATCATCGCTTTTTACCTAATAAAATTTATCCGATAAATTTGGAATTCACAATTTTAGATGATCCCGAGATAGTTATTCTAAAAGAACCTCAATACAGCGTTGAAAGAATAGGTGAAGGATTTTCTTATTTAATATGTGGATTAGTGCATAACGATAGTATTGACATCGGGCATGATATAAATATTAAAGATGATTGTTTTAAATTTGAAAATCTTGATTATAAGTTTGTTAGAATGCGGGTGGATAGAATATCCATTGAATTTATTTAAAAAATAAGGTAACAATTTTTCAATCAAGAAAGAAATGGGGTCAAATATACACGTCAAATGAATACTTGACCCAGTTGCATGTTTAAAATGTAGCTATTAATTTTGCATATTTTATTAAATTATTCGTAATTCTTTTATTATAATTAGTGTTTGCACAGACTAAGTCATCATTGAATGTATCATCGAACCATTTTATTGTATAAAGATATCCTGAATTTAGATTTCCTTTTACAACTAAGAAGTTAGGTAAATTGTTTATATCGAATCTTGCAATTTCTGCAGCAATTTGCACAGCTCCATGAGAAAGTTTTCGATTTGATTTTGAATATTCGCAAATACCTAGTTGTCTATCTTCAAAAAACTCTTTAATACCTGTCCATCCATTTTTCCATGAACCGATCGGTGCGAAACCAATACTGTTGTTTGAAGCAACCGTAGAAAGACTTTTTGAGGGAAAAGCTAAAGTAATTTCGCTGATGCTGCTTTTTAAATGTGTATCGTAGGGATCAATATTCCCACGATTTTTTTCTATTTCATCGAAAGAGTGATTTTTTAGATTTAACAAATCCATTTTTAAAGGGTTATAAGTTGATTATATCAAACATTAAATAAGAATAAAAAGAGGTATTAATTAACTCCTGGACTCGGTGAAGAATAACTTTGTATTTCCTTTATTGCCTCAGCAGTAGTGGGATTATTTAATTCAACCTTAAAATCAGTGATTTTTTTGGAATAGCTGCGCTTAGCAAAAAAGCTAAGAGAATTATATAAAATTATTGCTCCTGCAGCGACGGAAAGACCACCTATTACTGTTATCGCGCCCGCGGTTGTTGCCGCGGCCGCGGCAGGTACGAGTACAGCCGAGGCATTGACAATTAGATATGTTCCCATGGCAGCTAACGCGGCTCCAACAAACAAAGTCACAACTTCACAAATGATCTTTCCTAAACCCGGTTTTAATCCGCTGGCCATATAATCTGCTTGGAATTTAAGATCAGTTAAAGCTCCCTTAAATTGTGCCTCATTAGTGGGTTTTAAAACTTTATCCAAATTCTTAAGTAACTCATTAATTTTGATTACGATCCTGGGACTAATATCTGGCCCACCCCAATAGCCGTTATTTAATAAGCCACCGCCAGCATAGAACCAATGTTCCGACCCATAATTTTTAAGTTCGGTAAAAGTACTCAAAAGAGTATTGCCGGTTTTAATAAAATTATGCAAAGAATCTTTTTGGGGAGGGGTAAGAGTTAGTGAATCTGATTTAGAAAGCTCTGCGATAGCTTGAAAACGTTGAGTTATATGTTGATGCCGTTGGTTAAATTCGTATATATCATAATTTGATTCAAATACCCCTTGGTTAGCCTCGTAGTCCTCACGAGTCTTCAGTGTAAGAGTTCCATTTAGTATTTCCTTTATCTCTTGTTGCTGCATTTTCTTTTCCTTATTCCTAAGGGTAAAACAGTCGTCAAAAATTATCACCAAGGCAGGTATAAAGTCAAATATTTGTTAAACTGTATGGTTGTGAGCATTAAATGTTCATAATATCGTAGATACTGTCGTTAAAGATTGAAAATGGAAAAAGCTGGTGTCAAGTAACCTCAATCAACATGTTTATAAGAAGATAATTTTTGGATGTTGATTGAGGTTACTTGACACCACGTTTCTTTTATAATTGCATCAATTGAATTAAGTTCTTCAATATCATCACCAGGTTTGATCGATTTAAGTGAAAAGGATATTTTTTTTAGCTCTTCAAGTTCCTTAGAACTAATCACATGAAGAGCTGTTTTATCGAAAACAGCAGACTGCGAAGCTAATTGTTCAGCATTGCCACACGGTGCATTAATGGCTAAGGAGATAAATAATAAAATCTTTAAAAGTGATTGTTTCATCTTGTCATCTTCAATTGCTTATTATAATTTGAAGAAATTCTTTTGAGGGATCCTTCTTCATCTAATTCAAATACTTTTATTTTTTGATTATGATCCATATTTAGGAACTTCTCAGGAGTATGGGTAACAACAATTTTCGTAACATCTAACTCTGTAATTAATTTAATAATTTTATTTTCAGTTACAGAATCAAGATTTACTGTTGCTTCATCAAACATAATCAAAAAGCTGGTGTCAAGTAACCTCAATCAACATGTTTATAAGAAGGTAATTTTAGGATGTTGATTGAGGTTACTTGACACCATGTCTCCTCAGATTGGTCTGCCTGTTTAGTATCCACCATTTGTCATGGGGAGGTTTCATCAATTCGCCTATTCTTCGCTGCCAGAATCTTTAAATGTAGGTTTAGAGAAGTTATTTTCTGGTTGTAAGAAATGTATAATAGTGGCTGAATTAACGCCCAGATTTACCGTAAAAATAATTTCTGAGGAAGTACTCTTAAGACTTTTTTGAAATGCTATAAGACCCCAGTTATTTTTTTGTTGGGTATAAAATAAATTTCCTTTGCAAGAATAGCCCACGTTTTTTAAAACAAGCTTTATCACATTTAACAATTTTTTATAACTATCGGCAGGTAACATAATAAATATCAGCCTACGCTCTAAATCTAAATAGTTAATGGCCGGTTTGAAGCCTGGCAGAATACAAGCAGCAAGACTAAATCATTTGTTAAATTACGCTAAAATTTTTCAGATCCTTAGGCCATAAACACGTATAGGGATCTTTATCAACTTCCCGAAAAGCAACTTTAATAACTGCATAAATATAAGGATCATATTTTAAAATTGATAATATCTCCTGTAGTAATTCTTCTGGCGAATCGGTATAAATAAATATATTCATCTCTCCCATACCTATGTCATGGCCATCAACTTCCGTATTAAAAGATAATTTCTGTATTAATAAATCCTCTATGCTTATTAATTTATCAAGACCAATGTCTTCTGTAAGCTGTACTACTAGTTGATACTTCATTAAATAAACCTAGGCTGAACTTGATTTATAACTTCCTCTACTTGCGTAAGTGCTTCAACATTTTCTAAATGTTCTGTTGCCCAGAACATATTAGTAGTTAATATCGCTTTAATGGGTGTTGAATTTTGTGGTGTGATTTTAACTAAAGCTAAAGGCTTGCCGAGTGCATCTGAAGGTCTTACTCCTACAAGAGGTTTAATAGCGAATATTCCAAGTAATAATATTCGCGAAGTGGTGGTATCTGTTAGTGCGTATTCAGTATAGGTACATGCAGAGCCTTCTGGATATTTGTAAATGGGTCTTATTGACAGGGAGTCGAATTCTCTTGTCGGAAGTGCTTGTGCTAGTTCATTTTCATCTTCTAAGTCTTTTTGATCATCTAACTGGTCAATATGTTGATCTATATTGCTCTTATAAAGTTGAATTTTAAGATGCTTAATTTGATTAACTAATTTTTCTTTATCTGATTTAAACCAAAAATGAACAAGAGCAACAACAGGTGATAGTACAAGGGTAAGTGCAGATGCCACTATTAATTTTGGAATACTTAATAAAATTGTAGGAGTTGACCAAATAATAAATAACGAAGCAGACAAAATAATGTCAGTGGTATTGGCATTATCATTAGAGCCACGGTTTATTAATAAAAGAATAGCAGTTGAAAGCCGTGAAAAAGGGAATATATAGTCAATTATTCCTAAGTTATTTCTAAATATATCGCCATAAAATACTTTAAAAGTATCCCTCATTCTTTGTTTAAATGACGAGCGTATCAATCTGGCGGTTGGATAATACGTCGTTTCTTGTAAGTGGAAAAAAGGGTTCCAAAGCATGATACATTTTTCCTGATAAATATATTAATAATCGTTGGGCTTCACTGTGTTGTTCAGCTCAACCTACTAACTATTACGAATTCATAAAATTAAATAATAATATGTGCAGCGCATCCGATTGAGCAGCCAGATCATTTCCTAACAAGTACCTTGTGAATCCGCAACTAATTGTTTGTTTGAGAAACTAATAGTATAATTGTGATAAATTATAATACACTATTGGGTGCTAAAAAGAAAAAGGATTCTGAATATTTTAGAAGTGATCAAAAATCAAACCAGTAATTTCAGAAACAGTTAAGTCTTGGTTTCCATTGCGTTAAATATGGGCTTGGTTGCGAAGGAAGAAATACTATGGCAAAAAAAAACACAGAAAAAACTTGTGATAAAGTCATTGAGAAAATTAAACTTGAAATGATGCAAAAACATAATTGTCATTCAGTTATCCTGTATGGCTCGCGCGCGAGGGGCGAATACAATGCGAATAGTGACTATGACATCATTGCCATTAGAAAAAGCGGCGAAATGGAAAGAGATTGTCGTGTTTTGTCAGGTGCTTATCTGGACGCCTTCATCTATTCTGAAGATTACATAAATAACTACGACATTTCGCTGATAAGAATTAAAGATGGGATTGTTTTGATTCAAAAGAATTGTATTGGCGATGATCTGTTAAACAATATCAAGACAACATATGCCAACGGCCCTCAAAAGACCCCTGTCTGGGAAAAACAAGAAATAGCTGTGTGGCTGTATAAAATGTTGGCGCGCTCCAAAAAAGGAGATATTGAAGGGAATTTTCGCTTGCATTGGTTATTGTATGAATTACTTAACTCATACTTTCGCCTTAGAGACCTATGGTATTTAGGCCCTAAAGAAGGGTTCACTTGGCTAAAAGAAAATGATTCTGATATCTATCGTGACTTTGATTTTGCATTAATGCCAGGCTCGGATATTATTAATTTGGAAAATCTAATTAATCGAATCTTAAAATACGGCCCACCTTTACATGACAATTATTAACCCCGCTATTTCATTGGTCACTCGACAGTCATCATCTTAGTGATCTTAAATCTGAAATAAATTGCGGAATAGCCGATCTATCTTGATCAACTAAGTAAATATTGTATTATGCTAGCTCTATCTTTAGTGAAAGCTGCCACTGGGAACAGTAAATCACAGAAAGTGGAATACAACCTGGTTTATAAGGGTGTTGTTATGCAATATCGATCAAAGCTCTCTTTTTTTACATTGCTACTGATGATTTCTTTTGCATCTGTTAATGCGGTACTATTTACACCCGCTTTGCCCAAAATTGCAATTTTTTTTGCAATACCAACAAAGATAGCCCAACAAACAATGACCTGGTTTTTAATTGGATTCGCATTAGGCCAATTAATCTACGGTCCTATTGCAAATCGATTTGGCAGAAAACCAGCAATATTTCTCGGCATTGCTCTACAAATTATTAGCAGTTGTATGTGCGCATATGCTGGCTTAATTCATGAATTCTATATCTTATTAATAGGCAGATTTCTGCTAGCAGTAGGTTCGGGTGTTGGATTCAAAATGACATTTACTTTAGTCAATGAATGCTATGAACCTAAAATAGCTAGTCAAAAAATCTCTTATCTGATGCTAGCTTTTGCAATTATACCTTGTCTTGCTACTGCATTAGGTGGCTTACTTACTGACTATTATGGATGGATAAGTTGTTTCTACGCTGGTGCTGTTTATGGACTCATATTATTAGCACTTGTCATGCGATTACCAGAAACACAAAGAAATTTAAATTTTGATGCTTTAAAAGTAAAAAATATAATTCAAAGTTACTTATACCAATTTAAAAATATCCGCTTAATTACAGGCGGTTTATTAATGGGAAGTGCTATCACTTTTCTTTATGTATTTTCAGCAGTAGCACCATTCGTTGCGATTAATATTTTTGGCCTAAACAGCAAACAATATGGCATGGGAACCGTTTTGTCAGCTTTTGGATTGATATTGGGATCCATTATTTCTGCAAGATTAGTTAAACGACATGCTTTCATAGAAATTATTCGTTTCGGTATTTTTGTAATTATCATTGGAACAATTGTCATGATAATCACTATGTTAATGCATTTAACTGTCCTATTTACATTATTTATACCAATAATGATTATTAGCTTTGGTAAATGCTTTATAGTTTCAAATGCGTCAACTTATGCAATGAGCCATATTTCTGATACTGCACAAGGTTCTGCGGTTATGAATTTCATTAATATCGGATTAACAACTATTATCATAATAGTTTTGGGGTTATTTCCAATCAATATTTTATTATTGCCCATGATTTATTTTCTTATGTGTATAATGTTGATTATCATTTATAAATTGCTAGCATCTGATTTAAGCGCTTTTCGTTTTTCTAATTATTGAAAAAAAATAAATGGCAAAGAACTTATAAAAAAAGGAGTTACTTTTGGAAAAATTAGATATTCAAAAATTGCGCTCAGAAACACCAGGCTGTAATCACGTACTTCATTTTAATAATGCGGGTTCTGCTTTGCCGCCTTTTGTTGTAGTAAATTCAGTTAAAAGTCATTTAGATTTAGAAGCAGAAATAGGCGGTTATGAAGCGGCTAATCAAGCAGTAGATCAGTCTGAAAAAGTCTATAAGGTTGCAGCAAAGTTAATTAATTGTAATCCAGATGAAATTGCATTTACAGACAATGCTACGCGCGCATGGAAAAGTGCATTTTATAGCTTCCGCTTTAAAAAAGGCGATCGCATTCTGACATGTTTCTCTGAGTATGCCAGCAATTATTTAACATTTTTGTATATGGCTAAACGCACCGGTGTAACTATTGATGTAATCAAAGATGATTTGAATGGCCAATTGGATTTAGACGATTTAAAAAATAAACTTGATAACGATGTTAAATTAATCGCAATTACTCATGTGCCAACACAAGGAGGGTTAATTAATCCAGTACTTGAGGTAGGAAAATATGCAAAACAAATGAATATTCCTTATTTACTTGATACCACCCAATCACTTGGCCAAATACCAATTGATGTTCGAGCCATTAATTGTGACTTTCTCTGTGGAACAGGCCGTAAATATTTACGCGGACCGCGTGGCACAGGTTTTCTATATGCACGTAAAAGTATCATTGATCAGTGTGATCTTCCCTCAATAGAGATACATTCTGGAAAATGGAATACAGATAATGAGTATCAATTGAGACTGGATGCAAGACGATTTGAAACTTGGGAGCAGAATATCGCCGGAAAAATTGGTTTAGCAACAGCGATTGATTATGCTTTACAGTTGGGTATTCCTACTATTTGGAAAAGAATACAATATTTAGCAATGTTATTCAGAAAAAAATTGACTGAACTATCAAATATTGATTTACGAGATCTTGGAGAGAATAAATGTGGGATTGTAACATTCACTTCTAAACGAGACACAGCAGAAAAAATACAAAAATATTTATCACATCATAGAATCAATGTTTCCATTTCAATGCAAGAACATGCTAAATTGGATTTGGAAAGAAGAAATATTAATGCCCTTATTCGAGCTTCAGTCCATTATTATAATACTGAGGAAGAAATTAATCGCTTTTGTGAGATGCTTAGGTTGCTATAGCTTTATCTTGGATCAAATTAATTCCAGTAGAACTGATTAAAATTGTCAATAATATTATATTCTGACATATAGATCCCATTCGTCATGCTGCACGGTTTGCTAATTAAAAAAACATTCCCGAGCCCGAACTGTTTTGCTGAACAAAGCACGTTACGATTATCATCAATAAGAATGGCTTTGTTTTTAGAAAATTTAATTTCATTATGTAATTTCAACCAAAATTCTTGAGTTTCTTTAGCATGACCAAAATCATGAGCGCTGTATATTCCTTTCATATATTTATCTAAAAAAGTAATTGATAATTTTATCCTTAAATTATCTTTATCGGCATTTGTAACTAAAAAAACATTAAAATTGTGATCCTTAATATTTTGCAAAAATAGCTCAGCATTTTCTCTAAACGTAATTTTATCTTGATATCTGTAATGAAGATCTACAAGATCAATATTTAGCAACCGGCTCCAATATTTCAGACAATAAGCATTAAGTGTACCCCGATGTATGTGAATCAATTCTTTTATAATACTCTTTGCGTGTTGACAAGTAACGCCATGAAGATTGGCGTATTCAATAGGCATCGCAGTTTCCCAAATAAAATTGTCATAATGTAAATCTAGTAGGGTGCCATCCATATCAAGAAATATGGTATCGACCATTTTAATATTGAACATAACATTTGATTTTGACATATAGTTTCTTAGCATTATGCTTTCGTAATTTAAATTTCCAAAATTTTTTATTGATTGTTTTCTAATTTATTTAAGTAATCATCAGCCAAAATAATTTCGTCTTCGTTGAAAATGGCTATACCGTTTTTCTCTAATAACGCAGCGGTAACGCCGATACCGGCGATAATATTACTTGAATAAGTGCCATCGTATATTGATTTATTTCCACATGAAGGGCTATTTTTCTTTAAAATAGCCATTTTAATATTATGTTTTTTAGCCACGCTTAATGCGTTGTTAGCACCTTGAATAAATTCGTTCGTTCGGTCAATGCCTGTATGTGTGAACACTTTAGCTATTCCATGTAACACATGAACACCATTTCCTCCTATAATTTCAGATGAAGGTCTAGGTGTAGTTAGATTAGCTGATACCTCTGGACAAGTAGCTATTATTCTCTTTTCAAAAATCCATTTTTCAAAAATAGGGTGATCGAATAGAGCATCGCCCCCATGATAACGGACTTTTTGACCGATTAAACATCCGCTTACAAGAATTTTTTCCATTAGTTAATCCAGATATTAAAATGATTTTTTAGTCTAGCAAAAAAAATCACACAGTAGAATAAATCTCTACGGTTTGATTTAAAAATTTAATATGACTATGAACGAGAATTTCTTTTCTATGGAGATAATTTATAATTGTCTGGTCATTTGCTTTGGAAAACGTATCCCCAAAAAGAGTTGAACCCTCTAATGGTTTATTGCTTAAACCAATCTGCATTAATCTATATTTAACATACTCAACATTTGTTGCTTCAAAGTAAATTGGACATTCTAATAAAATCTCATATTTCTTGAGAATATTCTTAAAAAAATTTATTGATGTTTCTCTTTGTTCGGGAAATTCTTCTTGGTATTTAGTATATCCACAGTTGATAATTTTATAGTTATAACGTAAACAAAAATCAACAGCATGGGCCAAAATTGCAAGTTTCTCGCCAACAACAATAAGATTTTTCTTATCTGTTAAGATATCGTTTTCAATTTCTGAAAGTGCAATGCTTCTGAAAGTGCCCGCTATATCTATGCTCACATGATCAACTAACAAGGCTTCCCCAAATCTTTTTTTTAATTCTTTTATTCGATATTTCATTACATCTCGGTGAACGGAAGCACCGCTATCAGCTGATAAAAGACAAACCGGTATATTTCTCATCATGAGAATTGACGCAGTTAATGTACTATCTCTGCCGCCAGAAAAAAGTACCACTTGGGGCTTTATGTTATTTTCAGTCACTTGAGGCTGTCCTTAAAATTAAACGTTTCGATTTTGAATAAACAAATTTATTTGTAAAGCACGGCATTTAGAAACCATCTTTTCTCATTCAAATATTGAAGAAGATCATCGGTAGTTGCTTTATTTGTTTTTTGTTTGATGCTATTTATGTGGCTCTCTATAGTTCGGGAAGATAGATTTAAAATATTCGCAATAGCTTTATAAGAATAACCATTCATTCGATAATAGCTACATTCTAATTCTTTGTAGGATAAGTAAATTCCATTATCAATTTCATATTTATCTGTTTTTCTGATAAATGAACTAGTCGGTAATTTAATTGATTTATTGATATCACTATTTATGATTGGAAAAGAAATGTCGGTAATAATTTTAATTCCTTTTTTATTTTCCAAATCAATGGAAGAGAGCTTCTTTTTGAAATATATAATAAAGCTATTTAGAAAATCGAAATAATGGAAATAAAAATTGCTCATGTTAGTATTTGAAATGGAAGCAGCAAATGAAAATACTTCAATTTGATCTGCATAAGGGATGTATATATTGCAACCGTTCCAAATCCCATAGTTTTGGAGAGCCCCCATCAGTTCATTGTTTGCTTCGTTTGGCCATAAAAACATGTGAGGTTTATTTAGAGAAGAATTAACAAGCTGTTTTTCAAATAAGATTTGATATTTGATTTTTTTATCAAACCTATACTCTATCCATTTTATGTCGGTTGTTAAATTAATCAAATTAGCTTGGTGATCGAATTTTAAAAAACTAAAGTTGTTAATAGGCGTATTGGCAAACAAGGGCTTTGCTATATATTTCATCAAAGAAACCATTTCCCTTGCGTACTCCAAGGCAGAAATGTTGCTATCAAAGTAGTTATAGTCCATAAATTTCAATCGCATCAGTGATTTTCACCGATTCGCTCACTAATCCATTATATTACTGTGCCCATATCAGATAGCAGTTACGAGAATTTGACTTAGATTAAAAATAGAAAAGCCACCAAGGAGATATGATTCAGTACACAATTTACCTGATTGTATAAGAGATGTCACGACTTCTTTTTTCGAGAATACTACAAATTACAACAAAAATTAAATAAAAAATCGATAAAACAATTGATGATCTTAAAATCAAATTAAATGTTTGAACAACCAAGAAATATCTTAATTGAATCAGTTGCTTGCTGAAGAACTATTGAGTATTTCTAAGAATAAACGGTAGGGTAATCAATATGGCAGCAACGGAGTCGCTTTGTAGTTTCATAAAAAATGATTTCGAGGTCTTTCTAAAGTCGAAACTATTGCTTTGGAGGCTGAATTATTTACGTATATTTAGTGAACATCAAGCTTTGGTTAAATCTTTTAACATAGATTTAATAAACGAACCAAATCAAAAGTTATTAGATACAAGAAAACATCAAATGATTAAAACAGAATTTAGAAAATTATCTATTAACAATTGCTATGTTGAAGATGATTTATGAGGTGATAAATGGAAGAAAGGTGCTCGAGGACTCGCGTATTTTATATGGAGGGATTGGTTTATGATGGGAAAATTAATTTTTTAGGTTGGACTTTAAAAAAAAATAATGGTGCTCAAACCAAAATCTATGGTAAGACAAACCAAATAATTTCACAGAGGCTTACGGAAGAGGCACAAAATTTAATTAATAAATTATTTTCCAGATATAAATTACAAAAAGGATGGTTTCGTATTGAATTTTTAATAAATTTTAGAAAAGACTCTATTGTTATGACTAATGTTAATGTAGGGAGAGATGGTGGAGGTATGTTTTAGTTTATATCTTTTCATTAAAATAAAACTAATATGTCGATTTAATTTACTTCGACAAGTACTACCATTCTTTTGGAACAAAAAAAATAATATTCGTTTGCTGATTAATTTTATCTCTTCCAGTTACTTCGATTCCGCTGCGCTACATTTGGGCTAGGATACTAACTTTTAGTTTTCGTACTTGCGTCAGATTCGGGATTATTTGGGGTAGGGGTTGCTGCCATGGCAGCGGCTTTTTGGCGGGCGGCGGCTTGTTGGG
>JAZKAT010000013.1:74964-91456 GCA_040389045.1 Pseudomonadota bacterium | reverse complement strand
TCACGCCCAGCAGCGGTAACCGTAGATAATACTTTTGAGCGCAGCGAAATACCTATTACCTGCGAAACCCCACATAAGTAACCGGTCTAGCTAAATTCCTCAATAACCATAAACAAATTAACAATAATAACATTATCTCCACCTGGCCAAGCCTGGCGACTGCTGTTTCCTGCATAGATTCAGCAGCTTGAGATAAAGAAATTGTAGTTTTCATACTTTCACTAATTTCAGCGTCGGTGGGAATGTCTGTTACCAAGTTCTGGCATTCTACATTTTGTTTCTTACCGTTTGAGTTTCTCCAAAAACACAAATTCGTATTAAGGTCTAAACGGTTATTATAAGTAAAAAATCTTTCTGCTATAGCAACCATATTATCTACATTGGAAAAAAGAATAGTCCCGCAAACTGGGTATTTCACTTTTGCATTAATAATTTTCTCCATGGCAGACCAATTCTCAAATACATTCTGTTGTATTTGATTAGTCGACTGCAAAATCGCTTTAACTGTATCTATATGCTCAATTGAAGCGTCAAACCCAAGATGCACATGCAAAAGTGTACTGTCTCGCGGGTGAAAATGTCTGTGGCGAGGGTCTGCATCATTAATAATGATTTGTGGACGGAGGTCTCTCAATACTGAATGCTTATAAAATTCAGCACGAAAATTCTCGCCTTCTGCTCCGATTCCACACGACGTAATGCGGAAAAACACCGTAAAGAGATTTTTATCAAAAACGAAACGGGCAATAATTTCGTTGGTATTTTCATTGTCTAGAATTAGGGGCATGGGGTATTTAATTCTTCTTGTTTTTTTATCTCTGCTTACATGGTTTCTTTTATCCAAGCCCAAAACTGTTGGGCTTCGCTTCGCTCAGCCCAACCTACGACTTGTTCTACAATGATGCGGCGGTTTTTTTATTTATTCACCGACTCCGTCTTCTTCGCATCCGCGTTCTTCTTCGGCATATACAAATCCGTAATCGTGCCTTCAAACGCTTCCGCCGCTAACGCAACGGTTTCCGACAATGTTGGATGCGGATGTATCGTCAACGAAATATCTTCCACATCACAACCCATTTCAATCGCCAGACCGACTTCCGCAATTAATTCACCCGCATTCGGCCCCACAATTCCCGCGCCAATCACGCGATTAGTCGCTTCATCGACAATAATCTTCGTCAAACCTTCATCCCGGCCAATACTCAATGAACGACCGCTGGCCGCCCAGGGGAAAGTCGCCTTGCCATATTTAATGCCCTTCGCTTTCGCTTCATTTTCACTAACCCCGGTCCAGGCAATTTCAGGATCCGTATAAGCTACGCTAGGAATACATTTAGGATCAAAATAATGTTTCATACCAGCAATCACTTCCGCCGCTACCCGGCCTTCTGGCATGGCCTTATGCGCCAGCATGGGATTCCCCACCACATCGCCAATCGCAAAAATAGTCGGCACATTCGTCCGCATCTGCTTATCCACGCCAATAAACCCGCGCTCATCCACTTTCACGCCAGCTTTGTCCGCGCCAATTTGCAAACCATTGGACACACGACCTACCGCCGACAAAATGCGATCGAATTTTTCCGGTTTAGCCGGCGCATTTTCCCCTTCAAACGTCACATACAAACCATCTTTCTTGGCTTCCACTTTAGTGACTTTAGTTTTCAAATAAATATTTTTATAACGCTTTTGAATACGCTTATACAATGGGTTCACAATATCTTTATCACATCCAGGAATAATCTGGTCCATCAATTCCACGATAGTAATTTCCATGCCTAAAGCGTCATACACAGTCGCCATTTCCAACCCAATAATTCCGCCACCAATCACCAGCAGCTTACCTTTAACATCCTCGAGCATGAGCGCGCCAGTTGAATCCATAATCCGCGGATCATCCGGCAGAAACGGTAATTTAACCGGCCGTGATCCCACCGCGATAATCGCCTGCTGAAATTTAATAGTTTGTTTGCCATCTTTGCCAGTCACTTCAAGTGTATCTTTAGCAACAAACTGCGCCGTGCCCAACACCACTTGCACTTTGCGCTGCTTAGCCAGCATTTTCAAACCGCCAGTCAATTTGCTGACGATTTTACCTTTCCATTCCACTAATTTTTTCGTGTCAATTTTAGGTGCGCCAAAAGTCACACCAAACTCAGGCGCGTCCTGCGCGTCATCCAATACTTTGGCGGCATGCAATAAAGCTTTGGAAGGAATACAACCTACATTCAGACAAACACCCCCAAGCGTTTCATAGCGTTCAACTAAAACTACTTGCTTGCCTAAATCCGCGGCGCGAAACGCTGCCGTATAACCACCTGGGCCGCTGCCAATCACCACTACTTCAGCTTGAATTTCATTACTCATGTGCATTCCTATTAATTCTTAAAAATAAAAAGTTATAACAATAAATTTCTGATGTCCGACAACATATTCGATAAATGCACCACAAAACGTGCGCCCACCGCACCATCAATAACTCTATGGTCATAAGACAATGATAATGGCAACATTAATCGAGGTACAAACTGGCCGTCTTGATAAACCGGTTTTTGCGATGCTTTTGACACGCCCAGAATAGCAACTTCGGGTACATTAACGATAGGGGTAAACCCAGAACCACCAATACCACCCAAACTGGAAATGGAAAAACAACCGCCTTGCATATCATTCGGCGTTAATAATTTCTTGCGGGCTTTTTCACTGACTTCGCTTAATTCTTTCGCCAAATCACTCAAACCTTTTTTATCTACGTCGCGAATGACTGGCACCACCAGACCATCCGGCGTATCTACCGCCACACCAATATTAAAATATTGTTTGAGAATCAAGTTTTCACCGGAAGCATCCAGTGATGAATTAAAACGTGGAAAAGCCTGTAACGAAGCCACTACCGCTTTCATGATGAAAACCAGCGGCGTCATTTTGATCCCTTGTTTTTCCAGCGTAGCTTTTTGTTCGTTGCGGAAATTTTCCATGTCGGTAATATCAGCGTCACAAAATTGCGTGACATGCGGCACTAACAACCAATTGCGATGTAAATTTTTACCGGTAAGTTTTTGAATGCGTGATAAAGGTTCTTGCGTGACTGGACCAAATTTTGTGAAATCAACATCCGGCATTGCGGGTAACCCAAAGCCACCACCAGCCGTTACCGGTTGCGACAATCTGGTTTTGACATAAGCCTGGATATCTTCTTTTAAAATTCGGTTCTTGGGACCTGTCGCCGGCACTTCCGCCAGCGTCACACCATATTCGCGCGCAATGCGCCGCACTAGCGGGCCAGCGTGAATATCACTGACTTCACCTTCAACCACTTTAGGCACCAGTTGAGTACTGGCTGGAGCAGGTGCACTCGCGACCGGCTGCGGCGCGGCTTTAGGCGCGGCGGCGGCAGTAGTAGTAGTGGTTTTTTCCGCTGGTTTCGTGCTAGCGGCTGGCTGTGGTGGTGCTACCGTAGCAGCCGCGCCTGCCGTATCCAGTGTTAAAATAACCGAACCCGTGGAAATTTTATCCCCGGCTTTTACTTTAACTTCTTTGACTACGCCTACATCTGAAGAAGGCACATCCATAGTGGCTTTATCGGATTCTAACGTCAGCAAGGGTGTGTCAATTTTAATGCTGTCACCGGGCTTCACTAACACTTCAATGACATCCACATCCGTGGCCCCGCCAAGATCTGGCACTGTTACATTCTTAATTGCCAATGTCGTACTCCCTTAAACAGTTATGGGGTTGGGTTTCTTGGGGTCAATGTTATATTTTTTTAGCGCTTCTGTAACCTTTTTTGCGGGTAACTGGCCATCCTGGCTAAGCGCATAAAGGGCGGCAACCGCCACATAATAACGATTCACTTCAAAAAATTCCCGTAATTTTTCCCGCGTATCACTGCGGCCGAAACCATCAGTGCCTAATACCGTATAGGACCGGCCCAGGTGCGGACGCACTTGCTCAGCATAAGCACGCACATAATCCGTCGCAGCGATAACTGGACCAGCGTGGCCTTCCAGACAAGTTTCAATATAAGCCTGCTGGGGTTTTTTCTCTGGAGCAAACATATTAGCGCGCTGCACCGCAACGCCATCGCGATGCAATTCATTAAAGCTGGTGACACTCCAGATATCCGCCGCGACGCCAAAGTCTTTATCCAGTAATTCCGCTGCCGCTATCACTTCACGCAGGATCGCGCCACTACCAAACAATTGCACGCGCAGTTTGCCTTTGCCCTGTGATTGCAGCAAATAAATGCCTTTGAGAATACCGGCTGCCGCGCCTTTCGGCATTTCCGGCTGCAAATATTTTTCATTCATGGCGGTGATGTAGTAAAACACATCTTGTTCTTCCTGGTACATGCAGCGCAAACCTTCTTGAATAATCACCGCCATTTCATAACCGAATGTTGGATCATAAGCACGGCAATTTGGCACACTGGACGCGGCCAGCAAACTACTGCCATCCTGATGCTGCAAACCCTCACCTTCCAATGTCGTTCTACCCGCTGTGGCGCCGATTAAAAATCCGCGCGCGCGCATGTCGCCTGACGCCCAGATAAAATCGCCAACACGCTGGAAACCAAACATGGAATAATAAGTAAAAAATGGAATCATGGGTAAACCATGCGCGGCATAAGAAGTCGCCGCCGCTATCCAGGAGGACATGCAGCCAGCTTCGGTAATCCCTTCTTCCAGCACTTGACCATCAGTCGCTTCGCGGTAATACATCAATTGTTCTTTATCTTCCGGTACATACAATTGTCCTAGCGGCGAATAAATTCCAACTTGTCGGAACAATGCTTCCATACCAAAGGTGCGCACTTCATCGGAAAAAATGGGTACGATGCGCGGGCCCAGCATCGTATCTTTCAAAATAATATTCAGGATACGCCCCAGTATCATGGTGGTGGACGCAGTACGATCACCGGTACCTTTTAAAATGCTTTCAAATGCCGACAATTCCGGCACTTGCAAAGGCGCCGACACTACTTTACGCGCCGGCAAGAAACCACCGAGTTTTTTACGTTGCGCCAGCAGATATTTCATTTCTGGACTCGACGCGGCGGGTTTGTAAAAACTTAAATCCTGCATTTGTTTATCGGTAAACTGCAAATCAAACCGTTGGCAAAATGTTTTTAATTCTTCTAGCGTCATGTCCAAATGATTGTGCGCGACATTTCTGCCTTCCGCACCCGCGGTGCCAAGACCATAACCTTTGACGCTTTGCGCGAGAATAACCGTAGGTTGGCCTTTGTGTTGTAATGCCGCCGCGTAAGCAGCATTAATTTTCAAAGGATCATGACCGCCGCGATGTAACAAAGTAATTTGCTCATCTGACATACCCGCCAGCAATTCTTTCAATTCTTCATTTTCACCAATAAAAAATTCCCGCGCGTATGCACCGCCCCGTACATGGGCGGTTTGCAAATCACCATCCACCATTTCCGCGAGACGTTTTAACAGCAAGCCTTTTTTATCTTTAGCGAAGATCGCATCCCAATTGCTGTCCCACAATACTTTAATCACATTCCAGCCAGCGCCATGAAACACACTTTCCAGCTCTTGCACAATTTTACCATTGCTACGCACCAAGCCATCCAGCCGCTGCAAATTACAATTGACGACATAAATTATATTATCGAGTTTTTCGCGCGCCGCCATGGCGAGACCAGCGATGGATTCTGGTTCATCCATTTCACCGTCACCACAAAACACCCAGACTTTTCTATCATCTTCCGGCAATAATTTGCGGTTAGAAAGATAACGCAAAAACCGCGCCTGATAAATCGCCTGTAACGCACCTAAGCCTAATGACACGGTAGCAAATTGCCAGAACTGCGGCATTAACCAGGGATGCGGATAAGATGAAACGCCATGCCCACCGGTTTCCTGGCGGAAATTGGTTAAATGCTCTTCATCCAGACGCCCTTCCAGAAAGGCGCGCGCATAATTACCTTCCGCGGAATGGCCTTGAAAATAAATCAAGTCCCCCAAAAAATCTTTGGTGGCGCCGCGAAAATAATGATTCAAACCGACTTCGTACAACGTCGCGATTGAAGCATAAGATGACAAATGGCCACCCACACCGCCCGCTTGGTGTTTGGCGCGCACCACCATGGCAATGGCATTCCAGCGGTTAATCGCGTCAATGCGTTGTTCCAATGCTAAATCACCGGGATACTCGGGCTGGGCACTGGCAGGAATCGTGTTCTGGTAGGGAGTCGTTAAGGTGGCGCCGGTTTTTACGCCTTTTTTCCCCGCCTTGTTCAATAATGCTTCTATGATAAATTGCGCCCGTTCGGAGCCTTCGTGTTTAACCAACGAGTTAAAAGCATCAAGCCACTCTTTCGTTTCAATTGGGTCAGCATCTTCCCCAGTTTTTGTCATGGGTTTTTCCTTACGATTTTTATTGTATATAGCCTTCTATTTTACCCTGATTTGGGGGGTAAAACCAAACAGAGGGAGCTTCACCTCTCCCTAATTCTGTCATTCCCGCGCAGGCGGGAATCCATTTTTAGCACCTCAATTAGTTTCCGCCTCGCTGGAATGACAGTTTCTTTCGATAAAAGTTCACGCGCAACCTACGCCAACACCGCAATCGCCAAAATTACCAAGCCAATCACAAACGCTCTATCCAGCAACGCAATAGTTTCTTTCTCCGCCGTGCCATCCGCGGGTAACTTATCGAGTTCTAAAATATCCAATGCCGCTATCCCACATTCAGACAACACCACTTCATTCATTTTTGGTGGCGTTAACACGTTATGCTGCCAATACTTAATAACTTCAGTAAAGTGGCCGCCCAATGCAAAAATCAAGGCCAGCAAGCGCGCTGGCAACCAATCCAGCAATTGCAACACCGTCATGGCCGCAGCCGCTGTCGTCACGCCTTCTTTACGACATAAATCCACTAGCCTATACAACACCGCGCCCGCCGGGCCCAGCACAATAAACCAGAAAAATACCGCAAACACGCGTCGGTTCGCTTCAATAAAAAGCGCATTGGTAAACGCGCGATGAAATGCTTCAACATTTTCTGTTGGGATTAAACCAAACGCATTTCTGATAACTTCAAATTCCGGGTGCGGATCATCCGCGTGTAACGCGCTAATGCACGTATACGTCTGCGCCCAGAAATTTTTTGGGCCCAAACAATAAATCAACACCAGCGCACCAAAAATTAATTTTAACGAGCCATATAAAATACCCGTTAAAAAACAATTTATCACTGCCACTAACAACACCGGCACCAACAACGTCAGTACCAGCACCAGATAAGCTGGCCACTTTGACAGCCGCAATCCCAGCCATTTTTGAAAACGCAGGAATGCCCCAAAACTGCGAATATGGCTACAGTCAAAAAACCGTTCGGTCACCAATGCAATAAACGTAATAATAAACGTCATACATCCTCTTCTTTTAAATTTATTTCCTGCGGCGCGCCGCGTTGTGACCCGCTATTATGACCAGCCTCTAACAAACAATCCAGCCGCATCCAGTCAAAACTTTCCCCGGGATCCGTTTTACGCCCAGGCGCCACATCGACATGCCCGACAATACGCGACCGGGTAATGGCTGGATAGGCGGTCATCAGGGTTTTTAATACTAACGCTAACTGCTTATATTGCTCCTCGGTATAAGACAAGTCATCCGTGCCCTCCAATTCTATGCCAATCGAAAAATCATTACAGTTGTCCCGACCCTTAAACAAGGACACACCCGCATGCCAGGCACGGCGGTTAAAGGGCACAAACTGCGTGATTTTTCCTAACCGGCTAATCAATAAATGAGCAGAAACCCGTAAATCTTTAATTTCCTGATAATATAACTCATCCGAAACCGGCAATTCCCCACAAAAGAATTTCTCTACAATACCCGTGCCAAATTCATTAGGGGGCAAACTGATACCATGAATTACCACCATATCAACCGGCAGACCCGCAGGGCGCTCATTACAATGAGGGCTCGTTAATTGACGGGCAGCCGTTAATAAGTGGGTTTGAAAATCAATTTCCATGTTAATCCTCTTTTGGCCATCGAATCATTTGACTAATTTATCAACCATCGCTACTCTACCGACACTTTCAAACTCACAAAGATAAAACCCATGCAGCCTGCAGACATCAAGACCCTTATTGAAACAGGTTTAACTGATAGTATTGTTACAGTCGATGGCGACGGACGCCATTTTAATGTTATTGTTATTACTCCTGCCTTTACGGGAAAAAGCCGCATTGAAAAACAACAACTCGTTTATGCCACGCTGGGAGAACGGATTGCGACCGGCGCTATCCACGCCATTTCCATCAAAACCTTCACTCCCCAAGAATGGCATCAGCATAATCAAGGTGCAGACTAATGGACAAATTAATTATCCACGGTAACATCCCGCTGCAAGGCGAAATACGTATTTCCGGGGCAAAAAACGCGGCATTGCCGATTATTGCCGGCTCACTGCTGACTGCCGCACCCGTGACTATCAGTAATATTCCCCATTTACATGATGTAGCGACCATTATCAATTTGCTGGGTCAAATGGGCGCGCGTTCGACTTTAAACGAACACTCCAACATTGAAATGGACGCGAGCAATGTTAACAGTTTCTACGCGCCTTATGAACTAGTACGCACTATGCGTGCGTCGGTACTGGTCCTGGGCCCATTATTGGGGCGGTTTGGTGAAGCGCATGTATCGCTGCCTGGTGGCTGCGCGATTGGCACCCGTCCTGTTGACCAGCACTTGAAAGGCCTGCAGGCCATGGGCGCGAAAATTAACGTCGAAAATGGTTATATCAAGGCCAAAGTTAAAGGTCGGTTAAAGGGTACTACGATAGTCATGGATATTGTCACCGTGACCGGTACTGAAAATATCATGATGGCGGCGGTGCTGGCGGAAGGTCAGACGGTCATTCACAACGCGGCGCGTGAACCGGAAGTTTCTGACCTCGCGAATTTCTTAAATACCTTAGGCGCAAAAATCAGTGGCGTTGGCACTTCTACTCTTATCATTGATGGGGTAAAAGAATTAGGGACTGGTAGTTACCAGGTATTGCCTGACCGCATTGAGACCGGGACTTATCTGACGGCCGCCGCAATCACCCGCGGTAAAGTTAAATTAAAAAATACGCGTCCAGACATTTTAAATTCTGTGTTACTTAAATTAGAAGAAGCTGGCGCGGAAATTACTACCGGTAAAGACTGGATTTTGTTAGACATGAAAGGCAACCGTCCCCGCGCCATCAATGTCAGCACAGCACCTTACCCCGCATTTCCAACCGATATGCAAGCACAGTTAATGGCTTTAAATACCGTCGCGGAAGGCCGTGGGATGATTACCGAAACTGTTTTTGAAAATCGTTTTATGCACGTACAGGAATTACAGCGCATGGGCGCGGATATTTCCTTGCGCGGCAACACCGCAGTTTGCACCGGCGTGAAAGAACTATTAGGCGCACAAACCATGGCAACCGATTTACGCGCATCCGCGTGCTTAGTATTAGCAGGCTTAGCCGCCACCGGCGAAACCAGCGTACACCGAATTTACCATATTGACCGCGGCTATGAATGCATAGAAGAAAAACTCTCTCAACTTGGCGCGAGAATACACCGCGTAGCAAATTAAACGGCATGCGGGGAACCGCTGAGGGAGGGAAAACAAAATGTCAGATTCAATCGCAAAAAAAACCGCAACAGGCTTAACTCTTGAGGAAATGGACCAGCTGAGCATACAAGCTATTTTAGCTCATGACCAAAGGGAAAAAATGGAACAAGCGGGACAGGCACTTCAACCTCTTTTAGATGCCCTACCTTGGGATACGGAAATTGAAGAAGCCGCAGAATTTGCTAAGCTAGAACAACAAGACCAAGCCAGCACCAAAACTATTATAGACGGTATGCACAGAGAAAAATCGGCGGCAGATACGCAACTGTCTTTGCCTGCCTCCAATGCCCTGCCCTCGAAATCTAGCGATTTCCCTTTAATGAATTCGCATAAGATTGCCGCGCAAGAACCAGTTTACGCCAACAGCACTTACTGGTATTTAATCCCTGCCATCGTAGTAGGATGTGTATTCGCGATGACTCGCGCAAAATCAATAGCCCGCATGGGTTCCCATTTTGCAAGCTGCATCAAATCCGGCTACACGTTCTTCGCCACCGAACCAACCCCAACCAGAAGACACGAAGAACCCCAACACAACCACTCCGATATTTTGACCCTAAATTTTTAATAAATAAACGTAGGTTGGGCTGAGTGCAACGAAGCCCAACAGTTTTTTAAAGTCACAAACTGTTGGGCTTCGTTTCGCTCAGCCCAACCTACAAAACCCCCACCTCAACCTTCCCCCCCAAAAATCCACGCATAAACAATAACTTAACAATCATCTAGCAAAGTACCCTTAAACAGGGTACACTTATCATAGGAAGCACATGGATATCTTCACAGTTGTTATAACCAAAAAAGCGCTACGAGATTTAGCAAAAGTTCCAGAATATGTCGTGATGAAATTGCAAGCGTGGGAAGATGATGTTGCGCACCGCGGCTTGAGTGAAGTTAGAAAAATTCCCGGTTATCACGATGAACCTTTGAAAGGCAAACGAAATGGTCAACGCTCGATTCGACTCACCAAAGCTTATCGAGCTATTTACATTATAGATAAACAAGGTGCTATTGATATTATAGAAATAATAGAGGTTAACAAACATGCCTACTAAAAAATTAAAATCGACTAAAACACAAAAAGCATTAGCAGCAATTTCAGGAAAATCTTTAACCTTAAACAATCTTCTCCTAGCAATTCGTCAAGGAGACGAATTAACTCAAATAGAATTTGCAAAAATTCTTGGCGTTTCTAAACAATATTTGTGTGACCTTGAACATAACCGAAGATTCGCCAGCCCTAAAGCTGCTGAAGGATTTGCATTAAAATTAGGTTATTCCCCCCAACAATTTGTCAGATTATGTTTACAAGATTTAATCGTGCGAGAAGGGATGAAATTTTTAGTTGAGGTTAAAGCTGCGTAGGTTGGGCTGAGTGCAACGAAGCCCAACAGTTTTTTAAAGTCACAAACTGTTGGGCTTCGCTTCGCTCAGCCCAACCTACATAAATGAACTGTTACAAACGCATAGTATTACTCACAATATCGACACCATGAGATACATTTACATCTTTACTTTTGTTATCCTCAGGACGGAGTCGGCCTTCGTGTAAACGGTTCCAGGCTTGCTCACTACTTTTATTTCCAGTTAGATTAACGGAACCCGTGTAAGTCATTTTCTGCAATGGCTCTGGGGGCTTAGCTGTTACAGTTATTGTTATTTTTGCCGCAGGTAAATTTGGGTTTTGGTACTCTGGATATAATCCAGTAACGGGTGTAGGTTGCGCGGATGAATTGCGTTGTGCATTGGCCAGCAGCGTGCTAATCGCGGCATTAGAGGACGATGTCACCACCATAGAAGGTTGAGAAATGATGTTAGGGTGCTGCGATGTTGGCGCTGATTGCTGGAGTTGCTGATATAACTGCTGTGCTTTAGCATCATCGGGGTTTGATGTTGAAATTTTAGGAGTATAGGTATAAGTAGAACTTCTTGGAGCAGACATTACAGCCTCGTTTAGTCAAAAATTTGGCACATTATAACAAACGGAATACAGGAACCCAACTTATCATTCTCACTTTTAATGAATATATAAAGTACTATTGCTGACGCAATTGTTCCAATTTGTCCAAAAAACGTTTAAAATCGAGCTTTCTGAAACTACATCAAATCGAACAAAAATTGTCCTCCTCACATTAAAAAAGGTTATTAAATAATGTTTCTTCACGAATTAATCGCAAAAGTTGAGAAAGCTTTTCAAGATAATATTTTGCCGGTTTATAACCAGGACGAAATTCAAAAGAAAATCGCTAACATCAAAACCCTGGATAGCGCACCAGCCACCCGAGCAGCTTTATTAAAGTTGTGCCGCGAATTGGGCGCTGCTGGTCAGGCAATGCTTAGCCTTAAAAACCAAACTAATTTTTCGGTAAAGGCAATAAAAAAACTTTTAGGCCAAGTTAAGATACGCGTTTCTACAGGCAATATTAATGTGGATGTAATCTCATATGTAAATATTACCGAAATTAATGCTGATTTCTGCCAAACTTATTTACTAAATGACAATAATCACCACAAAATCATGGCGCTTATGCAGGCAATGAATGCAATGGCTAATCATTTGAATAATAGCAATATACCCTACCTTTTAACGCAAGCAGGTCAGACAAGAACTCCCAGAGAAGCAGAAATTAATTTATTACAAACCGAAAAAGCAAATTTGTTCGAGTGTTTAGAGCAAGCAAAAAATGTAATCAATACTTTTGATACGCAAATAACAGAACTCTACGAGTGCACAGTATCGCAAATCTATACTACCCTGCCCTTATTAATGTTATCTCTTGATACTGTGGTTAGCAGAAATCTTACTGAAGTTACAAATTTTCATAGTCAATTAGCTGCCGCATCCGCCTATAAAGAAATTGTTTTTGTAATAGGTGATCCTGCTGAAGCTAACATCAGGACCAACATAGTAATAATTTATCTGTATACCTTAAAAAATATTAAGAAATTCTTATTATCAATAGACCAAACCAAAGAAACTCTAGCACCAGACATGCTGGAGAAGAAACAATTAATTCTCAAAGAATTTAATAAAAAATTTAAGCGTGCCTGGAATAATTTAAAAGAATTAACAAATGAAGTTAAACTACGTGATGTTTTAAAAACTGATAAAGAAAGTGTTGATATTACCGATACTTCAGCAACACAATCCGCACCCCTAACGACCAATCGAAAAAAAGCTATTATCAATATTGTGGTAATAGGCAGAGATATTAAAATAGAGGATTTACCAACTGTTGCTTTTGTTAAATATACGCTAATAAATGATAACGAAATTTTATTAGCTGAAGCTGAATTTGCCTACAAAATTCAGGAAATAGAATGGCTATTAAAAAATGTCAGCGCTGCATTTGCTGAAACACCTAGACATTTAGTATTACTTCCTGATATTTTGTCTAAATCAGACCTGGAAGTTCATCTAAAGGCAGCAGATGAAGAAAAACTCCAATTAGAGAAAAATTATAATGATTATATTCTTACTTTAGCAGGCATGCCTTTTTCATTTGAAAAAAATGCAGAATTAATGGCAGTTAACAATCTTATTCAAACAATCAAGCCTGCTCTTCTTAAGCTACAGCATGAAATAAACGAAGTAGCTGAAACAGCCGAAAACTTATTAAAATTTAGCAATCAACTGACTTCAATCAATAAAGATATTAATAATGCTACAAAAATATTTAATAAATTTATAAGTTTTTACAGCTATTATGAGCATAAGGGAAATCAATTACTACAAAAGCACCACAAGCTATCAGTTAAATTACAGGATTTAAATTTGTTCTTAGAAAAAATTGAAAAAAGCTACGCCGATTTGCAAAAGGAAAATTGGCTGCAAAGAAAATCCCGGCAACCACTTGATGATATTACACTGTCTTTAACAAAAGCAAAAACTGAACTCAATGACGCGGCCACCTCTCTGAACGAAAGCGCATTATTACTAAACGATTCAAACCAGTTTGCAGCAATTGAAATTTCGCTAAAATCTGTCATCGACCGTTTCGGAAAATTCACCCAGGCTGCAACCCCACTTCAAGAAGCAATAAACAAAGAATCCATATACTTTCACAATAATCACATCCGCCGCTTTGGCAACAATCCAAATCGTTTACAATTGAATACCGCAGCGCCTGCAACCTTAATAGAAGAGGAAGAAAAAAAACGCGCCATCCCGTAACCGGTATTAATAAGCAGGTTGGGCTGAGTGCAACGAAGCCCAACAGTTTTTTAAATCACAAACTGTTGGGCTTCGCTATGTGTGCTAGTCATGACTTTCACACTATGCTCAGCCCAACCTACAAAAGCCATTCAAATAAAATTGTAGCTCGCGGCGGAATACGGCGAACCGACCATGTCCGAAAACAGCTAGAATTTACCCCAAATGTTGCCTATGCTTAAGCTATGAAAAAAGACAATATTTACTACCAAGCTATGCTAGCCCGAGACAACCGCTTCGACGGCAAATTCTTTGTGGGCGTAAAAACCACCGGAGTTTATTGCCGTCCCATTTGTCCCGCCAAGCCTAAACGCGAAAATGTCGAGTTTTTTTCTACACATATAGATGCGGAAAAAGCCGGCTATAGACCGTGCATGCGCTGTCGGCCTGAAAGTGCGCCCCAATCACCCGCGTGGATTGGCAAGTCCGCCGTGGTCAGACGAGCGGTAAAAATAATCAATGCCCAGGAACTCATTAGTTTTAATGAAGATGATTTCGCCGAACAATTTGGTATCAGCGCGCGACATTTACGCCGACTTTTTTTAGCCGAAATTGGCAAAACCCCTAAACAACTTTTTTTTGAGAATCGTTTAAATCTAGCGCGTAAACTCATTATCGAAACCGCATTACCCATTACCCAAATAGTTTTCGCTGCCGGGTTTTCTTCCATCAGGCGTTTTAACGATGCTTTTAAAGAACGTTTTAAAAAAAGCCCTAGCGCAACTCGTGGCAACAAGCAAACCGCAAAAACTGATCCGGGCTTGAAAATTAACATTCCCTATCGCCCACCGTTTGATTTCAATGGTTTATTGAAATCCTACGAAAGCCATAAAGTAGGAAACCTGGAATGGTTTGAAGCCGATAAAATGCACCGCGTCGTTGCGATGAATGGCAAAGTAGGCACTATCGCCATCTCAAATGACGCGGAAAACGCATCCCTGATTGTTGAAATTAATTTTCCCGATACTTCTATTATTCATTTGATTATCGCACGGGTCAGAAATTTATTTGATCTTAGTTCTGATCCCGCCATTATCGCCAATGTTTTAGAATTAGATCCCAAATTAAAAAAATTACTAAAACAACATAGCGGCGTACGCCTGCCCTCTGGCTGGGATTCTTTCGAGATCGCGATTGGCACTATCCTGGGACAGTTAGTCAGCGTAGCCCGTGGTCGCGCATTACTCCATGATTTAATCGAAATAGCCGGAAAAAATTCCGGACTTGAACTAAACGGAAAGCCAATAAAATTATTTCCAACACCCACCGACATTATTCAGGCAGACTTGACTCATCTCAAATCCACTCGCGTACGTAAACAAACCTTAATTAATTTTTGTCAGGCGCTATTGGAAAACCAGTTATCCCTTGAACCTACGCAAGATGTTGACAGCTTTATGCAAAAGCTCTTGACCATTAAAGGCATAGGCTCGTGGACCGCGCATTACATGATGCTCAAAGTATTGCGGCACACTGATACTTTTCCCGCGAGTGATTTGGTGCTAGCAAGAATTTTAAAACAACATCCTCAATTACAACTAGAAAAAATGAGCCCATGGCGCGGTTATGTCGCAGCATTATTTTGGCGTTCTCATGCTAATGAAATAGCAAAGAAGAAAGTTAGTGCTAAAAAACGAAGTTAACAACCACACGAGGGTTTTACCATGCGAAAATTTCAATTAAAGATTGCTACAAAAATTGGCCCACTCTACCTGGTAGGTACAGCCCAAGCCTTACACGGCGTCTTTTGGAAAAAGCAAAATATGGAAATGGTCAGCGCCGAACATGCGCTTGAAACGAATTTGTTAAAAACCGCCGAACAACAACTCATCGAATATCTTGATGGCAAACGCAAAACCTTTACTCTCCCATTACAAGCTGAGGGCACACCATTCCAGCAAAGAGTATGGAAAGAATTGATGAAAATTCCTTACGGCCAAACCCGCGCCTATAAGGACATTGCCACCGCAATAGAAAACGCAAAAGCTTGTCGCGCCGTAGGCACCGCAAATGGACAAAACCCACTAAGTATTATCGTGCCATGTCATCGCGTGATTGCCGCGGATGGAACGCTAGGTGGCTATGCTGGGAGTGTACCGATAAAAAAAATGTTACTTGATATAGAACAAGATCAAATATCGTAGTGGAAACATCTTTTTTACCTCTCCCCTTGGGCAGAGGTGAAAAGATGTATTCCCGTATGTCGCTGCGTTAGCACCACCCACCGGTGGCTCATACGAGCTACAATAGCCACAACGATATATCATCACGCCAAATAAAAATCCAACGTCTTCTTCAACCCCGTTTCCAAATTAACTTTTGGCTGCCAGCCTAAATATTTTTCCGCGCGGCCAATCGCTGGCACTCGCAACTCCACATCCTGATATCCAGAACCATAATAACTATCGGCATCCACATCAACCAATTTGGTTTTTCCGGCGGCTTCACTATGTTTAGGATAAGTCTTGATAAGTGATACCAAGGTTTCCGCCAACGTACGGATAGAAATATTTTCCTTCGGATTACCAATATTAAAAATTCTATGCGTCGCACTCGCGTCTTTGTTTTCAATAATTTTAAGCAAAGCATCCACACCATCATCAATATGCATAAAACAACGCTTTTGCTC
>JAZKAT010000013.1:59096-74864 GCA_040389045.1 Pseudomonadota bacterium | reverse complement strand
GGAAAAATAATTCTCTTATGATACTTCACACACTGCCGGATAATCGCGAGGTTCGCTTCAAAATCCAATTCAAACACCCGCAATGGCTCTTGCACATAAACCGCTGGCGTGGCGATCGCAACCAAAGGCAATACTACATCACATTCTTTAATGCGTTCTGTGACCCACTCTGTTTCCACCGTCATATCACCCGAAAAGAAATGAAAGCGGCTATGCTCCAGACAATCACTCAACTTATCCTGCGCCATATCCATAGCATAAATATGCCAATCCGTTTGCGCCAAAATCGCCGCACTTAAATTACTGCCGATAAAACCGTTTGCGCCTAAAATTAAAATCTTCATCATTATCCTTATTTAAAAATCTCATACATTACATCTAACACCCTGTCATGTTCCGCATCTGTCATAGCCGGAAATAAGGGCAAACTAATGATACGTTCCGCAACCGCTTCCGCATGGGGAAAATCACCTTCCTGAAAACCAAAACAATCTCGGTAATAAGGATACAAATGCACAGCGCGATAATGTAAACCCGTACCAATATTTCTTTCTTTCATCGCCGTCATGAATTCATCACGGTCCATACCCGCCACCGCTTCATTCAATAAAGGAGTATAAATATGCCATGAATGCTTGTGAGCATAATCAGGCGCGACCGGCAATTCCCATTGCGGCCAATCCGCCAGCGCTTCCTGATAACGATTAGCTAATTCCGCGCGGCGTTCAATAAATCCATCCAGTTCACGCAATTGATGCAAACCAATCGCCGCCTGGATATCCATCATATTGTACTTAAAACCGGGCATCACAATTTCATAATCCTGCTGACCACCTTTGCCGTAACGGTTCCAAGCTTCCCTATCAATACCGTGAAAACGCAATAAACCAATTTTTTTCGCGAGCTGTTCATCACGCGTACTGATACAACCGCCTTCACCCGTGGTCATGTTCTTGGTGGGATGAAAACTAAAAACCTGCGTATCACCCACCGCACCTATGCGTTGTCCGTTAAATTCCGCGCCTATTGCATGCGCCGCATCTTCAACCACGCGTAAACCATGGCGTTGCGCAATATCATAAAGTTGATCCAGATTTAACGGCAAACCGGCAAAATGCACGGGCATGATAACGCGAGTTTTTTCGGTAATCGCATCTTCCAACTGGTTCAAATCAAGATTATAAGTCGCAGGATCAATGTCCACTAATACCGGCTTGCCACCTGACAGCACGATGGTATTTAACGTAGCGGCAAATGTCATGGGTGTCGTAATCACTTCATCGCCAGGCTGTAAATCCAAGGCCAGCAACGTTAAATGCAAACCCGCGGTCGCTGACGACAGTGGTAACACATAGGGCGCTGACAAATAATCTTTTAATGCTTCGGTAAATTGCGCCACGCGTGGACCGGTGGTAATCCAGCCGGATTCCAGACAGGTAACCACATCTTCAATTGCGCCACGACTAATGGTAGGGCGAGAAAAAGGTAAATATTCATCACTCATCACTTAAGCTCCCGAAGTTCGTGAAATTAAAAACACACCCGCGATAATAACGAAAATACCAGTAATGCGAATCAGTGAAAGGTCTTCGCCAAACAGATAATAAGCCGCCACCGCATTAACCACATAACCAATGCTCAGCATAGGATAGGCATAACTGACTTGTACCCGTGATAATACCAGCAGCCACACCACTACACTGACTACATAAGCAAACAAACCCACAATGATAGGGGGCGATGCCGCAACCCGTAAGCCAATGGGCAGCGTATTTGCCAGACTAAAGTCAAAATGCCCAATCTGGTTCATGCCAGCTTTCAACAACAACTGGGCGGCAGCATTCAATAGCACACCTAAAAGAATCAGGAAATAAACCATGATAGTGAAGTCCATTTTTTAAAGGGGAAAAACAAAAACGCATCATACCGCAAACCCATCAGAAAACGCTAATGGGTTAAAATCGTTTTGTTTCAGTAAGTTAAGAGTGAGCCAGGACAAACCCTACTAGTTTATGCTATTATTGCGCTCTTTATTACTAACCCCCCCGTTCTAAAGGAGTAAGTGTAAATGAGTATATTAGTTGGCAGATCCGCTCCCGATTTCACCGCCGCCGCGGTTTTAGGCGATGGTGCAATCACCGAAAAATTTCAATTATCCGAAGCCATCAAAAACAAATATGGCGTGTTATTCTTTTATCCCCTGGATTTTACCTTTGTCTGTCCCTCTGAATTAATCGCCCTGGACAATCGCATTGAAGAATTCAAGCAGCGTAATACCCTGGTCATGGGTGTTTCCATTGATTCACAATTTACTCACAGCGCATGGCGCAAAACGTCGGTCAGCAGTGGCGGCATTGGCGAAGTGCGTTATCCTTTAATAGCCGATGTGAGTCATTCTATATGTCAATCTTTTGGCGTTGAACATCCTACCGCCCATGTGGCGTTACGCGGTGCGTTTCTAATCGACAAAGCGGGCATTGTGCGTTCACAAATTGTTAATGACTTGCCATTAGGCCGTAACATCGATGAATTGTTACGAACCATTGATGCATTACAATTTCATGAAAAACACGGCGAAGTTTGTCCAGCAGGCTGGAACAAAGGTGACACTGCGATCAAACCAACCGCAGCAGGAATTGCCGATTTTCTTGCAGAAAAATCCGCGGCACTTTAAAATTTTTAACATTAGTAATAATCAATAACCCGCTACTGCGGGTTATTTTTTTACTGAATCGCTAAACCTAGAACATTTTTAAACTTTTCTGGCAGATTTTTTTTTAATTTACTCTTTCAATTAAAATCTTCTTTCTTTAGAATCTTCAAGCTGAATGGTCTGGCTAATAATATTGTATAAACATGTTGTCCAAATAATATCTAAGCTATCCATTTGTTCGCGACATGTATAAAATTTGAAATCTAACTTGTTAAAATGCACACCTCGTGGGCCTTTGGCTTAAATTTTGCTTGCAATGGTATGTATTTATAAGGTAATTTTGGTATTCGTCCGGATCAAATTAAATATATCAAGGAGATACAGAAGCATGAAACTAAAACTCGTTGTTGCATCAATGAGCCTGTTAGGGTTGATAAGCGCACCTGCTTTCGCAGCTGATGCCGACACCCAAACCACGACTCAAACAACTACAACAAGCACACCAACCAGTACTCCAGCAGTACATCACACGCATCACCATCATCATTATCATCATGTGACACATCATGTTGCTCAAACACATGAAGCTCATGAATATAAAGATATGGGCGCCATGCCAGTAGTTATGGTGCAACAGATTGACACTCACCAAATCATGTATGATGAAATGAGCCAAAACATCGGTCGCGCCAGACAAGCTATGCCAGACTGGTTTAACCGTATTGGTCTCAGTGGTGGTGTGAATTTTGATTGGCATCAAGGTAATCGTTCACAGGGTTATGAAGGTGAAAACCGTCAGCTCCTGGCTCTAAACGATGCTTACCTGAATGTCGGTGCGGTTGTTAACGATTGGACAAAAGCATTTGTTAGCTTAAGCTTTAGCAATCCAAACGGTCAATTAGCCGGCGCTCCATTGGCTGGTCAATATAGCAATGTTTATATGCCTGTTAACCAGTTAAACCTGGAACAAGGTTATTTAACACTTGCTAACTATGATGTTTCCCCAATTTTCTTCCAAGTGGGTAAGCAATTCACAGATTACGGCCGTTACACCATACACCCGTTGGAACGTACTTTGACCCAGGTTATTACAGAATCTCTGCAAACTTCTGCTAAATTGGGCTTTATTACTCAAATGGGCTTGCATGGCGATGTTTATGCGTTTGATAACGCTGCACGTCAATTCAATCAACCACATTCCAACACAGTTTGGGGCGCGGCATTGGGTTATGACATGTTGAGTGATCAATTGGGCTTTGATATCGGCGTTGGTTATATGTCTAACTTAACCGGCGTAAACGATGTTTCTGCTGCTTTAGGTAACGCATATGCTAATTCTGGGACCTACGTTCACTTAGTTGGCGGTATTGCGGTTTATGGCGATGTTAACAGTGGACCATTTAGTATTGGTGCACGTTACTCAACGTCAATTCAATCATTTAACCCAAATGATTTGTCAAACCAATATGGCACACCGTTTGCATCTGGTGCACGTCCTTGGGCTGCTGATGTTACAGCTGGCTTTGGTTTCAATGCGATGGCTAAGAACCAAAACGTATATCTTGGTTACCAAACCTCCAACAACGCTGTTAACTTGGCGTTACCAAAGAACCGTTGGTTGGTTGGCTATAACGTTGACATGTGGAAGTACACCAACCTTGGTGTTGAATTTGCCCATGACACTGCTTACAGCTCTGGTAATGGCGGATCAGGTAATTCGTCCAATACGATTGGTGCTCGTGCTAGTGTTAAATTCGGTTAATATTAATCGTAAGTTAAAAAGCCCGCGAAAGCGGGCTTTTTTTTGCCTGTCTTTTCACCCCCTCTAAACAACCTTTTGCTTGCTGTTTGTATATTAATTGACTAGAATAGCGCCTATTTAAAATTTAAAGGGCAGCCTGTTATGCAAAACCGAACTCTTATAGAAACCCGCAAACAAATTCTGCAAGAAATTACCGAAGAACACGATAATTCAGGGACTACTACGCGTTTAGATGCAATTAGAGCGGGTAATGATGAAGCCTTAAAAAGCTATCTTTCGGAGACGCGCGTCAACATCCTGCGCCGTAGCATAGATTCACTCTCCGCATTTATTGAAACAGATAATCTGATCGAACGTTTAGATCTTTTAGATGATGCGGGTATCAAAGCTTATGATAATGATTTTTTTGAAACCTATAATGCACAAATAAATGCCGGTTTAGCGGCCGCAGAGGCCAGTAGAAATGCTTATCTTGAAAAGATAGAAGAACGCCTGAGCCAAGAGCAAGCCACTCATAACTTAACCGCAGCCTTTAATTCCTCTACGATTGCAGGCCTTATAAATTCCACTATACCCGCAGCCATCGCAGCCGGGGTAAGCACCATCACCGCTGGGATAGGAAATGCCGTAGTAAATCTAATTGAAGCGCCGGCCGCGGTAGAACAGACACCAGCCACTAACTCCGGTACAGATTATCTGGGTTGGATTAAACTTATTGGTGTTGGGGCATTTGTTCTTACCCTGGTAGTCTACAGACATGATGTAGCTGCTAACGTAAAGTATTGCAAAGAGAAGCTTAGCCATACTCTGTTTGGTGGTTATTATGACACCATCCCAACCACGCAAGATTTAGATGAAGAACAAGCGTTACTATCCACCGTTAACCCATCCCTAAACCTTTAGCGTTGCCGGAACATATTTGCTGGAAGATTTTATCTTCCAGCCCGCAACCTCTAATAAAATCCATGCTTTGCTGCAAATTTTCGTACGGGTAATCGGTTGCTAACATAATTTTTTCCGCGCCTAGCACTTTTAAACAGTATTCCAGCAAGGGTTTAGAAAACCGCCCACTGGTAGTGATATAAACATTTTCCATAAGCACCTGGTTAGGTGTTCTTTTGATAGCGGGCCTGGTTTTGATAAAACCTGGCAATTTCGAAACATTGGGGTTGGCAAAAGCCCAATCAATTCGTTCCGGCATTAAAAACGGCAGTGTTTCTCCCATATGGCCTAAAATGATTTTTAATTTTGGGTATTGATCAAATACTCCGGCGTAAATCATGCGTAATAGCGCGAGTGCCGCGTCAACTTGAAAACCAAATGGCGGCCCACCTAGCGCAAAACCATATTTACCAAATTCCGGCGCCAATGGCGTAGTCGGATGCAGATAAATAGGAATATTTAAACTTTGCGCGGCTTCCAGCAACGGCCAATATTTTTTATCATCAAGATATTGCCCTTCCCCGTAATTAGAATGCGAAAGCCAACCGACAAACTTTAATTCCTTGATAGCGCGTTCTAATTCTTTCACACCCTGCGCGACATCATAAGGCGCAATGGTGGCAAAGCCCTTAAAACGCTGCGGATAGCGTTTGACGGTTTCAAAGATAAGATTATTACTTTCGGTGGCAGAATGGGCCGCTGACTGATGGTCTGGGTCAAATTCATCTACGCCCGGGGATGAAAAACTTAATACCTGCATATCAAGACCGGCTTTATCCATGGCCTGAATACGCTTTTCACCCAGATCACAAAGAATTTCAATAAACTCGGTGTTTTGAAATAAAGTAATTTGATCGGTAAAACGCAGTTGATAAGAGCCTGCTTCTTTTTCTTTAACAAACTTGGGAAAGTCTTTGCGCGTCATCAAATAATCAAAAGCAGCCTGGGTATAAAAATGCGCTTCGAGGTCAATGGTAGTCATGCTGATTTCCTTTTCTGTTATTTATAAAACTACCTCACCTTTATAATATTCCTTAATAGTGGAAAACTCTCCCTCATCATTTTCTTGTATTTCATAACTATGCTTATCATCGGCAACCGATTCATTTTTTGCGAAATGTTCAGCATCTTCTTTATTGTCAAACGGGTAAATTTTTAAGGGGGTCTCTTTAGCGGTATTCTTACAAACTCGAAAGTATGACATAGCCAATCTCCACTGGGAACATTAGATACGATATAGATAGTATAGCATGATAGTAAATCATATTTCTAAAACTAAAATAAATAACTAGATACATAGTTAAATTATCGGCGTATTATTTTTGAAATTTAAAAAAAACACTTGATGAGGATGTAACTATAATGCCAATAGATAAAAAAATATTGGAACAACTTAAAGCTAACGATGCTTCACTTGTAGAGTTAGATCTCAGTTACCATGAATTATCTATAAATGATTTACAAGAACTCGTCGCTGCGTTAGCTGATAATCACCATCTAACAATCTTAAATGTATCAGGTAATCCAGTTGGCGATCCTGGCATCCAGCTTTTAACTAATGCTTTGCTGAACATTACTACGTTACTAGCAAGAGATTGCAAGATTACTTCTCTCAAAAAATTTCCAGATATTTCCGCACTTCGCCACCTTGATTTAGCAAATAACAAGATTGAGGTGAGTAGTGCAGTGATAATTGCAAATAGCAGGCTGCAATCATTGTCGTTAGCGGGTTGTCACTGCACCGATGAGGTTGCCATCGCTCTTGCGAAAAGCACCACCTTAATTTCGTTAACCTTATCTCACAATAAATTAGGAATTATAGCCGCTCAGTCACTCGCATCCAACACCAGCATCAAGACCCTGGTGCTAAATTATAACGATATCCAAACTGAAGGGATTACCGCATTAGCTAATAATACCGTACTAAGCTCATTGAGCGTGGAGGGAAATAATATAACTGAAGAAGGAATACTGGCCTTAGCCTATCAAAATACTACTTTAACTATATTGGATGTGAGTTATAACTTTGTCAAAGACGCGGGCTTCGCGGCCTTGGCGACCCACCCTGGTTTGCTTGAACTCAATGTGGGATATAATCAAATTACGTTTAGAGGCGCACAGGATTTTGTCGCAAAGAATAGTAAAGTAGAGACACTGATTATTTGTCACAACCTATTAGGTAATGCAGGTGCATCAGCGTTATTTAAACACACCTCACTGCTACGCCTGGATATGGCCGGCAATGGCATAGGTTTCTCAGGCGCCTATGCCTCGCTTACTAATAAAAAAACAACTTCGCTTACCTTAAGCACTAATCTGGTGGGTGACTCAGGCGCTATGTTGTTAGCGCAAAATACTACATTAATAGAATTATATCTTAGTTATAACGCTGTAGGGGATAAAGCTGCCGAAGTTTTTGCGGATAATCATACTCTTAAAGTATTAAATTTAAATTATAATGAGATTACTGAAAAGGGTAGACATTTACTGCGCAGTAATAAAAACATTCCTAATCTGGTTCTTTCTGAAGAACAACCGCCCGAATTCACCAGTGAAAACTTGACTGCCATGTTTTTGCTCAATGAAAGTTTCCAATGTATCTGTGATCTTAATGGTACTTTACAATTTTTTAACCCCGCATTTTCCAGAGTACTGGGTTATAGCAGTGATGAGTTATTGGCGAAATCTACTCTTGATTTTTTACACCCGGAAGATAAAGCAGCCCAACTATTGCGAAACAATGACGCATCACCCATTCATAGTTATGAAAATCGTTATCTATGCAAAGATGGTTCTTATCGAATTTTCCAATGGAATTCGTATGTAAAACTTCATCGCATCTATAAGGTGGGCCGCGATATTACCGAATACCGTTTAATCGAACAGACAGCCAGACTTGCCCAACAAATCAATGATAAAATACTGCTGCAAGAATCTTTAGATCATGTGGAAAAACAAACTCGCTTCATTTCACACACTTCACATGAAATCCGTAATCCTGCCAGTGGTATTAAAGGATTACTCGATATTTCCATGCAGCTGATAACAGATTTAGAAACGGTAATCGCTCAATCAAGTACCACAACATCACCGCGATATAAGTCAAAATTACAAGCTATTGTAATGGAACTTAAGGATAATCTGACCAGCATGATGATTTGCGTTGATTATCAACTGTTAATTCTAAATACCAATTTATCTATTGTTAAAATTTCTGATAAAAACTTCAAATTAGAACACCGGGTTTTTGATCTTAAAACAATCCTGATCGACGAAGTAGTGCCTATGCTACGCGCCAAGGCGATAATGAAAGGCATCACCATTAAAGTAGTAACACCCGAACCAAAAGAATTATGGGTTAAAGGAGATGCCTTACGCCTTAAACAAATTATTATGAATTTACTGGGCAATGCTATTAAATTTACAGAAAAAGGTGGCATAGAACTCAGTCTGCTGATTCTGGAAACTACTGCTGAGAGTATTCAAGTTCAAATCAATGTAAAGGATTCTGGCATTGGTTTGACGTCAATTGAGCAAAGCCGGCTTTTTGGCCGTTTCGTTCAAGGTAATCATGAAACCGAAAGCCATTATGGAGGATCTGGTTTAGGATTACATCTTGCCAGAGAATTAGCACTGGCTATGAATGGTGATATTACCATTGTTAGTGAAATAGGTAAGGGTTCGACATTTAGTGCTACAGTTAAATTTGCTGTACTTTCAAAACAAGAAAAAATCGCGCTGGAAGAAAAAGATGAAGCCAAAAATGAATTCTTTCATTTAGCCGTTCCTAGTGGCGCATTTGGTGTATTCGCCGTTACTCCCCTCATAAAACGCAAGATACTAGTGGTAGATGATAATAAAATTAACCGGAGATTGTTAAGCCGAATATTGGTAGCCGCAGGCCATTCTGTTATAGAAGCTGAGGATGGAGAAAAAGCGGTGGAAACTTTTAAAAAAAACAAATTAGATCTTATTTTAATGGACATTCAAATGCCTGTAAAAGATGGCATAGAAGCAACCAAAGATATTAGGGCATTAGAAGAAAAGCGGGAGATAAAAGCGAGAGTGCCTATTTTTGCAATCACCGCCAATGCACTGGAAAATGAACAAAAGGTGGGACTAGACGCTGGCATGGATCGCTACTTTAGCAAACCCGTTGATAAGCTGGAATTATTAACTGCAATAGATAAATTAAACATTATTCTACCTGAAATGGAAATCAAAATTGGCCGATCGAATACCGCGCCCTCCATGCAGGCCAGTCTAACTTTATAAGAACAGGTTTTTGGTCCCAAGAATAAAGTCTTAAGACTTTATTCTTAGGTGTAGCTAACAGATTTTATCTAAACCCAAACAGTGTTAAGAAAGGATTGCTTGCTGGGGTAGGACCCGGAGTACCAACCAGTGTTACCGTTCCCGGGTTACCATGTGGCGCCCTGACATCGACATAAGCGCTCTTCGTATAATTCAACGTTTGCGCGCTGCCTATTTCCACATTACCGCCGTCACCACTATTCGCGCCGCCACGGGCGATGATTGAGCCTGAGAAAGTAGTCTCGTTACTAGACCACAATACCACTTGCCCACCGGTGCCATTGGTTAATGCCGAAGCCGAGATATAACTTAAGGCTGCGACATTCGTATTTTGCGCGGTAGGATCAAAGCCCGCACCATTCAAATCACCACCAATTAACACTTCTCCACCATCGGTATCACCGTTAGCAAGAATCGTAGCGAAGGAACCTATGGTGACGGTATTGTTCGCGAAGATTTCTACTTCACCCGCCAAAGAACCGGAATTGGCGGCGCCAGAAACATTCAGTGCACCGTTAACAGTCGTGTTATTAGCGTACAGTTTAATGAGACCACCGATTGGATTACCGGTAGTGCCATAGGAACCCGCATCCAGCACACTACCAAAATTTACCACAACAGAGTTAGAAGCGGTTGGACTGAAGGTACTATTACCCAGTTCAATCGAGCCACCAAATAAATTACCCGCTGCATTCAGGTAAGCACCGGGTTGCACAGTAATATTGTTACCTGTCACCGTGATGTTACCGCCTGATGAGCCTGAATTATTAATGGTGGGTGTTGAATGAAAACCGCCACCGCCACAAAAGCCGTAGGAACCGGAGTTACCGGTGCTGGTAAAAGTTAAATACGGAAATGGATTGCCGGATACATCTAATTCACCACCAAGTGATACATTGTCACCGCTTACAGAAATAACACCGCCAAAGCCATTACTACCGGTAACCGATGCGCCAACATAACTTAATGGACTGAGAATAACATTAGCGGATGTGGTACTGGCTGTGGTTGAAAATGGATTGCCACCTAGCGTAATCACACCGCCAACAAACGCAGCGCTGGCATCAATGAATGCGCCTGGCAGAACATATAAATTCTGTCCGAACACACCAATATCACCCCCTACGCCATTGGTACTACCATCATTTGCGCTAATATTACCTGCTAATAATGATGTATTGGCATAAAGATTAATATTGCCACCCACTATGCCATCAGCACCACTGGCATTCGCTGAAATTGCACTCCAGCTATCAAGCGTAATCGCAGACGCGTTAGTCTGGCTGCCAGCCACGGGCACACCCGACAGCGTTACATTACCGCCAATTTCATCACCATTAGCAGTTAACAATGTCCCATAACTAATATAAATGCTATTGGATGCGACATTGATGGTACCACCGAAAGTGCCTGTACCTACACCTGCCGCACTCACCAGACTGTTAGCAAAAGTAGTTGATGGCGCATTGAAAGCAATCGTCCCACCCGTTCCTGATCCTAAGGCATTAGCATTTACCGAACTATTTACCAGTGAAATACTGTTTGCGTTAAACGTTATATTGCCGCCGCCAGTGTTACTACTCGTATTGAAAGCCGCGTGCGAAGTCGTTAAATGGTTTGCGGAAATTTGGATAGTACCACCGCTATTATCCGCCGACGTGCCCGTCGCAGTCATTTTCCCCGTGACATTCACGCCTGCGTTAGAAGTTAAAATAATTTCGCCATTTTGTTGTGAAACTGAATTTGCTTGCGCTGTGCCAGCCATGTCTATGACATTATCCAGCACCGACGAAGCCGTTTGCGCAGTCACTAAAATCTGTCCGCCATCGGCAATCAGTGAACCGGTATTGGTAATTGAACCTGCCGTTGATGGCGCGTCAACGGTAAAATTAATTAATTGGTCACCATTAAAATCCAGCGTGAATTTAGCGCCGGAGCCTAACACTACACTGCCCATTTCTGCTTTAATCAGACCGTTATTAATAACTGAATTACCCAGCAGCGCGACCAAACCATAGTTTGCCGCAACGATAGTGCCCTGATTAGTCACAGTAGCATTACGATAAGTTGAAGTCTGATCGAAAATATATTTGGCGGCGAGGAAATTGGCATCTTTAATATCTGAAGTTGAAGCAATTAAGCCACCTACATTCACCACTGCGCCTGAACCAAAATGCAGGCCCGCGGCATTCACTAAAATAATTTGGCCATTCGAGGTGAGCTGGCCATTAATTTGTGACGCGCCTTGCATAGGATTTATGCGGTTCAAAGCGACGGCGCTACTGTTCGGTTGAACGAATTGCGTTTTTTCGCCGCTTTGAATATTGAAACTGTTCCATTGTATTATCGCTTGCTGACTATTTTGTTGAATCACCGTGGATTTACCACTGTTTGCAATAGTCGCGCTGCCCGTGGTAACAACACCACCTTGCGGATTCGCCAACGCCGTATTCATCATGGTGACGCTAGCGAGAAAAATGAGTGAATGTTTAAAACCAGGAAAATGACGCGCAGCACGACGCTTAGAAAATTTTTGGATAATCATTAGGACTTCCTCCACGAATGTATGGAAAGTTTTTATTATTATTTTTTTCACTTAATGAAATTAGCGTAGTCCTAATTTTGTACAATTGCCAGTAATTTATTTATATTTTTTCATCATTTTTTAACCCAAAAAACCCCCTGGAAATTCTTTTATTATTTATATTATTTTCCGAAGCTTACAGAAAAATGTAAAGAGAGTTACAGGAATTATGGCCAGACGCCATCAAAAGGCGGCCAAATATCACCGTTGCTATGTACATGATTGTAGGGCCGTGGATGATATCTGTGTTTGGGCAGGGGTTTCACTATGCAGTATCTATGTATAGGCTTATAAACTTTATACTTCACTTTAGTGGGTCGATAGTAATGTAGTCTGGGCTTATAGGGTGGTAGTGGTGCTACTACTCTTATCACTACAGGTTTGGCGGGAACCGCTTTGGTGACCGTCTTCACTGTTGTTTTTGTTTTTATTGGGCGTGCGGAAATTACCGGAATAACATTGCCAGTTACCGGTTTTACGACAGGTTTTACCACTTTAGGCTTAACAACTTTTCTAGGGGTTACCTTAATTACGGCTGGCGCAATCATAATGGGTCGAACCGGCGCGGGTGGTTGTACTAATTGCGGAGGTGGTGTAGCAACAGGTCGTCCTGGTGGCAGCGGTGGTGGTGGTGTTGGTTGCGCTATTTGTGGCGCAGGCATTGGCATAGTTGATGGTGGCGCTGAAATCGTCGTGGTAGTCCTAGTCGCAGGCGTTGGTGATGTTGCTGACATGCCTGATGTTGGCACGGTGGCTGTAGACGTGGTAGTGGTGGTCGCAGGTGCTGGCGACATTGCCGACAGGGTCGACGCTGGGGCTGTTGACGTTGTAGTTGTAGTCGCGGGCGATGTTGACGACATGCTCGATGTTGGTGTTGATGATGTTGATGTCGTAGTCGTGGTCGCAGGCGCTGGCGAGGAAGCTGACATGGTGGATGTTGGTGTTGACGAAGACGATGTGGTAGTCGTAGAGGTTGATTGCACGGGTGGCGTCGCCGGTGCTGAGGCGGAAGAATTCTTATCAGGAATTCCAATCAAGCCATCGTATGCGGCATATGCCCCATTCATCATGATGGCTATAGCGAGAGTCGCCAATCCTTCAAGCAATCTTTTCATCAGTAAAACCTCTGAGAAGTGCTTATTTATATTATTATACCTAATAAATACCGGCGGCTGAGAAATCTCATCAAAAAATGATAGCTGGTTGATTTAATTAAAAAATATTAGCATTAAAATTGAACAATCTCAGACATTAAATTAGTTTTACCGGGGGCCTACTTTAATAAAAGTCATTTAACCTGTATGTGATTGATTTTTATTCATAACGCTGTTACCCTACTGCATCTTTTCGTTGAGATCTGTGCATGCCTAACCATTCAACTAAACTCGATACTTTGCAGGAAATAGTTTGCACCCTGACGGAACAAGGGGAATTAAAAAAATTAACCCAAGTAATCACTAAATTTATCGTTATCAATTTCTCTACCGCTGATCACAACCCCTTTCACTTTGCGATAAATCATCCTGACATTATTGCTTATTTAACAAGTCCGGAAGCACCGGTTTATCAAAAATTTTACGATAAAACAGTTGAAATTCACGCAGCCGCATTTGCTGGTAGAAGCGACGAAGTGCTTTCTATCCTTAAAAGTAAACCCGAACAGATAACTCTGACCACCACACGTGGTGAAAATGTTTTTTATTGGGCGGCGGTGGGCAGGCAATTTAATTTAATTGATACTTTACTGAAAAACTACTCCGAAAAAGACGATTGCATTTATGACATTATTGCCGGAGCAAGCTATCTAGCAGAGTATTATTATAGTAGAAAACAATATACTGAAGCCAAAACTGTGTATGAACTCATCATAGCATACCAGGCACAACTTAAAAATTTTAACTATGAAGACAATGCGGATATTGATGACTGTAGAAGTAAAATAAAAAAATGTATTAAGCAGATTGAATTTGCTTTTACTCAACCTGAGATAAAAAACACCAAGACGGAAAGCATTTTCACTCGCCTGGATGAATTAAATGATACGCAATGTTTTGCAAAAGAAGATTCCGTCAAAACAGTGGCAAAACAATGGGGGTTTAAGCCTTATAATGTAGCTTACGATGGCAATTGTCAGTTTTCCGCTATCAGTCATCAAATTGCATTAAACCGGCCTTTACTTCCAGAAAGACATCGCAGACATACCCCTTATTCTTTACGTCAATTAGCTGTTCAACATCTCGAAACCAATCGCGATCTTTATCGAGGATTTTTTGGCGAAACCACTGCTCCCAATAGTAATCTTTCAATTGATGAGAATATTAATAAATATTTAAATGAAATGGCTATCAGCAGTTGGGGTGACCATTTAACTATAGTCGCGTTAGTCGCGGAGTTGAAAATATGTCTGGTGATAATATCAAGCGATAAAAGCAATCCTATCATTGTAAAAGCGCAAGACCCAGTCGCTAATCTGTACATAATTCATGAAAACCGCAACCATTACCAGTCAACCATGATACACGATGCAGAAAAAATCCCTAATGGCATTCAAGTTTTGATTGATATTGCTCCCACGGAAGACATAACTCAATTCGCAATATTAACCTATGAAAAAATTTACGCGCCAAACCCTGAAGACGATAAAATTTATAATGACGAAGATTCGGAGTCTGATGAAAAAGCAAATGGCCATGTTGAACTTATTCAACAACCAAAAATGTTAGAGACCGAAAAAGAAACTTTTAAATTAATGTCAACCATCGCCGACCCTGCCACGCCTTTTGCAGCAGCAGAAGCATTAATCAACAACAATAATATTAACTCTATTGATGCAGCGGTGTTACGTGGTGATTGGGACACTCTTGAAGAAATATTGACAGTAGAATTAATTGACCGGGAAAATGATGATTTTCATACGCCATTTTACTGGGCGGCGCTGGTCGGTAATGATGGCGTCATTCAACTACTCTCCTGGCACCATGCCTTTGCAACCCTTGAGCCTACTAGACAGGCTTATTGTTTTGATGACGCGGTCAAAGGCGCCCGGGACAGAGCTGAAATTTTATTTGATCTTAATGACATTAATGAAATTAATGACATGGAAAGCTGTATCATTGCTTACGAGAATGCTATCGACTATGCCGATAAAGCCATTGGATTCATCTTTAGCGAAGATGACGATGATATGCTGGGAGATTTAAATGAAAAATTATATTACGCTCTGGATTGTTGGCTTGCGATTTTATTAGAAAACCAAAAACTGACTGAAGCTATCGTTGTTAAGAAAAAATTAATTGCCTGCTATCCTGCAAGCTCAAATTTCAACACGAATTTTTTGCAAATTCTACAAGCACAACTTGCTGGGTTAGAAGAGGAGGAAAAATCGCAGGCTGATGTTAAGCCTGTAGTTTCCACACAAAAAACTCCGTTAGTTAAAACTTTATTTTCTAAAACCCCACCACTTCCTGAAATAAAAAATGAGGAACGTAAGAGGAAGAAATTCGGAAGTTTTTA
>JAZKAT010000013.1:36849-58996 GCA_040389045.1 Pseudomonadota bacterium | reverse complement strand
CACTTCCTGAAATAAAAAATGAGGAACGTAAGAGGAAGAAATTCGGAAGTTTTTAGTTTTGTCAAACCCCAACATTATTCACAATATAACAAAACAAATCCGCCGTACGTTGCGCATCGTAAACCGCAGAATGCGCTTTGCTGACATCAAATTCAAAACCCGCTTCGCGCACTGATCTCGCTAATACGGTTTCACCCAAGGCAACCGCCGACAATGTCGCCGTATCAAAGGTCGTAAAAGAATGGATAGGCGCGTCGATAATCCCATTACGCTTGATGGCCGCCAAAATAAATGCCAAATCAAACCAGGCATTATGGCCCACCAGTACCGCGCGAACACAGCCTGTCGCCGCTAATTGTTCACGGATATGGGCAAACAGCCGCTCCAGTGCCTGACGCTCGGGAATTGCATAACGTAATGGCTGGAAGGGATCGATACCGGTAATTACCAGGGCATCTGTGTCTAGCACCGCGCCTGGAAAGGGTTCAATAAAATAAGAAAAAGTCTGCTGCGGAAAAATTTTTCCCATTGAATCAAGACTTAAAGTCACTGCAGCCAGTTCCAACAACGCATTCGAGCCTACTTCTAAGCCTGAGGTTTCCACATCTATCACTACGGGTAACAAGCCACGAAATCGTTTGGCCAAATTGAATTTTTTTTGTTTCGATAGCAAACTAAACTCCCAATTTCCACGCCGCGCGGCTAAAATAGCGCTTTCATTTAACAAGATGACTTCTGAACGCATAATAACACGGAATTAAACGCCATGAGAGAAACAACCCAAAACGGAGAGTTTGATGCAATTAACCAGGCCTATCGCGCGGACGAAACCCTATGCCTACAACAATTATTACCGTTGGCTAAATTTTCAGCAGACGCTTTGCAACGCATACATCAAACCGCTGAAAAACTAGTGATCGCTACGCGTAAAAAAAGCAAACGTAAAGGCGGCCTGGACAGTTTCCTGCATCAATACGATTTATCCAGTGAAGAAGGCATTGCTCTCATGTGCCTGGCGGAAGCGTTGCTGCGCATTCCCGATAATGAAACCGTGGACCGTCTCATCAGCGACAAACTTGGCAGCGCGGACTGGGAACAACATTTAAATTCTAATAATTCCCTGTTCGTGAATGCCGCTACCTGGTCACTGATGTTAACTGGAAAACTTTACGCACCTATCAATCTTAATGAAACCACCCTAAGCGCAACTTTAAAACGCTTGCTGGGCCGCACCAGCAGCAATGTGATACGTCCCATTATTTTGCAAGGCATGAAAATCATCGGCAAACAATTTGTCATGGGCACTACGATTAAGGCCGCGTTAAAACGCGCGCAAAAATTTGAAGCCAAAGGTTATCGCTATTCTTATGATATGTTAGGCGAAGCCGCACGCACCGCTGCTGATGCGGAAAAATATTTTCAATCTTATGTAAAAGCCATCAGCGCCATCGGCGACAGCGCTACGCAAGCAAGTCCGATTGAAAATCCTGGCATCTCCGTTAAATTATCCGCGTTACATCCGCGCTATGAATACACTCAGGAAGAACGCGTGCTCAACGAATTAACGCCACGACTATTGGAATTGGCAAAACAAGCCAAAGCCAAAAATATTGGTTTGACGGTAGACGCGGAAGAAGCTGACAGATTGATATTATCATTAAAAATTTTCGAAAAAGTCTTTGCCGATCCAGCGTTGACTGGCTGGGAAGGTTTTGGTTTGGCGGTGCAATCTTATCAAAAACGCTGCCCTGCGCTTATTGACTGGTTAGCCAACCTTTCCAGAAAACATAAGCGTCGCATCATGGTCAGATTAATCAAAGGCGCGTACTGGGACACCGAAATAAAATTAAGCCAGGTGCAAGGTCTGGAAGGATATCCCGTATTTACCCGCAAAAATTCCACCGATGTTTCTTTCATGGCATGCGCGCGCAAATTGTTTGCCGCGCCGGATTGTTTTTATCCGCAGTTCGGCACGCACAATGCTTATTCCGTAGGCGCTATTCTGGAACTGGCTGGTACTAGCAGAGATTTTGAATTTCAATGTCTGCACGGCATGGGGCAACCACTCTACAATCAAATTGTCGGTAAAGAACATTTAGATATTCCCTGCCGTATTTATGCACCCGTGGGCAGTCACAAGGATTTACTGGGTTACCTGGTACGCCGTCTGCTGGAAAATGGCGCCAACACTTCTTTTATCAATCGCATCGCCGATGAAAATTTACCGATAGATAAAATCATTATCGATCCTCATGCGCGCATAGACCAGTTGATCAGCAAACCGCATCCGCATATTCCTTTACCGCGCGATATTTATGCACCGGAACGCAAAAATTCCCGCGGGCTAGATCTTTCCAATCCTATCGTTTTCGCGGGCTTGAAAACAGCGATGGCGGCCGCGCTGCAAAACAAGTGGGAAGCAACACCTTTACTTGCCAAAAAAACGCCTTTCGCAAGCACGCCAAGAAAAGCTTTTTCGCCTAGCAAACTCACTGAAACTTGCGGCACTGTCACCGAAGCAACTGCCGCTGATGTAGAACAAGCGCTGGCAATGGCAACCGCTGCTACGGCTAGCTGGGCCAATACACCCGTCACTACGCGAGCTGATTGTTTGAATCGTGCGGCGGATTTATTGGAAAAAAATATGCCCGCGTTAATTGCAGAAATTAGTCTTGAAGGTGGCAAACAAATTATCGACTGCATGAATGAAATACGTGAAGCCATCGATTTTTGTCGTTATTATGCCGCGCGTGCGGTGCAGGATTTAAAACCGCAAATTTTACCGGGCCCCACGGGTGAAGCTAACCAACTCTCGCTACATCCACGCGGTGTCATGGTGTGCATCAGTCCCTGGAATTTTCCACTGGCTATTTTCACCGGTCAGATTGTCGCGGCATTAGTAACAGGCAATGTTGTCATCGCCAAACCCGCTGAACAAACTCCCTTAGTGGCCGCCAGCGCGGTCAAGCTTTTGCACGAAGCGGGAATTCCAAAGGATGTTTTGCAATTGCTGCCTGGCAGCGGCGAAGTCGTCGGTGCGCAATTAACGAAAGACCCGCGCGTCGCGGGCATTTTATTTACGGGTGGCACTGACACTGCGCAACATATTCAGCAAACTCTGGCAACACGGGGCGGCGCTATTGTGCCTTTTGTCGCGGAAACCGGCGGTCAGAATGTTATGATTGTCGATTCCTCGGCATTGCCGGAACAAGTGGTCCTTGATGTGATGAACTCAGCCTTCAACAGCGCGGGTCAACGTTGTTCCGCGCTGCGGGTATTATTTCTCCAGGAAGATATCGCCCCGCGAGTATTGGAAATGTTAACAGGCGCCATGGCGGAATTAAGCATAGGCGATCCCAGCTTGTTAGCCACTGACATTGGGCCGGTAATCGACGCTGATGCCCTCGCCATGTTACAAAAACATGTAGAGCGCATGCGGCAAAGCGCGAAAATTATTTATCAAATGCCTCTTGACCCCAAGCTCAATGGGTATTACTTTGCGCCCTGTGTAATTGAAATACCTGACTTAAGCTTGTTACCTGGTGAAGTTTTTGGGGCCGTGTTACATGTGGTCCGCTTTAAAGCCAAAGACTTGGATAAAATTCTTGATGACGTGATAGCAACTGGCTATGGTTTGACCATGGGCATACATAGCCGTATTGAAACCACTATTAATCACATCAAACACCGCATGCCGGTGGGCAATATTTATGTCAATCGCAATATGATAGGAGCAGTCGTCGGCGTACAACCATTTGGGGGCGAGAAATTATCTGGCACCGGCCCCAAAGCAGGCGGACCGCATTATTTACCAAGGTTGTGTGTGGAGCGCGCGGTATCTATAAATACAACAGCCGCGGGCGGAAATACCACGCTGGTTTCATTAAACGAGGAGGATTAATGCAAAATGCTATCACACCAAGTACCAAACGGGCTGTTTGAGCCTAAGTATGGAGATTACGACCGGCAGCTGACAGCAGCAGAAGGCTATGCAGCCATTGGACAAACTGACCAAGCCATCACGATCTATACCGCTTTAATTAACATGGAAGAGTTTCAAAGTATTCCAGAAGCTTATCTGGCGCTGGCACGCGTGCATTTAAAACTGGGGAACTATAAAGAAGCTAAAGATTATTGTGAAACAGTTATCAATCTCGCACCAAGAATGTTAGAGACTTACAAACTTTTAGTGTCCATCTATGCGCGAACCCAAAAAAACGATAACGTAGCCGAAGTAATTATCACAATACAAGATATAAAAAATGAATTAAAGCAAACCCGGCACTGGTATCAGAATCGTTTGCGTCTCACCCTAGCCACTCAACCGCGTTATGCCAATTTAACCATACCATTATTAACAGAAAAAATTGAAGATTTAGATAAATCCTACACGAATAATAGCTGTGAATTATATTATCCCGCATTTAAAGCTTATGAAAATGGCTTTCTTAAGGTTGCTGCTTACTATTTTGAAAAAGCTTACCAAGCTTTTCCTTATGACTTTATTTCATTATTTTATCTTACCTACCTAAACTATTTGGAAAACTCAGCGGTAAAAGATAAAAAAATGAAAGCGGAAGGACAATCCCACTGCTTTAACCAAGTTAATTATATTATCGAAGAATTTGGCTATAGTCGGGCGTTACTGCTACGTGGCATATTTTTTGCTGATAAAAAAGAAGATGCATTGGCGCTGCCAGACATCCTGGAAGCGCTTAAAAAATATGAATTCGAAGATTTTTCTTTTTTTACGGGTCATCAATCTTATATCTTTAACGCACTGGAAAAAAGCAAAACAATATTTTTATATGTCAATAAATCAACCCCACAGGCAATCAAAACAAAATCAGCGGAGCTATCCCATAATTATGAGTCAAATGCCGATAGATGTTTTGCGAAAAAAAATTATCTTGATGCATTATTATATTTTTCATTAGCGCTCTGGTATGAAGATGAGAAATTACAAACTACCAGTTATCGCATCAGTCACTTGTACACTATGCGAGCCCATATTCACCTAATATTAAGCAACCTGCGGGAAGCAAATTATAATTTAGCTTATGCCGCGCGTTTTCATGATGATGTTCAGTCCTTCATCCACGGCTACTCGCAAGATAAAATTGATAGATTGGCAATGCATGTTTTATATAAATCAGACAAAAAATCGCAAGCAAAACCAGACCGATACACTCCTTATTTACTTAAATTAAAAGCCGCGGAAATTTTTTTCGAAACTGACTACACCAACCTTGGTTTGGGAATATTAATCAAGGCAATTAAAGAATTTCCACATTTGCCTACTGCTTATGCCATGCGTTGCGATTTTTTTCTGAAGACACTGCACTTAAAACATGCGTTAATGGATGCCATGGCTAGTTTAAATATTTCTCCACTGAATGTAAAACTTATCATTGACTGTATGACGCTTAATAAAAAGCTGGAATTCTTTGAAGCGGCAGAAGCACATAAAACCACCTTAACAATGGCTATGCATAAACAAAATTATTTTAGCGCCTGGTATAACCAGGTATTATGTGAGCGGACAAAATCACTACCCGCACAAGAATCGGTTTCCTTAGTTTTTCAAGCGATTGAAGCTTTATATAGTGAACGCTATGATTTATCTATTTTCCTATGCACCCAGGCGCTAGACTTAAATCATAACGACTGTGTCGCGCAAACTTATCGCGGCCTAGCCCATTTTTTATCGGGCGATGCGGTGGCTGCATTGCCAGATTTTAGAAACTGCATAAGCAGATATGAATACTCTCTGGCATATTTTGGTTTAGGATTACTTCTTCATTCTAAAAGTGACTTAATGTCGGCCTATAAAAGTTTTCAGAATGCATTTATGAATACCGGGGCAGGCGATTTTTATATTTATCAACAACAGGAAGCTATTATAATTGATTGTTTTAAACAAACTAGTGTTAAGTACCCCGTAACAGAGCAGGACAATCATTTCAAAAAAGGTATGGTATATTTTGAAGACGGTAGCTTCGAGCAAGCAAAATTATTTTTTTCAACAGCAATCTGGCTGCCTGAGAGCAACGCTACTTACCGCTATTATTTTTACCGTAGTTACTGTTTTTTAAACATTGGCTTACCCGAAGCCGCTTATCAAGATGCTAAAAGAGCTATTGAGTCTGCAAAACGCAAGAAAGTACCAGAGGAGGAAATTATTATTCTAAAAAAATTATTCGCAAACTATTGTTTAACACCCGTCGTCAACTTCATCACTCAAGTCACCAACCAACTCAGCTATTATAATCATGGTATTGCTATCCACCCCACCAAAGAACTGTTGCTGGAACGCGCCCTATATCATGATGAACATGATAATCCTGCAGCGGCCGCGGCTGATATGAAGGCGTCGAACGACTTAAGCTTAAAAGAACGTGAACTTTTATTATATGACACTGCGGAAGCAGAAAGTGAAAAAAAACCAGCGGCTGTTGAAACTATAAATACGGTTAAAGCACCCGAAGGCCAAAAAGCCAAAAAGAAAAAAAAGCCTAAGAAGAAGCAACCAGGTAAACTATCAGTCTCAAACAGCAGTGAAAAAACCACATTGCCCGTTACTGTTGAACCAACAATAATTGCATTGCCAGTTACTATCGCTACGGTTAAGCCTAATATTACCATTTCAGAGATAGAATCAGCATTTCCAAACCCAGCAGAAAATATAACTACGCCTGATGAAATTGTTACACCAGCACCCCTCGCGTTGGCGGTAACACGCAACGCTAAACGACGCGACCGCCGTCGCAATAAAAAGGCTGAAGTTATCACGGCTACCATTATTGAAATCCCTGATGTCCTTAATACACCCAAAAATATAACTCCAGACCCAGCGGCAAAAAATATCTCCACTCAGCCAGTACCGGCGGAAATAATTGATCTTGCGACGCCAACAATAACTCCGTTAATTAAAACTGACCAAGAACAGGAAACGGTAATTAAAGCCATTATTAATGATCTTGTTACTGCGCTAGAACTTATTAAATTAGCGCCAGTACCTGATAACACCACCCAAGAGGAAGAGAAGCCCGAGTTAAGTATTTCCATTTCGACTACCTCGTTAACATCAGCGGAAAAATCCGACGATGAGGAATTGTCACCTAACCCAGGCAGTCCACTCAGCAGCGCCATGAGCCAACAGGACTTGACTCGCTCTATTACTGGCACTACTGATACTGGATCAGAACTTGAAAGCAACTTTAGCCCACGCTCCCGTCTTAGTAATGCGTCTACCAGCTTAAATGGTAACGATACTTATGTGCAGCCAGCGATGGAGTTAAAATCTGTTGAACAAATTCAACAAGAAATCAAGCAAGCTGGCAATCTACCAACTCAAGCAGAAGAAACCCAGCCAAGCAATGACACTACATTTCGTCTCAATCACAAAGCCAAGTTTTTTGCCGAGCCGGTACAATTTTCCGTAGAATATCTCTTAACCTACATGCCAAAAAAATGTGAATTTTATGCGGTGGAAAAAGAATTTATCGATCAAGTTCTCAAACTGGAACAGGAATTGGCGCTTGGCGGCTTAACGGCAACTGATGGCTCACCGGTTTATTTTGCTACTTATATTGTCGGTGGTTCATTGACCGATAGAGTGTTAAAACAATTCGAAGCGAATTTACGCGCTATCCCTAACCCTCCTGCAGCATTAATCGACTATCTTAATCGAGATATGTTTAAACGGGAATTAATAGTCGACGATCATGATATTCTCACTCTATTGGCGCTAGGGAACATTTCACAAATTGCAACAACTATGGGCCTGTCTCAGTTAATACGCAAAGAATCGGTTAATCAGGAAATAGAAGGTTACGCGCCCCAAATCGAGTTTTTGAGTTTTATCGATAAAAAAGCGGATGGCAGTTCTGTTAAAATTGATTTTGTGCACAAAGACGTAATCAATATAGCGCAAGAAGCCAGCGAACGTGACAGTGGTTTGTTTTTAGATAGAGATGGCAACTTGATTGATATCTCCGGATATGGTTTAAGAGACCTGGTGCTAAGTCAAGTTCGTTTAACGATTATGCCTACTGAAGAATATTTCATTGAACCCTTAAAATTAATGCATACCATTCATACTTCCACTAAGCGTCATTTGGCTATTTATGAAAGCGAAAAAATCAAGGAATGTCTATGGATAACCAACCAAATTCAAGCGAGTTTTCTTAACTCGGCTTTACGTAAACTATTTTTCCCCGGCCGCATGGTCAGAAATTATCGTCTACTTCATGAGTTCAAGTTATTTCAATTTTTATTCGGCCCGCATATGAGTGGCGCTATGCTGGCTGATAATCAATGGATACAAATGCACTTGGAAAATTCAGAACAGCAACAATATCCCAGCCTGTTACATTTACATGCTATTTTTATTGTAAGCTTTGTCATGCAGAATATATTGATACAATCGAATTCTATTTATTACAATACTTCCACGGTAAATATTGAATTCCAAAATCCAAATATTATTAATGCGTGTTATGTCAATATTAATTGGCTGCCGATTTTTCGGGATGTTTTTTCGGCTTGCAAGCCTGAAGGCCTGGTAGCTATATTGGAAATTTATATCAACAGTTGGAAACTTCATAAAAAAGACTTGATCGCGCATAGACTGCAACCCGTCCAAGCACCTCCAGCTTATCATAATGATCACCCACCTCAGCAGCAAATACGAATGACTTCGCCCCAAGGCCACACTAATCCGCCGGCAAATCTTCATCGTAGCCAGACCGCGCCACTTATTTTTAACCAGCGTCAATCCAATCAACCGCCCGCGTATCAAAATAACGGTCAATACTGCAAAACTAAAGGTTATCGCCAGTGAATACGCTAAAAATGTTCAAAAAATGTTTGACGCTGGTAGCCACTAAAATGATAATGTCCTTATGACAGACCATCAGCACATTCATGCACATGATCATTCCAGTGGTGGCCACCACCATGACCACCCTACCCCGCAATCATTCAATCTGGCGTTTGCGATTGCGGTCAGCTTGAATCTGGGGTTCACTATCATTGAAATTATTTATGCGCTGGCCGCCAACTCCATGAGTTTGCTGGCGGATGCTGTACATAATTTTGGTGACGTATTTGGCTTGGTGTTGGCCTGGGGCGCGAATTGGCTTTTAACCTTGCCGGCACGCAAGCGTTATAGTTATGGCTTTAAACGCACCACTATACTTGCCGCTATCACCAATGCCTTGCTGTTAGTCGCCACCACAGCGGTGATTGCTTATGAATCCATTTATAAATTTTTTCATCTGACACTAATTAATGAAAATATAGTAATCGTTGTTGCCCTCATTGGCATTGTGGTAAATGGTGGTACTGCCTTGCTATTTATGAAAGGCGCAGAAGAAGATTTAAATATCAAAGGGGCATTTATTCATTTATGTGCGGATGCGCTGGTGGCAATTGGCGTCGTGCTAGCCGCAGTTTTGATCAAATATACGAATCTTCAGTGGATAGATCCCTTAGTCGGTTTGTTAATTGTCATTTCAATTTTATGGAGTACCTGGGGTTTGTTGCGTGATTCATCCCGGCTGATGCTGGATGGCATTCCACGTTATATTGATTATCAAGGCGTTAATAAATTTTTAACTGAATTGCCTGATGTGAAAGCCATTCATGATTTGCATATCTGGGGATTAAGCACTAAGGAAGTCGCTTTGACTGCCCACCTGGTCATTACTACCGGCCATCCAGCCAGTGTGGATTATAAGTATATTAATTCCGTACTGAAGGAAAAATATAAAATCAACCATGTGACTATCCAGGTTGAAATGGAAAACAGTGAATTTTTATGCGTACGGGCCGAAGCTTGTTCGGGTTGAGAAGTATATGTCATGCCAGCTTTCGCTGGCATGACAGACATCTTGCGGATATTAATTAAAGTTTAAAGAATAAGAATCCGAACCGAACCAGTTATCCTTATCTTTTCCAGCAAAACGCAGACTGCCGGTACAAGTTGCCTTTATTTCAGGGCCCCAGAAGTTTTCCGCGTCATGAATTGCTAAATCACAATAATTCGTTTTATCTTTGGTGTAGCGTACTGTTGCAATACCACCGTTTTTAGGACAAGTTGGCGTATCACTTAATTCAAAGCTGGTAGCGTCTTTCTGAGTAGCAACAATATTGGCATCACCTTTAATGCTGGTTATAGTAACAGGGACTTCTGAATCACGGCCAATGTGAAAATAATCCGTGTAACTGCACGCAGTTAACAAATTTGCATCGTTCCCTCTGGCAAAGCAAGCTGTGGAAACTACTGCAGTGGCGAGTAAAGCTATAGCAATCTTTTTCATTTTCATTTTCTCCATTTTGAAATGTGTGGTTTGTGTTGCTTGATAAACGTGTAGATATCTGACTGATTACTGCTATCAACCTCCTTTTGAACGTTATGACATTTAGAAAACATACCTATTGATGAATAGATTTTCGACAAATCTTCATAATGCGGTATATTAAAAGCTTTAGAGCTTACCTGAATTTAGTTATTTATCACAACTTTTAAATTATTACTGATGCTCAAGATTTACCAATTATTTGAAATCTCAAGATTTTTTAATAAAAAAATTATGATTGATAGGATTAAGAGAAGTGATACAACTTTATACTTGGCTGGTTCTTGAATAAATAGTTTGCGATTTTAAAAAAATATTGCGGTGCTAGCTGATTATTAACCAGCTAGCACCGCATCCTGTTTAGGAAGCAAAATTAAGCGAGTAAGAATGGGTGTTTACACCATCATAAGTCCATCCCGCAAATTTAAGCGAACCTTCGCAGCGCGCAGTAATTTCCGGATGGAAAAAGTTTTCCGCATCATGCACTGCTAAATCACAATAATTATTTTTATCGGTTTGATAACGCACATGAGCATAGCCGCCGTTTCTGAGGCAACCTGGCGCATCTTTTATGAAAAAGCTGGTAGGATCTTTTGCGGTTTGACCAGCGAGTACTGCTTGGCCAACAACAACTTTCTCATCACCTGCTATACTTGAAATAGTAACATTTTTGACTGAATCGTTTCCAAGATGAAAAATATCAGTATATCCACACACCATTAACAAATCTTCAACGTTACCTTTTGCATAACAAGGTGCGGAAATTACTGCAGTTGCGAGTAGTGCGATAGCGAACTTTTTCATTGTATATCTCCATATATAGTAAAAAAATTGATAGTAATCTGAACATTAACTTAAGACAACAATCTTCGCAGGCATTAACCATAACATAAAAACGTAAAAAAAATCAAACTTAAAAATTAGTTAATAGTTTCTTTATAATTTGTGGTTACTTCATGTACGGTATGCAAATGCGAATAAAAGAATTATTCCTTCATGAAAAAAATAAAAGTGTTTGTTATTATCTTGAAGGAAAATTTAATCGATTTGATAAATTGCTGAGGTGTGTAACCTAAAAAATTTTTAAAACATTATACAAAACTAGATGTTAGTGGTGGGACGTTTAGTTTATACGCGTGATGTTATTGATGGCGCGCCTACATCTCAATCACATTAGGATGTACCAGATTTTCAAAGTCGGCGTAGGCAAGACGCATGACTTCCGAGTGAGTGCCTGCGTTAAAAACAATTTGATCATGTTCACTTAAATGATTTGAGACATAGACCGCCATACCATATAAATTTCCAAATGGCGGCATGGCGCCCGCTTCGCATTCTGGAAATTGGGTTTTGAATTCTGATTCAGACGCAAGGTCGGCTTCCTTGGTTTTTAGCGCGGATTTCAACGCACCAAAATTAATGTGATCTTGCGCGGGCAATACCACCATAATCAATTTATCGCCAGCTTTGACAATCACCGTTTTAGCCATGTATTTTCCCGACACATGTGCCGCCGCTGCAACTTCCTGGGCAGTGAACGCCGGTGAGCAACTCATACAAACATAGTTAACGTGATGATTATCTAAGAAATCTTTGAGCTTTTTAACTGGCATGATACTCTCCTCTGCTATCCATTATTATAACTCTCTGCTGACCAAATAGTTGCGTATTTTGTAAAAATTGTATTGTTTGAGAAATCATATGCTTGCCAATCGAAACAAAATCAATCATTTAGACTTGTGGCTTTATCTCTTTATCAGCGTGCATGTCATTGCATGGACACTAGTCCCGTATTTAACACGTTTCACCTTGCCCATGGATGCGATGGAAGGGACGATCTGGGGCCAACATTTTCAATGGGGTTATGACAAAAACCCTTTTTTAAATGGCTGGTTGACTGGACTGGCGCTGGATTTCGCCGATCAATTTGAATGGGGGGTTTATTTATTTAGCCAATTATCGGTGGCTATTTGTTTTTGGAGCGTGTGGGAATTGGGAAAAAAAATCCTGTCGCCGCTGCATGCGCTGATCGCCGTATTTTTGCTGGAAGGCGTGCAATATTATAATTTGCATGCCATCGATTTTGACGATAATACCATTGAACTTAGCCTTTGGGCGCTAACTGCATTATGTTTATATAATGCTTTGCAAAAGCAAAAGTTACGTGACTGGTTATTAACCGGCTGCTTTGCGGGCTTGGGCATGATGACGAAATACTACACGGCCATGCTGCTGCTTTCGATCACGCTTTTTTTAATTTTCAATTCGGATGCCAGACGCAGTTTTTATAAACCACAATTTTACGCGGGTTTATGTGCTTTTCTTTTGGTTATCACCCCGCACCTAGTGTGGTTATTTTTTCATGATTTTATCACGGTGAATTATGCATTAGAGCGTATTAACAGCAAATCGGCTTTGTTACCTCATGCTAATTATTCTGTCTCATTCGCCTGGGAACAATTTGCTGCTTTTATCCCAGCTTTCGTGTTAGTGGTTTTGCTGATGCTTGGGCGACGTCCCTGGCTTGCGAAACCAAGAACTTCTCTCAGTTTATTTAATCTGCAATTTTTATTTTTCATTGGGGTAGGACCGTATTTATTAACGGTAATTTTATCGGCATTGACCGGCATAAAATTACGCGCGGGCTGGGGTGAACCCTTGCTGTCATTGTGGGGAATTATTTTGCTGGCGTGGCTGCAACCTAATATCACCACCGCAAAATTTTATCGTTTTATGATGTTGTTTTTTAGTTTGCTGGCTGTGACCGTAACCTTTTATGCAACTACGCTCATACGCGCTGCTCAACCTTCCAGCGGGAATTTTCCCGGAAAAATTATCGCTGCTACCCTGACCCGTCAATGGCATGAAACCCAGCATGCACCTTTATATTATGTGGGCGGTTCACGCTGGCTGGCGGGCAATGTCGCATTTTATTCGCGTGACAAGCCTGCCGTATTCATTGATTGGGACAAGAAAATAAGTCCCTGGATAAATGAAAATGATTTGCAACGAAAAGGGGCGGTGTTTGTGTGGGATACTGCACAAAAAAATGAACCGTTGCCGGAGGTCATAAGACAACGGTTTGCTAAATTAGGTCAACTGCAAATTATGCATTTTTCCTGGTTGCGTAACCCTAATGCTAAGCCTATAGTTATCGGCGTAGCGATTTTACCTCCTGATAGTATATAATCGGGTCGGGAGTTATTTTTTTGCCAGGGTTACAGGCAATTTCAAAAAGTTGGTCTGTCGTTAATTTTTTGCCGCTCTCTTTGAGTTTTTTTGCATTTGTCAAGATTGTGTCCTCCGCCGTTCCAAACAATGTATACATACGGACGGGTCTTTTTAGTGATACACCTACTGGCAAATATTTTAACTCAATCGATTCGTCAGGTATTAAACCGGACTCATGACTAAGCCGCTTTTCTATCTGGGCTATGTTATCGTTTGTTGGTGCAATATGCCGGTCTATTTCATGTTGGATTAACTCATTCAATTCTGCGTAACTATCGTCTGAATTGATAACGGTTGCACTCTCCTCTGTTGGGTGTTCGATCTGATCAGCTAATCTGGCTTCAGGTCCATCATTTTTCGCTTCAACTTTAGCGACATTACTGACTTCTGGCTTAACTTCTTTACGTGTTTCAGGCACTTTTTCAACTGTAGCTTCAACCGCAGGCGGTGGCGCTGAAACAGCGGCATTCCTAATAACAAGTTCTTTAAGCACTTGTAATTTTTTCGCTTGAAGTGCTGCCAATTCTTTTAATTCATTTAATTCTTTTTCTGTTTGTGCCAGCTTTGCAGCGGTCTGTGATCGTTCCAATTTAATTTTGTCTAATTCAACATTACATTTTACTTGCTGTGCCAATTTATCAGCCAACACTTTTTTTTGCTTACGCTCTTCCACCCGTATTTTCTCTATTGCTGCTTGGGTCAAATATTTCAATTCATTAATGCTAGCAGTTTGGAGTTCTTTGAGTTTAGCAGAAAGCTGAAGCACTAACTTTTGCGTTATAGTTAACGCAGCGGCACGTTCAAGTGAAGACGGCCCTCCAACATTCAAACTGTCCACTTGAGCAATAAGTTGATTAAAGCCCGAGCCTGTCGACTTGAATTTTTTTCTCGGTGCAATGCCCAAAGATTTTATTTCAGTAAAATTACCCTGCACCTCATCTTTTAGAAGGGTAACGCTGGTAATTAACTCTTGGGTTAATTTCAAGTCAGCTTGATAAACTGTTTCTCTAATTAGTGCTGATTGTTGTTTTGCATATTCTGTGTTAACTTTTTTCTCATCATCTAGCAATCTAATATAGCCTCTTGCAGACACCATCATATCGACAATATTCACCGCAATTTGTTGCTTTTCCGCTGTATCGTCAGGCAGGGCAAAATATTTTGCAAATACCTCGTAAAGCTTTTCACAATTAGTCCATTGCTCTACCTCAACCGGCATCTCCAGGTACTTTTTGATTGTGTCCCTAAGAACATTAAGACCTTTTTGAGAACTTGAGACTTTCTGCAGAATACGGATGGGTTTAATCATTGTATTATCGGGGCGAAACATAGTTAAAATTTTAAGATGGGAATCACCAATCGCCACAAAATTTCTAAAAAAATTGAGGGCGGCACGTCTTTTTACAATGTTATCAGTTGATTCTGAGATTAACTTTATAATATATTGATAGTTATCCATGTTTAAACATAAAAATTCAGCATCTACACTAAAATTTTCAACCCATTGCTTAGTATTTGTCGTTTTATTTCGAAGAGCGTTGATTAAACAACCCGTGTTTTTTATTCTTTCAATCATCATGGCATGGAATTTTACCGTGCTGTCTATCAGAACAGGTATTGAATTTATTAAAATAGCAGTATTAATTTCCTCAGCCAATTTGGCATTATCGATAATTAACTTAAAACATTGAATCAAATGCTGTGATTCAGGCTTACTCGTAGAAATTACTTTGAATTGCTTGTTAGATATTTTAATTTCCAGGAGTAATTCTATTTCTGCAAAAATTTCGGTTGATACCGACGACTTACCATACTTGCTGAATAGTTTTAGCATGATAGCTATAACTTTTTTTAGCATTTCAAATAACGCTTTATAACGCATTAATCGCAAGCCTATGCCTATCCCATCTTCTGTTAAAAATGCATCAAATACGGCAATAGAAAAATATTTTTCGGGCATCGTTTTTTTTACATCAACCATTATCTTATCAATTTGATTGAGAAAAAAGTCATCCAGACTTGGAGAAGTCTTTGCTGGGGGCCTGGAAGATTCCATAACTCACTCCTCTACTTTTATTTTATAGTTATCAGTTATTAATAATTTTATTATTGTTGCTGCGGCAAAATCTATCTCCGCTGGCGTGGTAAAACGTCCAAATGAAAAACGCAGGGCGGATTGGGCAACTTCATTCGATAAACCCAGGGCGCGTAAAACATAAGACGGTTCATCGCTGTTATTGACACAAGCAGAGCCGGTGGCGATAGCTAACTCGGGTAACAATTTTATTAAAGATTTCGCCAGCTGATCTTTAAAACAAATATTTAAAATACCCGGATAGGTATGACTTGCATCACCGAGCACGGTGAAATTTCGGCAAGACGCTATGCGTTCAAGAAAAAGCGCGCGCAAATTCGCGCTATGTTGATAATCCGCTGCCATCCTGGTTTGCGCTATGCGATACGCTTCACCCATGGCTGCAATTTGATGTGTTGGCAGGGTGCCAGAACGCATACCTAATTCCTGACCGCCCCCATGAATCAGTGGTGCCACGCGTACTCGCGGCTTGCGACGCACATACAAAGCGCCTATGCCTTTTGGGCCATAAATTTTATGCGCGCTTAATGACATTAAATCAATAGGGGTGCGTTGCACATCAATCGCGAGTTTTCCTATGCTTTGCGCGGCGTCAACATGCAGCAAAATACCACGACTGGCAGTCAGCTGGGCTATGGCGTCTACATCTTGAATGACGCCAATTTCATTATTTACCTGCATGACACTTACCAGTATCGTATCATTTCGTAACGCTTCGCTAAATTTAGCGAGATCAATCAAACCATTGGGCAGGGTAGCTAAGTAAGTAACGGTGAAACCCATTTTTTCTAATTGCTGACAAGTATCCAAGACCGCTTTGTGTTCGGTTTTAAATGTAACTATGTGTTTACCTTGGCCTTGATAAAGTTGCGCCGCGCCTTTCAATGCCAGATTCACTGACTCTGTCGCGCCGGAAGTCCAAATAATTTCACTCGCTTCTCCGCCAATCAACTCCGCCACTTGTTCGCGCGCGGTCTGCACTGCGTGGCTGGCCGCCTTACCATACGCATGAGTAAGAGACGCGGGATTACCAAACTGACCATAGTCCCCCAGGAATTCCAGCATTTTAGCGATGACTTGCGCATCTACCGGCGTGGTGGCGGCATAATCCAGATAAATGGGTAGTTTAATCACTTTTTTCTCCGAACTTGAGCAAATATAGAACATACTTATCATTCTGTGAATATTTTACGCTATTTCTTATTAAAGTTATATTAAGAATTGCAGGGCGGTTAATAGTTATAATCGACTGATTATTGACGGTAAACTGTTATAATGCGTCACTATAAATACTATGGGAGGAGTGTCATGTTTGGTCATTACTATCTTAATAATAACTTTAATAGTGTGCTTACTGATGAACGTAGAACGCTAACATTTCAAGAGAGAATAAATCGTTTTAGAGTTCGCTGTCTCGAAAGCAAAATAAAAAGTAGAGGGTATGTCAATCCTGATATTTTAACCCCTGCTCAAGTAGCACAACAAAATTCACGAAATGATACTTTTACTACTTGGGAATTAATTTATTCAAAATTTCGTAACCAAGCTAGGGCGAGTTTTTTAATACCAGCATGCGCTAAATTTAATTCACTGACTGCGGTACAAACTTACGTTGCTAATAATCCAACAAGTAGAATAGCGGCTTGCTTAGATATCGCGAAGCAAATATGTCTATTGAAAACCAATTCTAATCACCAAATTACCCTGCTCCCTCAAACATTGGGTTATTGGAATAGGAATTCTGGTTTGAGAACAATTGTTAATTCCGTAGCAGAAGAATTCTATAGGCACTTCGAACGTCAAACTGCAACACCTGTGCACCACAATAGAATATAACGAACTACTGTCATTCCCGCGCAGGCGGGAATGACAGCGGGGCCGTATGTCGCTACGCTCTCTAAGAATTTGTCATGCCATCGCCGCTGGCATGACAGACCTTTACTCTAACGCCTTCAACCGCAACGGTTCACCTACCATCAACAATAAATCGCCCGCTTCTAAAATCGTCGCCGGGTCGGGATTTAAAATTTCCTTGCCGCGACGTTCCAGACCTACCACCAAACCATGAGCATGTTCACGAATTTGGGAATCACGAATGGTTTTACCTATCAATGTGCTTTTAGGATTTAACATCATGGGCTTTAATACAAAGTTATTTAACAGATTGACGGTATGCCAGCGTTCCGCCGAGGTAGAAATAATTCCTTTAAATGCATCAATGTCATCATCATTGCCCAATACTACTAATTTGTCGTGCGCCAGTAATTCCTGTTCGCCACGTGGCGGTGCGATTATTTCCTGGCCGCGCTGAATAGCGACTATATTAATATTATAAAGTTGGCGGATTTGTAATTCCTGTAAAGTCTTACCCACCACTGGGGTGCCCGGTGAAATAGTCAATTCCATTAAAGAATTGTCCCAGGGCGCCAATTTATTAAATTGTTCCGCCTGCGTTTCTGGATTCGGACTGATATTAGCCAGAAATTTTTTCTCAACCCAGTAATAAAATTTGCCTAACCGCGCATAAAACAAACTGAAAAATACCAGGGCGCTAACAAACAAAATACCAATAATCGCCCAGGTGTAAAAATACGCGAATGTCAGAAAAACAATTTCCGCCAGGACCATGGCCCAGATCACCGCCAGCAACAAATAAAATGAATTCTTATTTTGCCTCACCGAAGAATTAATATTCCATTTCGCGGCAAATAACATCGCCCAGATAAATGGCGACGATAAAATAATAGCCGTTATCCAGCTCACCACTTCGACTATCCAGGTGGTCTGAATTAAATGCTTGAGATACGGTGCCAGCAACTGATCAATCAAGGTAAAAATAACTGCCACAATAATGGCATTCATCACAAAGCGTATGACAATACGCCGGTAAGTTGCACTGTCTTGTTTATCCGCCAGCAAGATATAAACCCAACTGGAATAATTCAGCAATGCCTTTTTGATATGTTTTGGCAAGCGCTTTTCAATTTTGCTCGCCAGCATACCGGAGAGACGGATCAGATAAGGCGTAGTAAAAGTCGTGATGACTGACACCGCCACCACAATTGGATACAGCGTGTCACTGATCACGCCCAGTGCCATGCCCATGCCCACAATAATAAAAGAGAATTCCCCGATTTGCGCCATGCCAAAACCAACCCGCAACGAAGTTGACAAACTCTGTCCGGTAATCAGCGCGCCCATACTGGATGAGATTATCTTGCTGATTATCGTCACCACGGATATAAGCAACACAATCCCAATATTGGCAAAGATCAATTTTGGATTAATCAACATGCCTACCGAGACAAAGAATACCGCGGCGAAAATATCCCGTATCGGTCTGATCAATTCTTCAATGCGATGAATTTGCGGCGTTTCCGCCAGTATGGACCCCATGATAAATGCCCCCAACGCGGGGCTATAATGAAAATACCCTGCCAGACAAACCAGTATCAAACAAAAGGCAATGGATATAATAGTGAGCGTTTCCTGATTGGCGTAATCAATAATGCGCCGGAAAAATGATGGCACAATGAAATAGCCCACCAAAAACCAACTGCCCACTACCACAACTAATCTGATTGAATCGACCATCAATGAATAAGCTAACGAATCCTGGCTTTTAATAAGACTGGACAGCACGACCAAGAGTAAAATCGCCAGCAAATCTTCAACAATCAACACGCCAAAAATCAACACCGCAAAGCGTTTACCTTTCAGGTGCAATTCGTCCAGCGCTTTGATAATAATGGTAGTGGAAGAAATTGACAGCGCCGCGCCCAGAAAAACACAATCGTAAAACGGCCAACCCAGGGCCACACCCGTCACAAAACCAATCGTCAGCATTAACACCACTTCCAGCAAGCCGGTAATACTCGCGGAAAAACCCACACTGACTAATTTATGAAAACTAAATTCCAACCCTAAGGAAAACATTAAAAAGATAACACCCAGTTCAGCAATAACTTTAATGTTAGGTATGTCATTGAGTAATGGATGTGTCACAATATGCGGGCCGACGATAATCCCCGCGACCAGGTAGCCCAAGACAACCGGCTGGCGAATGTACTGAAATAATAACGTGACAAAGCCTGCTACCCCTAGGATAACCGCCAAATCTTTAATGATGGGGTCGACGCCGTGCATAAAAAACCAACTTTAATAATGAGTTCAAAGGATAGCATTTTTTGAATAAATTGTCGCTGATTTTACCGAGAAAAACGCCAGATTATCGGCTAACCCCGCGATATTTTTACCTGCTGTTGCTGGCCATCTGCGCGACTTATTTTGGTGTTGAATTTTATTACATAAACTATAGCATTTTCTCCGTCGATGATTTTTGGCTGGCTTATCATACTTATCATTATAAAGCGGCACTCCCTTACCGGGATTTCGCACCTTATAAAACTGTACTGGGTTATTACCTGATGTTACTGGCTATGCTTGCCACGCATGGGACGGTGGCAACCCTGGTTGCGGTTAAAACCTTTCTTACGGTGGTTAATACATTTTGTCTGGCACTCGCGGCCTGGTGGTTAAAAAAAATTTTCTCACCCGCTGCGACATTATTCGCACTGGCTTTGCTGGCTTCTACTTTTTGCTTTCTGGCTTACTCGACGGAAATTCGCGTGGATTTGTTAGCTTACTGGCTATGCTTGTTTAGCTTGCTATGTTTACTGGAACAAAAATGGTTGACCGCGGGATTCTGTATAGGTGTGGCTTTTTTGGTTTCACAAAAATCATTGTGGTGCCTGATTGCCATGGATTGCGCTTTATTCGCCAGTGGGGGCATGCGCATGGTCAGCCCCTTGTTGCGGACCAATTGCATAGCCGTATTGACGCTTGGTTGTTACATTCTATTCTGGTCCTACTTCGCGTCAGTTAATATTGTTTTGAAAAGTATTTTTTACGATGCTTATTTGATTGCGCATTTAACGGATTATCAATCTGCTATCGCGAATTTCTGGAAAATTACTCTAGGGCAGAATTTAGTATTATATGTGGCGGGTGCGTCTGGCCTGTTAAGTCTGATGTTGCCACCACAACGCTTGTTACCTTCACAGCGTATTTTTATTGGTGTTTACGCAGCCGTCATGACGTACTTTTTTATCACTTACCAACAGCCTTTTGCTTATCAACTGCTAGTGATGATGCCAGCGCTGCTGATATTACTGGCAGTGTTATGCGAATGGGTATTTGCGGTTTTTAGCAGTCGGATGACACGCAGTGTTTTTTGTCTTGGCGTGATTGGGGTGAACATGAGTTTTGCCCTCACCAGTTATGAAGTAAACGCCGCGGATAATCGTTATCAGCGAAATATGCTGGGCTTGATGGAACAATTGTTAGGCCCGAATGAAAATTATCTTGCCGGCGTTCCTTTAATTTATTCCAAAGATTCCATCATTCCCGGTTTGATTCATTTAAATGTTCCACAATTAAATTATTTATATCAACCTTCGCCCGCCATGCGGAAATTTATGCTAGCATCACTTTACACAACTCCCGTCACCCAGGCGCAAGTCCTGGTTACACTGATGGATGCGCCGATTAAATTTTACATCAACAATAACCGCATGTTAGCTTTGCCGCCATCGTTAAAATCTTTTCTAGCCAGTGAGTATCAACATTTTTGGGGCAGTATTTATTTATACGCGCCAAGCATAGCCGCGGGCGAGCAACCTATGCTGATAAAATTCAGCGGTTATTATAAAGTGAACTCTACAGTTCCCGTGACCATTGATGGTAAAAATTACTCTCCCAAAACCCTGGCCTTGCTGAGCCGCGGCAATCACTTATCTGTGGCGAGTAATAATTACCGTTTGCAATTGGTGCCTGAAGTGTCGGCTGATTACCTGGATTTTAAGTATGTGGGCGATGCGTATTGGCAGATGATTGGTTAAATATTTACTGTTAATCCTTCAATTTGTCGCTTACTTCATTTGATATTTTATAAAATGCCCCCCTATTAACCAAATCAAACATAAAATAAAGGATGAACTCATGGACGTTAATTCATGGTTGCTTGAAAAATTTAAAACTGGCGAGCAGTCACGAAATTGTAGAATTAGCGTAATACAAAACTTTACTTATTATGATGATATTAAAATTAATATTAAAGAAGCCAGTGGAATACTATTATCCGCAATTGGTAATCACCGTGGCGCCCCTGAGGTTCTGCAAAGCATTTTCATCAGTAATAAAAAATATCTCGGCGTTTTAGAAAAACTGCATAACTACAACAATGTAAGACAACTCAGTGGCACTGGATTAACTGATGCAAATGATATAGTGACAAGTCTTATAACTTTTATAGAATTAAATTTTCCTGAATATCAAAAGGAAATTCAACACAATATTAATTTCATTAAGCAATCTTTCGGCGCATTTAAATCATTCGTAAAAGAAAAATTAGATATTACAATAAATCTATCCATCGGCCCAGTAATCCAGCTAAATT
>JAZKAT010000013.1:10626-36749 GCA_040389045.1 Pseudomonadota bacterium | reverse complement strand
GAAAAATTAGATATTACAATAAATCTATCCATCGGCCCAGTAATCCAGCTAAATTAAAAATTAATCTTCAAACACCGCGTCGAAAGAAATGCTAATTATTATTCATCACTTAAAACTTTCGTCGATTTCGGCAACCTCTTGTTTTCGGATTTAATCTTGCGATCAATTTTTTTGACATCTTCAGACGGTGGCAAATTTTCAGGATAGATATTGCTTTGTCTTAATGCATTACGAACGGTAGTGTTACTTTTAATATGCTCTTCAGTAATAGGTTGCTCGCCCTTTAAATTATCACGAACCGCATTAAATGTTGTAATTTCATTAGCGAAATCTTTAGCTTTAATAGTAATAGTTGGTAGAAAATCTGCTAAAGCACGATTTTCTGGAACTCCTAATCGTCCCTTCATTTGCTGAGTTGTATTGCCACCGAACAACGCCTTATCTCCCCTACTACGAATTCGAGCAAATCCCTGGCCGTCCACCCCACGCTCAAACAAGATACCTGAAAGCAATTTTTCAGATTGCGATAACTTCTCTCTCGCTTGGAGTCTCTCGACTTCAGAAATTCTCTGCTCTATGATTTCTTGTTTACGGGTTTGTACAGCAAAATAAGTTTGTGCAAAGGCTACCTCGGTTTTTCTGGGATCACCATTTTGGGCTATTAGATAACAAGCGTAGCGAGTCAGCTTAATATCTTCTACCTTTCTTTGACTACCGGAGCCTAAAGGGACCATTTTGCTGACGTCAGCAAAATGGTCTTCCGTATGGTGCTTGGAATTTAGGCAGGCTTCTTTAGCTTTATCTACTACTTTTAAAAAGTTTCTAAATTGCTCATAACCAAGAAGTTCTTGCAAATCGCGAGCATACCAAAATTCAACTTCATCCTCCCTTTTAGCCGCACCCTCAAAACCATTGTGTAGCTGAGTAATAATCTCTTTTTCCATAAGATTCTCCTTAATATTCACACACTCGGACGGTTTTTTCGTACAACTTATACGCCGCAAAATAATAATTGTCCAGATGTAATAGTTCTAGCTGAAGAGTGTCATGGGCCGCTGTAACTTGCCTGAGTTTTGCCTCTATGAAGTACAGAAAATAAATTTTTAATCTCCGCATATTATGCGTCTAATAAAATTGCCTATGCGGCGAATATAGTAATTGCTACAATCTCCTTAGGCTATGCGGAGATTATATATAATGTATATCCATGAACACGCTAATTGGCCTAATATGGCTTGGGACCAGAACAAGCTATGCCAATTAAATGCTGAAGTACGCTTTCTGCAAGGGCGATTACATGGGCGCATGGATACTTTAGGTCATCAACTGCGTGAAGAAGCAACTCTCGCGACGCTAACCCAAGATGTTTTACAAACCAGTGCGATCGAAGGCGTAAAGCTTGATATTGCTGAAGTGCATCCCGCCATTGCGCAGCACCTTGGAATTAATATTAATCCACCTAAAACGATAAGCCTTAATGCAAAAGGTATTATTGAAATCGCAATGGATGTTACTCGCAACTATACCTACCCCTTAACTCAAGAACGCTTGTTTGGCTGGCATGCGACGCTTTTCCCTGAACATGGGATTACAATTGGTGCATGGCGTAATGAAACCATTGGCCCTATGCAGGTAATCTCCGGAGGTATAGGGCGCGAGGTAATTCATTACGAAGCGCCTAGTGCTGAGCGGCTTCACGCTGAAATGGCCCGCTTTTTGAAGTGGCTTAACGCGCCTTCTAAAACCGATTTAATTATCAAATCAGCGTTAGCGCATTTTTGGTTTGTGACTATCCATCCTTTTGAAGACGGCAATGGGCGTATTGCGCGTGCTATTGGTGATATGGTGTTAGCGCGCTCGGAAAAAAGTAAACAACGCTTTTACAGCATGTCTGCGCAAATCCAACGTGAACGAAATGTTTATTATGATATGTTGGAAAGCTGTCAAAAAGGTTCATTAGATATCACCGCGTGGATTGAATGGTATTTCAATTGTCTCAAACGAGCAATCGCTGCTTCGGAAGAAATACTGCAAGCCGTACTGGCTAAAGCCAGGTTTTGGGAAGCCAATAGGGACGTTGAATTTAATAAAAGACAACGCAAAGTCATCAACCGTTTATTGGATGGAGTAGAAGGAAAACTCACAACCTCCAAATGGGCAAAACTAGCAAAATGTTCGCAGGATACTGCGCTCAGAGATATAGACAATTTACTCGCCCGCAAAATTTTAACAAAAAATGAAGCCGGGGGTAGAAGTACTAGTTACCAACTGCAAGCCCATGATTTTGATTAAAATCTGCTTTTAACAAATTACTTTAAATATAATGTATACTTATTGAACAAGCCTTCGCTGAGAGGTAGCGCAATGAGTTTTGAAGCAATTCAGTGCAAACAAGAACTTAGAGAAATTGTCGCCGAACTTGATGAGGCCGAAACAGCAACTCAAATTAATGAGGCATTTGAACAATTTATTAATTCTATTGAATTTGCCAATTTTCTTGATGACGAACAAAGGGTTGCATTTAAAGAAAAGCTGGATCAATTAAAAATAAAATTACTTAATGAATTAACTATTAATACCATGCAGGTTAAAGATATCTGGCAGCAAATTGCTAACGACACTCTTAATATCTCTAAATCACAGCCCATACACTTCGATACATTAGAAGAATTAGAAAATATAAGCGCGACACTCGATACCAACTTAGCTGGGGCCTTTCAAAACTTCTTTGCGGGCGTGTATCAACCGCTCAATAAATTCGATGTATTTGAAGAAAATAGATTAGGACTTATTGTCGCATGCGAAGACTTGAGCAATCATCAACAAGAACTTGAAGATTTTATTCGCAAAATTAAAAATATGACCAATGCCGAAATCACGGATTTTAACTCTACTAGAGATTTAGCCGCGCACTTGTATGCTCTAGAGACTTTGAAACAGCTAAAAAGCTTAGCCGAGACCTTTGAACAAGATACAGTGCCATTCCCAGAGAAAATGACTCGTTTACAAGATTATCTCGCCTACCGCTGGCAAAACATTCGTAACACATCTAAGGATTATTGCGTCGCTCCAACCAGTAAGCTAAGCAAATTATTTGTGGAATTAGCTACCGCATTATCGAATGTTTCACCTGATGACGGCCGTTTTAGTCTTTTGATGCCAACCGTTAAGACTTTAAAAAGTGATGTAACTTATACCTATTTCGATAATCCAGAGTTAAGGTTAGAGCATATTATTTTAAGTGAAGACAATGCCCGTTTCATTGAAATCCAACCCTGTTTTGTCGGGGCCGAGTATGACGGGAAATTCAGGAACACTACTTTAGTAAACGGTGTAATAACAGAATTGAGTAATAAGGAAAAAGACCATTTGCAAAACCATTCCCCCCTGAGTTATCAATATGCTAAAGCAATTGCTGAATTAAGAGAATTTAATACTAATCCACAGTCCATGGGCGCCAGGTTACAAAAATTGGCAGAAAGATTACTAGGAGGCGGCGTTCACCATGTTGTAGCAGGTACACCTAATGACCATAGAAGAGCAGACCATCGAAACGCTGGCGAATCAGCAAATTTAGGGATTCTAGAATTTTCCGCCTATTTGGAATTATTAACTGAAGCTGAAAAAACAAAGCTCTTTGCCTTAAGTGCACCAGGTCTATCGGAAAATTTTGGGCAGATCTGGTACCGACTCGCTACGCCAGATGTTGTTGATTTGTCAGATAGCCATTACTGCGTGGAATTGCTAGCTCCGCAAATAAAAATAATCCTAAGTCATAATCCTGACGTTTATACGCTCGGTAACCTCAACATTGAAATGTTTGAAATACCTCTGCAGGATGCTAAAACCAAATTTTTAAACAGTTTTAATTCTGATAACTATCAGCCAAATTACGTACCGGGTTCTCGGGAAGATATAACCCTTGAGCGGGTGCTGCTACTGGGTAAAGATTTTTTTGATTACTTTACTGCAGAGGACTTACTTAAATTAAATGATCGCTATTTTAGCAATATAACTTATGAAAATCCTCAAGAATTCAACAAAATAAATTACTCTCAACTGCAGTTTTTAAAATTATGTGTTGAGTCACCCGCGGGAAATTTAACATTACGCATCCGCTATTACGAAAAATGGTTATATTGTTTGTTTATGCCATTACAAAACTTTGTTGGTTCAATTGTCTTTAACAACAAGTGGTATGACCGATTCTATCCTTACAAATTTGAGGTAATGCTAGATGGAGATTATTTTGTTAATGTTCCTCCGAAATTTAACCGATACTATATTAATCCTAATAATTTAAATATTACCCGTATATTGTGCACCATAATCTATACGGTACTTACAATAGTACCTTTCCTGCTGGCCCAGGCCTTAACTATCTTAGGAAATATCTTAACGGGAAATCATTGGAATTACTCAACTCTTTATCAGGATAATGACAGAGAGTATAGAAACTTGAATGACTTGAGAATACCGGGTTATTTCCTGATGCTCGCAGCTAATGGTCTTACCTACCCGATCACGAAGGGTATTGCGGTGCTTTCTTCAATAGCTGGGCTAACTGCTTTTTGTGTTATTGCTGCGCTACAGACGGCGGCTTTGCCTGTGATTGCCATTGTCGCGACGGTAAGACAAGGATTAAAAGTTTTGGCTGATGCAGTCAGCAATTTATTCAGCAAAACCGCAAGCCCTGTGCCGAAAGTTACGGACGCGTCTCCTAAGGTTGTTGGCAACCAGCAATTTATCCAAAAACAACTTGCCACTAGAAAATCTGCGCAAATTCATGTTGATAATACATTTTCTAAAGGCCGGCTTGAAAATGACGAAACGGAAAAAACAAAAAAAGTTTCCAAAGGCAAATTTTGGGAAGCCACAGCCAATGCTTCTGCGAATAAAGAATCGGCTGCGGAAACCGCAAAAACCCAACCCAAAAGAGATTGATTATTATTCCACCCGTTCCGGAACATTTCTCATACCCGCCTCATGATACTGCGCATCTTCATTCACCCGCCAAACATCAAACCGTGTTTCGCCCGCGATTATATTTTTCACTGCCAGCATGGCGGTCATCATGGCGTGGTCTTGATTATTATATTTATGCATACCGTTACGGCCTACCGGCAGCAGCGTAGGATAATATTCCTCTAATGCGGCGCGAATAATTTCCACATGGTTTTTGTAATCATCGTTATAAACTGGATACGCTTTCTGTTGGCGCACTACACAACCATCCAGTACCGCTGTACCTTCAGCTAAACCAATCTGCACAATTTCACGTTTTGCCAGCGCGATTAAATTCGCGTCGCTAGTCGACCATAAGCCATCACCCTCAAAGCAAAAATATTCCATCCCGTAACAACAAGTTCCGGGCACTGGCACCATTTCCGGCGACCAGGATTTGAAATTCTGGATACGCGCGACCTTCACCGCCGGATCGTGAATATAAATCCAGTTATCACTGAATTGTTCATCGTCACGCAAAATTAACGCGACAATAATAAAATCGCGATATTGCAGCTTGGCCGCCGCCGCTGCTACTTCCGCTGGCATGGCAGGCAAATAATTCTGGACTAATTCGCGCAATGGCGCTGAGGAAATCACGTAATCACCAGTGAATTCTGTAACGCCACAACATACTCGCCACAGACCATTCACATAGTCGCATTTTGTCACCGGACTATTTAATAATACCGTGCCGCCTAATTGACGAATTTTAACCGTGCAATGTTCCCAGAGCATACCGGGACCTTTGCGTGGATAGCGAAATGTGCCAACTAAAGTTTTAATAACATCCGCGGGTTTTTGCGATTTTTTGGCGGGCATGAAGGCGTTAATCATGGCCGACCACAATGACAAACCCTTGATACGCTGCGCCGCCCAATCCGCAGAAATTTTATCACAACTCATGCCCCACACTTTTTCCGTGTAAGTTTTGAAAAAAATCCGGAACAAGCGCGCGCCAAAATGATTCGTCACCCATTGAGTAAATGTCCGCGCGTTTTTGATGGGAAATAAACGTGCTTTTAAATATGAAAAAAAACAGTAAGCGGATTCAAACCATCCCAGCTTTTGCAACACTTCACCCGCATTGAGCGGGTAAGCAAAAAATTTATCCTGATAAAAAATTCGCGATGAGCGCGGTCGTTCCAGCATGTCATCAGGTAAAATTTCCGTCCAGAAATCTTCAACTTCCTGCGACTTGGAAAAAAATCGGTGGCCACCAATATCAAAACAATAACCTTTATAAGTAACGGTACGTGCTATGCCGCCAACATATTCTGGATCGGCTTCCAACACGGTGACTTTGAAGTTTTGTTTGGCCAGCAGATAAGCCGCGGTTAAACCCGCGGGGCCAGCGCCGATGATAATGACCGTCCGTTGCATATTTTTATATCCCTAAACGACATGAATGTTTAGTATCGCCTTTCATTGCGGGCAGCCACTCACAACGGCCCAGCAATAATTTATTATAATCGCTTAATATTGCCGGTTGAAAATTGCGGAATTTGATTATTGCCGTTTCCTGGGCATCATGCGGGCAATCTTGCGGATGAAATTCATCGGGATCGCTATTTAAGTTATAACGGCGGCATTGTCCCTCTTCAAAATAAATTTTCATTTTAATATTATCTTTATCAATTACCGCCAATTCATTTTCCTTTCCATAAACAAATACATATTTATGCTTGGGCACCGTCTGCCACAGGCTATCGCCTTGCACCAGGAATTTATCATAATTTACACCAATCGCATCCAGCACCGTTGGTAATATGTCTATGCTGGTGGTCAAGGCATTAATAACTTGAGGCTTAAACAACGCTGGCTGGTAAATTAAAACCGGCACCCGGATTTGATCTTGATAAAGCGACCAGCCATGATACCAGTCATCACTGTGCTTGCCAAAACCTTCACCATGATCGCTGACCACTACCAACACTGTATTATCTAATAATTTATTTGCCGCCAGATAATCATAGATGCGTTTAAACTGTTGATCGGCTATGCGTAAATTATTGTAATAGCGCACTAGCCGCGACGCAGTGTTGGGGAAAATTCGTTGTCCCGGACCATAATCATAATAAGGGCCATGTGTCGCGTTACTCCAGTACACCGCCAGAAAAGGTTGATGAAGTTTAGCTATTTTTTCCAAAAATAAATTTGCCGCCTGCGGTTCATTAGCGTGTTCATCACGACCAGCGTTTGCGGGTACTTTAGCAGCATCAAAAAAATCATAAATCTGTTTAAAGCCACCATTGGCCACTACACTTTTTTGGAAAAAATACTTGATATCATCGGCCATCAAAAACATATTGTCGTAATTTTTTGGCAACCAGGCCGCCACTGTGGGCACATGCACTGTTTCCTGCATTTCAAAATTATCTGGAAAACCACTAGGATAAATTCCCGTTAACAAACTAAATACGCCTAACAAAGAACTATTGCCGGCCGAATAATTATTGTTAAGCCACAAACCTTTCGTGCTTAAACTTTTAAAAAATGGCATGGGCACAATCTTAGGATCCAGTGAATTAAATACATAAGGCATGCCAGCGCTTTCCAGCACAATGAAGATGATGTTCCATTGCTTTTTGGCATGCGTTGGTAGCGTCGCGGGCATAGTTGTAGCTTCACCAAATGCCGGATCAATTAAACGCAGCGAATGCATTTGTTCAACGCCCGGTTTTTCGAAGCGGGTGGCGTAGTATTCGCGCGCCGGATTAAAATAATTATCCGCCGCATAATGAATGGGATTTTTAAAAAATTCGTTTATATACATTAAATTATTATGGCGCAAACCAAAATAGCCCGCGCAAAAACTAATAAGGATAAATAACATCAGCCCACGATTTAAATAAACTGTAGTCTTAAAGCTCGCCCATTGTTCCAACGCCAAAAATACCACCGCGGGGAACAGCACTAAAATCCAATCGGTAAAATTCATTACTTCAATATAATGCGGCGGTGTGAAGCCAAGTTGCAGTGAACTCTGGAACAAACTATAAGTACAGCCGGTAAAAAAAATAAAAAAAACTTTAATGTTGGCAAAAAAATCCAGCGCGAACAGCAATAGCAGTAAACATAAAACCGCTTTACCTAGCCAGCGAAACAATGCCACGCTGCTTAAACGCTGAAATAGCAATTGAATTCCCGCAATCAGCGCAGCCAGGATAAAAGCCATGGCCAGATCATCCAGCAGCCCTAACGCCAGACTGGAAAACGCTGCGCGCCGCGTCAATATCGCCAGGGCAGGTACGGAAAATAAAAAATAACAGCGGTAAACACAGCAGAGCAGCAGGAAAACAAGGAAAAAGTTAACAGCGGAATTTTTCTGGTGAAAGAAATCAGCAATTTTCTTTTGCATCTATTCTGCACACCTGTAAAAGTATAGCACTTCCTATCGTATAACGAATTTTACTGGTCTTAACAAGGGTTTTTTTGCCAAATCCGCTATAAAAATATAACTTTCAGGCTTGATTTTAATTACCCAGCTAATATTATTAAGCGGGCAAGAATACGCTGCCAAATATAGGAAAAGCACATGATCGAGTTATACGGTTCACCAACCCCCAGCGCCTACACCATTGCAATTATGCTCGAAGAAATTGGCTATAATTACTCGGTTTATCCAATCAACAAAAATAATGGGGAACAGATAGACCTTGAGCTTTTCAAGCAAACGCCCAACAATATTTTTCCCGTCATCTTAGATAGAGAAGGCCCTGAAGCCAAACCGTTTGTGATTTTTGAAGCCGGCGCTATCCTCATGTATCTTGCTGAAAAAAGCGGTAAATTCATGCCAAAACACAGCTCCGCGAAATTTGATGTTTTACAATGGCTACTGTTTGAAAATTCCAAAATCGGCCCTACGCTGGGTAACACTAAGCATTTCATGTACCACGCGCCGGAAGAAGTGACTTACGCCGTGAAACGTTTTAATAATGAAGCCAAGCGGGTTTTTTCCATCATCGAAAAACAGTTAAGCGAAAATGATTTTTTTGCCGGCGACTATTCCATTGCCGACATTGCCACTTTCCCCTGGATCAAAGAATACGAACGCTATGGCATTACCAGCGAACAAGTCCCCGGCATCTGCGCCTGGCTAAGCCGCTTAAACGAACGCAAAGCCATCCAACGCGGATTGGATGCGATTGCAAATTTGAAAGAGTAGCCTGAGATACTGTCATTCCCGCGCAGGCGGGAATCCATTAATAGTGGTTCCTGCTACGAATGGATCCTGCCTGCGCGGGGATGACAAATATAAATTACCCCCGCACCTTCTCCACCGCACTCAACACCCCCCGCAAAATATTCAACTCCATCACATCCGGGTGCGCACGCAGATACAAACGTCGCAAACGAGTCATCAACTGCCGCGGATTAGTCGGATCAAGAAAATTAATCGCCATCAACACCCGCTCCAAATGCTCATAAAACCCTTCCATTTGCTGAGTAGTCGCCCAGGCAAAATCCCATTCTTCTGACTCGCAAGGCTTAGTCGCACTCACATGTAACTCATAAGCAATAACCTGCACCGCGGCGGCTAAATTAAGCGAACTAAACGCGGGATTAGCTGGAATTTGGATATGATAGTGACAAAGATGTAACTCTTCATTCGTCAAACCCGAGTCTTCACGCCCAAACAAGATAGCGGTTTTGGCCGGCCGTTCCTGCACTTTTTCCGCGAATTCCCGTGGCGTCAATATGGGCCAGGGAATTTTTCGGTTGCGCGTACTGGTACCCACCACCATTTCACAATCCGCGATGGCTTCTTCCACCGTAGCCACAACGGTGGCACTGGCTAAAATATCCGCCGCGCCCACTGCCAAGGCATCAGCCTGTTTATTAGGAAATTTTTCTGGCGCGACCAGATAAAGCGATGATAACCCCATGGTTTTCATGGCGCGCGCGGCGGAACCGATATTTCCCGGGTGGGAAGTGTTTACTAAAACGATACGAATATTTTCGGGCATGATATATGATGTGTTTTTAATGTCAGAAATTAGTGATTATGCGAAACCGCCTCATCATACTATTGATCACCCTGACTGTCAGCTTATCTTGCCGTGCCATGACTTGCCCGCCAGTCGATCAGATTGACGTAAACGATCCGCCACTAGGCTGGGAAATACTGCTACCGCCCAAAGATGATCAAGACTTAAATTATCATTTTAAAAAAGCTTACCGTACCATTGATTTTACTACCCCTGAAGAGGGTTCTGATTTTCCTGTGCCCTACCCTTATAATGGCCAGGTGATTTGCGATTACGAATCCTGCGCCTCGTATAGCTGTCCCTTTTATGAGCTGATAAGCGATTATTACACCGAGTCCCCGCTGAAGAGCCCACCCTGGATAAAGACTTCCATTTTTACCAATACCTGGGTGTGCCAACCGACAAATCGTGATCCTGGGGTTTGTGTGTTTGAAGTTTCGTAACACCATTGTTATAGCCAGACTACGATTATTTACGACTCTCATGCTATAGTGTGGCTTTTTAAAATATAGAGACAAAACAATGCAAAATCGCCTGCTCCTGCTATTGATAACGTTAATCGTGAGCTTTTCTACCCAAGCCGCAACCTGCCCACCGGTGGATCAAATTAATATCGCCAAACCACCTGTTGGCTGGAAAGTATTGTTACCTCCACAAATTGAAGACCAGGAATATCACTTCACCAAAGCTATCCATTCGTACAATCCGAACTTTTTTTACCAACATGTCATTTGCGTTTATGAAGCCGATGAATCATTCTTCCCCCCCTCTTTCGAACTTATCAGCGATGCCACTTATGCAAAACCCAATACCGTCACCGAAACCTGGAATGAACCCGCCATCATTGATCAGACCATTATGTGCGCGCCAGAAGACTATGACCCTATGCTCTGTAAATTTGAATAAGGTGGCCATTTTTGTTATGCTTAGCGACCTTTTTTACAAGCTAATAAAAACACCATGAAAGATCCTATTCTTAATATTGCCGTGCGCGCCGCGCGGGCGGCAGGAAACATCATTATTCGAGCTGTTGATAGACTTGATACGATTAATGTCAGTGAAAAACAACCGCACGATTACGTCACGGATATCGATCAAGCCGCTGAACGCGAAATTATCAATATCATCCATAAAGCTTACCCTAGCCATGCTATTTTAGCCGAGGAAACTGGCGCCACTAGCGGCGATGACTATACCTGGATTATTGATCCTATCGATGGCACCCGTAATTTTATCCATGGCTTCCCGCAATTTGCGGTTTCCATAGGGGTCAGATACAAAAAACGCATGGAATACGGGGTGATTTACGACCCGATGCGTCAGGAATTATTTACCTCAGTACGCGGCAAAGGCACTCACCTTAATGATAGGCGGGTACGCGTCGCCAAGCGTACGCAATTGAGCGAATGTTTACTCGCGACGGGATTCCCCTTCCGTCACACCGAAGAATTATTACAAGCCTATCTAAAATCACTGGCAGCCTTATTACCCATTTGCGGTGACGTACGCCGCCCCGGCGCCGCCACTCTGGACCTTGCTTATGTGGCATGTGGTCGGTTTGATGGTTTTTGGGAATTAGGCTTGAAACCCTGGGATTACGCCGCGGGCGTACTCATGATTAAAGAAGCCGGCGGCTTAGTCACCGATTTCAGCGGCACCGAAAATTATTTAGAAACCGGCAATATCATCGCCGGAAATCCAAAAATCCTGAAAGGCCTGCTAAAAGTCATCCAGCCTATTTTCGCGGATCAAGTAATGTTTTAGGTTTAAATCACGACTCCGCAAACACTGGCTGCTTCGCAAACCAAGGCTGGGCTTCTTCGATTTGTTGGGCTAATTGCAATAACAATAATTCTTCGCCGTAACGCGCGGCGAATTGTATGCCAATTGGTAATTGTTGCGCATCCCAATACATGGGAACTGACATCGCTGGCTGACCACTAACGTTAAAAATCGGCGTAAATGGATAATACGCAAAATTTCTTAACGCCGCATGGTCCAACGCTTTATGCAGCAACGGTGCAAATGGCACATGAGTCAAAAGTTCTAAAATACCCTGCTCGAAGATATCCGGTTTCAATTCACCGATCAATGGCGCTGGCGCCGCCATCGTTGGCGTCATCAACACATCGTAATCACTAAAAAATTGCGCCATGTGTAAGGATGCCGTTTCCAGCACATCATGCGCCCAGGCGATTTCCGCCGCGCTGAGATGCTGGCCAATATGATTGATTAACATGGTTTGACGTTCTATATCACGGCTTTTCAATTTGGTTTTCATCGCCACCGCAAAACGTTTCAAACTTGCGGCAATTTCACCCGAAATCATCGTGAGATAAGCTCGCGCGACATCGGCACTATTAATTTTCATCGCCACTATTTCCACGCTATGCCCTAACTGTTGGCACAGCGTACCGGCCTGGTGCACACTCATCGCATAATCAGGCGCCACCGGCGCGGGAAAAAACGGTTGATCCAGCAAGGCAATTTGTAATGGACGTAGCGGCTTGCTTAACGAACTTAAAAAAGTTCCCGACATTTTTGGCAAGGCCGGTGATTGTTCCAGACCATGCCCCGACAACACATCCAGCATCGCGGCGCTATCGCGCACAGAACGCGTTAACACATGTTCAACCACCATGCTTTCCCACATCCGTAAAATTTCTGAACCTACCGCGGTACGACCACGACTCGGTTTCAAACCGAATAACCCGCAATAAGACGCGGGAATTCGAATCGAACCACCGCCATCATTACCATGCGCCATCGGCACGATGCCTGCTGCAACCGCCGCTGCTGAACCACCACTGGAACCGCCGGGCGAATGCGCTAAATTCCAGGGATTGCGGGTAGGACCAAACAATACCGGTTCCGTCACTGAACTTAAACCAAACTCCGGCGTGTTGGTTTTACCAAAAACGATCAAGCCCGCTTGTTTAATGCTGGTTACCAATTCACTGTCACGTTTGGGTACCCAGTGTTGCGTGAAACGGCTACCCGAGGACAGTGGCACACCCCCGTAATCCGCCAGCAAATCTTTCAATAAAAATGGCACACCACTGAAAGGCCCTTTTGGAATTTTGGCCTGGGCTGCCTGCCGCGCTGCATCATACATTTTATAAATGATGGCATTGATGTGCGGGTTCCATTGCTCCGCCCGCTCAATCGCCGCGTCTAACAATTCGACTGGTGAGACAACACCGCGCTGCACTAGATTAGCTAGTGCGAGCGCGTCGAATGATCCATATTCCGGAAAAGTTGTCATGAAGTTGTTTTATTACTTAAACCCAAGTTTTATTTGCGCCTGCTGAACAGTATCCAATTCCTCATCTTTCCCAGCTATGCCATTTGAAGCGAAACCAAACTTTCCATAACTTGCAGTAGCACCGTCTGACAAACTTCGAACCGGCTTGATTACAGTCAATTTTGGCGATTCAATTTCTGCCCCAACCAAACCCTGCTTCAAAAAACTGGCTTCTTTGATAGCCTGTTCAATAGCTTCCATTGGGATAGACAAATCATGCCTGTCTTTACGAAGATCTATCAATAATAACTTAATAGCATCGGCAATTAGCTCAGTATTAGTGGAACGAAAAATCCCTTTAAAATTACTCAGCATTTCAAATGTCAAAATTAACTGACCCGATAAAGGTCCAAAGATAAAAGTATTTTGTTCTAATGATTCTAAGTATAACTTTTTAAGAATACACAACCGTTCATTTTGTATTGCCGACGAATTTGTAGGATTTTGCACAAAAATAGTTACTTCAATCTCCCTGGTCACCTTCCCACGGTTAACTGTTAAAGTTGCGTTTCTTATCAAATTATCTTCAGCGGAATTGGCGTCATAGACGATTTTGACATTATAAAAATCTTCTCCCGAGGCATAGCGATAAGAAGTTGTTTCCTCTGGATACGCCATATTTCCAAAAGTGATAATTTTACTGATGGGATATTGACGGTTGAAAACCATATCTTCACAGAAGGAAACAAAATTATCGCTGGCAGGTATTGCCCCGGTTATGAGCCTAAAACCTTTAGCACTGGCTTTACCAACCAGGTCGGCATCATACTGCATAAAATCCTGATTAATACTAGACAAACTGTTTCGCCTTTTAATTAAATGCGTAACAGAGTTGGATGCCCGAGGGTAATTAGCTATTTGCGCTTTCAACCTGGTTTTTACGGTAGTGATAGTTTCATCTATTAGCTGTTGATCGACCTTTCTGGTAGTTGACATAATTATTATCTCCGCGTTTTATTTTAAGGACGCTCATCAAGAGCCTCCTTTGTTGGCGGCAATAGGTCTTGACGAGTCAATCCTAAAGCCAACGCTAACGAACCGGCGACATAAATTGATGAGTACGTTCCTACGACAATACCAATAATTAAAGCCAATGCAAAGCCATGTAACATACTTCCACCGAGAAAAAATAACGCCAGGCACACCGTGAGGGTCAATGCGGAAGTCATGATAGTACGCGACAGGGTTTCATTAATCGCCTGATTGATAACTTCTACCGGTGTGGCCTTACGCAATTTACGGAAATTTTCTCGCACCCGGTCAAAAATAACGATAGTGTCATTCAGCGAATAACCGATTACCGTCAACACCGCCGCGAGTGTGATTAAATTAAACTCGATATGTAAAAAAGAAAAAATCCCCAAGATCAACACCGGGTCATGTACCAGCGCCATCGTTGACCCCACCGCGAAGCGGAATTCAAAGCGTAACGCGATATAAATCATCGTGCCCAGTAAAGCAATCACGATGGCCAGCGCTCCCTGGGTCGCTAATTCCTGGCCAACTTGCGGGCCTATATAATCAACTTGCTGTACTTTGGCATCAGGCAATACTTTGTTAACTTCACTGACCAGATTATCTTGTGACGTATCCGGGGTATTACTAGAAGCAACCGTTCCCTCATTATGCTTAGGCACCAGACTGACTAGCACATCCTGCGACGTGCCATAACTAATTACCACCGCGTTTTTGAAACCCGCGTTTTGCAATTTTTCACGCACCTGCGCCACATCCGCGGTAACGGGAAAATGTAATTGAATTTGCGTGCCGCCGGTAAAATCCAACCCCCAATTCAAACCATAAACGATTAAAGAAAGGCTAGATAAGGCAAATAAAATGAGTGAAGCCAGCGCCGCCCATTTGCGCTGCGCCATAAAATCAATTTTAGTATTGTGTTTGAAAAATTCCATCAGGATGTCCCCTTGAATTATATGCCAATCGAAATTTTCTTGACCGGCTTGTTGCCATACAACGCATTAACAATCGCGCGGGTACCCGTAATTGCGGTAAACATGGAAGTGAGCAAACCAATCGTCAACGTCACAGCAAAGCCTTTGACCGCGCCGGAACCCAGACTGAATAACACAATCGCCACAATCAACGTGGACACGTTCGCGTCAACAATGGTGGCAAACGCGCGCGCATAACCTGAATGAATACTGCCCTGCACACCAATACCCTGACGTAACTCTTCCCGGATACGCTCAAATATCAAGACGTTCGCATCTACCGCCATACCGACGGTTAACACCATACCGGCAATACCCGGCAGTGTCAGGGTCGCGCCTAGCAGAGACAGGATGGCCACGATTAACACTAAATTCATCGCCAGTGCCGCGTCAGCAATCAAACCCATCACGCCGTAATAAAGCGCCATGAAAATAACCACCAGCACAAAACCCACTACGACTGACAATACACCCATATGAATATTTTGTTTACCAAGGCTAGGCCCCACTTCACGTTCTTCGATAGTGGTCACCGGCGCTGGCAACGCACCCGCGCGCAACAATAGCGCCAGGGTGCGTGCTTCTTCCTGACTGCTTAAGCCGGTAATTTGAAAACTATTACCTAAGGTGCTCTGGATAGTGGCAACACTAATGACGCGACGCTCAGTTTGGTAACTGATGGTCTTGACACCGTTTTCTGTTTTTGGCGTGGATTTTACTTCTACATAAAGCACAGCCATGGGTTTACCAATATTTTCCGCAGTGGCTTTGGTAAATAAACCTTCCCCGCCACCGCCCAAACGTACATTCACTGAAGCGCGCCCATCTTCACCAAATCCCGAACTGGCGCTGGTAATCGATGAACCCCGCAGAATAATATCGTTTTTAAGTAATACCGGATGACCGTTATCCATATAAAGATGCGTATCTGGCGGCGCAACGGATCCTACCGCGCTCTCCGCCGTATGGTCGGTATCAACCATATGGAATTCCAGCGTGGCGGTTTTGCCGAGAATATTTTTGGCTTCTGTTGAATTTTGAATACCGGGCAAATCAATTGCTACGCGACTGGCGCCTTCCTGCTGCACTACCGCTTCGGACACACCCAGTTCATTGACGCGATTACGCAGGGTATTCATCGCTTGTTCCAGCGTATCCTGGCGCGCGCGCTGTAAGCCGGCCGGGTCTTGCAAGCCTTTTAAAGTGAATTCGCCATTTACATTGCTTTTCGTCCAGGAAAATTCAATAAAGCGCTGCATCAAATAATGATACGCATCATCCATGGCATCTTGCGCCCGGAAAGTAATAATCAGTGAATTATTGCCTTCGCGGTTTAAACCCGCATAACGGATATGCTGCTCGCGCAGCAACTGGCCTATGCTGTGCATGTCGCCTTCAATGCGCTGCTGCAATACGGAATCCACATCCACTTGCAACAGGAAATGCACGCCACCGCGTAAATCCAAACCCAATTTCATCGGCGCAGCGCCGGAGGCTTTCAGCCAGGACGGCGTCGCCGGCGCCAGGTTTAACGCTACCAGATAATCATTACCCAGCGTTTGCTGGATAATATCGCGCGCGCTTAATTGACTATCCGTATTTAAAAAACGGAATAACAAATTATGGTTATCCATTTCACCCGCTTTATATTCAATCTGGGCATCGTTTAACGCATGCTCGACTTTTTCCAGCAGCGTGTTATCCACGGGTATGGTTGAATTCACTCCCGATACCTGTACCGCGGGATCTTCACCAAATAAATTCGGCGCCGCGTAAATAAACGCAATCAAAATAACTAATACAACAAGCAGGTTTTTCCACCAGGGATAACGATTCAAAAGCATAAACTTTTTCCGTGTCGCGTTGACGTGTAATTAAACTGACTTGAAAGTACCTTTGGGAAGGACGTTGCTAATCGCGGACCTTTGTACGGTAATATCAACTTTGTCAGCGACCGAGATAACAATAAAGTTATCAGCCAGTTTACTGACTTTGCCAAGCACACCACCCAGGGTTACCACTTCATCGCCTACTACCAGCGCGCTGAGTAATTCTTTGTGTTCTTTGTTGCGTTTCGCCTGGGGACGCCAAACTGTCAGGTACATAAAACCCACAAAAACCAGCATGATAATCAGCATGGAAAACCCGCCCTGCGCAGGGGGCGCGCCAGCCGGTGCGGCGGCGTGTGCACTTTCAATAAAGAAATCTAATAAGGAATTAATCATAGTTAGGATCTGTCCACTGTCAATTTTAAAGTATCCTAATTTACCCTGTTCGTTACGCTCACGCAATGAAACTAGCGCGTACTGGCGCGGTTTTTAAGGTCTTACCAGTTGCGGATATTGCTAAAGATAGGTATGTTTTATGGGGCAGTCAGCGCGAATAAAAGGATTAGGCTGAATTTGTCGAATTTTTTGCACATAAAACTGGCTTTTTTACCTTTTTAAAGCGAGCTCAAGCTAATCCATGGATGTAATGTGCTGTGATGATGAAAAAAATTGTTGGTTTTAGCATCATTGAACTCGTGGTTGTCATCGCTATCATTGCGATACTCAGTGTGAACGTATTAATCACTTATCAGCCTGCACCCATTAATCTGGCTGCGCAAGCCAACCAGCTCGCCGATGATATTCGTTATACCCAATCACTGGCCATGACCAAAGGTGTACGTTACCGGATAGTCTTTACGACCCCCAATAAATATCAAATTTTAAATGCCAGCGGCACGGCGACTATACTGGCGCTGGGGAATACTACGCTCACTATGGGTACTGGCGTCACCATTGGCTCTATGACTAACCTGCCCAGCAGTTTAATTAACTTTGATGGTTTGGGTAATCCTTACAGTGACACTGCCACGCCGGGCACCGCCTTGGCGGCGACCGCCACCATTCCCTTGACCGCAGGTGGTATTACCATGACGGTGGCGGTGACGCCTGGTACCGGTCGAGTGGTGGTGCAATGATAAAACAAGCCGGTTTTACCTTAGTCGAATTAGTGTTATTTATCATCCTAACCAGCATTCTGGCTGCAACTATTTTATTAGGATTACGAGCCTATTTGTCACAAGTGCCCAATGTGCATAATGCTTATATCGCAGTAGTGACGGCGCGCCAGTGCATGGAAGGAATTCTAGATGAAAAAGCCCAATTTGGTTTCTCATTTATAACTTGCCCCTCAACCACGGTACCGTCATTTTGTACAGCCCCTAGTGGATTTAGCATAGCCGTAGATTTTACTTGTACGACTTTAAGTACTGATACCAATTACCAGACTATTGCAGTGACGGTAGCTGGCGCAGGTAGCGCAACGCTGACTTCTTTGATTGGATTGTATTAATATGCGTATTCAAAACAAAATCACCGGCTTTACCTTAATTGAATTAGTGGTGGTAATTGCTCTGGTCAGCGTCATTGCTGTAATCGCCAGCACACTACTATCAGCGGGTTTGCACGCCTACATTCAGGCACAGCGTTTAACCGATGCGGATTGGCAGGCGCGAGTCGCCATGGAAATCATGGCGCGAGAAATCAGAAACATCCGTTCGTCAGCCGATATTACTACGTCAACCGCTGCACAATTATCTTTTGTAGATGTTTTTGGGAATAGCGTAAATTACACCTTGAGCGGTACCACTTTACTGGAAAATTCAAATATTCTGGCGGATGGAATTGGGGGGTTAACATTTACTTATTATAATAATGCGTTAGCAGCTACCAACACTCCTAGCGCTATTATTGCTGTGCAAGTTAATTTAACTGTTACTCAAAACAATACCAGCAATCCTTTGCAAGTTATTTTATTTCCAAGAAATGTTGGAGTTGCAGGATCATGAGAAATAATCAAGCCGGTTATTTATTACTTATCTGCGTATTTATCATGGTCGCAGTTAGTTTTATTGGTCTTGCCGCGGTATACATGGCGACTGGTAGTTCCACCGCGACCATGAATTTTTTATTGGCTGACCAGGCGCTGTATGTCGCCGAAGGCGGATTGGAAAAAGCTTCGCGTTATATTTTAACTCCCCTGCTGACGGGTGCGCTGACTCGTGATACTTGCGCACAGATTAGTGGCGACACTGATTTAACAAATAGTTCACTAGGTCTGGGTACTTTTACCGTGACCTCAGTCACCGGCGCGCATTATCTGATAAATAGCAAACTCACTAGCGCAATCACCGCCACCGCTACTACGATACCATTGACGAGCACTACCGGTTTTGCGCCTATGGGCAGAATACAAATTGATTATGAAGTCATTACTTATCTAGGCGTCTCAGGCAATTCATTAACGGGAGCGTTGCGTGGCAAAGGTTTTTCTCTAGCAAGTTCTCATGCGAACGGCGCTTATGCCAGTCAATATCAATGCTTGCTACAATCACAAGGCGGCATTCCTAATTTAATTGCGTCGCGTTCTACCATGACCATTGAGAAACCCGTGCAATTGCAAGATGGCTGGGCGGCGGGAGTGGTGAGTGGAAATAATTTTACTTTTACTCACTGGAACAATCCCACTGAATTAGCCTGGACCAATTCTTCAGTTACCGATGCCACTCATAAAAATACCATCTTGGGCATGACTATGTTATCCAACGCGGAAGGCTGGGCGGTTGGCACAATTAATGGTACAACCTTTAATATAGTCCATTACTTAAATGGTACCTGGACAGCTTATTCCTCACTAAACGCAACTTGTAACACTCAAACATTAAACGCTGTGTCCGCGGTTTCGTCTCAAGAAGCGTGGGCGGTTGGTAACACTTATAAGCAGACGGGCTGTGTCGCTGGTAATCCGGGATTAACAGTTTTACGTTGGAACGGTACTGCCTGGGCAGCATTAACCAGCGCCACCTCGCCTAGCGTTCCTACTTTTGCTTCCACCAACCAGTCACTCAATGATGTTAAAGTGCTTGATACTTCCGGCAATGGCTTGGGAGACATTGGGTTTGCGGTTGGCGCGGCCGGTTTTATTTTACAATATAATGGCACGACCTGGACAAAAGTCACTAGCCCTACCACGCAAGCGTTAAGCGGCGTGTTTTTGGTATCTACTAGTGAAGCCTGGGCGGTAGGCGCGGCAGGGGTCATCATACGGTGGAATGGAACTTCCTGGAGTACGTTTACTTCACCTACCGGAACGGCATTAAACAGTATCAAAATGATTGATAGCAATGGTAACGGCACCGCCGATATGGGTTGCGCTGTTGGTAATACCGGTGTAGTCCTTATTTATAATGGCACTTCCTGGGCAACACATAATCCGGGTGGCGGCAATCTTTTTGACTGTCTTATTTATAGCGTAAATGATATTTGGGCAGTGGGCGCCGCTGGCCTGGTGGAACATTGGAATGGGTCCGCATGGGCTACATCTGCTTCCGGTGTCACGACTCAATTAAATTCAGCGGCAAAAATTTATCCGCGCGCTAATCCGCGTGGGGATTGGTATCAGGTGTTTGCTTAACCACTAACATCGCATCACCATAACTAAAAAATCTATATCCTTCCCGCACTGCTTCCTGATACGCATGCATGGTTTGCTGATACCCCGCGAACGCCGCAACCAACATAATCAATGTCGACGATGGTAAATGAAAATTTGTCACCATCACATCAACACAATTAAATTTGAACCCCGGATAAATAAAAATATCCGTTTCACCACAAAATGGTTTGATCACACCATCACGGCTGGCGGTTTCCAGTGAACGCGTGGCAGTGCTACCCACTGCAACTATGCGACCGCCACGCGCTTTAGTAAGCCTCACCAATTCACATAACTCAGCAGTCACCGTCACCGCTTCCGCATGCATACGATGTTCAGCGATATTGGCAACACGCACCGGCGCAAATGTTCCGGCGCCTACATGTAATGTAACATTGGCGATAGTCACACCTTTTGCCGTGAGACGCGCAAAGATTTCTTCATCAAAATGCAAACCCGCCGTGGGCGCTGCAACCGAACCCTTATGTTCTGCATAAATAGTTTGATAACGTTCTCTATCACTGGCTTCCGGCGCGCGTTGAAAATACGGTGGCAAGGGGATTTGCCCAATGGCTTCAATGACCTCAAGTACTGGCCGTGCATCATGACAACGTAATTCAAATAATTCCTGCTGACGTCCCAAAATTTCAAATGGGACTTCTCCAAACAATATATAACTGCCCGCTCGCGGTGTTTTACTCGCCCGCACCTGCGCAACGATACGATGCGCATCGAGAATGCGGTCCACTAACATTTCTACCTGTCCACCGGTGGTTTTTATCCCCCATAACCGGGCGGGAATAACTTTAGAATTATTCACCACCAGCAAATCATGTGGATTTAAGAAATCTGCCAGATAATCAAATTGCTTATGTAAAATCGCGCCGGTAGTACCGTCCAGACACAATAAACGACTGGCGCTGCGCTTGGCTAACGGATAACGTGCGATTAATTCTGCCGGAAGATCGTAATGAAAGTCTGCGGTTTGCATAGGGATAAGTGCTTAAAAATAAGCGGCTATTTTGGCAAACATTATAATTTAACGCAACTGTCCAATCTTAATTCTCCCTTAATCTAAAAGCAGTAAAATTTTAACAATACTTTCGACGAATCTGGTTTGATGCCAAACCAGTTAACAATATAAATCAAGGGGTTACATATGCTTTCGCAACATCAGGATCCAAGCCAGCCAAATACTCCCCTTGCTTCGGGCTTTGCAGCATTGCGTAAATTAAAGATTTATCAAAAATTTGACTGCCCTGCTACCCCTGAATTAATCGATAACTTCCCCCTGACCATCACCCCGGTTACCGATGATGTGGCTGGTTTACTGATCGCGCTTAGTGAGTTAAGTAACGAAATTCCATTAGATAAAAACTATCTTTTATATCCTGTGCTCAGTCAAATCATGTCTCATGGACTGTTGCTAGCCCGGGGATTAACTCATTTTAATGTGCAAAACCGGAAAGAAAAAATAGCCGCGCTAACAACAGTCATTTTCCAAGTCACTATCGTGGCTAAAAACCCACTCCATAACCGAAAACCCGGCGAAGCGAATACTGCAGCCCAGAACATGGCTGCTATTATGGACATTTCTCAGTTAAAGACAGCAGTAAGAGAATTAACAGTAATAGCAACACCTAGGACAACTAACTACAAGAAGAGTCCGGTCGCCGCTCCTGTTCTGTCAGCCAGTGAAGAAGAAGCTTTAACAGAGCAGCAGCTTGCGCTAAGCAACGAATATAATAACTATCTGGCGTTAATCAGTAACTTTAAAGATGATAAAAACGCGGATTCTAAACTGGAAGAATTATTATTTTCAACGGCAAGTTTTGAAGCCATTAAAGCAAGTGGCAATTTGCCAGAGTTCTGCTTATTACTTGAAGAATTGAAGCGCTTGAAAAATTATTCAAGTAAACAGGCTCCAGAAACAATTGTCTATCATGCGCTACAGTCAACATTGCTTGACAGCCTGGAGTTAGCATTAGAAATTGGCAGCGCCAAACAAGACTTGAAATTTTATGCGACTCGCAAAGAAAAACTGGTCGCCATTACCAATACAGTAAAAGACATGATTACTCTCGTTAATGATTTTGGTAATTCTGATCATTATAAAAAATTAGTTGAAACCAGCTTAGTAATGCGCCGCAAAATTGAAGGCATCTATTTAACCAGAAAAGAAAACCGCCTGTTATGCGGAATACTTGGCGCCATTACCACTGCGGTTAGCATTGCCGCGCAAGTCAGCATTTTTATTTTATTATGCGCCATGCCGCCAGTCGGCGCTGTGGTAACCGCCACAATTGTCGCTTCCTATGTGGGCTTAGCCATCAGCACAGCTTTTGGTATTGGCGGACTAGTAAATAGTTTGGTTCCTGAATCACCAAAACAACAAGATCATTCAAAAGATATTTATCAACAAGTTATTAATTTGAAAGATCAACCAGCACAGTCACAGTTTCATCAAGCCAGACCTCATCAACCAAAATCTTTAAGGAAGGTTCAAATGTCATTCTCATCACAAAAATTGAAGTCAGTTGCCGAAGACCATAATGAAGAAAAAGAAGAAAAAAATCCTACCATTCTTCAGTGTGCTGAAGGTTATAAAGCTTTAAAAAAATTAAAGCGTTTAGAAATTCCTAACAATTATGATGCTTACGCTAAGCTAATTAATGAATTCCCACTGGAAATTAGTCCCGTCACCCTCGATTTAGTCGGCGTGCTGCTAGAGTTAAGCGCATTAAGTGAAACAATTATCAAGAGAAAAGGGAATGCGGCGAACAAACTTATAGAATCTACGCTAAATTCTATTATTCTTAAATCCCTAGCATTAGCCAAAGAACTAGCTGATTTAAATGTTAAAAATCGTCAGGAAAAATTGCGCTCGCTTAAAAACAGTCTCGTGGAAGTCAACAAGGTTACCCAAACTCCAGTAGGCGAAGCTATTAACATGGAAGCTTTAACTTTAGCTTGTGAAGCCCTGAACAAAACTGTCAAAGCGCCTGACTTGATGGCTGAATTATTGAGCTTTAAAACAGTATATCCACCGCAAAACGTAGCTGCACGCCAATTAGGGCTTGTACCTCGTTTATCAGCAGATGAAGAAGCCATTTTAGACAAGAAGGCAAGCAGAGTTATCCGTGGTTATAATGGTTATTTGCAAGATTTGGAAAAACTAATCAACGAAATTGAGTATCCCGCCGTCTTATTAGCCGACTTGAAAGCGCCTGTATATTACGAAGTTATCAACGCGAATTATTCGGCTGAATTTACCCTGTTACTCAAAAGTTTAAATAGCTTAAAAACTTATTTAGATAAAAATCCAGCTTCACCGTATTATGCTCCGCTGCTTGAAATGCGAAACCAGGCTATTTTGTTAACCTTTGAATTAGGACTACCGCTTAGTTTAACTGCCAACAAAAAAACAAAAATTATCGCCCTGCATGAAACTATCGCCGCTACCATGCTTTTCACTAACCACCCTAATGAAACAGCGAAAGTTGACTTGATGAAAGCCGCCGAGAAAATGCGTAATACTATTGAAGGATCGTATTTGTATCGCAAAGAAAACCGCTTGATCGCTGGTATCTTAGGCGCAGTCACTGCCGTGTTAACCATAGCCGCACTGGCGGCCAGCGTGTTGCTACTGGTGCACTTTGCGCCGGTCATGTTACCGCTTACCTTGATTGGCTTGTCTGGCGCTACAGGGGTTGGCACTTCATTATTTGGTTTGTTGGGCGGTAGTTTATTAAAGTATGCCATTGTCCCTGCTAACCCAGGTGCGCAAGACAATTCCAAAACTATTTATCAACAAGCTAAACAATTAACACCGACTATTTTTAACAAACCGAAAGTGGTTGTTGAAAAGAAAGATGAGCCTTTGGCAACAACTAACACTACCCGCCGAATCGTCCATCCGGTGTTTTAACCCATTCTTTTCACCTCTCTCCTTGCGGGAGAGGTGAAGAATGCTCATGGATGCTCATCAGATTTAACTATGCCAAATTCCCCAACACTTTCTGATATTTTGATTGCGCGGCAAAACTCTCGGTAAACTGACGGGTAAAAAATTCGATTTTTCGGGTATCTTCACCATCCACAGTGGTAAAAATATTTTTGATAACCACATGCACATGCTGAGCAACTAAAAAAGAATACTTATCAATAAAAGCCAATAAGACTTTTTGTTTTTGCGCATTAAGCGGTGACTTAGTCGCGGAAGCATCCACCAGCCGTTGCTGTAAATCCTTGCATAACAATAAATAATCCTGCCAATAAACCAATTGCGCATGCGCCATCCGGTCAGGATTCAATAATACTCTACGCGTAAACTCCAGCCATGCTTCCAGCAAATTATTAATTGCTAAATGCAGATGATCGACTTCATGCCGGATTAATTTTTTGAAAGTATCCTGGATATTCTCAATGAGATCATTAATAGCTAAAGTAAGTTGCGTATTGATCAATTCTTTTTTAGGTTCCATAAGCCATGCCCTTTTTTGCTTAGGAGCATATTCAGTAAAATCCTACTGTACCAAATTGAACCGGATGTTAACTACGGCAGATATCTCACACTTTTATAGGGACATCAGCTATTACACCATGCTGTGCAAAAATTTAACAACCCTTAAGCTCTCTTAATTTCGACTTAATCCCCGCTTAATTTCATCTTAACGTCCACTTAATTTCAACCTGATAGCATTACTCATAACTGAAACCAACACGAGGAACACGCCATGTCATTAAGTCATCAAGTAATGCCAGCACCGCAAAGTTATTTAACTTATCTTCGCCAGGCACATCACCATGGATTAATTGCCGGACATTATCAATATCACTACGAATTTGCGCTTTTACTTACTGCTTTAAATGACTTAGAAGCCAGGTTACCTCAAGTAAGTCACGCATCTTATGCGCCCTTGCATCAAATATTACATGACAGCGCGCAATTAACTTTTGAAATTAATAATATGCCACTTGCAGGTGATTTTCATTCAACTAAAATAGACAAAATTGCCGCGTTAAGGAAAACCGTTTCACAAGCCACCCTCGTCGCCAGACAGCCTTTCGATGTTGAAACCAGCAATGCTTTAATGGAAAGCGTTCATAAAATGCGTAACGTCACGGAAGGTTCTTTCTTCTTTAGAAATCGCACCCAGCAGGCCTTAGCCGCCATTTTACTTGCAAGCATAATGTTAGTAACTATAGGTATAATGGCGATGGGCTCAATGCTGGTGGCGCCAGTTATTGGCTTAGCCATGATGTTGGCTACTGAACCTTTTGTTTACCTCAATGAGGATACCCAAAAGGATATCTGTGCCAGAAATATTGATGAGCAAGCTGTAATGCTTAACAAAAGTTGTCTTTTCAACCATCCTCATCAAGAACAACAAG